>DASRHQ010000001.1:0-2278 GCA_035650455.1 Solirubrobacteraceae bacterium
ATGCTCGCGCTCGACGCGATGGACGGCAACGCCCCCCAGGTGTGGCTCGTGCTCACAACCTCGATCGCGACCCTCGACATGTCGGTGTTCTACCGCGCTCACGAGAAGCTGATGAAGGCGATCCAGCGACGGTTCCCAGGCTGCGAATGGGCACGGCTGTTGGAGTTCACGACGGGCTACGGCCCGCGCTCGGGTGGACGCCGCCGACCGCACTGGAATTGCCTCCTGAAAGGAGTCCCCGCGACGGCCGTTGATGTCGTGCTCGGGCTGGTCGAGAAGGTGTGGTGCCCGCGCGTTGGTGGCGCGATCGCCGCGCAGCACGTCGGGTCGATCGCTGAAGCTGGCGGGCTGCTCCGCTACATCGCCCTGCACTTCCAGAAAGAGAGCCAGGCGCCGCCACGCGGGTTCACTGGGCACCGGTTCACCAAATCGCGGGGGTACTTCGGCACGACCTCCACCGCCACAGCCCGCGCCCGTGCTCGAGAAGCGCTCCAGCACAAGCGGGAGCTTTGGAAGGCGATCAACGCGGGCGCCGATCCGCACGACGCCGAGCTCCAGGCGCACGAGGCGATGAAGCTCGCAACGGCCAGCGCATGGGTGCTCGCCACCGACCGCGGCGCCCGCCTCTCGTCAACGTGCCACGACCCCCGGCGGATGCTGCTAGCCGCTCTCCGTCGTCGTTGGCAGGACGTCCCTGAGTGGCGGGCCGAACTTCGGCAGCTGCTCCGCTCGATCGAATGGGACCAGCTAGAGCTTGAAGCGGGTGTAGCCAGCCCGCCCAGGAGCGCACCTAAGCGCCTCTGAGGGCCTGCGTCGATCGCCAGGGGGTGATCCGTAGCGCCAACCGGATACGTGCCCCGAGGGAGCCTCACGGCCAGTCGAGCCCTCGGGGTGCTCCGGCTGCCCCAACACCGGAGCCAGCGGCCGGAGACCGGACCGGCCGGCAGGAGCGGGCCTGACCGCGCCGGCCGACCGGATCGGAGGCCGCCTACTGCCCCCGCTCGCGGCCACACGGGACACATCCACAGCCTCTACCTGCCGTTCGGCAGGTCGGCCCCTTGATCTGCATGAGGAAATTTCCACCCCTGCCGGTCGCCACAGCGGCTCCGTGCCCCTTCAAAAGCCGCTGTTTGCAGGGGGTTAGGTTCCGTCCGGGGGGTCTGCCATCCTTGGCAGATATGAGTACTCAAAAACTGTCGGTGCTGGATCTGTGCGTCAAGCGGTCAGGGTTCCTTCGCGGGGCTCAGCTAGGCGAGTTCGTGGCCCTCTGGACGATCGCTGCGAGCGCGCTCGGGCGCGACATCAGCATTGAGGATGTGTCGGCCTGGTGGGGGAAGGGGCTGCCCAATCGGACGGCGTACCGGCGGCTCTCGCGCTTCAAAGAGGCGTTCCCTGAGTTCGACACTCCGCAGCCGCTCGCGGACCTGATCCTGGCGCAGGTGCACGACACGCTCGACCGTCGCGACGCGCGGGATCTGGCGGCGGCTCCGCTCGACTTCGGACCCGTAGCGGTCGCATGAGTCACCGGGGATCCCGACCGCACGCCGGACACCGGCAGCACCGCCGCCGCTGGTCGGGACGCCCGCAGCACCAACCCTCGTCGGAGGTCCGGCTCGCAACGATCACGCCGCTGGCCGACTGCATCCCGGGATTGCCCTGCAACTGGCACGGCACCTGCTCGATCTGCGGCGACACGATCCACCTAGCCGGGGGCGCCATGAGCGCCAGCTTCGGCACCTACACGACCGACGAATTGGCGACCATGATCGTCGGCGATCCGCCCCGCTGCCGCGAGTGCAGGACGGGCGCAACGTGACCGAACGAAAGAGCGCCGACCGGGCTGCCACCCGACCGGCGCAGAAGCTTTCCCGCCGCAGCTGCGAACTGGACTGGAGGCTTCATGGTCCAGGTTAGGGCGGACGAACCGCTCGCGCCAGCCGAGCCCCCAGGGCCCAGGGGCGAGGCATCACCGCGAGCGGCAGTCGAACACGCCCCACTGCCAGTCACCGGCTGTGCTCGTTGGCCTGACGCCCTTCGACTCCGAAACGAGCTGACCGGCGAGCTGGTCAAGGGCCGATGCCGGTCCACGAATCTGTGCGACTACTGCGCCAAATTGGCCGCTGTCGAGAACAGCGAAATGCTCGCGCTCGACGCGATGGACGGCAACGCCCCCCAGGTGTGGCTCGTGCTCACAACCTCGATCGCGACCCTCGACATGTCGGTGTTCTACCGCGCTCACGAGAAGCTGATGAAGGCGATCCAGCGACGGTTCCCAGGC
>DASRHQ010000002.1:0-36202 GCA_035650455.1 Solirubrobacteraceae bacterium
TGAGCGAGCCCGATGGTGTTCGCGTGCGATGCGAAGGGGTCGTCCACATTTACCCGGCGTCGGGCGAGGGCCTCGACGACGTGGTCGCGTTGCGCGGCATCGACCTCGATGTCAACCCGGGCGAGTTCGTGTCGTTGCTCGGCCCGTCCGGGTCGGGGAAGTCGACGGTGCTCGGACTGCTCGCGGGCGTGCTGCGCCCGTCGGCCGGACGGGTCCTGATCGGGCCGCATGACGTCGGCCGGATGGCGCCGCGCTCGCTCGCCCGGCTCCGGGGGTCGGTCGTGGCCCTCGTCCTGCAGAACCCATCGCGCAACCTGCTGGCCTATGCGACCGTACGGCAGAACGTGGTTTTCGCCGCCGGGCCGTCCGGCACGTCACCGGATGAGCTGCTCGAGGGTCTCGGGCTGGCCGCTTTTGCCCACCGGGTAACCGGCCGGCTGTCGGATGGGGAGCAGCAGTGCGTGGCGATCGCGGCTGCGCTGTCTTCGGGCGCGCGACTGGTCCTCGCCGACGAGCCGACCAGCCAACTTGACGACGCCGGTCGCGAGCACGTCATGAAACTTCTCGCGCAGGTTCACGCCGAGTTCGGCCGCACGGTCGTGCTCGTCACGCATGACCCGTCGATGGCCGCCCGCTCCGCGCGGACTGTCACGATCCGCGACGGACGCGTCGGGAGCGAGGGCGTGCAGGGGCGAGAGTACGCCGTCGTCGGGCGGGACGGCTCGCTGCAGCTGCCGCCGGAGCTGTTTGAGGAGTTTCCGCCGGGCACGTTGCTCGACGTCCGGCGTGACGGACGTGAGATCACGCTCCTACCACGCTCCCAGGAGTCGTCATGACCGTCGTTCTCACGGGCACCGATCTCCGCTACGCCGTCGGCGACCGAACGATCCTCGACGGCATCTCGGTGCAGGCGTCGTCCGGTCGGGTCCTCGCGGTGCGCGGCCCGTCCGGGTCGGGGAAGTCCTCGCTGCTGACGATGCTCGGCGGGCTTGTCGCGCCATCCGGCGGCACAGTCACGCTCGACGGCGCGCCCGTGACTCCCGGCAGCGATGTCTCCCTGCGCCGCCGGTTCGGGTTCGTCCTGCAAGGCTATGGCCTGGTGGCCTCGCTGACGGCGCGCGAGAACGTCGCGGTCGTGCTGCAGGCCGCCCGGGTGCCGCGCGCTCAGGTGCGCTCGCGGGTCCAGGCGGTGCTCGAGCGCGTGGGGCTGGCCCCCGTCGCCGACCACCTCGTCGAGGATCTCTCAGGCGGGCAGCAGCAGCGGGTGGCTGTAGCCCGGGCGCTTGTCACCGCCGCCGACGTCTTCCTCGCCGACGAGCCGACCGCGGAGCTCGACGCCGACAACCGCGCGCTGATCATCTCGCTGCTGACCGAGCGCGCTCATACGGGGGCCGTCGTTGTGATCGCCTCGCACGATCCTGACGTCGTCGATGCCTGCGACGACGTGCTGGACCTGTAAGCGCACCACGCCAGCCACTGACCACTCAGTTTCCACGGGCGTAAGTCTGGATATCCGCCTGGAGCCCCGCGCCGCGACGGCGGCGGGCCGTGGCCGATCGAGGCTGGCCTGGCTCGCCGTCAGGTGTCGCTAGTTGCCGTGGGCGTGCTGGGGCGTGCGCCGGCCGAATGTTCGAGCTCGGCCCCGCGCAGGTAACGGATCGTGGCGCCGAGGAGGAGCAGGGTCATGACCACCGCGCTCGAGACACACCATTCGCAGATCGCGTGGATCGAGAAGAGTTCCCGGTAGGTGAGGTAGGCGCTGAAGCCGAAACCGACCAGGGCCAGCCCCAGCGTGGCGAGCCGGGTCTCCTCGCGGTCGGGCATCAGCAGGCTGGCCACGATCGCGACATACCCGGCCAGCCCGATGAGCGCCACCGGCACCCCGTCGAGCTTTGACCACTGCGAGGTTTGCACCTTGACGCACGACTGGCCCGCTGTGCAGGCCGGGTTGATGCCCGCGTAATGCACGTAGGTCAGGTACGCCGCCACCCCTAGACCGAGGGTCGCCAGCGCCAACAGCACCCAACGAAGCTTGGTGTTCATTGAACAGATCTGATCGCGGACTCGTATGTTCCGTAGTCGGTCAGCTCAGCGATCTTCCGGGTCCCCTTGGGTCCCCGAATCAATAGTGACGGCGTCCCGCTGAACCCAAGCGCCTGGGCAGCGCGCTGGTCGGCGCTCACGAGAGCGGCGAGGCGGGGCGAGCCGCGGTCGGTGCTCCACTTGGCGTAGTCGAGCCTGGGCACAAGCTTCGCCAAGCCGTCAAGGAAAGCGGGTGTCACGTAGCTGGTCGTCTCATCCCCTTGGAGTTGGTAGAACAGCTCGATGTAGTACCAGGCGCGGTTCTGCTCGCCGGCCGCGAGCGCTGCAGTCTGCTGGGTTTTGAAAACCTCCGGCTGGGGACCGTTGCAGGTCGCGGTGCAAAGCGAGCGGTAGGTGATTCGCACCCTTCCGGCGCGCACGTCCTTGGAGATGAGCTCCGCCTCGGGACCGAGTGTGAACTCGCGGCAATAGGGGCATTTCAGGTCGGCGAACTCCGTAACGGTGACCGGCGCGTGCGGAGAGCCGATCGTGTCGCCGGATTGTGGGATGCCGTTAAGCAGTCCGTCCACGGCCGCCGCTGCTCGCCTGGCGGCGGTGCTGTGCGGCTTTGGCGTGGAGCCTGCTCCGCCGCTCGAGATCGCGATCGCGACGGCGACAATCGCGATCGCGACCACCACCACGCCGGCCAGTGTCCTTACGCGCCGCTGTCTCCGGGCTCGCTCTGCACGCGCCTGTTCTTCCGCCAGTCGACGGGCGCGTAGTTGCTCTTTTTGTTGCTTGCGAGAGGTCATTGGGATCGGTTGAAATCAGCGCTTGGGCTCCCGGCGGCATCTGCGCCGGCGGACTCGGCAGCCCGTTCGTTTGAGCCGTGAGCCTTGCTCGGAGGCAAGGTCGAGCAGCCGTTGACGCCCCTCGTCCTGGCGTGCGGAGCGGTAGAGAGCCATGCGAGGCTCAGCGCCCCCGGGCGTAAGTCTGGATATCCGCCTCGAGCGTGCCCAGTGAGTCGTACTGGCCTACGTGGACATCGACGATCTTGCCGGCGCGGTTGATGAAGACCGTGGTGGGCAGCCCGGCGAGCCCTGCGGGCACGATCGAGGACAGGGCGGTGATCGATGTCTGATAGCTCGGGTAGCTGACCGGATGCTGCGCGAGGAAGCTGCTCGCGTCAGACGCGGAGTCGTTGGTGTCGGCGCCGAGGAAGGCGACGCGGCGCCCGAACGCGGCGGAGGCGGCTCCGAGCAGCGCCGATTCCGCGCGGCAGGGTGTGCACCAGGAAGCCCAGGCGTTGAGCACGATCGGGTAGCCGCGCAGCGCCCGGATCCGCGCGGCTAGCGCAGGCTCCGTCCCGAGCAGGCGGCCCGCCTGGCGGTGCAGCGCGGTCAGCGCCGGGGGTGATCCCGTGAGTTCCCGCGTGGCGGCGGCAGCGGATGTGCGCGGCGCGTGCCGCAGCGCGGTGCGCACGGTCTGGATGAGGCTGTCGGTCCTAGGCCAGCCCCCGGTCGTGACTTGGCGGTACCACAGGATGCGTCCGGTGGGAGAGGTGAGGACGAACCAGGGCTGCCCTTGCACCTCGTAGCCGTCGGCGACGCGGCCGCTGCGGTCGAGGGCGACCGGGTAGGGGAGGGGGTGAGCAAGTGTTCCGAGAAAGCGCTTGAGCGCGTCCGGCGAAGGCTCCACGCTGGCCTCGTCGATCCCGGTCAGTGCAGGCAGGTGGGAGGAGGCGGTGGCTGCTTGGTAGCGGCTAAGTCCCTCGAGGTGGGCGGCGAGGCTTGTGACCTCCTGGTCCCACGTGGCGAAGAACAAGTAGAGATGGGGCCTACCCGGGCCTAGCGCCACGCTCCCACTCCCCGCGCGCGGGAGCCGCACCTTTGCGGTCGGCGCGATTCCCTTGATCTGGGCGTAGGAGAGCTTTGACCGCACCGCCGGGTGCCCCGGCAGCAGGTGCGAGGCCTCTTGGGCCAGCAGTTCGCCCAGCTGGTCCACGGCGGCGTAGGACTGCTGCGTCATGTACAGCTTGCGTTCGCGCCCCAAGGGGTCGATCACGAATAGCGCGGGCGTATGGGCGATCTCGCCTCCCTGGACGGCCGCCTGGATGCCGTACGCGCTCCATACGCGGTGCAGCGCCGCCAGCGAGCCGGTGAGGAAACGCCAGGAGTGCAGCATGCCGTGCAGTTGCGAGTAGGAGAGCACGTCCTCCAGTGCGGTCGCCTTGGGGTTGGCGTCGACTCCCAAGAGCTCGACGTGCTTTGCAGCAGGGCCGAGCATCGCCTTGGCCTCGACCATGGCGGAGGTGGTCAGCGGGCAAACGGTCGTGCACTCGGAATCGTTGAAGGCCAAGAGCACGACCTTCCCGCGAAATGAGCGCAACGAGGCCGGCTTTCCAAACTGGTCGGTGAGCGTGAAGTTGGGGGCCGACCGCGCAAGCGAGGTGCCGGGGTCGAGGCTGGGGTTGCGGGCGAGCGCGTCGCTCTGCGCTTCGCTCGGGGAGCCTCCTACGCTGAGGATCACCACCACGACGGCCGCAGCAATCCCGAGGCCGCCAACGACGAGCCCCCGGCGAGCTTTGCCATGGATCGCCGCTGTCCCCGGTCGTGGAAGGCGGGATCGCAGTGAGCCTCCGTGCCCGCGCCATCGGGGCACCAGGTGCACCGTAAGGGCGAGGACGCATAGCGCAGCGAGGATCCCGAGGATCAGAACCTCTTCGTCGCTTGTCCCGTGCGGGCCGGCTGCTTGGCTCGCCGGCCGTGCGGCGTGAGACCTCGCCCGGCCCGCAGTCGCGGTCGCCGAACCGAGCTTGATTCTGTTCGCTGCCGCCAGTGCCCCCACCCCGGTCTGCGCGGCGGTTGCGAGATCTCGCGCGCCTGGCCGAATCGCGATGGTTCTGAGCGTCCGGTAGGCGGCCGCCGCGGAGTGCCCCGGCCAGTTGAAGCCGTATCCGTTCGGCATCACCACCAGCAGCCGCCCCTTGTAAGCGAGCGACAACTCAACTCCCAGGAAGCGGGCATAAGCGCGCGGCTTTCGCCACAAACCTGTGACCGCGCCCAAGTCTGAGCGCGTTGCGATGATGGCCACGCGAATCGGAAGACCGTGGCGCGCGGCGTCGTGCAACAGCGCACCCAGCCTGGCCTGCTGCTGCACAGAGATGCCCGCGTCCGCCGCCAGGAAAAGAGGTTGGTAGACCAGCACATCGCTACCGGGATCGCCGTCGGCCGATGCGACCGGTGCCATTGCCGCGAGCACGGCGCCGAGCGCCACCATCAGAGCGATGGTTAGCTTGGACATGCGACGAGCGATGTCGCGTCGCTTTGCGACCAATGACGGCCGTGAGGTAAACCGTGTGCTGCTGCACCTCATGCTTGTGCTTCGGCCCGGAGGGCTCCTGAACGGTCGGGCAGCATGGGGAAAGAGCGCTGCGGCCGTGGGGGCAGGATGTAGTTGGCGCGCTTGAGCACGAAGATGAACTCGTTGATGCCGTTGTTGACCGTGTCGCTTATGGAGGGGCTCTGAAGCTGAGCGGAGGCGGCGTTCATGGCCGTGCGCGTTGTGACGAAGTCCTCGATGGTCCGCTGCACGGCCAAGAAGTGAAGGCCGGCCAGGCCGCCGTCGACAGTGTTGAAGTCGCGGCGGAGGATCCGCGGCTTGCCGTGTCGCCGGGCTCGCGCCGATGTCTGCGCGTGTCCGACCACTCCGTAGCGACGGATCGCCTGGCTGTATAGGTTTGGGTCGCTCTTGGCATCGGTCGTGAAGTGGGCGGCCTGCCGAGGAGAGACCTGGGGGGCGAACATGCGCGCCACCCGGTCGCGATCGGAGAGGTCCGAGTACCAGCTGTCCAGCCGCAGCCGCATGTAGCTGACATGCATGGTCGTGCCTTGAGCGAACGGGCCCGACGGGATCGTCACGTCGTCCTCGCTCGCCTGGTTGCGCTTGAGGTTCGATTTGAAGCCCATGAACAGAGGAGCGCCCTTCGGCACGGGGTGCCCGGAGGGAATTCCACTGGCGTCTTGGTGAGCGGCGGGGAGCCCGGGTCCAGTGAACCCCGTCCGGGTCTCACGCCAGCTCAGCACCTGCGAGAGATCGAGCGGCCCGCTAGCCCCGGACAGCGGGGCGCCGTGTATGAGCGCCGCCTCGACCTCTGCCAGACGTCGCTCATCGTCGCACGCCAGATGCAGGCAGAGGTCGTAGGTGTCAATCGAGGGCAGCTCGAAGTTCGAGAGGGCCCTGGCGGGCGGGATCGGCGAGCGGGTCCCCAGCACGCGCTCGAAGTAATGGGGACTCCACCCCACGGTGAACAGCAGCCCATGCGGACCCCACGGATAGGCTCGTTCCAGCGTGCGCAGCGAAGCCTCGAGCGTGCGGGCATACGCTGGGCTCGGTGCGCCGTTGACGTCGAACAGCAGCAGGCGATCGAACCGCGGCGCGATCGGATTGCCCTGCGGGTCGCGTCTCTCGGTGGCTCCCCAGGCGTGCTGGCGCGTGGGCAAGCCGGGCGGTGGCGCCGGAAGCGCCACCGCCCGAATCGGATTACCGCCGGCACTGACCGCACGATCGACACCAACGCCAACGGCGGCGCCCGCGGCCACCGCAGAGGCGCCGAGCAGAAAGCGCCGGCGACTGAGCTGCGGGCGTCCCACTGCCGAGCGATCGCTTCGGCTCACGCCACCGGCTTCCAGTGGAAGGTGAAGCTCAGCCGATGTGGGTGTAGCCACACGTGCTGGTACTCCACGTGGCGAGCGGAGACCGGTGGGGAGATCAACAGGGTGAGCCGGTAGGTGCCGGCGCCCGGCAGTTTGACGTCGTTGCCGTAGTGCGGACCCATGTAGCGCGAGAGCATCGGCCACTGGCGCTCATCGAAGACGACCTTGCTGGCCTTGGTGATCGTTGCCCAGACCGTCGCGTAGGGGATGGGCACGTTTGTCTGTGCGTCGTTGAGCATCACCATGAGGTGAAAGCTCGCCTTGTGCGGCGGCTTGACCATTCGCTCGGACGTGCCGTTGTAGATCAGGAACGGCACGGCGGTCATTGCTTGGGCGGTGATCTTCATCCCCTGCCAGTCGGCGTGACCGAGCATCTGGGTGGGGACAGGCTTGAGTCCGTGAAACCCCTTTGTGGAGCTCGAGCTGCCGCTCATATTCATGCCCGCCATGCCCGAGCCGGAGTTGCTCCCGGACGTGCCGCCCGAGGTGGAGGCGTTCTTGTCGGCGGCCGCACAGCCGGCAGCCAAAGCGGCGACGGCGACCGCCGCGGTGATGTGTCTGGCAAGCGCTAGCCGTTTTGTACGTAACTTGTTCACGCGGAGACCTCCGGTGACGTCGTTGCGGTGGCAGCGTGGCCTGACTTTTGCCGCGCTGCAACGCTCTGTGCGGGGATCGCCTCTGTCCGCGTCCGATAGGGCACCAGCGTGTACAACGCGCAGGCGAGCAGAGCGAACAGCAGCCCGGCGTTCGGATCGGTCGCCCCGCCCTGCACGATGCCGCCGAAACCCTGTCCGACGACCCAGTAGAGCAGACTCAAGCCGACCGCCAGCACGAGGAACTGCTTCGGCCGCCAGTTCACGGCAACGGCCACGCCGATCGCGGCAGATACCGCGGCGAGAATGACGGCGATTACCACGCCATTGCCTTTGGCCGCGGTCGCGAACCAGTCCTGCACCGTGGTCAACCAGCTCATGCCGGATGGCGCCGCGTTGATCGCGTTGGTGATCCCGTTCGCGCCACCCGCCTCGATAAGCCACAGGTACGCCATCAACAGCCATAGGCCCGCCCAGACCGCTCTGGCGCCGCGCACGCCCAGCAGGCCGCCGGGACGCCCATTTGGCCACACGATCGCGCCGATCAACGCATAGAGCAGGACCGCTCCGGGGGCACCAGTAAGGGGACTCGCCATCGGTGCGCCACCCATGGGCGTCGACGCCATAAACAGCATCCCGAAGGCCTCGCCGAACCACCACACGACCAGAACCCATCCGAACGAAACGAGCAGCGCCGGCTTGACCGTCGGGCGATAGAGAACCGCCAGTCCGATCACGACCTGGATCAACGCGAACAAGGTGTTGAACAAGATCTGGTTGCTGTGAAGCGTGGTCGCGCCCCAGGTCACGCTGGCCGAGACCCAATGTGGCTGACCCGCCGTCAGGTTTGTAAGGAACGCGACAAAGCCTTTGCCATACATGAATGCCTGGAACTGGAGGCCGCCGTCCAGCAGCCACAACAGACCAAGCGCTGTCTGCAGAGTGCGGCGGCCGTCAGAGGCGAAATACGAACGCGCGCCAGCGAGCAGCGAGCCTCGGGGAGGCCCCGTGGCGCGAGCCCGCATGCCGCTTGAGATGCTGCTCATAGCTTTGAACTCCTCTCAATCAAGGGGAACCGTTCAGTGCTGCTCGCCTTTGGAGCACGGTCCACGCGAACACGTCAGACCATCGCCAAGGAGTACACGGGCGATCACGCAGGCGCGAACGCGCGACTCGTCAGCTATGCAATGGAGGCGGCAGGCTGCCGCGAACCCTCTGACTGCGTGGGAGGTCCGCGACAGCTAGAGCGCCGGGGGTCCCCGGCCGGACCAGCCTCGCGCCAGCGGCGCCAGCCGCGGCAGAGCAATAAGGTGCGCAGCGGATGGGGCGAGAGGCCGGGGATGGGGTGGAGCAACTTGTCGCCCGTAACGCTCGAAGACCTGCCGCAGGACCCAACGGGCGCCATGGAAGGCCGCAGCGAGCACCAGGCCGACGGCCGCGGCCGCCGGAATCGACCACCAGCCCCCGTAACCGAAGATGCCCACGAGCCCGCCCGGATGACCGGTCGCGAATAGCCCCTCGAGGAACTCTTGGGTCATGTAGATCGCGATCAGGCAGCTCGAGCAGAGCAGCCACAGCGCAGCGAAGGAGGCCGTGTAGCGGGCAAGCGATCGCTGGCCGCCGAACGCGCGGCCCAAAGCGCGCATGAACGCGCCCAGTGTGACCGCGATCAGCAGCACGATCCAGGGGACGACCGAGTGCAGATAGGAATGGCCCTGGCGCTGCAACTCCGCGCCGGCCTGGCTCCCGAAAGCCAACCAGTAGCGCAGCTGATGGACGGCGAACGCCGCGGCCGGCATCAGCGCGATCGGCGCAAGTCGCCCGATAGCAATCCTTCGACCAGCGCGAAACTGCATCACGCCAGAAGATACCGCCAAACCGCCGGGTGCAGGTCGGGGCATGGGCACGTTCCCGGTTTGGCCTTAGGTCAGCTTCCGCAGCTCGTGCTCGACGTCCTGCGGAAAGAAAGGCCACAGAAATAGGGCCCGTTCGTGGCCCGTCTTATCGATGATGTAGGCAGCCGCGGTGTGCGTTATCGACGTTATGGTCCGGCCGCGGACGTTTACGCGTTTTGCGGACACCGAGACCTTGTAGTCCTTCCAGACCGCGGCGAGTCGCGCAGGGGATCCGACCGCCCAGCGCCACTGCGGAACGAGGTTCCATTTGCGTGCGTCCTTCAGTAAGTCGGCCCGCGAATCCGCGTACCGATCAACGCTTACAGCCAGAATCTCGGGCCGTTGTTTGAGCGGTATCTGCTGGTCGGCCTGGTCGAGAACCTTCGCCTCCAGCGGGCAGACATTGCGACACACGGGATCGATGAATGTGACGATCACGGGCCGCCCTCGATAGGAAGCAAGAGACACGGGGCCGCCGGCCTGATCCCGCAGCCGGAATCCTGGCGCCGGTCGTCTGCTCGCGGGCCAACTGTAAGGGGGAGGCGTCACAACGGCGTTTTGCTGGTCGGGCGTCGGTGGCCTGCCGGAGCCAAAGAGCGCCGCATCGCGCTTGGCGCTGTTGCCGTGCGTCACGACGATCGCCGCGGCCGTGCCGCCCGCGCCAAGGACCATCGCGAGCGCGATCGCGACGTGGACTCCCAGGGGCAGCGGACGAGGGATCGAGATTGGGCGGCGTCCGCGGTCCGCGGCGGCTGGTCGCCTCCGCTGTCCGCGCATGCGAACGGCGATGATGGCCGCAAGTACCGCGACAAGAACGATCACGATCAAAAGAATGAGGACGGCGCTGGGGCCCGAAGAGGGCGCGCTGGCGGCGGTGCCGGCGGCGGGGATATGCGCGCCGGAAAGCCGGTGAACAGCCGTAGCGGTGGAGAGCGAGAGTCCTTTTGACCCAGGCTTGATGGGCACCTTTGCAAGCAGCCGGTATTCAGGCGCGCTGGAATGCCCGGGCCAGTTGATGCCGAACCCGTTCGGCATCACGACCAAAAGGCGCTGCTTATATGCCAGCGAGAGCTCCTCACCCAGAAAGCGGGCATACGTGCGCGGCTGGCGCCAGAGTTGCGTCACGGCGCCGAGGTCGAGCGTGTTCGCGATCACCGCCACGCGGATCGCGTACCCCTGCCGATTTGCCGCGGCCACTGTTTTGACCAGCTCTCGCTGCGCGGGTGAAAGCGATCCGGATGGCGTGGTCACGAAGACCTGGTTTGCCAGCAGGTAGTCGCTCGCGGGGTCGCCGTCGGCCCGGGCGATCGAGGCGTGCCCGAGTGCCGCCAGCGCAACGGCGAGGAGAGCCCCGATGCCCGCCCGTCTCACCGCGAGACGCATTCGGACCGCCATGGACAACATTGTGCACCCCCAGACGCACAGCGCGCGAGACTCACGCGCTCAGCTGCCGGGCGGGAACGAATACGAGGCATGCGGCGGTACGAGCGGTCCCACCTCGGCCACGATCTCCGCGTGCCTCGAGAGCGGCACCGATTCCGGCCGTCCTCGCCAGCGTCGCCCGTCGACAAAGACGGTGACCCGACGGCCGGCGCTGGCCGCGAACGAAGCCATGTGCGTGGATGACAGCGACTGGCCCCAGGCGCGAAAGAGCGCCGATAACGAGAGCCTGCGTCCCTGACGGACGTACACAAGCCCCGTAGGGTCAAGCGTGACCAGGTCCCCATAGCAGCGCGCGGACGATAAACGTCCGCCTGACCAGGTGCGGGGCGGTGCCGTCCCAATTCCCGCCGGCAGGAGAACGACGCGGTTGGCCGCGAAGACCTCGACATGGGCGCCGAAGCGCGCCCCGAGCCGTGGCTTGCACTTTCCCAGGACCGGCCCTGTCGCCGCAGGATGAAAACGCGGCCCGATGCCGATTGGGCGAGCCTCTTGCAGCAGCTTGCGGGGGATGGTCGACGTTGTGCCGGAGCGGTGCGTGCCTCCGCACGCGGCAATCACAACCACGCAGAAGCACGCGAGCACAGCGGCACGCACGACTCGCCCGACAACCCGGCGCTGAGTCAAGCGAGCTCCAGCGCGCTGTCATCCTCCCCCTCGCGCCCATCGACGCGCTGAGACTCGAGCTCCTCGCGCTGGTCGAAGAGGCGGGGAACCATGACGATCAACCCGATACCGGCCCCCAGACCGATGACCGAAGCAGCCCGACCCACGAAAGCCGGCACTGCCATCAGCACGTATCCATCCAAGAGCGTCGGGACCAGCTGCGCTCCCTCCAGGATCGCGACCAACGCAATCATGAAGTAGGTGAAGTAGCCTGCGCGCCGTCGCAGCACGCGTACCAGTCCCCAACCCACGAACGCAAGCAGCAGACTCAGCTCCACCCAATCCAAGGCCGAGATCCCGGGGCGACCGTGCAGCTGATTGCCCAGAGTCGCGGCGGCGATCGCACCCAGCGCCATGAGCGCGAGCGCGTTGGATCCCAGACGATCGACCTCGGGGCGCTTGACCCGCCATGCCGCAACCACGCACAGGAGCAGCACGACGATCGGCCAGAACCACACGATCGAGGGCCCTGGCCTGTACCACAAGCCGCCCGATATCGGGCTCAAACGGCCGTCCACCAGCAGCGGCAACTTCCAGGCCCCCACATAGCTCGCCCCGGGCGACCGGGCAACCGCCGCCAATGCGTGCAGGCGGCCGTCGTGCCAGTTGTAGTCGTGTCCGCTGCTTACCAGCTGCCAGTGCGGCGGCGTGTGGGGTCCCAGGTTCGCGGGCGGCGTCTGCGCGATCGGCGTCTGGTTCAGGTAGTACATCGACGATCGCTGGTTGACCCAGACGCCCGAGGGCGAGAAGCGCAGATAGGGCGCGCCCCGATAGTCGAGCACCACCACCGTCTCCCTAGGCGGGACGCGGAGCCACATGCGGAGGTCTCCATCAACCACGTTCGCCTCGAGCCCCGAGGGCACGTGGCTAATCCTCGCGAGATAACTCGAGGCTACCGGCGCGATCGGTCCGTGCGCATCGGCGCTCGCAGGCACAGCGGCCAGCAGGGCCAAGGCGAGCGTCACGAGGACGGCCAGGATCCGCAAACGGACAAGCGCCGTAGACTCGGCAGCAATCACGGACCTCGGTTCTTCACACTTGCGACCAGTGGCACATGGCGCGCTCCTCCTCCCATAGTCGCTGCGCCTTAGCCCGCTGGTGCGCTCGGGCAACCGCATTTGTCGCCATGTTGGCACTCGCAATGGCTGCGGGCGCCGCGCCCGCCCGAGCCGACGGCGACCCCGCCTCGGATGTGCTCACCACCCAGCCGCTCTTCCTCCCGCAGGACGCCGGCATACCGGCAAAGCAGCAAGCTCAGCTCGACGGTCTGCTGCAAAAGGCCAACCGCGGCGGCTACCCGATACGCGTGGCCGTGGTCGCAACATCGACCGACATGGGGTCCGTGACTGAGCTCTGGCGCCAGCCCCAGACCTACGCCCGTTTCCTAGGCCAGGAGCTCTCTCTCGTCTACCACGGCCCGCTGCTGGTAGTGATGCCGGACGGATTCGGTTTTGAGGGCTTCAAGCCGCCGCTTGCGGACGAGCATGCCGCGGTCGCGGGGCTCTCGACGACCTCCGGTCAGCTTGGTCAAGCCACCGTACAGGCCATCCAGCGTCTCGCGGAGAGGGCAGGCCACTCCTTGCAGGTCACGGCCACAAGCCAGGGCACCTCGGGCCCGGCGTCTAGCGAAACGGTTCCGCTGATCGCGCTCGCGGTCGGCGCACTGATCGTCGCCGTGGCTTGGGCAGCCAGCCTACGGGCGCGGCCGCTGCGGGTCCGCGGCCAAAAAACGTCATCGGCCTAGCGGCCGCTGGGCCCCCGGAATTCCTAACTAGCTTGATCGCGGATGGTTGGAGCGTTAGGCTTCTGCCGAACACTGAGCGATTTGCGGGTAGATGCCCCGGGGGTACGTCCGCGAGTAAGGCGGAGAATTAGCTCGTCAAAGGCTGGGCGTGGTGTTGGACGAGTCGAGAGGAGGAGCGTATGTACGTTCGCGTTGTCAGGTTCACAGGGGTGAACGCAGGGCGGCTGGAGGAACTGTTGGCGCGTGTCAAGGAGTCCGACGGACCGCCAGAGGGCATACCGACGACCGGGATCAGGATCCTTCTTGATGAGAACCAAGGTACGGCCGTGGTGGAGCAGTACTTTGAGACGGCCGAGGACATGGAGGTCGGCGGCAAAGCGTTCAGCGCCATGGATTCCTCCGAGACGCCAGGCACACGCGCCTCGGTCGACATGTGCGAGCTCAAGCTCGAAATGAAGGCCTGAGAGGCCATCGACAGGATCGCAGGGCACGCGAGCGGAGGCTCGCAAGCGCGGCCTGCTCGAAAGCGTCCAGCCGCAGCCGCGAACGCGGTCGCAGTGTGGGCCGCTGACGGCTTTATGCACCGGCGTCCGCCGCACCGGGGCCGAAGTTCTTTCGCGGCCTTTACACTGTAAAGGAGCCGATGACATTTGCACATTCAGTGGCTTCTACGCGCGTATCCCGGCAGCGTCCCCTAAACCGGGGGCTGATTCTCGACGCTGCCTTGTCTCTGATAAATGACGAAGGACCCGGGGCCCTCAGCATGCGCCGCCTGGGCTCGAGGCTCGGCGTTGAGGGGATGGCGATCTACCACCATTTCGCCAGTCGTGACGAACTGCTCAGCGCGATTGGTGATCGCCTTCTGGAGCCGCTGCAAGGGGTGGAGCTGAGCGACGACTGGCGAGAGGCCTGTCGGCGCTTCGCAACCGCTTTGCGGGATATCGTGGTAGCGCAGCCCGCCACTTTTCAACTGCTGGGCCTGCTGCCGTTTGAGACTCCTTCATCGCTAGAACCGGTGGAACGTCTTCTGAGCGTGCTCGTGGAACGGGGGTTTAGCCCCGCCGCAGCGCTAGCGATCTACCGCGCGACGGTCAGCTACGCACGCGGCTACGCGCTGGCTGAAGCGACCGGCTTCACGGTCGACGCCGCGCGACCCGGCGCGCGCCGGCGACTGGCGGCGCTGCGGCGCAGCGAGTTCCCGATCCTGGCCGGCAGGGCACAGGAGCTTGCCGAGCTCGACGCCGATGCCGCTTACGAGTTCGGCCTTCAGGCGCTGCTGTCAGGGTTTCCCGATGCGGGTGCGGTCAAGTGGGCCGGGCGCCGGGACGGTCGATCCCGCACACGCAAGCGGCGATGACCCTTCGTTCCGCAACGCCGAGCAGCAGCTCGAACACTGATGCGCGCGACTGGCGTCGCAGAGCGCGACGGGTCTCTGACTGGCTGGCGGCATCGAAGCTGGGGCTGGGGGTCATGGCTCTGGTGGTGGGCGCGGGGTCGGGGTTGGGCGCAGCCGCCTTTCGCGAGCTGATCTATTTCATAACCTGGGTGTTCACTGGCCATCAAGCGTTCGGCCAGCAGGGGCACGCGGCGAGCCTCCATCTCCCGTCCTTGGGAATCTGGTTCGTGCTCGTTGTCCCAGTGATCGCCGGAGCCATCTACGGGCCGCTGATCCAGCGCTTCGCGCGCGAGGCCCGCGGGCACGGCGTGCCGGAAGTGATGCTGGCGGTGGCGGAGAACGGCGGGCGCATACGCCCGCCGGTCGCCGTTGTAAAGGCTCTCGCCTCGGCCGTGTGCATCGGCGGGGGCGGATCGGTAGGACGTGAGGGTCCGATCGTGCAGATCGGCTCGGCGCTTGCGTCTACGTTCGGGCAGCTGGTTCGGATGAGCGAGGGACGGTTGCGGGTGATAGTGGCCTGCGGCGCGGCGGGCGGCATCGCGGCCACTTTCAACGCGCCGCTCACAGGCTTGTTCTTTGGCTTTGAGATCGTGCTGAAGGAGTTCTCACTGGACGCACTCGCGGCCACGGCGCTTTCAGCGGTCACGGCCGATGTGATCAGTCGTGCGCTTTTCGGCGGCGCGCCGTTCTTCGCGGCTGTGCCACACGATCTGAGCGTCACCAACGATTTCACCTACCTGCTGGTGGCGCTGCTCGGGATCGTCGCTTGCTTGATCGGGGTGGCGTTTCAGAAGACGCTCTACAAAGGCCAGGACGCGGTCGCCGCGCTGTGGGGCAAGCGGCCCGAGTGGCTACGCCCGATGGCTGGAGGCCTCGTGTTGGGGCTGGTGCTCTTGGCGCTGCCGCAGATGTATGGCGTCGGCTACCCGGTGATGGACCGGGTGCTCGCCAACCACTATGTCCTGTGGTTCGTGGTTGTGCTGATGGTGGGCAAGATCCTCGCCGCCAGCCTGACCCTCTGGATCGGAGGATCCGGTGGCGTGTTTGCGCCCTCGCTATTCACTGGTGCCGCGGCAGGGACGGCCTTCGGAGTAATCGTGAATCACCTCTTCGGGCCCGCGGTCGGCCCGCCGGCGCTGTATGGCGTTGTCGCGATGGGCGGCGTGTTTGCCGCCGCCGCCCAGGCGCCGCTCACCGCGATCGCGAGCGTGGCGGAGATGACCGGCAATTTCACCTTGACCCTTCCGATCATGCTGGCCTGTGGGATCGCGGCGCAGCTGGCCAAGCGGATCACCCACGGCAGCATCTACACCACGAAACTGCTGCGGCGAGGCATCGACATCGATCGCCCCAGGGCAACCCACGCCCTTCAGGCACTGACGGTGGATCAGGTGATGCAGCCGCTCGGCACAGAGCCGCGGCTACTTGGTTCCAGGCCGGCAGGCGAGCGAGAGGCGATTGAGGAGTCACGGTGGAGGCGCCTCGTCGGTCCAGTGACGCTGTCACGTAGGTCACAAGCGCTGTTCGCTGAAGAAGACCTAGAGCACGCACGGCGCCAACTAGTCCTCTACGGCCGAGACGGACTGCCCGTGATCTCTCGCGATGGGCACCTGCGAGGGTGGCTAACGCGCGCCGACGTGCTGCGCGCGCTGGCCACCGAGGTTCGCTCCTCCGAAGAGGAGGTCGAGGAGGGCGCCGTCGCGGCGGAGTTTGCCGTCGAGAATCCCCTGGCCGCGATTCACGTGCCGAGCACCCCGCTGCGCGGCTACCAGATGCTCGAGCTGCGCATCCTTGAGGACTCGCCGGCGAGCGGGCGTCGCGTGGGCGACATCCAGTGGCCGCCCGGCTGCATCGTCGCGGCGGTAACCACGGGCCGGGAGGTCCGCGTCGCGCGTCCCGATCTTCCCCTAGAGCCGGGGGAGCGAGTGATCGTCCTTGCGCCCGCACGCGAGGAAGAACACCCGACGGGTCGCCGGCCCGCCGGCACGGTCACCGGCGCGCCGGTGGGTTAGAAATGTCGACATCCCCCGCCCTGAGGCGTGGGAGTCCTGTGTGAGGGTCAAAGAGCGCGAGAGAAGATCGGGCCGTACTCGCAGCAAGTTGGCATCCCGGGGCCGCCGCAGATCACGTTCTATGGCGTGCACAACTATCAGGCCGCGTCTGGTCTAACTCAATAGACCCTCGAGCCTCCGCTTAACCAGCTAAAGCGCGCTCCACTTGCGCTGAGTCCTCTGACCCGCGGTAGTACTCGATCTTGCCATGGTCGCCGAAACGGAAGTAGTGATGGAGGTGAAAGGCAGCCTCCCGTCCGGTGGTTTTCATCCGAACGGCGAAGCGCAGGAAGGCGAAGACCTCATTGTCGCTGGCACCCATGCCTTCGACGGCGAAGTCCTGGACGTCCGTTGCGCTGGCGATGTCGGCGAAAAAGCTCGCGACGCCGTCCTTGCCGGTTCGATGTCCATACCAGGGCCCGACGGGCTCGGCATCGACGGCCCAATCGACGTCTTCTGCAACGGCTTGCAGAATCGTCTCGACGTCGCCTCTGCCGAACGCTTCATAAACCGCCTTGACCGTGGCGAGGTTGTCCTCTGCTCCCATTTGCATCTCCTCCGCACGCCTGCCAACAACGAAACAAGCTCGCGCCGGTAGCGACGTCGGGCCGCTCTGAGCCTAACTGAGGGGCGTTAGCCGCGTCTATGAATCGTCGCCGTGGCTTGGGGTAACCAGCCTACGAGGGCGGCCGCCTCGGCGGCTGCGGGGCTTGCTCCAACTGCGCCCAAACCAGATAGCTGCCATTGCGCTGGGTTCCCCACCGATTCGAGAGACGCTCCACGAGCATGAGCCCCCGTCCTGCAACCTCACTTCCTCTGCCGGCTCGGATCTTGGCCTCATCGGCTGATAGGCCCGGATCCCGAACTGAGATCAGAACCGCGCTGTTGGACCGCGAAACCACGACCGATAGGCAATGCCTCTCATCGGCCCCGGAGTGCACGACCGCATTGGTGACGAGTTCGCTCGCGACGAGCATGACCTCATCAAGCATCGATTCCAAACCGGGGCTTGCGCGCAACGCGTCGCGGACACTCCTAGCGGCAGATAGCTCGCAAGGCAGGACGAGATCGACGAGTTCAGCGTTATCTCCCACTGCCGAGTGCTACCAAGGCAGCGCGAGTTGAAAACCCACTTTTTTGACTCAGTGACGCTTCACGTTATGCGCCGGCGCCGATTTGTGGCGCGGCGCGAAGTCCTGGTAACCGGGCTCTAGCCCGGTGTCGTGGGCGTCGCGTCCGCGGTCCGCTCCGGGTCGGCTAACGCGTTGAGCCTCGCGACCGCTCGTCTGAGGATCCGCGAGACCTGCATTTGAGAGACCCCGATACGCTCCGCGATCTGCGTCTGGGTCAGGTCTTCGAGAAAGCGCAGCTGGAGTACGCGTCGCTCTTGGAGGGGCAGTTCCCGCGCCGCGGCGGTGATCGTAAGCCCGTCCTCAACAAGGCTGTAGCGCTCATCCGCGGCGCCGATCAGGCTGCCAAGCGTTCCACTGGCGCCCTCCTCGTCGGTGTGGGGCGCGTCGAGCGAGGCGGCGTGGTGTGCACCTGCCGTCTCCAGCGCCTCGAGCACGTCCTGGACGCTTAGCTCCATGTACTCCGCCAGCTCCGGTGCCGTGGGCGGGCGGCCGCGTTTGGTGGTCAGCGTCTGCTGCGCCTCTTCTACCTTGAGCGCTTGCTCCTGTGCGCCACGCGGCACGTGGACCGACCAGCCGCAATCACGGAAGTAGCGCTTGAGCTCGCCCAGGATTGTCGGCACCGCAAAGGACGAGAACGCGGTTCCGCGGCTCACGTCAAACCGGTCGATCGCCTTGACTAGGCCGAGGCTTGCTACCTGGAAGAGGTCCTCGATTGGCTCGTGAGCCCCGCGATAGCGGTGTGCGAGCTTGCGCGCGAGCGGCAGAAATCGCTGCACGAGCTCATCGCGCGCACGCGGATCACCGTTGTTACACCAGAGCTCGAAGAGCTCAGCGGACCCCACATCGTCTGCCGGGCGAACTGCGGGGATCGCGGATGTGCGAGTCGTGGCGCTTGGTGACATGTAGATCAGGCCCGGCAACGGTGTTCCTACCCGATGGCGTAAGAGCCAAACCAAGATTTGTGTCCACCTCCTAGAGTTGCTGTGATGCAGGATCATCCGGCCGAGAGCGTCGTCCGGGGCGCGCAAGGCGGCCGGCTGTACGACCGGATAGGCCAGACCTATAGCGGCGTTCGGCGCACCGAGCCGCGGATCGCGAACCGCATCTGGGCTGCTCTTGGCGACGCATGCACGGTGCTGAATGTGGGCGCGGGTACCGGCTCGTATGAGCCGGCTGACCGTGACGTGATGGCCGTCGAACCCTCCGCGGTCATGCGAGCACAACGGCCGGCGGACGCCGCCCCCTGCATCGCGGCATCAGCTGAGTCGCTGCCGTTCGCGGACCAATCCTTCGATGCCGCGATGGCGGTTCTCTCGGATCATCACTGGGCAGATCCGATCGCCGGCCTGCGTGAAATGCAGCGCGTCGCAAAGCGCGTGGTCGTTTTCCAGTGGGACAACCAGCTCCTTTCCCGCTTCTGGCTGGTGCGCGACTACTTGCCCGAGTTCGCGACCCTCGCTGCGGGCCACCCGAGTCTTCGTGAGCGAGCCGAAGCGATCGGCGCACAGATGCAGCCGGTCCCGATTCCGTGGGACTGCGTTGACGGGTTCTTTCACGCCTACTGGCGACGCCCGAATGCATACCTGCACGAGCATGTACGTCGCGGAACGTCGGTCTGGGCGCGTCTTGGAAAAGTCGTCGAGCAGCGCGCCGTGCGCACGTTGCGCGCCGACATCGACTGTGGCCGCTGGGGAGAGCAAAACTCCGACATAGTCGAGCTCACGGAAGCAGAACTCGGAGCCAGGCTGCTGATTGCGGAGCGGTAGCCCACGGCGCTCGCCATTGCCACCCGCGTCGGCGTGCCGGACGGCTCCCCTGCGACCTAGACCCGGCCCCCCTGGGAACGCTACCCACCCCAGCTGCGACGGCAACGATCAGAGGGAGCCGACGGCAAGTCCAAATGGGCTTCCTTCGGAGTCACGGCAGATCGCCCAGCGCGACCCAGGATGGACAACGCTTCCACCCAGAGCCTTGACCTGGGCGAGGGCGGCCTCCATGTCGGCGACGGTGAAGTAGGGCAGCGAGACCGTGTCGCCGGGGCCGGTGCCCCGCTCGTGGATCCCCACGCTGGGATCCGCGTCGTGTGTCTGCCAACCCCGGCCTTCGCCCTCGTCGCGATCGTTGAAATCAGCGCCGAGCAGACCCGACCAGAACCGCCGCGCGCGGTCGGAATCATCAGCGGGGAACTCGATCATGGCGAGCGGTCTGTCCATCGTCGAGACGATATCGCCGGGTGGAGTAATCAGCTCCCGTCGGGGTATCCGCCTCTGTGCAGGATGAGCGGATGCCAGGGCAGCAGCCGCGGAGGTGACAGCTGCGCGCGCCATCCGTTCGCCGGCGGCTCGAGGCCTGCGAACAGCGGTGAACCGTCCCGGGTGCCATCTCCGGCCATCGTGAGCAGCGCCCCGTGCAGTTCGGCGACGGCGGTGCGCCCGTAAGTCTGCTCCCACGCACCCACCGTCCGCTCGATCCGCCTCCGGGTCGCGTCACGCGCACGGGTGCCGCGGTAACCCCAGCGGCGCATTCCGTCAAGGTTCGTTTCCATCCGAAGCCGCTGTTCGAGTTCGGCGACCGTCTGCTGGCCGCCGTCGCTTAGACCGCGCACGCAGTTAAACCACATTGCCAGCGAGGTCAGCCACACCGCGCCCCGCTGGCCGCTGTGGCCGAACGACGTCGTTCGGTGGGGGAGCTGCTGTTCGGCAACGTTGTCGGCCTCGATCACAAACGCCACGAACGCGGCCGACAGCAACGCCGGAAGCGGCAGTGCGTCGGGCTTCACCGCGGCCTCCGCGCTCAGGCTACACAAGGGCGCTAGGGCCATCGGCCTCGGCACTGAGGCGAGTTGCGACGAGACTTGAACTGTCGCTGGACAGCGAGATAAAGCTGGCTTCTGTGGTCCCATTAGCGATCGCAAACGCCAGGATCACTTCTTCGCTGCCGCGCCAACCGGCCCGAAAGGACACGATGCATGCGCCGGAATCGGGCTCGCGCCATACGTCCTCGGGGACGCCTGAGGAGAGCGAAGAGCGATGCTTGCGATAGGCGGGGTGACGCTTGGCTTCCTTGACCGCCGCACTGAGGATTTTGTCATCGGCCCAACTGGGCCGAGCACCGTCGCTTCAGGGGTGGCCCCGCGCCGCGGTCAGCACGGCCCGAAGGTCGTTGCTCGTACGTCAGCAAGGCCCGAGTTCAGCGGCGCGATTTTGCTAAATGCAGCGGCAGTGAGGTCGAACTTGACCGTTTTGAAGCCTTTGCATCCAAAGGGGCTGACGCAGCGCACACACGGGCCGCAGTCGGTTACCACGCACTTGACCCATGTCCCGTTGCATGGATTATGGATCGGCACCGTCCTGCCGCACTTCACGGATGGGAGACGGGGATGGGTGCAGCAGCTCGCATCGCATGTGTTTCCACCGCAGTCGGCGTTGCACTCACCAGGACCGGAGCAATACTTCAGACGCGGCCATGCCATCTGGTTGTGGTTTGAATTACAGCGTGGGCAGTCGCCGTCGCACGCCCCATCGGAGCAGTCAAACCAGCTCGTGACCCCGAAGTGGTAGTGACGGCATTGCCCGCTTCGAGCTGCCTGGCTCGCGTCGCGTGAGGGAAGCGCGGCCTCGGGGCCGGGCGGCGATGACGCATCGGCTCCCTCGAACACGAAAACGCGCGTGGCAACGAAACGTCCGTCTGCAAGGTCGCCATAGCCGATGACCTGCAATGCGTCCTTCTCACGTAGGTGGGAGGTGTGTCCTCGGACGAATCCGCCTCCCTGCTTGCCCACGGTGGAGTTGGGGCGAATCGCAATCGGCAGCTGCCGTCCGGGCCACCGCGAAAGCTCAACGGCGATCTGCGAACGCTCGGCCCTGGCGACCTTCGCCTGAAAACTGTGGATGTCGACCCAGGCGCCGGTGACAGCCAGGACACCGTCAGGGCTACGCAGCCCACGGGCACGCACGTTGTCACCGGGCTCGAGTGAGAGCTCGCCTTGTGTCCCCTTTTTCCACACCACGGCTCGATCGGCCACCCGAATCATCTCTTTGGTTCCGTCCGCGACGCTCACCACGAATCTGTCGCCAGGCTTCCGACTGAGCACGGTGCCGGCTAAATATCCAGGGTCGTAGCCGGATGCAGGGTCGCGCGATGCCTCAGCGTCCGCCACATCGGGTACCTCGATGCTCGAAACGACCGTCGCGCCGGCGCCGGCGGCGAGCGCCTGACCAATCAGAGAACGCCTCGTGACGTGCTGCATCAATCCCCTTTCGAACGGGTCGGAAGCCTGCGGAGTTAGCTGACGGGCTAGCGCAGTGCGCTGCGCCACAACGGGCGGCGCTTCGCCCCACGCGATCGGGATCGCAGTTGGGTCCCCCGCTCGCCGGGCACGGATGCTCGGCGATTCGGCCGGTATGTCAAAAAGCGGCGCCAGACTATCAGCAACATCGGCCGGCATGCGGCGGTATACCAACGAGCGCGACTGCCGGAAGACGATCCCCACCGCGCTCGCCTCCTGGCGTTCCAAGAACTCGCGGTAAGCGCGCGGTGAACAGCTTGGATAAGCTCGCCGCATCAGCGGGAGCCTGCGGGGCGCCGCGGACCTGAGGAGGAGAAAGATGATGCGAACGACCACGCCGGCCGTGGTAGTCGCCGTTGTCTCAATTGCGATTGGCGTGGCGGGGTGTGGCGGCTCGGGCAACAAGGGCAGTGGCTCCACGTCGCCGAGCCCGGCGGCTTCGAGCACGCAGACGACGGCGGCCACCCCCACCACGTCGGGCACCCCGACCACTTCCAACGCCGGGCATGTGGCCAAGTCGGCGCAGATCGCTTCCTCGGCCTACTACAACTTCGCGCTGGAGGTCACGAATAACACGGCCTCCTATCTGAGCGCGACACAAGCGAAGTTCGCCGCCCACTGCATCCAGAATCAGTTTCTGGCAGCGGGGTACAAGACGCAAGCCGACGTCGAGAAGGCGGCCAACGGCCAAAAAGTGCATGAAATCCTCACAACCTGCTTCCTCAAGGGCCGGTACCACTAGTACGTTGGTCCATCCGGGCCTCCCTGGAGCCTGTGAGGCATGACCGGGCGACGGACTGTTCTGATCACGGGGTGCTCGTCCCCGCAAGGCATAGGCTTCGCGACCGCGCGAACGCTGGCGCGCGCGGGTCACTCGGTGCACGTGACGGTGCGCAGTCATGCCCACCTTGATGAGCTGCTGCACGGCTTGGAAGACCGTCTATTCGTACACGATCTCGATCTGCTCGACCGAGCATCGATGCGCTCGACGGTATTGAGTGTGCTCGGATCCGACGGGCGCCTCGATACGCTGATCAACAACGCTGGGTACGGCTTGATCGGGGGTGTGGAGCAGGTCGATGTCGATCAAGCGCGTCTCAACTTCGAGACGAACTTCTTCGGAACGATCGCGCTGATCCAGGAGGTGCTGCCGGCAATGCGCAGGCAGCGCAGCGGCCACATCGTGAACATATCGACAACCTTCGCGGCAGGGTTGTGCCCGCCGGCAATCGGCTTCTACATCGCCACGAAGTCGGCGCTGGAGGCCGTTTCGCAGGCGCTCGCGATCGAAGTCGAACCCTGGGGCATATACGTCACGAACTTTCAACCCGGGCCGGTCATGACCGAGCTCTCGCGGCAGTGGGGGGAGCGCCTCACGGGCGACGAGGACCCCCGCCCGACGCTGACCGATGAGCTGTACGAGTGGGTTCTTGCAGATCAAGGTCCGGGCACTCAGTCGGCGCAAGAAGTCGCAACTGCATTGCGCGAAGTGGTCGAGCTGGACTCGCCTCCGCTCGCCGCGCAAAGCGGGCCTGGGGCGAGGTCCTACGCCGCGGCGGCCTTGCGTGACCCGACGCGAGCAACGGAACGTGCCGCGATGGTGACCGCGTTCGATCGGAGTTGAGTTATGAGCCCGCTCGCTCGCGGCGAGTGCGGGCACGGCGCTTACCCTCGTGCATCGCTTGGACGCGAGCGACCGGAATCGCGCGGCCTTCCTCGATCAGATCGGTCGATAGCGGCTGAGGCGCGGGAAGGCAATCGGTCCACGGGTTGGCGTCGCCAACGAGAGCCGGCACAGTGTGGATGGTGAAGTTCGTCGGCGTCACGTGATCGAGCTCATCCCACGCGACTGGAAACGAAACCGGGGTGCCCGGCCTGACGCGCGGGCTGAAAGCGGCAGCGACGGTGGCGCCACCCGTGCGCGTCGCGTCGATGAACACCTTGCCGCCTCGCTGCTCAACGACGTAGGCGGTCGTTGCCAGCTGCGGATCGATGCGCTCGGCACGCGCGGCGAGCGCCCGCGTGGCCGCGGCAACGTCCTCGCCACTCGCGGGTTGCGCCAGGGGAACGAAGACATGCAGGCCCTTAGCCCCACTGGTCTTTACGGCCCCCGCGAGACCCGCTTCGTCGAGCGCCTGGCGTACCAGCTTCGCGACGCGCACCGCGGCCTCGAACCCGGCATCGAGCGGCGGATCGAGGTCGAGCACCAGGTGCGTCTGGACAAAGCCGTGTGATCCGGCGCGAGCAAGCGTGGGGTGATACTCGATCGCTCGCTGGTTCGCGAACCAAAGCAGCGTTCGCCAGTCGTTGCAAAGGGCATAGGCAACGTCGCGCCTGGTGCGCTCCGCCCGAATGGTCACCGTCTTGACCCACGGCGGCGCATACTTCGGAACGTTCTTCTGCATGAACGGCCGCTGACCACGCACCGCTCGGATCACTGACAGCGGCCGCTCGCGAAGCTCGCCAAGCAGCTGTTCGCTCACGGCCTCGACGTATTCGACGAGGTGCCGCTTCGTCGCCTGCGCATCGTCGAACAGCGGCTGGTCGAGGTTAGTCAGCGAGACGTCACCGCGGCCGTCCATGCCGGCCACTGTACGGAACGCCAAGAGCTGTCCCGCGTATGCTGCAGCGGTGGCCGCGTGGTCGACCGCCATCCAGCTCGTCGGCGCGGGCGGTGAGCCGGTTGACTTTGCGCGGACGCTGCTCTCCCACGGCGTCGCCGATCTGCCGCCAAACGAGATCGCTTCCGACGGAACGATCATGAGGACCGTGCTGACGGAAGGTGAGAGTGCGTGGCTGGTGGAGCTCACAGCCGCCGGCACCGGATCCGCCCGGCTCAGCACTGGCGCGGATGCGACCGCGCCCCCGACCGCGCACCGGCCTGCCCTGGTGGCGCAGATCCGCCACATGCTCCGGCTAGATGAGGATCTCAGCGCCTTCTATCTCGTCGCCGGCGCCGATCCGGCACTGGACTGGGTCGTCGCGGGCGCCGGGCGCATGTTGCGAAGCCCGACAGTGTTTGAGGACCTCGTCAAGACGATCTGCACCACAAACTGCGCGTGGTCAGCGACCGTACGGATGGTCAGCGCGCTCGTCGGCGAGCTGGGGATCGCGGCGGTCGGCGCCCCCGAGCGCCGGGGGTTCCCGGCGCCCGCGGCGGTCGCCGAGGCTGGCGACGCATTCTTTCGCGACGTCGCTCGCGCCGGCTACCGCGGACTGTATCTCCGCGCCCTCGCCGACGACGTAGCCTCAGGTCGGCTCGACCTCGAGGCGCTAAATGACCCGGCGCTCCCGGATCAAGAGGTGGCGGACCGCCTGTTGCAGATCGCCGGCGTGGGGCCCTATGCGATGGCCCACATGATGATGATGCTCGGCCGTTACCGCCGGCTCATCCTCGACTCGTGGACGCGGCCGAAGTATCGGCGTGTGAGCGGCCGGTCACGGATCACCGACAAGGGGATAGAGCGCGCCTTCCGCCGCTACCGGCAGTTCGCCGGCCTTGCGTTCTGGTTGGTGCTGACCGAGGACTGGCTGCCGGCCGACTGAGCTCGGACCTTCCGGACCTAGCAACTACTCCTTTCCGCGCGGCTCGGACCGTCGTCAGGGCAGGCGACTGATCACTCGCTCCTCGCGGGTCGCCAGCCCGACGTACCAGGGAGCCGCCTTCGTGGCCGCGCGTCTCCTGGCTTACTTCATCCTTCTTTTTGCCCGTCCGGTCGCGCCCCGGGCCCGCCCACGCCCTTTCGCGGCCTTGCCCTTTGCCTGCTTGGAGCGCTGCCCGGTCAGGGCACCCCAGGCCTCAAGCACACGACCTGCCAGACGATCGACGAAGCCTTCGGCTTGATTGCGCGTGGCGCTCTTACTCATGTCGATCTCCCTTTCGACGTTTATCAATTTGGCTTGCCTTCCTGCTTCGCACTGCGCTTACTAAGTGCCCCGAATCGGCCACCGCGCACCAAATGTGTTGACCCAAGCGGTGTTCTCATCGCGTGTCGCCGGGGTCGACCCGTGTGACTGGCCTTACGTGCCTTCCTCGTGCTCGCGCGCGGCGTCCATCGCACGCGTTACCGCCTCCGCGCGGGGCTCGGCGGTGTCCGCGGGAAAGGCTTGTCCCTCGCCGGGTCCGGTCATAGTCAGGATCGCCCCGGTGTCGGGGTATTCGGCGATCTCCGGCCAATGCATGGTCGAGAACACCAGGACTCGCACGACGTCCTCGCTGGGATTGGAGATGCGGTGCGCGCCCGCCGGGCCGCGCGGAAAGGCCACCAGGTCGCCGCGCTCAAGGTGCCGGATGCCGGCGGGCGTTCGCAGCGCCGGGTGGCCGGAGAGGACCAGCAGCAACTCCTCGTTGGCGTGGTGGACGTGGAAAGGAGAGACTGCGCGGCCGGGGTCGACTTCGTAGAGGGTGACTCCGAGCTCACTGGCGCCCGCACTCGGGCCGAGCCGCATCGTGCGCCTGCCAAGTGCCGCGCCCCAGGAAGCCAGGTCCCACGTAGGGCGGTTGATGTTCACATCCGACATTCCAGCGATTCTATGTTCGGGATGATCGCTCACGTGCCCCCTCACTTCGCCGAAGGACCTACCGCGTTCGGGCCTGCTCCAGGTTCGACTGGTGCGGACCTGAGAGCCAGTCCGCATCGGGTCCCAAACGCGCGTCGGATGGTTCCTGTCCTCGCCGCAGCGCGTCGATGTAGGCATGATCGGCGGTGAGGCGGGCCGCTATCTCGCGACCCCCAGCAACGGCGCCGTGGCCCGGGACTAGGAAATCAACGTGCCCGGCGGCGTCTTCGAGTCGGGCGAGTGCCGTTTCGTAGGCACCCACTTGATCGGGACGTCGACGGTCGAGGATCGGGATCAGGACATCGGAAAGCATGTCGCCGGCGAGCAGGACGCCCCGGTCGGCAAGGAGGACTGCGGCGTGGCCAACCGCGTGCGCTTGATGCTCGATGATCGCGCCCGGCACGGCTTCGCTGTCCGGGGACAGCGCGGTGACGAGTGCGATTAGCTCAAGTGGGATGCCCGACGCGCTCTGCGCCGCCATCGCCTGTGCCCGCTCTCGGCCCTCGCTTGCAGCGTGAGCGCCGGCGGCGGTGGCGTAGCGCGGCACGTCACCGAACCGGGAATGCCACAGCAGGTGGTCCCAGTGGGGATGGGTAGAGAACCCGGCGACCACCGGATTGGCGAGCCGGTCGAGGTCATCCGCGAGCTGGTTCAGCTCGGAACCAGCAATCCCGGGATCGACCAGGATCAACCCGTCGTCCCCGCGCACCACGATGGAATTGGTCCAGACCCACGCACTCTGCCGGACCCAGACACCGTCAGCCACCTCAGTCAGCATCAGTTGACCCGAATCGGCACTCCTCGAGCGAGCATGAGCCTCAAGCCCATGTCTCATCCTCGCAAAATGCGTGAGCGCCCAGCGGGAGCGCTAATCCCAGTGTGCTTTACCCGGGCACTCGGCGCGCTCAACAGCGCAACAAACGTGCGAGGCGATGCCGATGAGTTTTTCATCGTCTCCAAGTCTTGGTGAGCACTAGGTCAACGTGAAGGAGGGCCGATGAAGATTGCGACGGAGCAAGAGTGGCAGGCGGCTCGTAAGGAGCTGCTAGCGGTCGAGAGCGAGCTCGAGGAGCACTCCGCGCGGGTCGCGCAGCGGCGGCGCGAGCTGCCGTGGATTCCAGTCGAGAAGGACTACCGCTTGGCGACCGAGGACGGACCCAAGTCGCTGCCCGAGCTGCTCGAGGGGCGCTCTCAACTGCTCATCTACCACCTGATGTTCGGCGAGAAGTGGAAGGTTGCGTGCCCAGGGTGCGCGTCGCTCGCCGACGGCTTGAGCGGCACGGTCATCCACCTCAACAACCGTGACGTGACGCTGATCTGCATGTCGCAGGCGCCGCCGGAGAAACTCGTCGCCTACAAGCAGCAGCGTGGGTGGACCGTGCCGTGGGTGTCCGCCTACGGCAGTGACTTCCTGTTCGACTACGGCTTCGCGTTCGGACCGGAGGAGATTGCGAGCGACGTTCGCGAGGAGTTCGACATGGCCCAGCTGGTCCGCGAGGCGCCGCGGTGGCTGCGCGATTACGGCGAGGAGGTGGGAGCACCGGACCTTGAGTCAGCCGTCTCCGTGAGCGCAGGCTGGAGCGTGTTCGCGATGCAGGACGGCGCGCTCTACAACACTTACCGCGTATGGCCGCCTTCGCGCATCGTTACGCCGCTGTTCTCCGGCCTGCTCGAGCTGCTGCCGACAAGGTGAGCACGGCGAGCGGTCCTGCTTGCGGGTCATATTCGCGCTCGCAGGTCGTGGATGTCAATTCCCGCAAGGCGCAGTGCCCTAGGCACGCGGCCCTGCTCGGCACCGACAACCCCGAGTAAGAGATTCGGTGCGGTGATCAGTCGCTGGCCGCGCTTGGTCGTGGCGGTCAGGGCGCGTTGAATCGCGAGCTTCGCTGAGGCGCCGAGCTTCGCTGAGGCGCCGAGCTTCGCGCTATCTCCTCGGCGGGTGGACACCGGAACGTCATGAACGCATACCCATCGCGTCGGTCGCAATCCCGAGCCAGCCGGCCAATCCTCCGCAGCTCAGACGCCGCGGGGTGCGGAGTCGTCGATCGCCACCCGCATGAGGTCGCGGATCGACAGAAACCCGACCACATTGCCTCCTTCGACCACGGGTAGATGCCGGAAGCCTCCGTGGATCATCAGAACGCCAGCATGCTGCGTCGTGTCGTCGGGCTCGATGGTCTCAGGGTCTCTGGTCATGTGCTCGGCGACAGCCGCGTCCGCGTGCAGGCCGCTGGCGACCGCTCGCATGATGTCCCGCTCAGTCATGATGCCGACCAGCCGGTCGCCGGCGAGCACGAGCACAGCTCCAAGATTGCGCTCGACCATCCGCTGAGCGACCTCCGTGATCCTCTCGCCCGGCTCGGCGCTCAGTAGGTTGCGCGACATATGCTCGCGAACGACGGGCATCGCAGAACTCTAATGCGAACTCGCCCCGATCTCGCGCAACATGGCGCCTAACTGTCCGGCTGTGCCCTACGCGCTGCTGCCCCGGGGTTGTGTTTGCCCCGGGGCAGCAGTTGGCGTTGTGATTTAGAACTTCTTGGCGGCGGGTGGTCCGCCTAGTTTGATTGGGCTGGCTTTGACGCATTGGCCGCTGCGGCTGCCGCCCACGGTGTTGGGTTCTGACACGCGCGGGTAGATGCCTGACCCACCGGCGTCCGCGCTGTCCCAGATCGGCAGTGCGCCCTTGGGCTGGGGGCCCGGGTGGCGGTTATTAGAGCACGACAGGCTGGCGCCGATGTGGTTTGCGAGCACCTCGATCGCGTCAGGATCAGCGGTCTTGTTGAGATTGATCGTGACATAGCTTTTGACGTTGTCGCGGGCCAGTCCAAACCAGCACGTCCTCAGCCCGTTCATCCTGACATCGCCCCCAACCGAGCTGTCCTCAAGATCGCTAAAGACAGGGCTCTTAAACGCCGCGAACACCCCGGTCTTTGGCACCGCGCACGTCACACCCCCACCACCACCAATGTCCTTGATGCTGCCGCCAATCGCGCTGTTATGCACGATCAGACCAAGCGCCCTGTGAGCAATGATGTTCCCCGACACGCTGGCATGGCTGGCAAGCGTGGGATGGGACTGATTGGGATCATCGATGCAAGCCATCCCCGTGCCATTGGGATTGGCCTTACAACCCACCAACGCAGTCGCGCCCTTCTCAAGCACCAGATTGCCACTAACAACCAGCCTGGAATGGTGCATACCAAACACCGCCCCCAACACCGAACCATCGCTCACCGTCAACACGCCCGTCACATGCGCCTTCCCCTGATTCACCGCACAAAAACCCTTCACCACCACCCCATCCGGATAAGCCCCCTTCAACACACCAGGCGCACCCAACGACCCCGAACACACATGCGGCGAAGCCGTGTAGGTCAACACCACCGAAGCTGTCCCGAACGTGCCGTTGGTGCCCGTCGTGCCACAGCCCTTCAACGTCGCGCCCGTCAACGAGGAGGCGCAGAAATCAGAGCCGCCACCACCACCGCCAGCAAGATCCATAGAACCGCCGCCGCCGCCGGCGCCGTAGTAACCGCCGCCGCCGCCACCACCGCCTAGGTCGCCGGCGCCGCCCGCACCGCCGGCGCCCGGACCGGCGCTAGACGACCCGGCCCCGTTGGCACCGGCCGTGCACTCAGAGCACCCTGGATCCACCGCCCCGCCGCCGCCGAATGTCATCTGCGTCCCGCCGCCGCCACCACACGCCGTGGACGTGCACGGATTCTGAAAAGCGCCCTGGCCGCCGCTGGGCAACCCTGCGCCGCCGCCGCTCTCAGCCGAGATCGCGCCGCCGCCGCCACCGCCGGCGACCAGCGCTGGGACAGAGAAGTCGCCGCCCAGCGCCACACCCGAGGCGCCGCCCCCCGCCCCGCCATCAGAGGGCCCGCCGCTCCCGCCACCGTAGTCGACGCACACATCCAGGACCTGGCCGACGCTAACGCCGGACAACGTGCCCGACACCACATCGCCGCTGCCCCCTGCAGCCTCCCCGCCGTTCACGGTCTGACCGGCGCTACCTGTCGCCTGAATGCTCACTCGCGACACGCCCGCCGGCACCATCCACGTCGAACAACCCGCGGTCGTAAACGACTTGGTCTTGGCGAGCGCCGGACCGGCACAGAATCCGACCACTGCCAACGAGGCAACCGCCATCCCAAGGGTCAATCGGAGCCGCCCGGGCGCCAACAACAAGCCAAACTCACGCACTCCACGGAAAAACATTCCGATCGCCCCTTCCTGTCGCCGCGCGCCCCTGGACGCCATATAGCCCTCGCGAACCTATCTCACCCACATCACGTTAGGCAAGTTACCTAACGCGCCAACTTACTGGTGCTCGTAGCGCGAACACAACCGCCAGCCGCCCCGCGAATTCGGCCCGGCCGAGCCAGAGCTGAGCGCTTGTCTTTCTCTGACGCAGCAAGCAGTCAGGCGCTGCGGCGGCTGATGTGGGCGTCGCAGTTTCGTGCTCTGCGGCCTAGCTCAACAGGCGGCGTTCGTCGACCAGTCGCCGTATAGGGCGATTGCCCGATGTACCGCTGCCCGCGCTCCTCAGATACTTGCCCAAGCCTCGGCGTCGTTCGGAGACGCCGGAACGAGAAGGAGGGACTGGGATGCTCCTAGCGATGACGACGGTCGAGGATTTTGACCGTTTCACGAGCGTCTTCTCCACCACGGGTGCCGAGAAGCGCAAGCAGCACGGGTCCAAGGGCGCGCACGTGTTCCGTGACCCCAATCAGGACGATCGGGTGTGGGTCATCTTTGATTGGGACCTCGACGGCTGGCAGAGGTTTGCCTCCGACCCAGAGGTCCCGCCAATCCTCAAAGAGGCCGGGCACAAGGGCCGCCCGGATGTGGCCGAACTCGGCGGCCACTACGAGGCATAGGAGGAAGTCATGGGAGACTCGATCAAGGTCGGCGTTGTCGCCGACACGACAGGCCCGCTCTCGCCGATGGGCTGTGCTCAGGCAAATGTCGCGACCCTCGTGGTGGACGAGATCAACGCGTCCGGCGGGATGCTCGGCCGCCGTCTCGAGTTGATCCTCGAGGACAGCGCGACCGACGACGCGCAGGCGGCAGCCAAGGCGACCAAGCTGGTCAGAGACGATCACGTCGATGTCCTGCTCGGTGGCATCTTCAGCTCGACGCGACAGGCCATCAAGGGCTCCGCGGTGGAGGAGGGCGAGACGCTCTACATCTACCCAGAGCAGTACGAGGGACAGGAGTACCACCCGCTCCTCTTCTGCACCGGCGCAGTGCCGGCGCAGCAGGTTGAGCCGCTCATCCCCTGGCTGATGCACGAGATCGGGGCGCGCACGTTCTACCTGCCGTCATCGGACTACATCTGGCCGCGGGTGATGAACCGCAAGCTCCACGAGGTCGCGTCGGCCAATGGCGGCGAGGTCCTCGGTGAGGAGTACTACCCCGTCGACCACGCCGATTGGGCCGAGACGGTCGCGAGGATCAACTCGAGCGGCGCGCATGTCGTGTTTAACACGACAGTGCCTCCCGGGTGCTTCCCGTTCCTCAAGGCACTACACGGGTCCGGCTTCGCCGAACGAGGCGGGCGGATCATCACGACGTACTGGGACGAGAACCTCGCGTCCGCAGTGCCCCGCGAGCACATCGAGGGGCTGTACGGGTGCATCGACTACTACCAGTCAGTCACCGACCCGTTCAGCAAGGAGCTGCTCGGGCGCTACAACGCGCGCTTCCCGGAAGGCCCCCAGTTCAGCGCCGGAAGCGGGTCCACGGGCATCCACCGCGGCCTCAAGCTCTGGGAGGCCGCCGTCACGGAGGCCGGCTCGCTGGACCAGGCGGCCGTTGTCGCGGCGCTCGACCACGCGCAAATCGACGAGGGCCCGGGTGGCCCGGCTGAGATGGTCCCCGGCCAGCATCACGTGCGAATGAACGTGTACATCGCCCAGGTGCGGGCCGGCACCCTCGAGGTCGTCGAGAGCCTCGGGGCGATCGAACCCAACGAGTACGTGCAGCAAGCCGCGTAGGACGGGAATCGCTGATGATGGAGAGGCCGTCCGCCGACGGCCTCTCCATCTGCCCGTCGCTGCGAGCCCAGTCCGAACCACGGACCCTGGGCCTATGTATGATCTGCCTCGGATTGGGGGCCTTGGGACCGGGATCTCATTTAGGGCTGTCCGCCGTGCGCATCGACCGAGGCGATTCAGAGCGGCCTTGTAGTCCGGCTTGCGGCAGGACTCCCGATGCGCTGCGGCCAGGGGGCCACGGTCCGCAAGAAGTTCGAGCACGGCGCACCGCAGGATCGACGTGATGCCGTCCAGCGGCCACCGTCTTTCCGCCGAGCGACCCGCGGAGGCCGGGACGCCGGTCCGCGCCGCGGAGGTGATTGGCGCGATGTCGATAGCGACTGACCTCGGCACCGGCCAGCCACTCGAGCACGCGCTCCGAACAGCGATCCTCGCAGTCCGCCTCGGCGAGCTTGCCGGTCTCTCGCCTGGGCAGCTCATGGACGCCTACTACATCTCCCTGCTTCATTCCTTCGGCTGCACATCGGACGCGCCCGAGCAGACCGAGCTCTTTGGGGACGACATCGAGCCGCGCGCCAAGTTCGCGCTCGTCGACGGAGGCAACCCTGAAGAGGTCGCGGCGTTCCTGACCGACGTGGTGGGACAGGGACGACCGGCTGAGGTACGTGAGGCGATGGTCGCCCATGCACTCGAGAACGCGGTAGAGATCGCGCGCTCGACCTTCGCCCTGCACTGCGAGGTCGCGCAGCGCTTCGCCGGCTGGCTCGGCTTTGGCCCCGGGGTGATTTCGAACCTGGCGTACGTCTTCGAGCGCTGGGATGGAAACGGGTTCCCGGGCGCGGCCGCGGGGGAGGGGATCGCGCTGCCGGCGCGTGTGCTCCACGTTGCGCGTGACATCTCGGTCTTTCTGTCGGCCGCGGACCCCGATCGGGCGTGTCAGGTGATCGAGCAGCGCTCGGGCGGCGCGTATGACCCACACCTGGCCTCCCTCGCCACCGACCATTTCGACCAGCTGCTCGACGGGCTTGACGACTCGCTCATCTGGGGCCAGGCGATGGCCGCCGAGCCGCCGCCCCAGCGACGGATGAGCGGCGAGGATATCGACGCGGCGTTCCGCGTGGTAGGGACGTTCACCGACCTCAAGTCGTACTGGCTCCGGGGACATGCCGATGGGACCTCCGAGCTGGCCGAGGCCGCCGCCTGGCGCCTTGGCCTGCCCGAGGAGGAAGTGAAGATGGTGCGGCGAGCGGCACTCGCGCTCGACGTCGGCCGAGTCGCCGTATCCAACGCGATCTGGGAAAAGCCCGGACCATTCGGTCTCACCGACTGGGAGCGTGTTCAGCTGCACCCCTACTTCACCGAGCGATCGTTCGCGCACTCGTCCGCTCTGGCACCGATCGGCGAGCTAGCCGGTTCCCATCACGAGAGGCTCAACGGCACCGGCTACCACCGCAGGACGCTCGCCCCGGGGCTTGGGCGAGCGGCCCGCATCCTCGCCGCCGCCGACTCCTACCAGGCGATGCGCGAGCGTCGCCCCCACCGGCGGGCGCTCGCCGCTAACGAAGCTGAGGCCGAGCTGCTGCAGGACGTGGACGAGGGCCGTCTCTGCCCAGAGGCGGTCGACGCCGTTCTGGCGGCGGCCGGCCACCGAGTGGTGAAGCGCCCACGCCAATTGCCTGCAGGCCTGACCGACCGCGAGCTCGAGGTACTGCTCGCGCTCGCGTCCGGCAAGACCAACAAGGAGATCGCCGAGGGTCTTGGGATCTCAGTGAAGACCGCCGGCCACCACGTCCAGCACATCTTCGACAAGACGGGCGCCCGAACTCGGTCGGCCGCGACGGTCTGGGCCTTCGAACGTCACCTCGTCCAAGCCGCCTAGGATCCTCTCGACGACGGCGAAGTTGGCCCTGGCGAACGGGGCCAAGCCGCCATCAGGCGAGGCAACCGATGCGGGCGTCATGCAGTAGTACGCCACCATCGCCACGACTCACTGGACCGGACGCGTACGCGGCTGGAATCGGACAGACGCAGGGCACAGCCCGGGGGGGGCCGCGCGGGGGGTTGATGGGGCTTACTCGTGGAGCCCGTCGCGGTCACAGCGGATAAGTCGACGTAGCTCGGTGATCCCGTCGCCCGGGGCGGGGCGCCAAGGAGCCCTGAGCCTGCCACCGCGCCCAGAGCCATACTGGGCGGGTGAATGCCGTCGCGAGAGAGCGACTCGGTGAGCTGGTTGGTGGTGGCGCCGTGTGCGTGTTGTCGGGCGCAGGCTTGTCTACCGAGTCGGGAATCCCGGACTATCGCGGTCCAAGCGGCGCGCTGCGTGCTCGGCTGCCGATGACAATCGCCGAGTTCCGCGGGTCGCCGGTCGCACGCCAGCGCTATTGGGCGCGCGCTCATGTCGGCTGGCACCGGATCGCAGCCGCGAGGCCCAACGCCGGGCACTGGGCAGTGGCTGCGCTTCAGCAGGCGGGCATTGTGCGCGGGATCATCACGCAGAACGTCGATGGGTTGCATCAGGCCGCCGGCGCCCAAGACGTCATCGAGTTGCACGGGGCGCTTGATCGTGTCGTTTGCCTGGAGTGCGGTGCGTGCAGCACCCGGCAGGCGCTTGATGAGCGGCTGCGTGCCGTCAACCCAGACCTGGACTGGGGCGAGGTGGCTTCGAGCAACCCTGACGGAGACGTCGAGCTCGCCGACGAGCAGATCGCGCGGTTTCGGCTCGTCGGTTGTGAGTGCTGCGGGGCAGATCTGCTCAAACCCGACGTCGTCTTCTTCGGCGAAAGCGTGCCGCAGCCGAGAGTGCAGCGGTGTTTCGAGCTCGTGGACGGCTCGGCCTGCCTGCTCGTGCTCGGGTCCTCGCTGACGGTGATGTCCGGGCTGCGGTTCGTAGACCGCGCTCGGCAGGCGCAGATTCCGACGGCGATTGTCAACCGGGGTATGACTCGTGGCGACCCGCTCGCCGACGTCAAGGTCGACGCCGCGCTCGGCGACGTGCTGCCGGCGCTGGCCAGCGCACCTCGGTGAGCCGACGGTCTCGATCCTCGGCCTGCATCCCCAGCAGCCGTCACCAAGCCGCGGATAGGCGTCCTCGCAGCGGGCAGCCTCACAGAGCGCGGGGCGCGCCCAGGTAGTTCTTAGCCACTGCGATCCATACGAAGCGGCCACCGTACGGCCATCTGGAACGATGAGTCAGGCGCCCAGCGGCGAGCTAGGGGAAGCCTTTTGGCAGGTGAAGCTTCTCCCGCGGAGTCACACCCGGAACAAGACCGCCGCGATCCATGCTTTGGGCTAACCGCATCGGTGCTCGGCGACCAAATCGAAGCGGTGAGGCTTCTGCATCGGTCTAAACGCGAGCGCCAGCTCGAGCCGTGAGCTCACCATCGCTTTCCGCAAGCTCACTAGCGCTTTCGTGGTAGCCGACAGCTGCGAACCCGCTTGCGCAATGGCGACGGAGCAGCGCCGCCGTCGGCGTCGCCGGCGATCCGGACGACTCGATTGCAAGCGGCCAAGAGGCGTGGCTGAGACGCCTAACGAGGCGCTGCTGGAGGTAGGCCCCGACCTCTAGTTGGCTCCCATCGCCTTGCCGACACCGGCGCGCATCTCCTCGGCGTTCATCACAGGAGCGAATGTGATTTTCGCATCCAGACCCATGAAGAACGGCTCCGCCGCCGGCGGTATCGCACTTGAATCGGCC
>DASRHQ010000003.1:0-118309 GCA_035650455.1 Solirubrobacteraceae bacterium
ACCCAAGAATCCCGAGGCCCAGGGCACGGTGCCCGATGCGCACGATCCGTCGAAGCGGCACGCCCCCATGATGCTGACGACGGACCTGTCGCTAAGGCTGGATCCGATCTACGGGCCGATCACGAAGCGCTTCCTCGAGCATCCGGACGAGCTCGCGGACGCGTTCGCCAGGTCGTGGTACAAGCTGCTGCACCGCGACATGGGTCCCGTCACGCGCTACCTCGGCCCGTGGGTTCCGGAGCCGCAGTTGTGGCAGGACCCCGTCCCGCCGGTCGATCACGACCTGATCGGCACGTCCGACATCGCCTCGCTGAAGGCCAACGTCCTCGCGTCCGGGCTGTCGATCTCCCAGCTCGTGTCGACCGCCTGGGCGTCGGCCTCCACCTTCCGCGGCAGCGACAAGCGCGGCGGCGCCAACGGCGCGCGCATCCGCCTCGCGCCGCAGAAGGACTGGGCCGTCAACCAGCCCGCGGAACTGGCGAAGGCCCTGACGGCCCTCGAGCGCGTCCAACAGGAGTTCAACAAGGAGTCGGCCGGCGGCAAGAAGGTGTCGCTCGCCGACGTGATCGTCCTCGGCGGGTGCGCCGCCGTCGAGCAGGCTGCCAAGAATGCCGGCCACGACGTGACGGTCCCGTTCACACCGGGGCGCACCGACGCCTCCCAGGACCAGACAGATGTCGAGTCCTTCGAGGTGCTTGAACCTACCTTCGACGGGTTCCGCAACTATCTCCAAGCGGGTCAGGCTCTGTCGCCTGAAACGCTGCTGGTCGAGCGGGCCAACCTCCTGAACCTGACCGCCCCCGAAATGACAGTTCTGGTCGGGGGCATGCGCGCCCTGAACGCCAACTACAAACAGTCGCAGCTCGGCGTCCTCACGGACCGGCCCGAGTCACTGACCAATGACTTCTTCGTAAACCTGCTCGACATGGACACCGAGTGGCATGCGTCATCCGGTAATGGCTCGTCGGCACAGGTCTACGAGGGCCGCGACCGCGGCACCGGCGATCTCAAGTGGTCCGCCACTGCCGTGGACCTTGTCTTCGGCTCGAACGACCAGCTGCGGGCGATCGCGGAGGTCTACGGGTGTGACGACGGGGAGGAGAGCTTCGTGCGTGACTTTGTGGCCGCGTGGGAGAAGGTCATGAGCCTGGATCGATTCGACCTCACCTGATTGGGTCTGCTGCGGAGGCTGGGTGAAAAAGCGACACCAGGCGTCGTTTTTTCACCCAGGCCCGCGCGGTGCGGCGGGTCCTCGGCGTCCGCGCGGCGGCGGGTCCTCGGCGTCCGCGGTGCGGCGGGTCCTCGGCGTCCGCGCGGCGCGGCGGCCCCCGCCGTGCAAACCGGGCCGTCCTATCCTCGAAGCGTGTCGATAGTTCCCGCGCAAAGACGCCGCGAGCTGCCCGACGAGCCGGGCGTCTATCTCTTCCGTGACGTGCGGGGCAGGGTGCTCTATGTAGGCAAGGCGAAGTCCATCCGCAAGCGCGTCGCCTCCCACTTCTCAAACCCGAGCACCCGAGGCGGCAGAGACCTGGTCGCAGTGATCGACCACGTCGAAGCGCTCGTGGTCCACACCGAGTCCGAGGCGTTGCTCGCCGAGCAGAACTTCATAAAGCAGTACAAGCCGCGGTTCAACATCCGCCTGCGCGACGACAAGTCGTATCCGTATATCGCGATCTCGCTCGATGAAGAGTTCCCGCGCGTCTACTTCACGCGCGAGCGCCACCGGCGCGATCGCGCCTACTTCGGTCCATACAGCAACGCGAAACGCGTGCGGGCGACGCTCGAGGTGTTGGGCAAGGTCTTCATGTTCCGCACCTGTGAGGGCCCCGAGCCCGGTCGACGCAGCGGCTCGCCGTGCCTCGACTACTACATCAAGCGCTGCGAGGCGCCCTGCGTGGGCTACGTCAGCGCAGAGCACTACCGGCAGGGGATCGACGGCGTGGTCGGCTTTCTCTCGGGTCGCTATCGCGAGATCGAACGAAAACTCGATCGCGAGATGCGCCAGGCATCGGCCGAACAGCGCTTCGAAGATGCCGCGCGTGAACGCAATCGCCTTCGCGCTGTGCGCTCACTGCTCGAGCGCCAGCGCGTCGCCAATGAGGCCACCGGCACACTCGACGCCGTCGCCGTCGCCGTCGAACATGGAGAGGCCAACGCCCAGGTCTTCCAGGTCCGCGACGGCGTGCTCTCAGACCGGCAGAGCTTCTATCTGGACAACGCGGCGGGCGGAACGCTGGGGGAGGTCGCGGAGGCCTTCATCCTTCAGTACTACGCGAGCGCGATGTCGATTCCGCCGCTGCTCGCGGTGCAGGAGGAGCTTCACGAGACCGATGCGCTCGCAAAAGCGCTTGCCGCCAGGCGCGGAGGTCATGTCGAGATTCGCGTCCCCGAGCGCGGCGATAAGCGCCGCATCCTGGAACTCGCCGAACGCAATGCCCGCCTCGCGTTGGACCAAGAGCGCCTGCGCTCAGAGCGGCGGCGCCAGCAACGTGTCGAGGCACTGGACGGACTACAGCGAGAGCTCGAGTTGGAGACCATCCCGCTACGGATCGAATGCTTCGACATTTCCACGCTCATGGGCACGAACACGGTCGCCTCCATGGTCGTCTTCGAAGGCGGTGCCCCCAAGCGCTCCGACTACAGGCGTTTCAAGGTCTTCACCAGGGCCGGCGAGAACGGGGCCGGCACGATCGGCCGGCCAGATGACTTTGCCGCGATGGAGGAGGTGCTTTCGCGGCGGCTGGCGCGCTTCGATGGACAGCGCGAGATTTCCCCCCACGACAAGGACCACGACCCAAGCTTCGGCGCGCTTCCCAACCTGATCGTGATCGACGGCGGCAGGGGTCAGCTTTCGGCGGGGCTTCGCGTGCTGGCCGGGTTTCGCGAGCGCGGCGTGGCGGTCGTCTCGCTTGCCAAGCGGATAGAGGAGGTCTACCTACCGGACCGACCAGCGCCGCTGCGTCTGCCGCACGAGACCCCCGAACTTCAACTGTTGCAGCGGATCCGCGACGAGGCCCATCGGTTTGCGATCACGCATCACAGGATCCGGCGCGACCGTGCGATGACGGCCTCCATTCTGGATGGGCTCCCCGGCGTCGGACCGGTCCGCAAGCGCGCTCTGCTCTCACACTTCGGTTCGCCCGACGCAGTCCTTTCCGCTTCTCGCGAGGAGCTCGCCGCGGTTCCCGGGCTGCCGGGCAAGCTCGCGCGCGAGCTGTACCGCGAGTTGCACAAGAGCGGCGTCTGAGGCACCCAGGCGGCAACCTTCCGCATGTGATTCGACGCGCTTGAGCCGACTAAGAGCGCCCGCAGTTCATCCCAGCTCAACGTTTCCCGCGCCACGTGGGGGGTAGCCCGGACGCGGGTGACGCATGGACGAGACCCAACGGCGCCGTTTCAGGCGGGCGTGGCGAATGGATCAAGCCAGATGACTCCCCCCGAGCACGAACAACCCAAAGCGAGGGACGTCGAGAGACGACTGGGCGGTTCTTGCAGGTGAGGAGGCATGACGAAGAGTCCCGAAACCGAAGCAAGGAGGAGTAAATGGCGGTTGCACAGCCCCAACCGATGAGTGTCGTCCAGAGGCACTCTAGCCCCAGCGGTCTCGCTGACGTGCTCGACGTGATCCTCGACAAGGGGATCGTTATCGACGTCTTCGTCCGCGTTGCACTGGTCGGGATCGAGCTGTTGACGATCGACGCCCGCATCGTTATCGCGAGCGTGGACACCTACCTGCACTTCGCCGAAGCGGTGAACCGGCTGGACCTGACGCAGGTCGGCAGCCAGCAGACCCTCCCCGAGATGGTCAGCGACATGACGTCCAGCGGGGCCAGCGGAAAGACGAGGGGCATGCTCGAGGGCGCCAAGGACGCGCTCTTCGGTGGCGGTGACGATGAGGAAGACGAGGAGGAGACGAGCTCGTCTAGCCGGCGGAGCTCCGGCGACCCTGAGCCGCGCCCGCGCCGCACCTCCAGGGACCCTGAGTCGCGCCCGCGCCGCACCTCCAGCGACTCGGAGTCGCGCCCGCGCCGCACCTCGTCTGGCTCGAGGCCGCGAGGCCGCTAAGGGCTGCGAACGGCATGGCGCTGTACCTGTATGCGTTGATGCGCGCGGACGATCTCGGCTCGAGGGATGCGCTCACGGCCGGGGAGGACGCGCCTGCCATAGAGCTCATCGTGCACGGGGGCGTGGCGGCGCTCGTCAGCGCGGTCGACGGCGAACCGGTCCGCCTGCGACGAGAGGCGGTGACGGCCCACACCGAGGTCCTGCGGCGCGCCTTCGAGCACGGACCTGTCCTCCCCCTGCGGTTCGGAACCGTTGTGCCCGACGCCGAGGCGCTTAAAGGCGAGCTCTTAGCCCGGCGGGGGGAGGAAATGAGGTCCCACTTAGACCAGCTGGCCGGCAAGGGTGAGTTCCGACTAAAGGTGAGCTACCGGGAGGAGCCTGTGCTGCGTTCGATCCTCGCTCGCGACCCAGCACTTAAGCGCTCGGCCGAACAGGTCCGCGGGCTGCCCGAGGCGGCTTCGCACTTTCAGCGCGTCGGCCTCGGCGAACGCATCACGCTGGCCATGCAGGCGCAGCGCGATGCGGACGTGCAGCAGTTGCTCCCGGAGCTTGAGCCGCTCGCGGTCGCGGTCGAGGTTGGTCCTCTGCAGCAGCCTGCGATGGTGCTGAACGTCTCGTTTCTGGTTGCCCAAGAGGCATGGGATCGCTTCGACGCAACGGTCGAGCAGCTCGCCTCCGAGCGGGCCGAGCTGATGGAGTTCAAGCTGATCGGGCCGCAGCCGGCGCACTCCTTCGTTGACAAGCAGCTCGGAGTCCCAGCCGCATCCGCGGCAGGCCCGGCGAGCTAGCGACATGGGCCTGATCACCGGGATCCTGACGCTTCCGTTGGCCCCTGTGCGCGGGGTTGTTTGGATCGGCGAACGCGTGCAGGAACAAGCGGAGGCCGAGTTTTACGACGAAAACCGCATCATGCGCGACTTGACCGAGCTCGAGGAGGAGAAGAACTTGGGTGAGATCGGGGAAGAAGAGTTCGGCCGCCGTGTGGACGAGCTCTTGGAGCGTCTGGAGGTAGGTCGACAACTGCAGCTCGAGCGAGGAGGCCACGTTGGCTGACGACCGCAACAAGGCAAAGCAGGACGGGAGACCGAGACCGGCTGAGCTTGTCCGCGCAGCGGCGAGCACGCTCGCCGAGCTGACTGGCCGTCAGCCGGAAAATGTCCTCGGGCTACGCCGCGACGACGACGGCTGGAAGGTGACGCTCGAAGTGGTAGAGCTTCACCGGATCCCGCACGCCACAGACGTCCTCGGTTGCTACGTCGTCACCGTCGACGACGACGGAGAGCTCGTCTCCTACGAGCGGGTTCGCCGCTATGTTCGCAGCCAGACCGAGGAGGGGTAGTGGTGGAGCGAGATCTTGTGCCGCGTGGGGGACTCCAGCCGAGCCCCTTCCAGCAAGGCGCTGCCCCTCCTGCGCACACCGGTCCGAGCAGCCTCGCCGACATCCTCGAGCGCGTGCTCGACAAGGGCATCGTGATCGCCGGTGACATCCAGATCAACCTGCTTGACATCGAGCTTCTGACGATCAAGCTCCGGCTGCTAATCGCCTCCGTTGACCGGGCGCGCGAGATGGGGATCAACTGGTGGGAGACTGACTCCTCGCTCAGCTCAGAGGCGAAGCAACTCGAACAGGAGAACCAAAGCCTGCGGGAGCGGCTTGAGCGCCTGGAGGAAAAGGCCGGCCTTCCAGTCGGAGAGGACGACGCCACCGAGGCGGGCGAAAGCGCGCCCGCCAAGCGGAGGCGGGGGAAGCAGTAGTCATTGTGCCCGAGCGACCCGAACTCCCCGATGCGCTGCGCGCCGCGCTCGCGCAACTGGCTCAAGCGGAGATCCCGGAGGTCCTCTCCGAGGCCCGGGCGCTCGCGCGCGCCCGTGCCAAGGCGGTGATCGAGGAGGCCATGGTGGAGGAACTCCTGCGGGCGGCCGCCGCCTCTGGACGCTCCGACCCCGAGGCGCCTCCCGCGCGCACCGACCGCGAAGCGCCTGAACCCGAGGCGCCCGAGGCGCCCGAACCCGAGGCGCCTCGCGGTGACGCGTGGTGGGCCTACTGCATAGTCGCCGACCCCAATGCCGCCCCGCTTGGGGCGCCCGGAGTCGAGCGGGAGCGCGAAGTCGAGCTCGTTGCAGAAGGGGAGCTCGTCGCGTTGGTCAGCGCGGTCCCGCTCAGCGAATACAGCGATGACCGCCTGCGTGAGCACCTCAACGACATCGAGTGGGTGGAGCGAGTCGCGCGAGCCCACGAGCGCGTGCTCGACCAGACGCTCGAGGAGGCGACGATCCTGCCTCTGCGCTTGTGCACGCTCTACAGAGACCAGGAGGGAGTGCGCCGCATGCTCCGCGAGCAACAGCGGCTGCTGCTAGATGAGTTGTCGGAGCTCGAGGGACGCAGGGAATGGGGAGCCAAAGTGTTCGTCGACCAGGACCGCTTGGCGGCGACCCTCGCGGAGGTGTCCGAAGCGCAGGCTCCTGACCGAGAAGCGGCCGAGGCCGGTCGGGGACGCTCGGCGGGCGCCGCATACATGGCTGCGCTCGGGCGCGCACGCCAGGCCTCTGACCACCTGCAAGAGTTCGGCGACTCCGTCGTACAGGAGATCCACGCCCAGCTCGAAGCCGTCGCCGACAAGGCGCGCGCCAATCCGCTCCAGCGTCCCGAGCTGCATGGCCGCAACGAACACATGCTGCTCAACGGCGCTTACCTGGTCAGCCGCGAGCACGAACAGGAGCTTGCGCAGATGGCGGATTCGTTGCGGGAGCGGTGGAGCGCAAGCGGCTTCCAGCTCGAGTTGACAGGCCCGTGGCCTCCGTACAACTTCGTCTCCCCGTCGGCCATAGTGGCGCCGTGAGCCCTCATCCCCGCCGCACCTCGCCTGGGCCGGAGAGCCGTCCCCCCCCGCGCGACTCACGTCCCCCCTCGGCGAGGCTGCAAAAAGACATCGCCTTGATCGACCTTCTCGACCGCCTGCTCGACGGGGGGGTGGTGCTCGCCGGCGACATCACGCTCGCGGTCGCGGACGTTGACCTCGTTTACGTGGGGCTTCGCGCCCTCGTCTCCTCGGTCGCCGCCGCGGAACGCCAAGGGGTGCCGCTGCCGCGGTGATCTACGTGTACGCCATCACCGACGCCATGGAGGTCCACGACGGGCCGAGCGGCCTGGACGGTGGGGACGTTCAGGCGATCGAGCATGAGGGAATTGCCGGCGTTTTCTCCACGCACGACGAGCTGGAAGTCTCCTCCGATCCGGAGCTGCTTTGGGCGCACGAGCGCGTGGTCGATCACCTCATGGATCACGGCGCAGTGCTGCCGCTGCGGTTCGGCTCCGTTTTGCGCGATCCGGAGGCGCTGCGCGTCATCCTCGACGAGGACGGCGCGCGCTTCCGGCTGCTCCTCTCGCGGGTGCGGGGCTGCGTGGAGCTGGCCGTTCGGGTGGGACTGACGTCTTCGGAGCCGGGGACCCTCGCGGGCGGGCGAGACTACATGCGGGAGAGGCTCGCTGCCCGGCAGCGCGAGGAAGACGCCGCGGACCGGGTGCTCGCTCCGCTCAGACCGCTCGCGAGAGCGACAGCGCACCGACCCGTCCAAGCCGGGAACACGACGGTCAGCGAGAGCTATCTGGTCCCGCGGGGGGCAGTCGAGCCCTTCGCCGCAGAGGTGAGGGCTTTGCAGGCGCAAAACCCCGGCCTGTCCATCAGCTGCACCGGACCGTGGGGGCCATACTCGTTCGTGGATGGAGGCGGGAGGTGAGTTTCGGCAAGGTTCTCGTCGAGCCGCGGGACGACAGCGCGTTCCCTGAGCGGCGACCGCTGGACGGCGCGCTGTCGCGACGGATCAACGCGGACCCGGAAGGCGTCGAGAAGGGCCTCGCCCAGCTGGTGCTTACGATCGTCGAGCTGCTCCGGCAGCTGATGGAGCGTCAGGCGCTCCATCGGGTGCAACTCGGCACTCTGAGCGAAGAGGAGATCGAGCGCATGGGCGAGACGTTCATGGCCCTCGCGCAGCGAATGGACGAACTCAAGGAACAATTCGGTCTGGACGATCGAGACCTGAATCTGGATCTGGGACCGTTGGGAACTCTGCTCTAAGGAGGAAGCAATGCCGATCACGCAAGCACACGACCGCTACATGCAGGTCCTGTTCGACAAGATCGACCAGGACAAGTACCCGAGCGGTGAGCTGATGGACCGGATCGAGACCCTGCTAGACCGCGACCACGTCGACGAATACCTCGACCTTCTCTTCGAGAAGGTCGAGGAGTGCCGCTACCCGAGCAAGCAGATGCTCGATCGCATCATGAGGTTCGTGCTGAGCGGCTCCTGATGCGCTGCTCGCTACTGAACTGCGCCGTCAGGATCGTTTCGCACGAGCACGAGGTGACTTAGTTGTCTTAGCCGGCGCGCGCCGACGTGGCGCCCGCTTAGGAGCCGGGCGTCGTCTGGGTTTCGGGGGCTCAGGCTCCTCCTCCGGCTCGGGCTCGCTCTCTGCCTCGGGCGGTTCCTCGATCTCGTCGTCCGGGATTTCTTCACTCTCGATCTCGTCGTCCGGGATTTCTTCACTCTCGGCGTCAACGATCTCTCCGCTTTCGGCCTCGGGCTCTTCTTCCTCCTCGGAGTCGTACGACTCCTCGTCCTCGTACTCCTCGCTTTCCGGTTCCTCTTGTGAAGATTCTTCTTGTCGTGAGGCTCTCCGGCGGCCCCGCGGTGCGTCCTGATCTTCGTCGGATGGAGCGTCGCCGTCCTCGCGGCCAAGCTCATTCATCTCTACGAGTGCCTTGAAACGGGCGAGGTCGGATCGGAGGCCTCTCTTGCTCGTGTGAAGCGCTGATAGCGCCTTTCCGGCGAAGTTCTGCGGCTCTCGGTCGTAGGAGACCATCACGCGCGTCAACCGGTCGTCTAGCCGATGGAATGTGACAACGGCGGTAGCGTTCTCGTCTTCCTTCGTCCAGACGATCCGTTCGTTCTCTTGTTCATCAACCACGTCGCCGCCTGAGAGCAGCTCAGCAAAGTCATCGAGTTGCGTGAACTGTTCGTAGACCGTTTCTAACGGGGCGGCCACATCGACCGATTCCTGCTCCGGGACGCGCTCGGAGGCTTTGTCACTGTCCTGATCGCCTCTGCCGAGCTGCTTCAACTTGGACAGTCCGCCACCTTCGGATTCCGACCCCAGAGTGTCCCGCGCAAATGCGCCTACGCCACCGGCGTCCTCAACCGACGATTGCAGCTCTCGTAGCTTCGGCAGCACTCGCTCCATCGCCATCTCCGGAGCCTTTCGCACTGCGTACTTGGCGGCACTTTTCGTGGCAGTGCGCATGACCGGCCCGAGCACTTCGATCGCGGTCTCACGCACGATCGAACTGAGCTCTTCTCGCATCGTTTGAGAGTCACGGCTTCCCCGATCCGACCCTCCCTCCGAGCTCTCATCGCTCCCCTGCGCCCGGTCGGTGACCTCACCCGATGCGTCCGTAACGCCCTTCGTCGCTTTCGCCACCGTCGAACCAGTCTCCTCAGCTGCCTTGCGTGCGCCTCCGCGAGCTTGCTCCTTCGCCGCGCCTGCTCGTCTGCGGACGCCTCGCGTGCCGCGTGACTTTTGCTCCGCCATCGATCCTCCTTCTCCTCCGTGTATCCCACCCCGAAGGGGCGTGGCTTCCGTTCGTCGCCACCCCGAAGGGGCGTGGCTTCCGTTCGCAATCAAACCTACCCCGGCCCTATCGGCATAAACGCTGAGGCGGGGCGAGCCCCCACCGGAGGGGTGAACCAGCTCTGAGGGTTGCGGCTATGAGGGAGCGCCAGCCAGGGCTGGTTCGCGTCCGCCGTTGCCACCACGACGGGAGCCGTTCGCGCGATCCTGGTCGTCGTCCTGGTTCGCGCGATCCTGGTCGTCGTCCTTGGTACGAGCACGGCGGACCAACATCCAGATGCCGACCGCGATCAAAGCGATGAGAGCGGCCACTGGCAAGACCAAGAGCGCGACAAGCGCACCCACCCCGAGAGCCACGCCGAGCGTCACCACCAGCCACCAGAATCCAAAGCCGCGGTCGCCCTTCATGCCGGAGATGAACAGTTCGGCCAGCCACCGGAGCGGGCCCGGCAGACGCTTGGCGAGCATCGTCGCCGCCAGCACCGCGCCGAGTTTGCGCAAACGATCCCCGTGCTCGCTTACAAGCGCGTTGAACACCTCCAGGAATTTGCGTCGGAGCCATTTCAGCGGTGTAAGTAGGCGAGACAGCCAAGACTCGACACCGCCGCCTCGCGCCGGTCGTTGGGCGTCTTTCCCAGTCGGCGCACCACGGCGGGTCTGCGCACCGCGGCGGGTCGACGCACCGCCGTGGGTCTCCCCACCGGCGGCCTTCGCGACCCGTGGGCTTTCTCCACCGCGTCGAGCCTGCCGCGCCCTGACTGCGTCCGTGAGCGTCCGCGGCCGCGACGATTGGTTCGGTGCAGAGGTCATGCGCTTAGCCATCCCCTACCCGCTAAGGAACACAGGCAAGCGCGCGCGGAGCCCGCTCCGGACACCCCCCGCCACCCGGGGGGAGCGGGTTTGTCGCGTTCGCGAGCCGGGGAGCATGTCCAGTCAAGCCCGACAACCATGAAACGGCAGGAGGACCTGAGATGGCTGAAGAAGACGACCCGAGGTCGCAGGAGGACGAGAACACAGAAGAGCCGGAACAGGACAGCGGCGACGGCAATGGCAACGGCAATGGCGGCGGGTCCGTCGTCGACGAATTGACCAACGCTGTCCGCGAGGCGGCGATGGATGTGCTGGGTCCGGCAGCGCGCGAAGCCACCAGTTCGGCCGCCAAGTACGCCGTGAAAAAGGGCCCCGAAATGATGGTCAAGAACGTCATGCCCGCGATACAGGAAAGGGGAGGACCGGGTGAGCTGCTCAAGCAGGCCACCGGGGGCGGCGGAGGCGGAGGTGGCATCGTCGGGATGGCCGGAAAGGCCCTGTCCAAGGTGACCGGCGGCGGTAAAAAGGGCGGCGGTGCTACCGGCTACGGGCAGGGACGCCGCATCATGGTCCAGCAGGTCCAGTACGTCCCCGTCAACCTCAAGGATGTCTACCGGGCTTGGACAGATACCGAATGGCCGGAGTACATGCACCGCGTCAACACGCTCGATAGGCAGATCGAGGACGAAAAAGCCCGCTACGCGATCGGCGTGAAAGGCCTGTGGTTTAACAAGAACTTCACCGCCGAGGTCCAGGAGCAGGTGCCTTTTAAGTTCATCGCGTGGCGCACCACCCAAGGCAACATCAAGAACACCGGACGTGTCAGCTTCATCGAGCAGGGCGAGGACTTGACCCTGATGATCCTGAACCTCGACATGGCTCCGTCCGGGCTGCGCGAGAAGTGGGTTCGCGGCTTTCGCTACCACAAGCGCGGTATCCGCTCAGACTTCCACCGCTTCGCGGCCTGGGTGCAGATGCGTACCCAGGATGAGCTCGACGAGATCGAGGGCTGGCTTGGGACCATCGAGGGCGGCGAGATCACGCAGAGCCACGAGGAGTATGTCGAGGAGCACGAGGAGGAGCAGAACCGCGGCCAGGACTCCGAGGAGGGCGAGGGCGAGGGCGAGGAGGAGCCTGAGGGCGAGTACGAGGAGGAGCCCGAAGGCGAAGGCGAGGAAGAGCCCGAGGATGAAGCCGAGGAGGAGCCCGAATACGAGGGCGACGAACAGCCTGAAGATGAGGGCGAGGAGGAGCCCGAAGGCGAAGGCGAGGAGGAGCCCCAGGACGAGGGCGACGAGCAGCCTGAAGATGAGGGCGAGGAGCAGCCCGAGGCCGAAGCTGAGGAGGAGCCCGAGGAGCAGCCCGAGCGACCTCGCTCACGACGGCGTCGGAGCTCAAGCCAGCAGGACGAGCCCGAGCAGCAGCGACCGCGGCGCCGGCGAGCGTCTAGCGGACAACAGGAGTCCGAGCAAGCCCGGCCTCGGCGGCGTCGAAGCGCTGCCTCGAGCCGTGCCTCGTCTGGCGGCCGTTCGGGAGGCGGGCGCTCGTCGCGATCGACGCGCTGATCGCGACGACGCTGCCACCGGCGCCCCGAACTTGACCGGGGCGCCGGTCACCCCGGATTCTTGGCCGACTGCGGTCACTGTATCCACGGGTGCATCACTGGCATTCGGCTAATGCACCCGTCAAGCTGTGTGAGTGAAGTCGTCCACGACGCCGGTGAGCCCACGCCCTGCCGAGGGGGAGCTTGAGTCCACTTCGGAGCTCGAGTCCAAGCCTGAGCCTTCCGCGGCCGCGCGCCTCGCGTTCAAGGACCTCGTGATCATCACGGGGTTTTCGGGAGCGGGCAAGTCGACCGCGATGGCCGCCTTCGAGGACGAGGGCTACTTCTGCGTCGACAACCTGCCCTCCGAGATGATCCGCTCACTGGTCGAGCTGTTCCGGCACGAAGGCTCCAAGGTGGCCCGGGCCGCGGTGGTGTCCGACGTCCGGGGCGGGAGCTATTTCGAGGGCCTGGACACGATCCTCGACGACCTGCGCTCCAGCGGTGTGCCGCACCGTGTCCTGTTCCTCGAGGCCGACGAGCAGACGCTGCTGACCCGGTACAAGGAGACCCGCCGGCGCCACCCCTTGGCGCCCACGGGGAGCATCGTCGAGGGGATCGAGCGCGAGCGCGGACTGGTGCTGCCCCTGAGGCACCGTGCCGACTTCGTGATCGACACCAGTGGTCTTACTGCCGCGATGCTGCGTCGCAAGCTCGCCGAGGAGCTCTTGCCCGTCCGCAAGGGTCGGCTCGCCATCACCTTCGAGAGTTTCGGGTTCAAGTACGGGCCCGTCCGCGACGCCGACCTGATGTTCGACGTGCGCTTTCTGCCCAATCCGCACTATGAGTCGGATCTACGCCCGCTCACGGGCGACGACCCACCCGTGCGGGACTTCATAAATCGTGACGGCGCACTCGATGCCTTCTACGAGTTGCTGTTTCCGCTGCTCGATTTCCTGCTGCCGCAGTACCTCGCCGAGGGCAAGGCTCATATGGTCGTGGCGGTCGGGTGCACCGGCGGCCGACACCGCTCGGTCACGATCGCCCGCGATCTGGCCCGTCGCTATAGCGCGTCGGAGGATTACCTGGTCGAGGCGGTCAACCGGGACGTGGCGCGCGCGGTCTGACCACCGCAGCCCCTACGATCGCCGGCCATGATCGACCACGTCGGCTTCGAGGTGTCCGATCTTGCACGCTCGGCCGAGTTCTACGACGCGATCACCTTCCCCCTGGGGGTCCGGCGTGTCCTTGCGACCGACCACGCGGTGGCCTACGGCGTTGAGGGACCGGCTCTGTGGATCGTGGTCCGCGGCCGCATGCCCGCTGCCGGCTTTGGCCACGTCGCGCTCGAGGCGACCGGCAGAGTGGCGGTCGACGCCGCCTACAACGCCGGGCTGGCCCACGGCGGATCGGACGATGGCCCGCCCGGGCCCAGGCCACAGTACGGCGACGGCTACTACGCGGCGTACCTGCGAGATCCCGACGGGCTGCGCGTGGAGGTGGTGGCACGCCGGTGAGGACCACGTCGGCCCGACGTGGCGCGCCGGTGAGGACCACGTCGGCCCCGACCGTCGCGCCGGTGAGGACCGCCCCGACGGCAGAGCACAGGTAGGCTTTTGGCTGCCGCCGCGAGTCGGCGTTGTCATTCCTGGTCACGAAAAAGGGGAGTAAGGCATGCCGGTCCGCGTCGGAATCAACGGCTTCGGCCGCATCGGCCGGAACGTCTTCCGGGCCGCCTACGAGCAGGGCGCCGAGATCGAATGGGTCGCTGCCAACGACATCGGCGACGCAGAGACGACGGCCCACCTGCTCAAGTACGACTCCAACTACGGCCCCTTCCCCGGCACGGTACGGGCCACCGACAGTGGCCTGCGCGTCGATGACGCCGAGATCCGCTTGTTTGCGGAGCGAGATCCGGCCGACCTGCCGTGGGGCGAGGTCGGCGCTGACGTCGTTATCGAATCGACGGGACTGTTCACCGACCGGGAAAACGCCTCCAAGCACCTTGAAGCGGGTGCGAAGAAGGTCGTGATCTCGGCGCCCGCGACCGACCCCGACGTAACGGTGGCGCTGGGGGTCAACTTCGATCAGGCCTACGACCCCGAGCATCACACCGTGATCTCAAACGCCTCGTGCACGACTAACTGTCTGGCGCCGGTGGCCAAGGTGGTGCACGACACGGTCGGCATTCGCCACGGCCTCATGACCACGATCCACGCCTACACAGCCGACCAGCGACTGCAGGACATGCCCCACCGCGATCTCCGCCGGGCGCGGGCCGCGGCAATAAATCTGATCCCGGCCTCGACCGGGGCCGCCAAAGCCATCGGCCTGGTCATACCCGAGCTCAACGGCAAGCTCCACGGCTTCGCCATCCGGGCGCCCGTACCCACCGGAAGCGTGGTCGACCTCACCGTCGAGGCTAACCGCGAGACCACCGTCGAGGAGATCAACGCCGCGCTCAGAGAAGCGGCCAACGGCCAGCTCGAAGGGATCCTCTCCTATACCGAGGACCCCATCGTCTCCACAGACATCATCAAGAACCCGGCCTCCTCGATCCTCGACTCGAGTCTCACCGCGGTCATGGATGGCACGATGGTGAAGGTCATCGCGTGGTATGACAACGAGTGGGGCTACTCGAACCGGGTCGCGGACCTCGTGCAGAGGATTCTGTGAGCGGCACGCCAACCAATCCGTGAAAACGCTCCGAGACCTCGGCCCGCTTGAGGACAAGCGGGTGCTCCTACGCGTCGACTTCAACGTCCCGCTCAGCGAGGGGCGGATCGCCGACGACACCCGAATCCGGGCGTCGCTGGAGACGGTCGAGGCGCTGCGCGACCGCGGCGCGAGATTGATCGTTGCGTCCCACCTGGGGCGTCCCGCCGACCGCGAGCCGGAGCTTTCCCTGCGACCGGCGGCGGACCGTCTGTCGGCGCTCACTGACGCAGACGTCACGCTGGCGCCGGGGGTCGTCGGCGACGACGTCCGCGCCTTCTCGGAGAACCTCGCCCGTGGCGACGTGCTGATGCTCGAGAACGTTCGCTTCGAGCCGGGGGAGACGAAGAACGACCCCGAGCTGGCCGCGCGTCTGGCCGAGCTGGCCGACGCCTACGTGAACGACGCGTTCGGAGCTGTCCACCGCGCTCACGCTTCCACCGTGGGAGTGGCGCGTCTTCTCCCGCAGCGAGCGGCTGGCCTCTTGCTCGAGCGAGAGGTGACGGTGCTCACGGATCTCCTGACCCGCCCCACGGAGCCGCTGGTCGCGATCCTCGGCGGCGCCAAGGTCGCCGACAAGCTCGGCGTGATCGCCCGCTTTTTAGAGCTGTCCGAGACGGTTCTGATCGGGGGCGCGATGGCGTTTCCATTTCTGGCCGCGCAGGGTCATGAGGTCGGGGCGTCTCTCTGTGAAGCCGACGACGTGGAACTCGCCAGGGACCTATTGGCCCGAGATGACGGACACAAGCTGAGGCTGCCAGACGACCTCGTCGTGGCCGACCGCATGGCCGGCGACGCCGAGGCGGAGGTGGTGGACGGCTTGGACGTGCCCGCCGGGATGATGGGACTGGACATCGGCCCGCGCACGGCCGCCGCATTCGCCGAGCTGATCTCGCGCGCGGGGACGGTCTTCTGGAACGGCCCCGTGGGGGCGTTTGAGCTCGAGCCGTTTGCCGCGGGGACCCGAGCAATCGCGGACGCGGTGGCCGCCGCACCCGGAACGACCGTCGCAGGCGGGGGGGACTCGGCCGCCGCCCTGGCCGAGTTCGGTCTCGCCGATCGCCTCACGCACGTGTCCACAGGCGGCGGGGCAGCGCTGGAGCTGCTCGAAGGCCGCTCTCTTCCCGGATTGGAGGCGCTCGAGTGAACGACTTCGAAACGGCTCCGCGACGCAAGCCGCTGGTCGCCGGCAACTGGAAGATGCACAAGACAGCGGCGCAAGCGCGCGACTTCGTGACCCGGCTCTTGCCTCTGCTGGAGCCCGGCGACGCGGTCGAAGTGGGGGTTAGCCCGCCGTTTTTGGCGCTGCGGGCGGCGGTCGAGGCGGCGGCCGGTTCCGGGGTGCGGGTCTATGCCCAGAACATGCATCAGGCTCCCAAGGGCGCCTTCACCGGCGAGGTGTCGGCGCCGATGCTGCACGAGGCGGGCGTCGACGGCGTCATCCTGGGCCACTCCGAGCGCCGAGCTTACTTTTGCGAGAACGACCGCGAGCTGCAGTCAAAGGTGCTGACCGCCCTCGACGCGCAGTTCGTCCCGATCCTGTGTGTCGGAGAAAGCGAAGAAGAGCGCGAGCGCGGCGACACCGAGAGGCGGCTGCGCCACCAGGTCCAGGAGGACCTGCACCTGGTCGAGAACGACCGTCTCTCCGAGGTCGTGATCGCCTATGAACCGGTGTGGGCGATCGGGACGGGGCGTGTGGCGACGCCGGAGCAGGCGCAGGACGCGATCGCGTTCATCCGCGCGCTCGTCGCCGACCGCTCGGCCGAGGAAGCTCAGCGCACGCGAATCCTCTACGGCGGCAGCGTCAACCTCGACAACGCCGCGGAACTGCTCGCCTTACCCGACGTCGACGGGGCGCTCGTGGGGGGCGCGAGCCTCGATCCCGACGCATTCGCGGCGATCGTCGCGGCGGCAAAGTCCCAGTCCCCTCAATGATGCCGCTCCAGGAAGGCCCGGCGCGGCTTCCGGTCGACTCTGTTGCCCTGATTGTGCTCGACGGCTGGGGCCTGGCCCCGGCGGGTCCCGGCAATGCCGTGGCCAACGCACGCACCCCGGTGTTCGATGAGCTGTGGTCCCGCTACCCCCACACCTCGCTGGAAACCTCCGGCGGCGCGGTGGGGCTGCCAGAGGGTCAGATGGGGAACTCCGAGGTCGGCCACCTCAACCTGGGCGCGGGGGCCGTGGTGGTGCAGGACCTCACTCGGATCAACGAAGCGATCGCGGACGGCGCGCTGGCCTCCAACGACGTCTTGCGAGAGGCGTTTTCAGCCGGCGAGCGGGTGCATCTGATCGGGTTGGTCTCCGACGGAGGGGTGCACTCGGGGTTCGGCCACATCAAGGCCCTCATCGAGCTGGCCGCCCAGCTCGACGTCCCGGACCTCGTGCTGCACGCCTTCACCGACGGCCGCGACACGCTTCCGCACTCTGGCGAGGGCTATCTGGAGACCGTCGAAGAGTGGATGCACTCGGCCGACAAGGGGCGCATCGCCTCGGTGGTGGGCCGTTTCTACGCCATGGACCGGGACAACCGCTGGGAGAGGATCCAAGCGGCGTATGACCTCCTGGTGCACGGACGAGCCGAGCATCGGGCCTCGAGCGGTGGGCAGGCCTGCCGCGATGCTTACGAGCGGGGCGAGACCGATGAGTTCATCACGCCGGTGCTGATCGGCGAGGACGGCCGGATCCGGGCGCAGGACACGGTCGTCGCGTTCAATTTCCGTCCGGACCGGATGCGGGAAATCACGCGTGCTCTGGCGGACCCCGATTTCACCGAGGTCGATCGCGGGGGGGCGGCGCCGGTGCAGCGCTACGTGACGTTGACCGAGTATGAGGAGGGCTGGCCCTATCCGGTCGGCTTTGAACCGAATCGGCCCGCCACGACGCTACCCCTCGAGCTGGCGTCCAGGGGGCTACACCAGCTGCACGTGGCCGAGACGGAGAAGTACCCCCACGTGACGTACTTCTTCGGCGGTGGTGAGGAGCAGGCGCAGAAGGGCGAGGACCGGGTGCTCGTGCCCTCGCCGCGTGAGGTACCGACCTACGACCACAAACCCGAGATGAGCGCGCACGAGGCGGCCCGCAAGTTCGTGTCGGCTTGGGAAAAGGAGCGCCCGGCGTTCGGCATCATCAACTTCGCCAACCCCGACATGGTCGGCCATACCGGTGTGCTGGAGGCGGCCGTACAGGCGGTCGAGACGACCGATTCGTGCCTGGGGGAGGTGGTCAAGGCCGTACACCGCGAGGGTGGCGCCTGCGTGGTGACCGCCGACCACGGCAACGCCGACAACATGCTCGAGCCTGACGGCAGCCCCAACACCGCACATTCGCTCAACCCAGTGCCGCTGATCGTCACCGTCGAGGGCGTGGCGCTCCGCGACGGCGGCGTTCTGGCCGATGTTGCCCCAACCGTGCTCGCGCTGCTCGGGGAACAACAGCCGGACGCCATGACCGGGACCGCATTGATTCTTTAGCCCGGCGCACATGTGCGCCGGGCCCGGCGGCGCATGCGCCGCCGGCGGGGACGCGCATGCGCGTCCCCGATCAGACATAAACTTGACACAGGACGACTTAGATTTTATACTCGCGTATACAACAAAGGTTTCCACTCCAGGAGGCATTGATATGGCACTTATTCGCTGGGAGCCTGCTCGCGAGCTGAACACCATTCAGAGCGAAATGAACAGGCTCTTCAATACGTACTTTGATGCGCCGCCCGGCAACGGCGGCACGAGTGGCCAGCGCCGCTGGCTGCCGCCGATGGACCTGGTCGAGACCGAGGACAGCTTCGTCCTTCGGGCCGATCTGCCCGGCCTCTCCGAAGAGGACGTCAACATCGAGCTCGAGGACAACGTCCTGACGATCTCCGGCCAGCGCAAGAGCGAGCACGAAGAGCGCAAGGAAGGCTTCCACCGCGTCGAGCGGGCTTACGGGTCCTTCTCGCGCTCATTGACCCTGCCCGAGGGCGTCAACGCCGAGGCGATCAAGGCGAACTTCGACCGGGGCGTACTCGAGGTTCAGATCCCCAAGCCCGAAGAGCGCAAGCCCCGTAAGGTTGCGATCTCCGTGGGCTCGGGAGAGCAGAACACGATCGAAGGCAGCGCCTCGTAGATCTGTTCAGGATCGATGCCCGCGACGCGCGCTCCCTGGCGCGCGCGGGGACGCTAGAGCTGACGCACGGAAGCGTGAGTACGCCGGCTTTCGTCCCCCTCGCGACCAGGGGCGCCGTCAAGGGCGTTTCCTCCGAGGATGTGCGGACGCTCGGCTACGAGCTGATTCTCGGTAACACCTTCCACCTGCTGCTTGCGCCGGGCCCGGAGCTCGTCCGGGAGTTGGGAGGCCTGAACGACCTGATGCGCTGGCCTCGCGCGATCATCACCGACTCGGGTGGTTTTCAGGTGTTCTCGATGGGCCACGGAACCGTGGCCGACGAAATCAAGGGGCGCAGGCGGCCGCGCTCTTCGGACAGGGGCCACGCAGCGCTGCTCGCGATCGAGGAAGACGGCGTGCGCTTTCGCTCATACATCGACGGACGGGAGCGATTTCTTGGCCCGGAGCGATCGATGGAGGTCCAGGCCGCGCTTGGCTCAGACATCGCGCTGACGTTCGACGAGTGCACCCCGTATCACGCGACGCGCGACTACACGGCCCGTTCTACCGAGCGGACCCACCGCTGGCTCGAGCGCTGCCTTCGCTGGCACACACAACACGGGCCGCGCGAGCAGGTTGTCTACGGAATCGTCCAGGGCGGCGTCTACGACGACCTCCGCTCGGACTCGGCGCAGGCGGTGGCCGGCGCGGCGTGCGGCGGGATCGCGATCGGCGGCTCGCTCGGCGCCGATACACAGCAGATGCGCGAGGTCGTCGCCTTCACGGTCCGCGAGGTGGCCCGTCACGCTCCCGAGCGCCCGCGACATCTGCTCGGGATCGGCGATGTCGATGACCTCATCACGGGTGTCGAGCTCGGCATCGACACCTTCGACTGCGCGATCCCCACGCGGCTCGGTCGCCACGGTGTGGCACTCGTCCCCGATCCTGCGGGTCGCTGGCGAATGGACCTGGCCAAGGGTCGTTACGCCCATGCCCCCGACCCGATCCTCGAGGGCTGCGGCTGCGCCGCCTGCGCCGGCGGATATTCGCGCGCCTATCTGCACTACCTGGTGCGCGCGGGCGAACTCACGGCGGTCCGTCTCCTCACGCTCCACAACCTCAATTTCGTGGCGCGGCTGATGGACGACCTCCGCGCGGGGATCAAGGCGGGGAGGCTCGCGGAAGTTGCGGCAGCGCTGCGAAGTGGCGTCGCGCCGGGAACTGCTGCTACTTCGAGTAGTCGCCGATAATCGACCGCACCTGGTTGATCGCCTGCTGGGCGTCGTGCGCGACCACGTGGCGGAACTGCGCTGACGACGTGCCGCTGCTCGTCAGCTCGACGACCGCGATGATCGCGGCAACGAGCAACATCAGCAGCAGCATGATCAGGAACGTGCGCCGGATCGAGCGCCCCAGGCCGCCCTGTCGTGCGGGCGGGGGCTGCCAGGTCCGTGGCCCGGTGGGGCGATCGCGGGGCAGCCTCGGCGGGCGGTCAGAGAGCCGGGTGGCTGCGGTGTCATCTCGACGTGGGGGCGGCGGGTGGTACTCGGGCGGAAGATGCCGGGTCTCGGTCGTGGGAATGAAGGCGGTCGGCGCTTCGGCGCTCGGCGTTCTGGGGTGATACCGCGTGATCGCGGTATAGGGATCGATCCCGCGGGCGCCGGCGCGCAATGCCTCGGCGAAGTCTGCGGCGTGGGGGGGTCGCTGTGCCTTATCCAACGCCAGTGCCATCGCGACTGCGTCGCTCAGCGTCCGGGGCACCTCTGGGTTGAGCCGCTCGAGCGGAATCGGCGCCTCTCGCTGCTGTTTGAGCGCAAGCTCGGTTAGCGACCCCGCCTCGTAGGGGAGGCGGGCCGAGAGCAACTGGTAGGTGACCACGCCCAGCGAGTAGAGATCGGCACGCGGACCCGCCTCCTCACCCCGGGCCTGCTCGGGCGCGAGATAGGCCGCCGTGCCGAGCACGGAGCCGACCTGCGTGATGCTCGACTGATCGGTCGCGCGGGCGATGCCGAAGTCGGCGAGCTTGACGACCTCGGCGTCCGAGACGAGCAGGTTTCCGGGCTTGACGTCACGGTGAATGACGCCGTTGCGGTGGGCGTAATCAAGTCCCCGGCACGCCTGGGTGATGATCTCCACTGCCTGATCCATGGGGAGCCGGCCACGATCCCGCAGCAGCTCCGCGCACGAACGCCCGGGGACGTGCTCCATCACGATGAAATGCTGGTGCTGGGTCTCGTCGAAGCCGAAGTCGAAGACCTGCACGATGTTGGGATGCACGAGCCGGGCCGCCGACAGCGCCTCGCGCCTGAAGCGCGACACGAATGTGGCGTCATCGGCGAGATGCTCGGCCAGCAGCTTGACCGCAACCGACCGCTCCAGCCGCTGGTCGAAGGCCAGGTAGACCGTCGACATGCCACCGACTCCGAGGCGGCTGTCCAGCCGGTAGCGCCCCGCGATCGTTGTCGTGCTGGTGGCCATAGCCGTGGTGGTTCAGATCTTTCTTTGGTGCCCGAGTTGCGTGTTGCGCGCCGTCATGGGTTGCCGGGCGGGGTGGGCGTAGTCGGCGTGGTCGGGTCGCCGCCTCCCTTTCCATTGCCGTTTCCGTTTCCGGCTCCGTTGCCGTTGCCCTTCCCGTTGCCCGAGCCAGGCGTGGTTCCGGTTGTAGTAGTACCCGTCTGCGTGGGTGTCGTTGCAGGCGTGGTGTGCGGCTTGGGTTTCTTTTTCGGCGGAGGTGGAGTGGTCTCGGTGGTCGTCGTGGTCGTCGTGGTGGTGGTCGTCGGTGTGGTCTGGGGCTGCGCGGTCGTGGAAACCGGCGCACAATCCTTCGCGACGAGCGTCTCGAGCTTGTTGGCCGCCTGTGTCAGGCTGCTGCGGACGGTGCCGTTGACCGAGCCGGGGAGGTTTTCGACTCGAGCCTTCAGCGCGACCGCCTCCGACTGCGCGGCGCTGCAGTCGTGCTGGCTCAGGGCATTGTTGATCTGGTCCAGGCTGCCTCTCAGCGATGACGCCTGCTGCCCGGAGAGCAGCCCGGACGAGCTGCCGCAGGCGGCAAGCGAGAGGACGAGCGGGGCAATCAGCCCAGCAAAAAGGGCGCGGGGCGGGGAACGCATCCGCGCCCTGACTTTAGAGGCTCCGGTTGTTGGAGTCGCGTTAGCCAGAAACGCCGCCCAGGGCCGTTCGCGGCGCCCCTGCCGCTACTGGCCGTAGGCGAGCCGTTCGGCAAGCGACTCGGGCAGCCGGGCGGCGCGGATCGCCGCCGCCGCCGCATCGATGTCGTACTCGGTGCGCCTAAAGGTCGCCCGCCAGGCCGTTGTGTCGAGCTCGAGCCAGGCCGCGCGCGGATCACCGTCGCGCGGCTGACCGACGCTGCCGGGATTAATCAGCCACTCCCCCTCGGCAAACTCCAGCTCTTCCTCGGCATGTCTGGTCTGTCCGGTGGCAGGCGACCTCTCCGCGCGGCAGAAGGACAACGCGACGTGGGAGTGCCCGATCAGGCACGCACGGCGCTTTTGGACATCGAGGCACAGCTCCGCCTGCAGCGGCGACAGCACGTATTCCCACACCGGGTCGCGGGGACTCGCGTGATACATGCCCAGCTTCTCTTCTTCAAAGACGGGCTCCAGCTGGTCGAGATAGGCGCGCGTCCGTGCGCTGATCGTCTGCCGTGTCCACCGAGCGGCAAGCGCCGCGCCGCGCGAGAACTCCTCGAGCGGCAGCTCGCCACGGACCACCAGATCGTGATTTCCCGCAAGGCAGATTGCCGCGTGCTTTCGGGCAAGCTCCACGCACACGTCGGGGTCAGCCCCGTAGCCGACCAGATCGCCCAGGCACCACATCTCCTCGCAGGAGGACGCGCCGATTTCCTGCAGGACCGCCTCGAACGCCTGGCGGTTGCCGTGAATGTCCGAGACGACCGCAACCTGCACGGGCCCTACAGTCTCTCCCATGCGCAGGGTGTCGTGTCGTGATCTCGTTGCAACGGTGGCGCTCCTTGCCGCCGGCGCCGAGCTGGGAGCAGTGCTGCTGCGGCCGCGTCCGCGGCCGCCACGGGCCGCCCCGGTGGACCTGGATCAGTATTTCTCGGCCGACGAGCTCGCGCGCGGCGCGCGGTTCGCGCGCCCCCAGCTTGCAATCGGGGCGGCGGCCAGCGTGGTGCAGTTTGCGGTCGTGGCGGGGTGGGCTGTGCGCCCCCCGCGAGCGCTGCGTCGGCTGCGTGATCGTCCCCTCCTGGGGAGCGCCGCCGTCGGCGCGGGCATGGTCGTTGCGACGACGTCGTGCTCGCTGCCGTTTTCCGCCCTGGCGCGAACGCGTGCTCTCGCAGTCGGCTTGGCGACCCAGTCGTGGCGTGGATGGGTCGCCGACCTGTTCAAGGGCACGGCACTCGAGGCCGCTTTCGCGGCGGCAGGCGGAGCGGCGGTCACCGCTGCCGTGCGTCGCTACCCGCGGGACTGGTGGTTGATAGGCGCGGGCGGCTCGGTGGCGCTCGGCGCCGTGCTCACGCTGCTGGGTCCGGTCGCGCTGGCGCCGATCTTCAATGACTTTGAGCCGCTGCCAGAGGGTGATACCCGTTCCGATGTGCTCGAGCTCGCCGCTGCGGCGGGCGTCTCGGTAGGAGAGGTCTATGCGGTCGACGCCAGCAAGCGCACCACCGCGGCAAATGCCTACGTGACCGGCCTCGGTCCCACCAAGCGCGTGGTGCTCTTCGACACGCTGCTTGACCGTTATGACCGCGACGAGGTCCGGGGCGTGGTCGCCCACGAACTCGCCCACGTCCGCTATCGCGATGTCAGGCGGGGGATCGCCTATGCAGCAATCGTTGCCGGCCCCGCTGCGCTTGCGACGGCGCGACTCAGTCGCCTCCTTACGGCAGAGGCGGGAACGCCTGAGGCCCTGCCGGGGCTGGCGCTCGCGGCGGGACTTGTCGGTGCGCCGGTCGCGGTCTCCTCGAGTCGGCTCTCGCGCTCGATCGAGCGACGCGCCGACGCCTACTCGCTCGAACTGACGCGGGCGCCGGGCGCGTTCATCTCGTTCGAGCGCCGGATTGTCCTGCAGAACCTCGCCGACATCGACCCGCCGCGATGGCTCCAGGCGCTGCTTGCGAGCCATCCCTCGACGGCCGAGCGGATCGGCGCGGCCGTCGCGTTCGCCGCGGCCGCTCGTGCGGACTGACCGAGCGGCGCCCCCGCGAGCGGCTACTCCTCGTCTTCCTCCCCTCGCCCCCCAAACTCCGGCAGGTTCTTGATCCCCTCGCGGGTCTGCCACTTGGAGTAGTTGTCCTGCATTGCGTCGATCAGCTCGCGCATGAACCTGGGGGACAGATTGATTCGCGAGACGACCACACCTGGAACCTCTTCCTCCTCGACCTCGTGGTCGACGCGGGCGAACGTGACCGTGAACTCGTAGTCGGAGTGGCTCACGTTGGCGAAGTTCGCGTAGGCCCCGCCCATGTGCTCGGGCGAGAAGTGAATGTTGATGCGCCGGTCGGGCGTGCCTGGGTCGTCCATGGTTCCTAGTATCCCATTGTGCGGATCGTCGTGGTCGCCGTGGGGAGGTTGCGCCCGCCGTTTCTCGACGACGTGGAGCACTACGAGAAGCTGCTCGCGCGCTACGCGCGGCTGGAGGTGATCGAGGTGCCCGACGACGAGCGGGTTTCCCGGCGGCTCCCGCGGCGCAGCTTCACCTCGTTGCTCCATCACGACGGCGAGAGCATGGACTCGGTCGCCTTCAGCGCGTTTCTGGAAGGCCGCCGGCTAAGCGGCCAGGACCTCTGTTTCGTGATCGGTGGACCCTTCGGGCTGGAGCTCGAGGAGGCCGATCATCGCCTCTCGCTCGGCCCGCTCACGCTCCCGCACCAGCTGGCGCGCGTGGTCCTCCTGGAGCAGCTCTACAGGGGCCATAAGATCCTGGCGGGAGAGCCCTACCACTATTGAGCATTGACCACTCGCGCCGACCAAGCACCCGCCCCGCTACAGCAGCTGCGTGACGCCGTTTCGCAGGCCACGGCTGCGGTGCGCGGGGGCGGCACCGAAGCTTCGCCCTCTTTGCGGCTCGAGCGGCCCAAGCATTCCGCGCAGGGCGACTATGCGACCAACGCGGCCCTGCTCCTCGCCCCCGCGCTGGGGGAGGGCCCCCCGAAGATCGCCAAGCTGCTTGCCCAGGAGCTCGCGCGCGAGCTGGGCGCACTGCTGGAGCGCACCGAGGTGGCGGGGCCGGGCTTCCTCAACCTGTTCCTCGCCGACGACTGGTACACGCGTGCGCTCGCGGATATCGTCGCCGCCGGCGACCGTTTCGGGACAGAGCAGGCAGAAAGCCCAGAACGCATCCTGATCGAGTTTGTCTCCGCCAACCCCACCGGGCCGCTGGTGGCCGCGAGTGGGCGACACGCTGCTTACGGCGACGCTCTCGCGCGCATCCTCGAGCACTTCGGCCACAGCGTCTCGCGCGAGTACTACTTCAACGACGCCGGCACCCAGATCGAGCTGCTCGGAGCTTCGGTCAAGGCCCGGGCGCGGGGCGAAGCGGTACCGCCCGGCGGCTACGAGGGTGATTACGTCGTCGAGTTGGCGGCGTCGATCGAGGGGGCCGGTGACCGCAGCATCCCCGAGGTCGCGCATGCGGCCGTCGAGCTATTGCTCGCCCAGATCCAGCAGACCCTCGACCGCTACGGGGTCCGCTTCGACACCTTCTTCCTGGAGCGCTCGCTGTACGAAGGCTCGCCCAGCGCGGTGGATGAGGCTTTGGCGCAGCTCGAGGCCGCGGGGAATCTGTACCGCTCCGAGGGCGCGTCGTGGATGCGCACCACGGCTTTCGGTGACGACAAGGACCGCGTGGTGGTGCGCTCAAACGGAGAGCCCACCTATCTGGCCTCGGATCTCGCCTACATGGTCAACAAACGCGGTCGCGGCTTCGACCGCCAGCTCAACCCGCTGGGGTCAGACCACACCGCGTACGTGCGCGAGCTCAAAGCGGCGGCGGCGGCACTGTTGGGCGATCCGGATGCGATCGAAGCCCCGATCATCCAGTTCGTCCACCTGGTGGAGGGCTCGCAGCGCGCGGCCATGTCCAAGCGAAAAGGTGCGTTCGTGACGCTCGACGAGCTGCTCGCCGAGATCGGCGTCGACGCGACCCGGTTCTTCATGCTGCGCTCCTCCCACGACCGCACGCTCGACCTCGACCTCGAGCTGGCCCGCAGCCAATCGGCCGAGAACCCCGTCTACTACGTCCAGTACGCGCACGCGCGGATCGCCTCGATACTGCGCCGCGTCCCTGCGAAGCGGCTAGAGGCCGCGCTTGCTCTGGGCGCGGACTGGGGTTCCGCGCCGCTGGAGGCGGCCGAGCGCAACCTCATCAAGAAGCTCGCCTCCTTCCCGGATGAGATCGCCGAGGCGGCCCTGCGGCGCGGGCCGCACCGGATCGCCGCCTACGCGCTGGAGCTGGCCCAGGAATTCACGGCCTTCTACCGCGACTGTCGCGTCCTGGGCGCCGAGCCCGAGGCGGTGGAGAGCTTCCGCCTTGCACTCTCGGCGGTCGCGGGGCGCATGATCGGGACCTCCCTGGGGCTGCTGGGGGTCAGCGCGCCCGAGTCGATGTAGAGGCTTTTGGGCGCGAAGCCGCCTTGGCCCCGTGGCCCGCGGCGTCCGGGTCGGGAGGGTTTGGGAGAAACGCCCATATAGCCATCAAAACTTCCAAGTCCGGTCGCGGGGCGCGGCCCGCGCGGAGCGGGCCGCGGGCGGTGGAGCGGGCCGCGCGCCGGGCGCGAGGCCGTAGGAGCGGGCCGCGCCGGGCGCATGGGCGTAGGAGCGGGCCGCGCGCCGGGCGCGGGGCCGTAGGAGCGGGCGGCCGCGCGCCGGGCGCGGGGCCGCCCCTACCCCTTGTACTGCGCCAGGTCCTCTTGGAGCCGCTGCGCGTCGCCCGCGCTCAGGGGCTGCACGCCCGCGCCCGGCTCCTCGGCGCGCTTGGCCCGCCGCCAGCGAGCGAGTGCGTAGCCGACCACGATCAGCCCGACCAGCACGGCGACCGGCGGGATGACGTAGACCGAGAGGTTGAAGCCGTGGGCGGGCGGCTGGGCCAGCACGGAGGGCCCGTATTGGGCAACCATGACGTGTTCGATCTGAGGCTTGGTGTCGCCGAGTGCAATCAGGTGTGAGATGAGACGGCGCTCGGATTCGGCTTGGGGAGACTGGGAGACCGCGAGTGGTTCGTGGCAGGCCACGCACATCAGGTCGTTCTCGACCGCGGTCAGGGAGGTCCGCGGAGGGGCCGCGCCGATGGCGTGGCCGGCCCACACGAGCGGCATCAGCGCGGCGAGGACGACCACGACGGCCGCCGTCCTGCGCTGCAGCGCGCTCATACCCGGTGCCCGAGTAACGGCGAGAGCGTGGTCTGCAGCCAGTGGCTGGTGACCTGATAGCGGCGCACCGCGACGATATGCCCGTCGCGGCCGATCACGAAGGTCTCCGGGACACCAGTCGTCCCGAACGCGCGCACGAAGTTCCCGCTCACGTCGCGCAGGACCGGATAGGAGATGTGATGCTGATGGACAAACTGGGCCGAGTCGCTCGAGTTGTCCAGGTAGGTGACCCCGACCACCGTGGCGTCGTGTGGGGCGATCTGCTGCTGGGTCCGCTCGAGCACCGGCGCCTCCGCAACGCACGGGGTGCACCAGGAGGCGAACACGTTCATCACCACGACCTTGCCGTGGAAATCGGCCAGGCTCTCTCGGCGCCCGGAGTCAAGCACGGGGAGGCTGGTCTTTAGATCGGGGGCCACCGGCTGACGACCCCGGGCCACCGCCGCGTCGATGGAGCTGTTGGCTCCCTGGCTGGAGATCCCGAAGACGAGCAGCGCGACCAGGGCGGCGGCGATGATGATCGCCGAGCTTGGCAGCAGCCATCGACGCATTTCCCGATCAAGAGTAGTGCGGGCGCGTGGCGGGCAGGTCCGCACGCCGGGCGCGCCCCCGCAACGGGCGGCAACGCCACACGCCGGAGCCCCTCCGTCCGGCGAGTCCGCAACGCTGGTGGCATGCCCACACCGCCAGAGGGGTAGGGTGAACGGGGAGAGTGACCCTTATATGGCGGTAAAGACCGAAGGACTCGAGTCCGAGCTGATCGAGTCGGTTTGCGGTGCGGCCCGCGACCGGGTGGGCGGCCATGAGGTCGCCCCGTTCGAGGCCTTCGTACGTCAGTACTACCGCTGGGTGGCGCCCGAAGATCTGGCCAACCGCAGCAGCGATGACCTGTGCGCCACCGCGCTCGCACACTGGGAGCTTGCCCAGCAGCGCGAGCCGGCCGAGGTCAAGGTCAGGGTCTTTAACCCAAGCGAAGCGAGGGACGGCTTCCGCTTGCCGTTCACCGTCATGGACATTGTCTCTGACGACATGCCCTTCGTCGTCGACTCAGTGACGATGGAGCTCAACCGGCTGGGCTATTCGATCAACCTGGTGATCCATCCCGTGATGGGCGTCCGGCGTGATGACGAGGGGCAACTACTGGAAGTGCTCGAGCCGGGCGGCGATGAGTCAGACGTGGAGATCGAATCGATCCTGCACGCCGAGGTAACCCACGAGGATGACGCCGAGCAGCGCGACCGCCTGCGCAAAGAGATCGAACGCGTGCTTAGCGACGTCACGGCGGCCGTGGGCGACTGGGGAGCGATGCGCGAGCGCACGCAGGCCCTGATAAACGAGTTCGAGGAGAACCCTCCGCCGATCGACCGTTCCGAGATCGACGAGGGCGAGGAGCTGCTGCGCTGGCTGGCCGATGACCACTTCACATTCCTCGGTTATCGGGAGTACGAGCTGACCGAAAAAGGCGGGGAGGTGGGCCTGCAGCTCGTGGAGGGCTCCGGCCTGGGAATTCTCCGCAAGGCGCCCAAACGGTCGTTCACAAAGCTCGGACCGAGAGCCCTTGAACTAGCCCGCTCGCCCGAGCTGTTAGTCATCACGAAGGCCAATTCCAGGGCCACCGTGCACCGGCCCGCCTACCTCGACTACATCGGGGTGCGGCGTTTCGAAGGCGGCGAGGTCGTCGGCGAGTGGCGCTTTTTGGGACTGTTCACCCACTTCGCCTACCGCGAGAGCCCGCTTCAGATCCCCATGCTGCGTGGCAAGGTCAAGCGAGTGCTTCAGAGGGCCGGATTCGCGCCGCAGAGCCACGACGCCAAGGCGCTGATGGAGATCATCGAGGCGTATCCGCGCGACTCCCTGTTCCAGATCGAGACCGACAATCTGTTCGAGATCACCATGGGCATTCTGAGCCTGGGCGAGCGCCAGCGGCTGCGACTATTTGTCAGGCAGGATCCGCTGGACCGCTTCGTTGCCTGCCTGGTCTGCCTGCCGCGCGACCGTTTCAACACCCAGAACCGCGAGCGGATCGGCAGGATCCTGACGGAGGAGTTCCACGGCACGCATGTCGACTGGGCCCTGCATCTGTCCGAGTCGGTGCTCGTGCGGATCCACTACATCGTCCACTGCCGCGAGGGGATCCCGGACGACTACGACGTCTCGGAGATCGAGGACCGCTTGGTGCGGGCGGTAAGGGCTTGGACCGACGACCTGCGCGTGGCGCTCACCGACGGACTTGGTGCGGAAAGGGCTCAGTCCGTCTACAGACGCTATGACGCGGCCTTCCCGCCGGGTTATCGCGACGCACACTCCGCGCGCACCGCGGTCAGCGATATCGCCAGGCTCGAGGAGCTGCGCCGGCGCGGCGGTCCGATCATTCACCTCTACCGCGTCTCCGACGAGGAGGACGCGGCAGACCCGAGCGCCGTTCGATGCAAGCTCTTCAGCACCGAAGACGTGGCTCTCTCGGACGTGCTGCCGATCTTCGAGCACATGGGCGCCAAGGTCGTCGACGAGCATCCGCATGAGATCCGGCCGCGTGAGTCTGAGCCTGTGTGGCTGTATGACTTTGGCCTGCGGGTGGAGGCCGACGACGTCGAGCGTATCCGCGACCTGTTCCAGGAGACGTTCCTCTGGGTGTGGCGGGGAGAGATCGAGAACGACGGCCTAAACGGGCTGGTGCTTGCAGCCTCGCTACCGGGCCGCCGCATCTCGGTGCTGCGCTCTGTAGCGCGCTACCTGCGTCAGGCCTCGATTCCCTACTCGGATGCCTACATGGTCCGGACGCTCCTGGGGCATCCGGACGTCGCCGCAATGCTGGTGGAACTGTTCTGCGCGCGCTTCGATCCCGACGAGCACGACGAGGAGCGCGCCAAGTCGCTCCAGGAGCAGATCGAGGACGCAATCGATGCTGTGGAGAGCCTTGACGAGGATCGCATCCTGCGCAGCTTCCTCTCTGTCCTGCTGGCGATCCTGCGCACGAACTTCTTCGGTCCTGACCGCCGTGCGCTCTCGTTCAAGGTCGACCCGACGCGAATCCCACTTCTTCCGCTGCCGCGACCGCGGTTCGAGATCTTCGTCTTCTCGCCCCGCGTCGAGGGTGTCCACCTGCGCGGTGGCAAGGTGGCGCGTGGCGGGATCAGGTGGTCGGACCGCCCAGAGGACTTCCGGACCGAGATCCTGGGCCTGATGAAGGCCCAGATGGTCAAGAACGCCCTCATAGTCCCCGTGGGCTCGAAGGGTGGCTTCGTGGTCAAGCGGCCGCCGGCCGAAGGCGGTCGCGAGGCGCTGCAGAACGAGGCCATCGAGTGCTACCGGATCTTTCTGGCCGGATTACTCGACCTCACGGACAACATCGTCGAGGGCAAGGTGAAGCGGCCCGAGCACGTCGTTCGATACGACGATGACGACGCTTACCTCGTGGTCGCGGCCGACAAGGGGACTGCCTCCTTCTCGGATGTCGCCAACGAGGTCTCCGCCGACTACGGCTTCTGGCTCGGCGACGCTTTCGCCTCGGGCGGATCCCGGGGCTACGACCACAAAGCAATGGGAATCACTGCGCGGGGTGCGTGGGAATCGGTCAAGCGCCACTTCCGCGAGCTGGGAGTCGACATCCAGTCGACCGACTTCACGGCGGTGGGGATCGGCGACATGTCGGGCGACGTGTTCGGTAACGGGATGCTCCTCTCCCGGCACACCAAGCTCGTGGCAGCCTTCAACCACACGCACGTATTTCTGGACCCCGACCCCGACCTCGAGGCCAGTTACAACGAACGGCAGCGGCTCTTCGAGCTCGGGCGCTCCAACTGGAGCGACTACTCAAGCCAGACGATCTCCGAGGGTGGCGGCATCTATCCGCGCAGCGTCAAGTCGATCGGCATATCCGATCAGGTCAAGAGAGCGCTCGGGATCGAGGAAGACTCGCTCTCTCCGGCCGAACTGATCGCGGCGATGTTGCGCGCGCCGGTGGACCTGCTGTTCAACGGCGGCATCGGCACGTACGTGAAAGCCACCAATGAGAGTGACGAGGACGTGGGGGATAAGGCCAACGACGCGCTGCGCGTCGACGGCCGCGAGCTTCGTTGCCGAGTCGTGGGGGAGGGCGGCAATCTGGGCCTCACCCAGCTCGGCCGGGTCGAGTACGCGTCGAGCGGCGGCCCCGAGGGGGACGGCGGCCGGATCAACACCGACGCGATCGACAACGCCTCCGGCGTCAACCTCTCGGATCACGAGGTCAACATCAAGATCCTGCTCGGACAGCTCATATCCGCGGGCGAGCTGTCCCGCGAGGAGCGCAACGACCTGCTCGCGGAAATGTCCGAGACCGTCGCTGAGCACGTGCTCTACGGCAACTACACCCAGACCCAGTCGCTCAGCCTGGCGCTTGTCCAGTCCACGGCGATGGTTGACGTCCACGCCCGCCTGGTTCACTACCTCGAGCAGGTCGCGGGGCTCGACCGGGAGCTCGAGTTCCTTCCTTCAGACGAGGAGATCGCCGAGCGCAAAGCGGCCCATCAAGGCTTTGTGTCGCCCGAGCTGGCCGTGATCATGGCCTACTGCAAGATCCACCTCTACAGCGAGCTGGTGGAGTCGGATCTTCCCGACGACCCGTATCTCGGGCACGACCTGGAGCGCTACTTCCCCGCACCGCTGGCCGAGCGCTACTCACAGCAGATGGGCGACCACCGCCTGCGGCGCGAGATCATCGCCACGGTGGTCGCCAACCAGCTCGTCGACCGTGCCGGCACCACCTTCGCTTTCCGCGTGCGCGAGGAGGTGGGAGCCTCGGCTGCGCAGCTGGCGCGCGGGTACGCGGTCGCACGTGAGGTCTTTGACATGCGCTCCTTCTGGGAGCAGGTAGAGGCACTCGACAACAAGGTCGATGCGCAGGTCCAGCTCGAGATGATGCTGGACGGACGACGCCTCGTGGAGCGCGGCACGCGCTGGCTGGTGCGGGGCCATCCTCGCACGATTGAAATCGAAGAGACCACGAGGAGGTTCCAGGACGGAGCCAGGCTGCTGGAGCGCTCGCTGAGGGATCTGCTCGACGACAACGACCGCGAGACCTTCGACGAGCGCGTCGCGCACTTCGAGGAGGCGGGCGTCCCGCGGAAGCTCGCGGTACGCGTGGCGGGCATGCCGGCGCTGCGCTCGGTGCTCGACATCGTGGAGGTGTCGGAGGCGAGCGGCAGACCGCTCGAGGCCGTGATGGAGGCCTACTTCGCGCTGGGCTCGAAGTTCGTCCTGACGTGGCTGCGCGACCGGATCATCGAGCTGCCGCGGGCCAACCGCTGGCAGGTGCTCGCGCGCGCTGCGTTGCGCGACGACCTCTACAACCTCCACCGGGCCCTGGCCCAGGAGGTGCTCGAGGGTGCGCGGGATGAAGCCTCCGCCGAGGAGGCGATCGCAGAATGGCGCGAGCACAACGAAGCCGCGGTCGAACGCGTAACCCGCATGCTCTCCGACATCAGGGCCTCGCGGACCTACGACATGACCACGCTGCCGGTCGCGCTGCGCGAGCTTCGCAATCTGGTCGCTTCGCCGGGCTCCGAGGCGTAGTGTCGCGAGTCGGAAATTGGACGCCATTCGAGCCGCCGAATTTCTGACTCGCGACACTAAGTCACGGCGCGGGCGTCCGGCGCGTAAGCGTACGCAACCCCCAGACGGCCAGGTCGACTACGAAGGCCACGAAGAAGGCCGGCGGACTGGTCACGAGACGGCCGGCAAGACCGGACAGCTTGACTCGCAACCCGTGAGGGGGAAGCCTGCGCATACCGGGCTGAAGCTATCGTCCCACGGATGGCCGTCAAGACGACCGTCACCGAGTTGCCCGAGTCGCGCGTCCGCGTGGCCGTCGAAGTGCCGCCCGAGGAGGTGGAGCGGCGAGTTCATCAGGCCGCGCGGGAACTCGGCTCGAGACTTCGCATTCCCGGCTTCAGGCGCGGGAAGGTGCCGCCGCCGGTGGTCATCCGGCGACTGGGCCGCGAGGCGATCGTCGATGAAGCGGTGCGCGAAGGATTGCCGCGGTGGTATCAGGAGGCCGTCGACGAGGCGGGCATCGCGCCTGTCGGCGAGCCCGACCTAAAGCTGGAGGACCACCCAGACCAGGGGCAGCCCTTCACGTTCTCGATCGAGATCGGCGTCAGGCCCCGAGCACGGCTGAGCGAATACAAGGGCCTCGAGGTGGGCCGCCGCGAGCCGCACGCCGATCCGAAGTTGATCGACTCCGAGCTCGAATCGCTGCGCGATCGGCTCGCCACGCTAGAGCGTGTCGACCGGCCGGCCGAGCAGGGCGACTTCGTGGTGGTCGACTACATCGGGAGGACCGAGGATGGCCCGCTCGAGGGTGGTGAGGGGCGCGATCAGCTATTGGAGCTGGGCGCCGGTCGCCTGTTGCCGGGATTCGACGAGGCGCTGATTGGGGCCTCGGCCGGCGACCGCCGGGAGGTAGAGGTCACGTTTCCGCAGGACAGTCCCGAGCAGCTGCGAGGGCGTACCGCCACGTTTGACGTGACCGTGACTGAGGCCCAGGCCAAGCGGCTGCCGGAGGTGGACGATGATTTCGCCTCCGAAGCGGCCGGGTTCGACACGCTCGACGAGCTACGCGATGACATCGCGAAGCGGCTGCGCGAGGCGGACGAACGAGCCGTAGAGCGAGAGTTCGAGCAGGCGGTGGTCGACGCCGCGGTCGAGAACGCGGAGATAGAGGTCCCGGAGCAGCTCGTTCACGCGCGTGCGCACGAGCTGGTCTCGGAGACGCTGTCGGCGCTCGAGCGGCAGGGGATCAGCAGAGAGGCGTACCTGCGGATTGCGGGCGGAGACGAGGAGCGGCTGGCCCACGAGGCCGAGCCCGAGGCCAGCGCCGCGCTGCGGCGAGAGGCGGTGCTCGCGGCAGTCGCAGAGGCCGAGAGCATCGAGCCAAGCGAAGATGAGCTTCTGAAGGAGCTCGCTCCACTGGCAGAGCGAGACGGACGCAAGCCCGAAAAGGTGCTGGCCGATATGCGCCGGCGGGGAACCCTCGAGCAGTTCCGCGAGGAGATCGCGATTCGCAAGGCGCTCCAACTGCTCGTGGCCGAGGCCAAGCCCATTCCCGCCGAGCAGGCACGGGCGCGAGAGAAGCTCTGGACGCCCGAGAAGCAGGGCGCCGAGGGGTCCTCGGGTCAGCTGTGGACGCCGGGCAGCGCGCCGCAGGGGCCCGAGCAGGGGTCGGCCGGCGCCGGCCGGGGCGGCCGGCGCAACCCCCGTAGCTGACTGAGCAACCCCAGTAGCTGACTGAAGAGTCCGTCTCGGAACCCCCGTGCACGTCGGGCGGCGGCGGATCTGCACGGATGCGTCGTCCTCGCTCGCTCGCGTACCTTCCAGGTACGCCACGCTCGCTGCGTCCTCGCCCCGCTTGATCCGGCGCCGGCCACCGCACGCGTGGGGCGCCGAGGCGGACTCTTGCCGCTGCTACGCTCGACCACGCGTCGCCAAGTGACGCCCCGGCAGGATTCCGGGCGTCAAGGAAAAAGAAGCGAGGATCATGAGCCCCCTGGTACCGATGGTTGTCGAGCAGACCTCCCGTGGAGAGCGGGCGTTCGACATCTACAGCCGGCTGCTCAACGAACGCATCATTTTCCTGGGGACGCCGGTCGACGACCAGATCGCCAACCTGATCGTGGCCCAGTTGCTGCACCTCGAATCAGAGGACCCGGACAAGGACATTTCGGTCTACATCAACTCGCCGGGCGGCTCGGTCTACGCGGGGCTCGCGATCTACGACACGATGCAATTCATCAAGCCCGACGTGCAGACGATCTGCGTGGGCATAGCGATGTCGATGGGCGCGCTGCTTCTGGCCGGGGGGGCAAAGGGCAAGCGCATGGCGCTTCCCAACGCCAAGATCCTGATCCACCAGGTCTCTTCCGCTTTCCAGGGGCAGGCAAGCGACATCGAGATTCACGCCAAAGAGATCATCGACGTGCGCCGCAGGCTCGACGAGATCATCGCCAACCACACCGGACAGGAGCTCGACAAGGTCCGCCAGGACACCGAGCGCGACTACTTCATGGCCTCCGAGGAGGCGGAGAAGTACGGGATCATCGACCGGGTGATCTCGCACCACTGACCTACTAGTCTTGGGAGGAGGTCGCGGCCGCGTGAGGCCGCGCTCGTCGGGAGAGACACCGTATGGCACGTCCCACGGACTCCAACGAACAGCTTCTCTGCTCCTTTTGCGGGAAGTCGCAGCGCCAGGTCAAGAAGCTGATCGCGGGTCCCGGCGTCTACATCTGCGACGAGTGCATCGATCTCTGCAACGAAATCATCGATGAGGAGCTCTCGGCCGCTCCGAGCTTCGACATCGACAACCTCCCCAAGCCGCGCGAGATCTACGAGGTCCTCAACGAGTACGTAGTCGGTCAGGAGCAGGCCAAACGGACGCTCTCAGTGGCGGTGTACAACCACTACAAGCGCGTCCAGATGATGCAGTCCGACGAGAACGAGATCGAGCTGCAGAAGTCGAACATCCTCCTGCTCGGCCCGACCGGTTGCGGCAAGACGCTGCTGGCCCAGACCCTGGCGCGCATCCTCAACGTGCCCTTCGCGATCGCCGACGCCACCGCCCTCACCGAGGCCGGCTATGTGGGCGAGGACGTCGAGAACATCCTGCTCAAGCTAATCCAGGCCGCCGACTACGACGTCAAGAAGGCGGAGACGGGAATCATCTACATCGACGAGGTCGACAAGATCGCGCGCAAGGCCGACAACCCGTCGATCACGCGCGACGTCTCGGGCGAGGGGGTCCAGCAGGCGCTGCTCAAGATCCTCGAGGGGACGACAGCGTCGGTGCCGCCACAGGGCGGGCGCAAGCATCCCCACCAGGAGTTTCTCTCTATCGACACCACAAATGTCCTGTTCATCTGCGGCGGAGCCTTCGCGAACCTGGACAAGGTCATCGAGCGCCGCATCGGACATCAGGGAATCGGCTTTGGCGCCGCGATCCAGTCAAAGGACCAGCGCGACACGGGCCAGATCTTCGAGCACTGCCTGCCCGAGGACCTCATCCAGTACGGCCTCATCCCCGAGTTCATCGGCCGTCTGCCGGTCATGTCCGCGATCCACCAGCTGTCACGAGACGAGCTCATGGAGATTCTCACCGAGCCCCGCAACGCGCTCGTCAAGCAGTTCCAACGCTTCTTCCAGTTCGACGGCATCGAGCTGGTCTTCGCCGACGATGCTCTCTCCTCGGTGGCTGACAAGGCGCTCGAGCGCGACACCGGCGCGCGCGGGCTGCGCTCGATCGTCGAGGAGATCCTGCTCGAGGTCCAGTTCGAGCTGCCCTCGCGCCGCGACGTCCGCAAGTGCGTGGTCACGCGCGAGACGATCGAGAAGGACACGCCACCGACGCTGGTGACCGTGGCCGCGCCCGAGGAAGAGGCGGCCTAGCTTCTTGTTGTTCCGGGGCGCGCATGCGCGCCCCGGGGCGGGGCACATGTGTGCCCGCGCCTACCTAGACTCGTACACCCCCATGGCCGACTGGGACGCTCAGATCGCGCAGCTGCGCGCTAAGACCCGCTACGACCCCTCCGAGGTCGAGCCTCGGATCGCCGAGCGGTGGCTTGAATCGGGCATCTTCCATCCCGAGGCCAAGGGAACGGCGCAGGAGAACTACTCGATCGCGATCCCGCCGCCGAACGTCACCGGCTCGTTGCACATGGGCCACGCCTTTCAGGACGCGATCATGGACACCCTCATCCGCCATCACCGCATGCGCGGGCAGCGAGCGAAGTGGATTCTCGGCACAGACCACGCCGGCATCGCCACCCAGGCCCAGGTCGAGCAGCTTCTGCGTTCGCAGGGCACCAGCCGCGAGGCGCTGGGGCGCGAGGCATTCGAGCGCCGCGTTTGGGAGTGGCGGGAGCAGTACGGCGGCACGATCATCGAGCAGCTCAAGCGGCTGGGCGCGTCGTGCGACTACGACGATGAGCGGTTCACGCTCGACCCCGACTATGCCGCGGCCGTGATGCGCGTCTTCGTGGCGCTGCACGAGAAGGGCTACATCTACCGCGACCGTTACATGGTCAATTGGGATCCCGGCACGCGCTCGGCGATCTCGGACCTCGAGGTCGAGGACCGCGAGGTGACCGACACGCTCTATTACGTGGACTACGCGCTCGCGGACTCCGACGAGGTCATCACGGTCGCCACTGTGCGCCCGGAGACGATGCTCGCCGACACCGCGATCGCGGTCCATCCCGACGACGAGCGCTACTCCGGTCTCACGGGTCGCGAGGCGATCCTGCCGCTGGTGGGGAGACGCCTTCCGATCATCGCCGACGACTACGTCAAGCCCGAGTTCGGCACCGGCGCGCTGAAGATCACGCCCGGCCACGACCCAAACGACTTCGAGATCGGCCGCCGCCACAAGCTGCGCCAGATCAGCGTGATCGGCGAGGACGGGCGACTCACCGACGAGGCGCCGGAGCGGTTTGTGGGCATGACGGCGGCGGAGGCACAGCGCGCGGTCGTCGACGAGCTTGAGGCGCAGAGGCTGATCTCGCGGACCGAGGAGTACCTGCACACGGTGCCTTTCTCGCAACGCTCGGGCGAGCGCATCGAGCCGCTGGTGTCGCTGCAGTGGTTCATGGCCATGGAGAAGCTCGCCGCCCCGGCGATCGAGGCGGTGCGCTCGGGGCGGGTCAGCTTCCATCCTGCGCGGGAGGCTGGCGTCTACCTGAACTGGATGGAAAACATCCGTCCGTGGTGCATCTCGCGCCAACTGTGGTGGGGCCACCAGATCCCGGTCTGGTATCGCGGTGAGGAGGTCTATGTGGGCACCAGCGCGCCTGACGTCGACGGCTGGGAGCGCGATCCCGACGTTCTTGACACCTGGTTCTCCAGCGCGCTGTGGCCGTTCGCGGCGCTCGGCTGGCCACAGGAGACGCCCCAGCTCGAGGCCTTCTACCCGACCGACGTGCTGGTCACGGCGCGCGACATCATCTTCCTCTGGGTCGCGCGCATGGTGATGATGGGCCTCGAGTTCACCGGCACCGAGCCCTTCGCCGACGTACACATCCACGCGATCATCCAGGCCCCCGACGGCCGGCGAATGTCAAAGTCGCTGGGCACAGGCATCGATCCCATGGACCTGATCGAGGGAGGACGGCGCCCGCCGGTGTTCGCGCAGGGAGGGGCCTTCCCCGCCTACGGCGCTGACGCGCTGCGCTGGGGATTGCTGGCGATGTCCTCGACACAGGACGTGAGGTTCTCCGAGGACAAGATCGCCCAGGGCCTGCGGCTCACCAACAAGCTGTGGAACGCTTCACGGCTGATCCTGCTCGGGGTCGATCCTGAAACCGGTGCTCAACTGCAGGCGGTGCGAGTCGAGGATCGCTGGATCCTCTCGCGGCTTGCGCATGCCAGAGCGGAGGTGAGGGCGCAGATCGAGCAGTACGACTTCGCCCACGCGGCCTTCGCGCTCTATGACTACGTCTACGGCGAGCTGTGCGACTGGTACCTCGAGCTCGTCAAACCACGGCTCCGCGACGGCGACGCGGATGTCCAGGCAAACCTGCTCTACCTGCTCACCGAGACGCTCACGCTCGCGCACCCCCTGATTCCGTTCGTGACCGAGGAGATCTACGCCCACCTCCCGGGAGCCGAGGGGCTCCTCGCCGGCCGGCGTGAGGCGACCGCGCCGCCCGTTGACGATGAGGCCGAGGCGGTGCTGGCGCGCACCATCGAGGCTGTGCAGGCGATTCGGCGCTGGCGCGACCTCGCCGGGCTCAAGGCCGGGGTACAACTGAGCGCCCGCCTGGCGGCGGGGGGGTACGAGCAGACCGCGGACCATGTGGCCGGACTGGCGAAGCTCTCTCTGGTTCAGGATGGCGCAGCGGCGCTGGTATCGGTCCCGATCGAGGGTGGCGCGGTAGAGATCCTCCCCGGCGACAACTTCGACCCATCAGCCGCTGAGCGCAAGCTCGCCGCGGAGCGGACGCGGCTCGAGCTTGAGATCGAGCGTTCGCGGGCAAAGCTCGCCAACGAGGGCTTCGTGGCCAAGGCACCTCCTCAGATCGTTCAGGCCGAGCGCGACAAGCTCGCCCGGCTGCACTCCGAACTCCAGGCGCTATGAGCGCGCGCGCGGACGTCTCGCGGGCCTGGTCGCTCTCTGACGCAGAGCGCTATCTGAACTCGCTTGAGCTGTTCGGCATGCGCTTCGGGCTGGACCGGATGCGGCGGTTGATGACCGCGCTTCACCGCCCGCAGGAGGAGTTCGTCTCGATCCACGTCGTGGGAACGAACGGCAAATCCTCCACTACGCGCATGATCGCCGCGATCCTCGAGCGCCACGGCCTGCGCACCGGGACCTACACGTCCCCGCACCTGGTGTCATTCGCCGAGCGAATCCAGGTGGCCGAGCGCGATCTCGAGCCTGCCGCCTTTGCCGCCGCCGTTTCGCGCGCGGCGCGGGCCGCGGACCTGGTGAATCGGTCGCTCCCGGAGGACGACCACGTAACGCAGTTCGAGGCCCTTACCGCGGCGGCCTATTCAGAGCTGGCGAGGCGCGAGGTGGAGGTGGCGGTGATCGAGGCAGGCCTCGGCGGCCGCTATGACGCGACCAATGTCATCCCCTCGAAGGTCCAGGCGCTCACCACTGTCGGTCTCGAGCACACGCGCTGGCTGGGGCCGACCATCACCCACATCGCCGGCGAAAAGCTCGATGTGGTCAGGCCCGGCGGCACGCTGGTCCTGGGGCATGGCCTCCATCCGGATGCGGTGACTGTGGCCCGGCGAGTGGCCGGCGAGCGGGTCGCCCGGATCGTCTCGGCGCCCGCTGATCCGAGGGTCTCGCTGGCCGCGCTGGGCTCCTTCCAGCGCCGCAACTTCGCGCTCGCGCGCACAGCGGCCGAGGCTTTCATGGGGGAACTGGACCCGGGGGCGGTGGCGCGGGCCGCGGCGGAGGTTCGCGTGCCGGGTCGCCTGCAGGTGGTCGGCCGCCGGCCGATGACGCTGCTCGACGGCGCGCACAACCCCGATGGCGTGGCCGCGTTGGCCGAGTCGCTGTCGGAGGTAACCGAAGGCCGCAAGCCCCTAGTGGCTGTGGTCTCGATCCTCGACGACAAGGATGCCGCAGGCATGTTGCGTACGCTGCTGCCGGCGACCGACGCGCTGATCTGTACAAACTCTCATAATCCGCGTGCCTTGCCGCCGCCGACCCTGGAGTCGCTTGCCGGACAGCTTGACGGACCCCCAGCGGAAGTGGTGCGGGGACCGGGGGCTGCGCTCGCGCGTGGGCGCAAATTGGCCGGACGCGACGGGGCGGTGATCGCAACCGGGTCCATCTATCTCATCGCGGACCTGCTCGGCGCAGAACAGCTCGAGCGGGCGTCAAACCTCTAACTGGACGCCACTGTTCATGCTGCGCCGACGACGTAGGAGAAGGAACATGGCGACGCGCGGTGAACCAACCAGGGAAGCTGTGGACGGGCCCGGCGAGCAGCCGAGCTTCTTGACGATGGTCGGGATCGTCGCGCTGGTCGTGGCGCTTGTGATTTTGATTTTTTTCGCGATCGGGTACGTCTTCGGGCGGGTATTTCTCTAGTTCCGCGAAACCGATGAACGAGGTCAGACCACTACACTGGCACAGGCAATGATGGCTTTTGCCGTCTTCGGGATCAAGAGCAGCGGGCTGAACCTGGCCGTTAATCTGCTGATCCTCTTGCTCGTGATCATCTGGTTGGCGCTCGTGTACTGGACCTACGCGGACGCCCGCCGGCGCATTGCCGACCCCATGCTGGTGGGATGCGCGACGGCCGCCGCTCTGTTCCCCTACGTGGGCTCGATCGTCTACGCGATCGTGCGTCCGCCCGAGTACCTGGAGGACGTGCGCGAGCGCGACCTTGAAATGCAGGCCGCAGAGGCACGGCTTGCTCAGTCGGGCTATCACCTCTGTCCGTATTGCGACACCCCGGTCGAGAAGGACTTCTTGCGCTGCCCGAACTGCCTGCGCAAGCTCAAGGACCCCTGCCGCGTGTGCGGACGGCCGCTTGAGGCGGATTGGAAGATCTGCCCCTTCTGTGAGTCGGAGGTGGGCGCCGCCCCGACCGCCCGCCGGGTGCGCCGACGCCGCGACCCCGCCGCTGAGCCGACGAATCAGCTTTCGGACGGTCAATCGGCGGCGCGACAGCCTCCTGTTCGCTCCGGGGTCTCCAGGCAATCCACGGTGCGCCAACCGCCGGGTGCGGAGTCTCCGCCTTCTTACGGACGGCCGCAAACCGAGCGTTCGTAGCGCGACTTCGAGCACGCGAGCAGTCCGCCGATGGAGCGATCGCTGATCCTGATCAAGCCCGATGCATTCGCCCGCAACCTGACGGGCGAGATCATCGCCCGCTTCGAGCGCAAGGGGCTACGGCTCGAGGCCTTGAAGCTGATGACCATGGATCGTGACCTGGCGCAGCGCCACTACGAAGAGCACACGGGCAAGCCGTTCTTCGATGAGCTCGTGGAGTTCATCACCTCGGGACCTCTGGTCGCCATGGTGCTGACCGGGGAGCGGGTGGTGGAGGCCGCTCGACAGGTGATCGGGGCCACCGACCCACTCAAGGCGGATGCCGGCTCGATCCGCGGGGAGTATGCCGTCGCGGTCGGGCAGAACATGGTCCACGGCTCAGACTCCGACACTTCCGCGGCGCGCGAGGTGGCGCTGTTCTTCCCCGAGCTGTAGTCGTATTTGCCAACCGGGCCGCTAGTTCTCGCATCGCGCTCGCCCCAAAGGAGGGCGATTCTCGAGCAGTTGGGCACGCCGTTTGAGGTTCGTGCGCCCGAGGTGGAGGAACTTGAGTCAGGGCCCCCCCACGAGGTGGCTGTCGAAAACGCCTACCGCAAGGCCCATGCCGTTAGTGAGCAAGGAGTTGACGGCCGCGTGCTGGGGGCCGACACGGTCGTGGCGCTTGGCGGGACGATCTACGGCAAGCCGGCCGATCGCGCCGAGGCGCGGACGACGCTCGAGGCCCTGTCGGGCCGACGTCATACGGTGATCGGAGGGCTTTGCCTGATCGCCTCCGATCGCCGCCCGCGGACCGCCGCCGCGACCACCGCGGTCACGTTCCGGGTGCTCAACGAGGGCCTGCTCGAGTGGTACCTCGACACCGGGGAGTGGCGCGACCGCGCGGGTGCCTATGCGATCCAGGGCCGCGGCGCGGCATTGGTGAGGTCGATCGAGGGCGACTACCTCAACGTTGTGGGCCTTCCGGTTGGGCTGCTGATGGAGCTCGAGCCGGAACTCATAACCGCGCCGTAATGCTCGCCGAGTACCGGAGTGGTAGGTTGGCCACTGCTGTCCCCGGGGGCGCGTAAGGCATTCCGTCGACGTCCCCATGTCGGGCAGGAAGGAGAGGGCAGATTGAGGCCCTGGCTAAGCCGTAAGGTCGTCAAGCTGGCGGGCGCGGTATCGCTCGTCGCTGTTGCAGTGGTGATCACCGTGGCAACCGGGGGAGGTTCGGCGGCCGCCGGAACCGCCTCCGCGCGAGGCAACCAAGCCGCCCCGCCTGGGGTGGTTCGATCGCGGATCACGGGTCGCCCGATCCTGGGCTCGAGCCCCGCCGGCGTCTCGGCCGCTCAGGCGCGCCCGACGGCGCTGCCCCCTCGCGGCCAGCAGATTCGCGTATTGAAGGCGGTTCTGCGCCGGATGCACAAGAACTACGACAAGTGCATTCCAAACACCAAGCCTTGCGTGCGGTACGCGGATTTGACACCCGGACCGCAGGACGTCTTCGACTACGGCATCGGACCGCTCTGGCTCAAGGGCGTCGACGGAGCCGGCACCACCGTGGCGGTGATCGAGGGTTGGAGAGATCCCCATATCGCCAGCCAGATCGCGGGCTTCGACAAGCTCTTCGGGCTGCCCAACCCGAAGATCACCACCATCTATCCGGCCGGTCCGCTTCCGAAGAAGTGTCCACCGGGCATGGTCAAGCTGGGCAGCTACGGCTCCTGCCAGGCTTGGCAGGGAGAGCTGACGCTCGATGTCATGTCGGCTCACCTGATGGCTCCCTACGCCAAGATCGTCATTTCGGCCACCCCGGCGGACACCGAGATCAAGGCCGATGCGGCTCAGCAGGTGGCGCCGCCCGAGATGATGAAGGCGCTCGAGGACATCGGGCGCAACCATCTCGCCAACTCGATCTCGATCAGCGACGGGACCGGTGAGACCACCTACAGCAACGGCCCGGCTGAGATCCTGGCCCAGAACCCGGGCGAGCTCGCCGCCGCGGCGGCAGGCGTCCCGGTGCTCAACGCCACCGGAGACTGCGGGGTGGTGCAGAACCTGGCCGTGGCCAACAACCAGTGTGGGACCGTCTCGGCCACTCCGGACACCGCAGCCTGGGACGACTCCCCGTGGAATACCGCCGTCGGTGGAAGCGTGCCCAACGTGAGCCTCAAGAACGGGAAGAAAATCGGGCCCGACCCTGTGTGGCACGTGCCCCCGCCGGCCGCCGAGTTCTCTGAAGGGGCCGGATTCTCGTCGGTGTTCGGCCGTCCCGCCTTCCAAAACGGCGTGGCCTCGATCACGCATGGCCACACGCGCTCGGTGCCTGACATCACCATGGACGCACAGGACGGCACCTCCGAGGCAGCGCCGCTGCTCAACGGGATCATGGCTCTGGCCACCCAGATGAACCACGGCAACGTGGGGCCCATAAATCCCGCCCTGTACCACGTACTCGGTCCGGCGGGAGCAAAGGACGGTATCGCCGACGTGGTCAAGGGGAATAACTCCGCCGAGACCGCGAAGGGGAAGGTGACGGTGCCGGGCTTCTTCGCCAAGCCGGGCTTCGACGTCGCCAGCGGCTGGGGGACCATATTCGCCCCACGGTTCGTACCGGCGCTGGTAGCGGCCACTCGGTCTTCTCATGGGGAGGCCGCTGCCCGCCGCCAGGCGGGGTCACAGCTCGGCGCCCTGGAGCGCGCGGTCGAATTGTCGCCGCGTAAGGTGGCGCCCAACGGCGAGTCCTACCTGCTCGCCGGCGGGTTCCTCCCGGACTACCCGGTGCAGCTTGTGATCGACGGCCATCGGGTTGCCACGCTGAAGGCCAACACGCTGGGTGACGTCACCTACATGATCGATGCCGCTCGGCTGCATCTCAGCGGGGGCTCGCACCAGGTGAGCCTTCACAGCATGCTGATCACGAAGAGCGCAGCTCTGAACGTGGGCTGAGGGGCGGGCGGGGCGGGCTTTCAGCCCGCCCCGAACCGGCCGATTTGAACGCGGGCGGGGTGGGCTGTCAGCCCGCCCCGCACCGGCGACCTTGAATGCTCCGCGGGCGGCCGTCAGACGCCCACTCCGGCGGCGATCGCACGGGCAAAATTCCTCCCACCTCAAGGCTTCCGAAGCGTCGGGATGAATCTTCTCCGAATGGAGACGACGCCTCGTCCGATACGGCCTCGGCCCCCGGCAAGCGTCGGGGCGAAGATCCCGTACGCAGCCCCTCGAGTGGGCCTCGATCACGTTGGCGGCAAAGATCCCGTTAAGCCGGGGCTGCGTACGGGAATTCGCCCCAAAAAGCGCTTGCCGGGGCCGAGCGTTTCCCCAGCAAACCGCTACACTCGCGCTCGAACGGAGCAGGCAGCCTGGTTGGGGCTTTCCCACTATCCGTCGCTCCGTTTGGCGCCTGCGTCATCTCCGCATATATGGGGTTCTTCACGTATCTGACAGGATTCGGCGGCCGCGACATGGCGGTCGACCTCGGTACCGCAAACACTCTCGTCTACGTGCGCGGTCGCGGCATCGTGCTGTCCGAGCCCAGCGTCGTGGCGGTGGACTCGCGCACCGGCGAGGTTCACGCGGTGGGCATCGAGGCCAAGCGCATGCTCGGTCGCACCCCGGGGACGATCCAGGCGATCAGGCCGCTCAAAGACGGGGTGATCGCGGACTTCGAGGTCACCGAGGAGATGCTGCGCCACTTCATCCAGAAGGTCCATCAAAACCGCTGGGCCCATCCGCGCGTGGTGGTTTGCGTACCCAGCGGCGTGACCGGAGTCGAGAAGCGCGCTGTGGAGGAGGCCTGCCTGTCGGCGGGAGCCCGTCAGGCGTACCTGATCGAGGAGCCGATGGCAGCCGCGATCGGCGCCGGCCTACCTGTGGGCGAGCCCACGGGTTCGATGGTCGTGGATGTGGGCGGCGGGACCAGCGAGGTGGCGGTCATCTCGTTGGGTGGGATCGTCGTCTCGGAGTCCATCCGGGTCGGCGGAGACGAACTCGACGAGGCCATCATCAATTACGTCAAGCGCGAGTACAAACTTTTGATCGGCCAGCAGACGGCCGAGGAGGTAAAGCTCGAGATCGGGTCGGCCTTCCCGATGCCCGAGGAGGTCCAGGCGGAGATCCGCGGTCGGGACATGGTCTCCGGCCTTCCCAAGACCGTGGTGCTGACCAGCGAGGAGATTCGCGGTGCGCTCGAGGAGCCGGTCTCGCAGATCGTGGACGCGGTCAAGGAGACACTCGACCGTACGCCGCCCGAACTCGCGTCCGACATCATGGATCGTGGCATCATGCTTGCAGGAGGGGGATCGCTGCTACAGGGGATGGATGAGCGGCTGCGCGCCGAGACGCAAATGCCGGCCCATCTTGCGGAGTCGCCGCTGACTTGTGTGGCGGTTGGTTCCGGGAGGTCGCTGGAGGAGTTCGAGGCCATCCACCGTTCAAGTAAGAATTCACGCAATCGCAACCGCCGCTACTAGGGTCTTGATAAATCTGGTGGCAACGGCGAGCAGCGAGCTCTTGGAGAGAGATCTCCCGTGCACGACAAACGAGTACGGCGTCGACGGGTTGCGCTTGTAGCCCTCGTTGCCGCATCTCTGATTCTGCTAACTGCATACTTCGGCGGGCCACCGTCGAGCCCGCTGCACACGATTCAGCGCGGGATCGTTCAGATCTTCTCGCCGATCCAGCAGGGCGCGAGCACGGTGCTGTCGCCCGTTCGTGACATCGCCGGCTGGTTCTCAGACACCTTCCATGCCCGCTCGCAGGTCACCCAGCTGCGCAAGAAGGTGGAGCGGCTGACCAGCGAGCTCGCGCAGGCGCAGGAGGCCCAGCTCCTCAACCGCCAGCTGAGCAGGGAGGTTCACCTCGACGCGACCGACAACATCTCCCACTACAAGCCGGTTACCGCCGACGTGATCTGGCACGACCCGACGCTCTGGTATCAGACAATCGAGATCGACAAGGGCTCGGACGACGGCGTACAGGTCGATCAGCCCGTGATCGGCGATGGGGCGCTGGTTGGGAAGGTCTCGACCGTTGACCCGACCGTCTCAGTCGTCCAACTGATCACGGATCACTCGGTCAATGTCGCTGCGCAGGTCCAGGACAAAAAGGGCGACACGGGCCTACTGGTCCCGGCGGTCGGCAACCCCAACGAGATGCTGCTCCAGGATCTCCCGCGCATCGTCCCGGGCCAGCCGGGGCCGCAGCTGGGCCAGCTCGTCGTGACGGCCGGCTACAAGTCCGGCCCCCTCAATTCGCTGTATCCGCGTGGCATCCCCATCGGCCAGGTCTCGAACGCCAGCGCAAACAATCTGATCAACAACAACCAGGTCCAGGTGTCGCCGGCAGCAGACCTGCGCCATCTCTCGGTCGTGCAGGTGCTGACATCACCGCACGCCCCGGCGATTCGCGCGCAGGTGCCATGAGCCTGCGCACCAACCTCATCCTCCGGCTCGTCCTCCTCGCTCTGGTGGCGGTGGTGATCCAGGACGCCGCCATCTCCCAGATCACGCTCTTCGGAGTCAGCGCCGACGTGATGCCGCTGGTGGTGATGTCGGTTGGACTGTTATGCGGGTCGATGACGGGGGCGGTGATGGGGTTCGGCGCGGGCCTTCTCGTCGATCTCCTGCTGGTTCAGACGCTCGGGATCACGTCGCTCTTGTACCTGCTCATCGGTTACTGGTCCGGTCGCGTGCGCGAGCTGCGCGATCCTTCGCATGGACTGGTACCGGTCGCGGCAGGAGCAGCTGCTACCGCCGTGGCACAGGTCGGGATGGCGATGCTGCAGTTCCTGCTCGGGGTCAATGCGCCAGTGAGCGGGCTACTGGTGCAACAGATCTTCGTCACGATCCTCATCAACACGCTGATCTCCCTGCCCGTATACGCGATCGTGCGACGCACGCTGCGCGGGGCGGTGCCGGAGGACCCTCGACGGCGACGTGGGCGGCGCTACACGACCGGCGGCCTCAGTCCCCTGCACCAGTCCGGCGAGCGCTTCGGCCCTCTTCCACGTTCTGACCTCAAATGATCCAGCCTCCCGGAGATCAGCGCCGTCCGCCGATGTTGACCCCGCAGCTGGCGCGGCGGGTGACGTTTCTCGGCGGCTTCGCGCTGGCGCTGTTCGCAATCCTTTTCTTCCGGCTCTGGTTTCTGCAGATCCTCTCGGGCCAAAAGTACGTCGCTCAGGCAAGCGCCAACGGAAGCATTCGATCGCTCGAGATACCTTCCCCGAGGGGTGAGGTGATCGACTCGCAGGGCCATCTCCTGGTCGACAACACGCGTGCGTTGGATGTGCAATTGGCGGTTCCGCATCTTCCAGGGTCGGCCCGCGCAAAGGCCGCCGAGTTTCATCGCCTGGATCGTGTCCTAGGGCTGTCCTCGAAGCGCCGGCGTTGCCCGGTTGCGGTCCCAAATCAAACGCGTCCTGCGATCGAGCATCTGGGGACGATCCAGTGCGACATCGCACAGCAGCAGGCCCAGATTCCCTACGCCAACGTGACGATCAAGAAGAACGTGTCTCGCGCGGTGCAGTTCTACGTCCTGGAGCGCCAGAACTACTTCCCGGGAGTTCAAGTCGAGCAGGTATATGAGCGGTCCTATCCACTCGGCTCGCTCGCGGCGCAGCTGTTCGGGACGGTCGGTCCGATCACGCCGAGCGAGTTCAAGAGCAACGATCCGCGCTTCGCGGGCGCCTCCGAACAGGATGTCGTCGGCCAGTCAGGGCTCGAGTGGTACTACAACCGCTACCTCCAGGGGCGCGACGGCGCTGAGCGGGTGTTGGTCGACGCCGCCGGCGACTTCGTTCGCTTCCTCAGGCAGCGGGCGCCGCTACCTGGCCACATACTCAAGCTGTCGCTCGATATGAACCTCCAGCGCGTGGGTCAGTCGGCGCTGCAGCAGTCGATCGATACAAATGCGCCGGGCCATGGCGGTGCGTTCGTTGCCATGGACCCGCAGAACGGCCAGATCTACGCGATGGGGTCGTTGCCTACGTTTAACCCGAACATCTTCACCAAGGCAATCTCCAAGCAGGCCTACGCGCGGCTCAACAACCCCGGCTCCGACTATCCCCTGCTCAACCGGGCCATCCAGAGCGTCGGTCCGACGGGGTCGACGTTCAAGCCGATCACCGCCACAGCCGCGCTCGAGTCAGGCGCGTGGAGCCTCGATCAGACCTACGACGACACCGGCCAGTTCTGCCTCGGGGGGGTATGCCGGCAAAACGCGGGAGGGGCCGCCAACGGCGTGCTCAACCTGGTCAGCGCGATCAAGGTCTCCGACGACGTCTTCTTCTACAACCTGGGTGCCCTCATGAACCGGGAGCGTCCCAGTGGCGGAGCCCTTCAGCACTGGGCAAGCCTGTACGGGATCGGTCGACTCCCGGGAGTCGACCTCGGTGGCGCTTACGCCGGCAACCTGCCGACCCCAGCGTGGCGGTCGCACATCGACCGGCTAGAGCGCGAATGCGAGCAGGGCGTCGGGCCATTCAAGGGCCGCGGGAAGCACTCCTCGTGCGGGATCTCCGACGGACGACCGTGGTCGGCGGGCGATAACGTCAACCTCGCGGTCGGACAGGGCGACGTCCAGGTGTCGCCGCTTCAACTCGCGGTCGCCTATTCGGCGATCGCCAACGGGGGTAATGTCGTGCGACCGCACGTCGGCTCGGCGATCGAGTCCGGCAACGGCACGGTGCTGCAGCGGATCGACCCGCCCCCGGTCAGGCGCATGCACATCAACCCTACGTACCTCGCCGCGATCCGGCAGGGCATGCACGAAGCGGCTCAGAGCGGTGGCGGCACGTCAGATGCCGTGTTCGGCAATTTCCCCAAGCAGGTTTACGGAAAGACCGGCACCGCGCAGCTGAATGGGCAGCAGGACACAGCCTGGTATGCGTGCTTCGTTCCGGCATGGGCGACGAAGAAGCCGATCCTCGTAGTGGTGAAGGTCGAAAACGGCGGGTTTGGCGCGATCGGGGCAGCACCCGTCGCGCGCGAGATCCTCTCGCAGTGGTTCTTCGGCAAGAAGGGCCAATACGTCCCCGGCACCTCGAGAACACTGTGAACGTAACCGCGATTCAGGGTGTCCGCGAGGAGGCTCCGGCGCGGCTGCGCTACTTCCGCCGGGCCGACCCCCTGCTGGCGCTGAGCGCTCTGGGGCTGATCGCCTGTTCGCTCATCACCCTTCATGGCGCCATCGCGGGCGCCACCGGCACACACTATGTGGAGCGGCAGGCCATCTATGCGGGGGCAGGAATCCTCGTGGCCATTGTGCTCTCGCGGATCGACTACACGCGGTTCCGTGAATACAAGTACGGCTTCTACGGCGTGATGATCCTGCTCGACCTGATCGTGCTGGGGATGCCCGCCGTACAGGGTGGCCATCGCTGGATTCCGCTCCCGCTTTTCCAGGTGCAGCCGTCCGAGTTCGGCAAGATTCTCCTCATTCTCTCGCTGGCGGCCTTCATAACCGACCGCTCGCGACGGCTGCACGAGGTACGAACCACCCTGCGCATAGTGCTGCTGGCGCTGATCCCAGCGCTATTGGTGCTGCCCCAGCCGGATCTCGGAACGGCCATGGTGTCCGTGGTTATCGGATTCGTCGTGCTGTTCGTGGCGGGAACTCCGTGGAAGCACTTATTCGCGCTTGCCACCCTGGCGGTAGCGGCGATCGTGATCGTGCTGGTGGTGGCGCCGGCAATTGGCGTACACGTGCTCAAGCCCTACCAGATGCAGCGGCTCACCGGCTTTCTGCATCCCTCGCAGAACCCCCAGAACCAGACTTGGAACATCCACCAGTCGCTGATCGCGATTGGTTCGGGGGGCAAGCTGGGACGGGGCGTGCACGCCACCCAGACACGCCTGGGCTACCTCTCTGCACCGAACACGGACTTCGTGTTCGCCGCGCTGGGAGAGACCTACGGCTTCGTTGGGGCAGCCGTGGTGCTTTCGCTCTACGCGCTACTCATCTGGCGCACGCTGCGCATTGTCACCTTGTCCAAGAACCTGTACGGGACCGTGGTCGCCGGCGGCATCTTGGCCATGTTCATGTTCCAGGTGTTCGTGAACGTGGGAATGACGATTGGCATCATGCCCATCACCGGGATACCACTGCCCCTGGTCTCCTACGGCGGCTCTTCGGTTGTTGTGACCCTGATCGCTGTCGGCCTGCTGGAATCAATTCATATACAGGCTCGAATGGCGACCGAAAGCAAGAGCCGATCACTAGTTTCCTGACGGCCGCGCCGCTTTAGGGCGGCCGCGGCGCCAACACTTACATAAGGACTGAATGAGAATTGAAGAAACAAGTACTGGTCAGCGTCGACCGTGCCGAAACCCGAGTGGCGCTGCTAGAGGCGACGGGAACCGTCGCCCCCAAGCCGGACGGCCGGCGCCGTAAGCAAACCTCCCCGGGCGCGGGCTACCGCGTCGCGGAGCTGTATCTCGAGCGCCGCGGTAACCGCTCGATCGTGGGCAACATCTACAAGGGCCGGGTTGACAACGTCCTTCCCGGGTTGGAAGCGGCATTCGTTGACATCGGCCTCGACAAAAACGGATTCCTGCACGTCGATGAGATCGTCCTGCCCGGCGTCGATGCTCCCCGTCGTGGGCGCGGGTCTTCGCGCGAGGGCCGCCAGATCACAGACATGCTCAAGCCCGGCCAGGAGATTGTCGTCCAGGTTGTCAAGGACCCGCTCAAGACCAAGGGCGCGCGGCTTTCCATGGAGCTCACGATCGCCGGCCGCTACATGGTCCTCGCTCCCCACGGCGAGGGCATTGGAGTGTCGCGTCGGCTCGAGGAGGGCGCGCGCGAGCGGCTGCGCAAGGAAGCGGCAAAGCTGGATCTAAAGGGCTCCGGGGCGATCATCCGCACCGCAGCCCAGGGCGCGACGCGGGCCGACCTGGAGCGCGAGCTCGTATACCTGTTCAAGCTGGAACAGGTGCTGCGCAAGCGTGTCGATGAGACAGCGGCGCCGGCGCTCGTGTTCCAGGAGGCCGACCTCTCGGTCCGGGTCGTGCGCGACATCTTCTCCTCGTGGTTCGAACGCGCGATCGTGGACGACCCCAAGCAACATCACCGGCTGGTCTCCTTCTTCACCCGCACCGCGCCCGAACTGGTCGACCGCGTGGAGCTATGGGACCGGCCCGAGCCGCTGTTCGAGGCTTTCGGGGTCGACCAGGTGATCGACTCGACGCTGGAGCGCAGGGTCGATCTCCCGAGCGGGGGATATCTGATGATCGACTACGCCGAGGCGTTGACCGTTATCGACGTCAACTCTGGTTCGTTCACCGGCCGTGGGAAGGGCGCGCGGCTCGAGGACACCATCACCAGGACGAATCTCGAGGCGGCCGAGGAGATCGTGCTTCAGCTGCGGTTGCGCGATATCGGCGGCATCATCGTGATCGACTTCATCGACATGGCGCGGGCCCGCAACCGCGAGACCGTGCTCAAGACGCTGCGCAAGTCGCTCGACGAGGACCGCACCAAGACCTTCGTGGTCGAGATCTCTCCCCTCGGCCTGGTCGAGATGACTCGCCAGAACATCACCGAGGGCGTACGCGAGATCATGACCAGGCCGTGCCCCACCTGTGATGGGGACGGGGTGATCAAGTCAGAAGAGACCATTGCGATCGAATTCGAGCGCCGCATGCGTGAGGTGGCCTCCCGCACCAAAGCGCCCGCGATCCTGCTCCAAATGAATCCCCGGGTCAGCGCTGAATTCACCAAAGACGGCGCGCGGGGGCTCCACGCGGTCGAAGAACGAACCGGTAAGTGGTTCTTCTTCGAGGGATCCGAGGGGCTGCCTCTCGAGCACTTCGCGGTCCTGCTCGAGGGCGACCGTGATCAGATGCTCGAACGAGCCCTTCCATTCCGGCCGGGAGAAGAGGTCCACGTGGACATCGTCGAGCCGCACATGTATAGCCCCGGCGACGCCGTCGCGAAGGTCGACGGATACGTCATCGAGGTCAGGGGCGGGACACCGTACGTCGGCGAGAAGCACCTGGTCCGGATCGAGGACGCCGGACGGACGAGCGCCGTCGCCTCATTGGTCGACGTTCCTGCAGACGGCGACGATTCCTCGGGCAAGGCCTCTGCGCGCTCCGACAAGGGCAACGCGCGCTCCGACAAGCGCAAGGCGTCATCCGAGAAGGGCGACGGGTCCTCCGAGCAAGGGGATGGGTCAACGGAGAAAGGGGATGGGTCCTCCGAGCAGGGCGACGGGTCCTCCGACCAGGGCGATTCCCTAGAATCGAAGCGACCTCGGCGCGGCCGCAGAGGCGGCCGGCGTCGCTCGACGGCTGCGGCAGGCTCGACTTCGGGTTCGCGCGCTTCCGAGTGAGACTTTCTCTTAGGCCTATCTGAAAGCAACATGTACGCGATCGTCAGCACCGGTGGCAAGCAGTACCGCGTGGAGCGGGGGCAGACCCTGCTCGTCGAGCGGCTGCCCGTGGACGAGGGCGCGAGCTGCACGCTCAAGCCGCTCCTCTACGTCGACGGCGAGCAGGTGCTCGATTCTGGCCAGGACGGTCCCCCGGTGCGAGTCGAGGCGCGCGTCGTTGCGCACGAGCGGGGACCGAAGCTGCGGGTTGTGAAATTCAAACCCAAACGTGGCTACAAGCGTCGTACCGGTCACCGACAGGAGCTGACGCGAATCGAGATCACGGCGATCGAGGCCGGCGAACGCCCGCGGCGGTCGCGGGCCAAGAAGGAGGGTTCAGGGAGCAGCGCTCGTGCGGGCCGTGCGCCCTCGCAGGCCAAGGAGGAAAAGGATGGCTCATAAGAAGGGGCTGGGTTCGTCGCGTAACGGCCGCGATTCGGCCGCCAAACGCCTTGGCGTCAAGGTGTTCGCGGGCCAGCGGGTGCACGGAGGCGAGATCATCGTGCGCCAACGCGGCACCCACTTCAAACCGGGCAACGGCACCGGGATTGGGAGCGACGACACGATCTACGCCCGCGTGCCCGGCACGGTCGAGTTCACCCGCGGCAGGCGTGGCCGCGTGATCTCGGTCGTGAGCGGCGAGGCCGACTCGGCTTAGGGCGCCTGCCGGGCGCCCCCCTGTCCGAGTCGGCTTAGGGCGCCTGCCGGGCGCCCCCCCTGTCCGTCAAATATCTAGCCGAAATCCCCACCGCAGGCACCCGTCGCATCGCATAGCTGAAGCCCGGAACTTCGGCCGATGGGAGAAAGTCATGGCGGTTTTCAGAGGCTTCAAGAACTTCCTCATGCGCGGCGACCTGATCGTGATCGCCGTCGGCTTGGCAATCGCGCTCGCCTTCAGCACACTGATAAAGGCGTTCACGGACGCTGTCATCACTCCGCTGGTGAATGCTGCCGGCGGCGGGAAGAACGTCGGGCTTGGCGTCCATGTGAATGGGCAACTGCTCAACTTCGGTGCGGTGATCTCCGCGATCATCTACTTCATCACCTTCGTGGCGGTCGTCTACTTCGTGATCGTGGTCCCCTACCGCGCTTACCAGCACAGGCGTGGGCTCACGGTCTTCGGCGATCCCGTTCCACTCAAGGCGTGCCCGGAGTGCCTGTCGGACGACATTCCGGCGGAGGCCACGCGCTGCAAGCACTGCGGTATCCCTCTCACGGCCGGGGCAGTGTGAGTCGCCCGCCGTCAGGTCGGCGCGACCGCCGCAGTTAGCGGAGCGTCCCGGTCCTCCACAATGGGCGCGTGTTCGATCGCGCGCGGATATTCGTGAGCGCCGGCGGCGGGGGCAACGGCTGCCTCAGCTTCCGCCGCGAAGCTCACGTGCCGAGAGGTGGTCCCGACGGGGGAGACGGCGGGCGCGGGGGCGATGTCGTGCTGATGTGCGATGACTCGCTGCGTGACCTCGAGCGCTACCGGCGTCGCTCTCACTTCAAGGCCGGTCGAGGCGGGCACGGTCAGGGTGCGCTCAGGCATGGGGCCCAGGGGGAGACGTTGACACTCCCGGTCCCCCCGGGAACGCAGGTAGTGGTCGAGCGCGACGGCACCCGACACGACCTCGTGTCGCCCGGTCAGCGGGCCGTGGTTGCGCACGGGGGCTCGGGTGGTCGGGGCAACAAGCGCTTCACTTCGGCGACCAGGCAGGCGCCGCGGTTCGCCGAGCGCGGGATAGCCGGAGACGAGGCTTGGGTCACGCTGGAGCTCAAGCTGCTTGCCGACGTCGGCCTCGTCGGCCTGCCGAATGCGGGCAAGTCGTCGCTTCTGAGCCGTCTTACGCGGGCCCATCCCAAGGTGGCGGATTATCCGTTCACCACCCTTGAGCCGGTCCTGGGCACTTTGGAGGGCGGCGACCGGCAGCTCGTGATCGCCGATATCCCTGGGCTCATCGAGGGAGCGAGCGCAGGCGCGGGCCTCGGCCACGAGTTCCTCGCGCACCTTGAGCGCACGCGTCTGCTTGTTCACGTTTTGGAGCTACAACCCCTGGACGGCTCCGATCCGGTCAAGAATCACGCCACCGTCGAACAGGAACTCGAGCTTCACGATCCCCGGCTCGCGGCGATGCCACGCATCTTGGCTCTGTCAAAGGCCGATCTGCTCGACGCCACGAGTGCGGCCGCGGCGCAAGACCACTGGTCGCGGCGCCTCGGCTCCGAAGTGCCGGTCATCGTCACCTCTGCGGTCAGCGGCGGAGGCCTGGCGGAGCTTTCGCGCGAGCTGCTACGGCGGGTGCCGCCGCTGCCGCAGCCCGAGCCGGCACACCGGCAGGACGGTGGACCGCAGGAAGGCGAGCCGCTTGCGGAGCACCGCACTTACCGACCGCGCGCCGAGCGCACATACCGGGTGGAGCGCATTGACCAGGGGAGCTGGCGCGTCAGCGGGCCCGGGGTGGCTCGGCTCATGGCGCGGTACGACCTCGACAACGAGGAGGCGCTCGCCTATCTGGAGCGGCGACTCGAGGGCATTGGCGTCATGCGTGCCCTGCGCGATCAGGGATTCCAGTCCGGCGACGAGGTCGAGATCGACGGTGTGGCGTTTGAGCTGCATCAAAATATGTAGGATTCCGCCCGCCGTGAACTTCCCTGTGCCACGAACGCCGGGATCTCGACGGTTTCGGAGTGCCACAGCGCGTGTGGCGGTCGCGACGGCCGCCTGCGCGGCGCTGGCCGCCGGCGCCCTGGTTGGGGTCGGCGGTGCCGCGGCCTCGACGTCCTCGCGAGTCCTGCGGGTCGGCACCTACCACGGGATCCGGGGCCAGTTCAGTTCGATCCAGGCCGCTGTCAACGCCGCCCACCCCGGCGACTGGATCCTGGTCGCACCGGGCGACTACAAGACCACGTCATCTCAGGCTCCCGCAGGGGCGCAGACCACGCCGGCCGGGATTCTCATCACCACACCGCGCCTTCACTTGCGTGGAATGAACCGGAACACCGTGGTGGTCGATGGGACGAAGCCTGGCTCAGGGGTGTGTTCCCCAGAGAAATCGGCACAGAACTTCGGCCCCAAGCCCGCTCACGCAAAGAATCGGGTCGGGCTCAACGGCATCATGGTCTACAAGGCCGACCACGTCTTCGTACAGAACCTCACGACGTGCAACTTCCTCAACGGCCCGGGCGCCAGTAACGGCAATGAGATCTGGTGGAACGGCGGCGCGGACAGCGGGAAGGTCGGCGGTTGGGGGTTCTACGGCTCGTACCTCAACGCGACCAGCACCTACTACCGCCAGGAGGCGACGGCCGCTGCCTACGGAGTGTTCTCGAGCAACTGGTCGGGCGGCACCTGGGACCACACCTACACGAGCAACTTCAACGACTCCGGTCTCTACATCGGGGCCTGCCAGCAGGTATGCGACCAGATCGTCAATCGGGCCTGGTCTGAATACAACGCGCTGGGCTACTCGGGCTCGAACTCGGGTGGGTTGCTGGTGATCAAGAATTCCCAGTTCGACAAAAACGAGGACGGGTTCGACACCAACTCCCAGAACGGCGACGAGCCGTCGCCTCAGAACGGTGCCTGCCCAAAGGGTGTCCGCAGCCCCATCCACATGCGTGGCCGTTGTTGGGTGTTCATGCACAACTACGTCCACGACAACAACAATCCCAACATCCCGTCGGCAGGGTCTGCCGCGGCGGGACCTGTGGGAACCGGTATGTCGGTCTCCGGCGGCCGCAACGACACGGTGATCGACAACCGCTTCGTCCACAACGGCGCGTGGGGGACGATCTTCGTGCCCTATCCCGACTCGGGGCCGCCGTGCAAGGGCGGCACGCCCGATCCGCCGCTAGCGTCATGCCTCTTTGAGGAGTGGGGCGACGCCCTGCTGCACAACCGCTACGCCAAAAACGGCTTCTTCGGCAACCCGACGAACGGTGACTTTGCCGCTGTGAACCTGAAGTCAAACGAGCCCACCGACTGCTACCACGGCAATCAGGAGGTCGGCGGGAAGCCAGTCACGAGCTCTCCTCCTATGGCGCAGACGCTGTACCCGAAGTGCACGGGCAAGAAGGTGCCGGCAGATGCCAACGCGGTCTTCCTGCTGGAGGTCGCATGTGACTCGCAGACCCCTGTCGGCGGGACTGTCCCGTGCTCGCCGACCGACCACTACCCAAGGCGCACCAAGATCGTCCTGCACCCACTGCCAACGCCCAACAAGCTCAAGACGATGCCGAATCCGTGTGCGGGCGTGCCAAAGAATCCTTGGTGTAAGTGACGCCACCACGTCGCTCCGGCCACGGCGCTTCCGCGAGTGGGCCGTCGCGACGTAGCGGGTCACCTTAGGCGAGCCACTACCAACGTCGACAAAGGACCGGGGGTTTGACCGCCGAACCCTCAAGCCATGTCCACGGGACGCCTGGAGGCCTTCTCGGATGCGGTGATCGCGGTGGCGGCGACGCTGCTCGTGCTGAATCTGGTCGTGCCGGCGCCCGGCTCACAGCACAGCTTGGCGCATGACCTGGGGCATCAATGGCCGGCGTACGCCGCTTACGCGATCTCGTTTCTTACGATCGGGATCATCTGGATCAACCACCACGTCATGATCGGACGGCTGCGCGAGCCCGACCACTCGATCATGATCCTCAATCTGTTGCTGCTGATGACGATCGGCGTGCTGCCGTTCGCCACCAATCTGCTTTCTACCTACCTCACCAAGTCCCACGGGCAGCAGCTGGCCGCGGCCGTTTACGCGGGCGCGTTCCTGCTGATGGCGACTGCATTCGGCACGCTCAACTGGCACATCCTCATGCATCGTTCTGACCTTCTCCGCGCGAAGCTCTCGCGCGAGGAGCGCCGCCGGATCCTGGTGACCTCGGCGAGCGGGTTAGGGCCCTATGTCATCGCGACCGGGTTGGCATTTGTCTCCTCTTACGCGTCACTCGCGATCTGCGGCGCGCTCGCGCTCTTTTACGCCCTACCTGTCGCCAGCGGGCTTGGGCGCGGGGCGCCCGTCGGCTGAGTGGCGGCGGTCGTCCGCAAAATCAGCCAGCTGAGCGCAACGATGATCGCCTCGGCGCACACGGCCCCGACGCCAAGCGGGTTGAGCCAGTCGCCGATGTCGTCGCTCATCATCGGCAGACCGACCGAGCGCGAGAGCACGTAAGCAACGATGGCACCGGCTGCCAGCCCACCGGCCGCTGTCCAAACGGGCGGTTCGTCGCGGTAGAGCATCAAGGCTGCCACGACCAGCGACGCAGCGCTGAGCGCAATGAACAGGCCCGCCGCGTAGGGCGCCTCGCGCAGGTGTTCTGGAACGAGCGCGATGTGGACAGCGGCGACCTCTGCCAGCAGGGCGGCTGCCGGCCAACGCCAGTCCGATCGCATTCGAGAAGATCTCATGAGTCGGCCTCCTTGTGTCTGCGTCGAGCATCGACGGCCGCGTGACCCGCGCTTCAGGCCACGCGACCGTCTGCGACCTTGGCCCTACTTGACGACCTTGACCAGGCGCTCCATCCCGAGCTGAGTGTGCTGACGCCCGTCCTGGGTGTCCATGAAGCAGACCTCAACGTAGTAACCGGGCTTGGCGCTCAGCTTCTGCTGCTGGACGGCGCCGTGCGATACCGGGCCGAACAGTTCGAACAACGAGCTCGTTAGATACGGCCGGATCTGCTTGAACGGCTTTCCGGCCCTCAACAATGTCTCGACCTTCCTCCCAGCCTTGGCGCTCTTGACGCCCTGGAAGTCGTTCATATGCACGAGCCAACCGTCGTTGACGCCGCGCACCATCGTGCCCACCTTGAGCGTGCTGGAGCCGCGGAAACCAAACTCGATCGACTTCGTGGTGGCGGCCGCCTTGGGCAGCTTGGCCGGCGAAGACGACTTGGTGACCGTGAACATCGCAACGCGCGGCTGCCCCTTACCGGCGACATCGAGCGCAACGTACTTGGCAGGCTGAAGCACAGTCTGCACGTTGCTGGTCTGGCCCTTGACCGTGGTCGCGTCAAACGCGATCGCGCCGACCAGCTGAACCGCGTTCGGGTCCTTGGAAGCCATCCGAAGCGCCTTCGAGAACTGCGCCTGGGTGACGCCCTTGTTCAGGCGAACGAGGATGGCCGTCCCGTGCTTCTCCCCGCTGACCGACGAGCGGACCGTGACCGCTCCGGAGACCTTGGAGCCTCCAACCGTGATCGCGGACCCGTTCATGTTCAGGGTCAGGACCGGCAACCCCTTAGAACCGCTCGCGGCCGCTGGACTAGACGCCAACGCCAACGCCCCGGCCACAGCCAACGGCGCCCCCACGGCAATAGCGCCGCAGGCAAATCTCTTGGAAATCGACATGGATAAACCTCCGACTGGTTGTGGTTTGAGATGACCCCTGGCGTTCCCTCCACGGGGCTCAGCCGGACGGGATTGGTCCCGTGGGCGAGATCGCCAAGCCAGCGGTTATGCGGGCAAACGGCAGCTGTGCGATCTCGTTGGCTTTCGCCGCGGCCCCCGGACTGTCACCGTCGAGGCGACAGAAGCAGGTTTCTTCCTCCGGGAGAAACATCGATCCCACGTATCGGACCGGGTTGCCCCTGGCGGAGAGCTCTGTGCAGGCCTCGTGAAGCCGGTCAAGCGCAATGCGCAGCTCGGCCTCGGAGACCCCCGGGAGGTAGCGTTCGACGAGGTAGGAGTTCATCGCCTGGCACCGTAAGCGCGCCCCGCAGTACGTTCAACCGGAGAAATCCCCGGATTTGCTCGCACCGCTTGCCGTCATCGACTGCGGTTTCTCACCGCTTACCATCATCGACCGCGCTTCCTCGCCGTTGACGGCCGTCGACTGCGGTCTCACCCCGCTCGCACGCACGCTGTCCATTGCCATCGCCAGCTCCGTGCGGGACCGGACCCCCAACTTTCGGTAGAGCTTTGAGAGGTTCCACTCGACCGTCCGCGCACTGAGGTGGAGCGACTCAGCGACCTCGTTGTTGGTGCGCCCGGACGCCACGAGCCGCGCCACCGCCGACTCGGTGGCGCTGAGCGTTCCGGACGGAGCCGCTCTACGACCACCGATCCGCCCCAGCTCACCACGTGCTCTCTCTGCCCAGAACCCAGCTTCCGCCGCCTGGAAGCTCGAGAGCGCATGCTCGAGGGCTTCGCGGGCAGCGCGCTTGCGACGTTGCCTGCGAAGGAAGGAACCGTAGGCGAACAGGGTCCGCGCATGATCAAGCAGTCGCTCCTGCTTGACGTGCTCTCGCTCCGCCAGTTCGAAGCATGAGATCGCCCGGTCCTCGTCCCCATCTGCTGCTGCGAGGAATGCGTCGCAGCGTGCAGCGAGGGCGAGCACCCACGGGCGGCCCAGCACCTCGGCGATGCGCCGTTGTTCGCGCGCCAGCTCAGCTGCCCGGTCGCGGCTGTTCACGGCAAGGAGAGCCTCGACCGCCTCCGGGAGGACCGGAAAGCGCGCCGGGGATTCAAGCTTGCCCGCATGCGCTAGCTGCCACGCCTGTACCAGATGATCGGCGGCGGCTGCGGGCTCTCCGGCGGCCAGCTCAACGGTGCCAAGCGCAGTGAGGTTGCCGATCACGTATAGGCGGTGGCCGGTGAGTCGAGCCAGCGCAAGCCCCTCACTTGCCGCGTCTTTGGCCTGCTGCGCACGTCCCAGCCAGCCGGCCGCGACGGCCACGGGCCACAGGGCACCCGCGCGCTGCGCGTCCTGATCGGCGCCAGAGGCCAGCTCGAGATAGCGGAGGGCAAGTGCAAGACCCGCCGCCGGGCGCCCCAAAGAGGTCTCCAGCGAGCTCAGGTACGCCAGCGTGTGCATCTCCACCCACGCATCACCTGACTCAATTGCGCCCCGATAAACCCGTTCGAGCGGTCGCCGCGCCAGCTCGAGCTCCCCGCCCCACAGCAGCACGAGGCCCTCGAACACCGCGGGGCTGGTCTCGGCCCAGGCCCACGGTCGCTCGCTCGAGCCGCCCACCTCGGCCGCGAGCGCGCGGCGAAGTAAGTCGTAGCGGACCGGTTGTCCCCTTGCCGCAATCGCGAGGCTCAGCGTGGCAGCAGCCTCGGCTTCGACGGCCGGTTGACCACCTTCGGAGAGGCGCAACATAGCCCGGGCGTGCTGCTCGGCACCGCGGCCGTCCGCAGTCAGCAGACTGATCCAGCCAAGCTTTTGGTGCAGATCCGCCCGCAACTCGCACGGGGCTCCGCGCTCGCGCAGCCCTTCGCGATAGAGGGCCGCGGCGGCGTCGGTGCCTTCCGTGTCACCCGCAACTGCGCCCAACACGGCCAGAGCCCGCGTGCGTACAGCCGGCTGACCCGCCAACTCGAGCACCCCCCGGGCGTGATCGGCCGCCGCCGTGAGGTTGCCCGCGCGACGGTGGTATTCGGCGCCGCATATGAGCCGGTTGCCGCGGTCTGCTTGCGCCGGAGTCAGGCGCGCCGCGAGGTCGCAAAGCTCGGCGGCCGCATCATGAGCCCCGCGGTGGGCGGCGTCTCCGGCGGCGCGATCGAGCCGGCGCGCCACCTCCTCGTCGGGCCCGCTGCTTGCCAGCGCGAGGTGGCGGGCGCGCTCCTCGAGGGTGTCCGCGATCTCGCTCAGCTTGGAGTGCAAGTGGCGCTGCTGCGCAAGTGGCGCGTGCTCGTAGTGAATCGAGGCGAGCAGAGGGTGTGTAAAGCGAACACGCTCGCCCGAGAGCTCTATCACTCCCGCCGCCACGCCCTGGTCGAGCGCCTCCTCGACGGGGTCGACGAACCGGGCGAGCAGCGTACGGGTGGGGCGACCAAGTGCTGCGGCGGCCAGCAGCACGTCGCGGGTGACCGGCTCGAGCCGGTCGAGCCGCTCCTGGACCAGTTCTCGAATGCTTCCCGGGACCGGCAGCGGCTCGTCAGGTGCGGGCTCCACGCCTCGTTCGCTCAACTCGTGCCCGATCTCGAGGGCATAGAAGGGGTTGCCGCCGGTCGTCTCGTGCAGGCGGATCAGGGTGGGGCGGGAGACGGCGAGGCCAATTCGGGCGCGCAGCAGCTCGTGCAGGCCGCCCAGGGTGAGGGGGCCCACCCGCATCCGGGTGACGCGCTCGTCGCCCAGCATCCGCTCCAGGCGGAGTGGCGTTGGCTCGGTCTGCGAAAGCCGGCGTGTGGCCACGACGACGATAGGCTCCGCGCGCAGTCGGCGCAGCGCGAAGCGGATCACCGCCGCCGAGGCGGCGTCGATCCACTGCAGATCATCGATCGCCACGAGCAGCGGCCTGGTGGCCGCGATGTGCCGTAGGGCGCCGAGCGTGGCCACTCCGATCATTCGCTGTGCGGCGTCGCCGTCGCCGAGGTCGCCGTCCCGTCGCAGCAGGGCGATCTCAAGCGCCTCGCGCTGTGGAGGAGGCAGGGCGCAAAGCGCATCGTCGAGCCCGACGTCGAGCAAGTCGCCTAATGCGGCGAAGGCCAATGGCGCCTCAGAAGCGGTCGGCGCGCTCGCGACCACAGTGAAGCCGCGCTCTCCGGCAGCCTCGACCGCGTACCTCCACAGAGCGGTCTTCCCCACGCCAGGCTCCCCCTCGAGCACTACGGCGCGGGCCTGCGTCGGCGCGGGGTCAAGCGCGTCGAGCAAAACCCCCACCTCGCGGCTGCGCGCGATCAGCTTCTCAGACGTGCTGTCCCACCCCGGTATTACCCCGAAATCCGGAAAGAGGATAGCGCGGTAGCGCGCGCCGAGCGCCGCCTATGCCATGCGGCGCGCAGCGCGGTAGCGCGCGCCGAGCGCCGCTTACGGCGTGCGGCCAGCCGCCGGATAACGCGGCGCAGCACACCGAGCGCCGCATGGTCGTGCGTCGGTGCCCCTAACCTCTTTGGACCTGGTGTCCCGAGACGCAAATTCGACGCATTCGAGGCGCCCCCGTCGGCGCCCCGCTTCGTCCTCGTCGCCTCGCGCAGCGCTGCCGCGTGTCGGCTCCTGCGTCCTCGCGTGGCATCCGCCGGTGGCCCCTCTCGGTGCCGCCGAACCTACGACTCGGAACACTAGATGAGCCGTCTCGTGGTCAAGCTGGGCTCGAGCATCGTCGCCGACGAGCGCGGCGAGGTACGAGTGGAGGTGCTCGCCGCGGTCTGCGACCAACTCGCGCGCCTGCGCAGTACCGGCACCGAGGTCGTGGTCGTGACCAGCGGCGCGATTGCCCGTGGCATGGGGGTGATGGGAATAGAGATCCGCCCGCGGGGAATTGACGAGCTACAGGCTGCGAGCGCGGTGGGCCAGGGGAAGCTTTACCAGGTCTACGATGAGCTGCTGCGCGCCCGCGGCGTGCCAACCGCCCAGGTGCTTTTGACGTTCTTCGACATGAGCGCCCGCACCCACTACCTCAACGCTCGTCACACTCTCAGCCGGTTGCTGCAGTGGCGAGTCGTGCCCATCATCAACGAGAACGACACCACGGCAACCGACGAGATCTCCTTCGGGAATAACGACTTCCTGGCCGCCCAGGTCTCGATCCTGGTCGGCTCCGGCCTTTTGCTGATGCTCACGGACGCGGCTGGGGTGTTCACCGCGGATCCCCGCCTGAGCCCGGATGCCGCGCTGGTCGAGGAGGTCACCGATCCACGGGGCCTGGAGGGCTATCAGATTGGCCACAACACCTCCCCGCTGGGGTCGGGGGGCATGCGCTCCAAGGTGCTCGCGGCCGAAATGGCGACCGCCGCGGGGATCCCAGCCGTAATCGCCGGCGGTCTCGAACCCGACTCGATCATCAAAGCGGCCGCGGGCGAGGCTGTCGGAACCCGTTTTGCGGCCCGCGAGGGGCGCTATTCGAGCTTCAAGCTGTGGCTCAAGTACGCCAAGCCGGCGCGCGGCCGACTGGTGGTCGACGCGGGCGCCGCGCACGCCCTGCGCGAGGGCGGTACCAGCCTCCTGCCCGTTGGGATCGTGGACGTGGATGGAACCTTCGACGCGGGCGACGCGGTGGACGTCGCATACGACTCCGATCCGATCGGCAAGGGCATCTGCAACTACTCGTCGGCCGAGTTGCGACGCGTGCTTGGTCTGAAGTCGTCCGCGGTGCGCGAGCTCATGCCGCGGGCCGCAGAGGAGGCGGTCCACCGCGACTACTTCGTGCTCGCGTAACGTTAAGGCGCAATGACAACCGTCGCCTTTTCCATACCCGCTGCCTGCGCCGCGGCCAAGGACGCTTCTCGTACCCTCCAGACGCTGCCGTCAGGGGTCAAGGATGGTGCGCTGGAAGCGATCGCCACCGCGCTCGAAGGCCGGATGGATGAGGTCCTCGAGGCCAATGCCGCTGACCTTCTGGAAGCTCGCGGGGGCGACTACTCCGGTGCATTCCTCGACAAGCTCCGGCTCGATGAGGCACGCGTGGCTTCAATGATTGCCGGCGTACGCCAGATCGCGGCGCTGCCCGATCCGGTGGGAGAAGTCATCGACGGCTTCAGGCTTCCCAACGGACTTGACGTACGAAAGGTCCGCGTTCCGCTGGGAGTCATCGCGCTCGTGTACGAGGCCCGTCCCAACGTGACCATCGACGCCACCTCGCTGTGCCTGAAATCCGGCAATGCGGTGGTGCTCCGCGGCTCGTCTGCGGCGCGTCGCTCGAACGCCGCGCTCGCGGAGATAGCGACGGCGGCGGCGGGCTCGGCGGGCTTGCCCGAAGATGCGATCACCCTGCTCCAGGGCGGCCGTGAGGAGATCCCCGAGCTTGCGACCCAATCCGGTCTGGTGGACCTGATCGTCCCGCGCGGGGGAGAAGGGCTGAAGGCGGCTCTGAAAGGGGTCGCGACGGTCCCGGTGATATACGCGGCCGCGGGCAACTGTCACGTGTACGTCGATCGCAGCGCTGACCTCGACCATGCCCGCGCGATCGTGCTCAACGCCAAGCTGCAGCGGCCCGGCGTCTGTAACGCCGCCGAGACCGTGCTCGTGCATGCCGAAATTGCGCACCGGTTTCTGCCTGAGACGCTCGCTGCTCTCGGCGAAGCGGGCGTGGTGTTACACGGTGACGAGCGCGCCCGGGGGGCAGCGCCCGCGGCGGTGATGCAGGCTGCAACCGATGAAGATTGGGACACCGAGTATCTGGCGCTGGAGCTGGCAGTGCGAGTCGTCGACTCCGCCGAGGAGGCCATCGCGCATATCAATGTCCATGGCTCGGGTCACTCCGAGGCGATCGTGACGCGCGACACGGAGGCGGCACGCGCCTTTCAGCTCGGCGTGGACGCGGCGTGCGTGTACGTCAATGCCTCTACCCGCTTCACCGACGGTGGCGAGTTCGGGATGGGTGCAGAGATCGGCAACTCGACGCAGAAGCTGCACGCCCGAGGCCCGATCGGCATCCGCGAGCTTTGTACCTTCAAGTATCTGGTCGATGGCTCGGGCCAGGTGAGGGCTTGAGAGCGCTTTACTAGTGCGCATCGGAATCCTCGGCGGCACCTTCAACCCGCCTCATCTTGGCCATCTCGTTTGTGCGCAGGAGGCCCTCATCCAGCTCAAGCTCGACGAGGTTCTCCTGATCCCGACCAACACCCCGCCGCACAAGTGGCTGCGCGACGACCCGGGTCCCGGTCACCGGCTGGAGCTGTGCCGCCTGGCCGTCGGCGGCGATGAGCGCTTCGCGGTCTCCGATCTCGAGGTCCGCCGCGGTGGTCCGTCGTACACCGTCGATACCCTTGAGGAGCTGCACGCCATCGTCCAAGACAGCGAGCTTTACCTGATTCTCGGAGGCGACATCGCCACGGGGTTGTCGCAGTGGCGAAAGCCAGAGCGGGTGCTTTCCCTCTCGACGCTGGCCGTGGTCGACCGTGAGGGCACGCCGCGGGCCGCGATCGAGGCGGCCCTCGATCACCTGCCCGGCGGTGAGCGCGCGCACTTCTTCGCGATGCCGCAAATTGCGATCTCCTCGACGCTCGTGCGTCGGCGCCTTCAAGCCCGACAGTCGGTCCGCTATCTGGTCCCGGATGCGGTCATCGACTACATCGAGCGGCATGAGCTCTACGGGACAGCACCGAGCGGTACACGGATGACGGCCTCAGCGTGAGCGAGCAGGCGATCCCTTCACCCGAGGAGCTGGTCCGGGCCCTTGCCCACTATGCATCCGACCGCAAAGCGCTCGAGATCGTGCAGCTCGATCTGCGCGAGATCATCGGCTACACCGATTTCTTTTTGGTGTGCAGCGGCGGCAGCGGTCGCCAGGTCAAAGCGATCCATGACGCCATCTATCAGGGAATGAAGAGCGAACACGGCCTGCTCCCCGGGCGCGTGGAGGGGCTCGCCGATGCCCGCTGGGTGTTGATGGATTACCTGGACGTCGTGGTGCACGTCTTCACCCCGGATGCGCGCGCCTACTACCGGCTCGAGCAGCTGTGGGCCGAGGCGCCGATGCAGGAACTGCGCGAGCCGGTCACGGCTGCTTAGGCGCCCTGCGCCTAGAGCGCGGCCAACAGTTTGGGCGCGACCTGCCGTTTCCTGCTCATCACGCCCGGCAGCTCGATCCTGCTGTCTTGAGGTTCCGCGGCGAAAGTCCTCGCTACTTGAGCCACATTGCCGGCTACGAGCAGGTCGGTTCCCTTCGACAGCACGTCGGTGATCATCAGCGCATAAAGCGCCAGGCCCTGTTGCTCGCGCGCCGCACTCATCGTGTCGAGCAGCTCCACTGAGCGCTCAAGCAGGCCCCTTCCCACCACTTCGACCTGTGCGATGCAGATCATTTGGCCTGAGCCCACCTGGTACTCCTTGGCGTCCCGCGAGACGATCTCTTCGGCCGGCACGCCCGAGACGTCGGCCGTCGCCTCGAACATCTCGCGGCCGAGCTCACTCGCGTTGACAGCGAGCACGCGCTCGAGGTAGGAGACCACGTCGAGGTCCCGCTCGGTCGTGGTGACCGAGTTGAGGATGATCGTGTCCGAGAGGATCGCGCCAAGCAGCATCATCGCGAGCTCTGGAGTGGGTTCCATGCCGCTCTGGCGAAAGCGCTCCACGACGAGCGTTGAGGTGGAGCCAACTGGATCAAAGGTGGCCATAACGGGGACCCGCGTCTCAATCGAGCCAACGTGGTGATGATCGAGGATCTCGACGATCTCGGCCTGCTCGATACCTGCCACGCTCTGTGCCTGCTCCGCATGGTCGACGAGGATGACGCGCCGGGGCCGCGGCGCGACCAAGTCGGAGCGCGTCAGCAGGCCCACCGGCTTTCGGCTCGAGTCGATGACGACCGCTGCGCCGTAGTGGATCTCCTTAATCTGCTCCGCGATATCGGCCACCAGGAAGTCGGCCGCGGCAGTCAGAGGATCTTTCTCCATGAATGCGTGACAGGGCGCGGCGAGCGAGATCATCCGCGCCGATACGTAGGTGTCCAGCGGCGAAACGATGATCGCCGCCCCGTGCGCCGAGGCAAGTTCGACCACCTCCGCTTCTGGCCGTGCACCGTTTGAGATCACCAGCAGCCCTGCCCCATGGTTGATCGCGAGCCGATGGGCATCGCCGCGGTTGCCCGTGACTACGATGTCGCCTGCCGCGATGCCGCTCGGGGAGTTGACGTCCATCGAATGGACCCAGACCCGACCCTCAAGCTGGCGGTTGTCGCCCACGATCAACTCTCCGTCGAGCACCTGCACGACGGCATCTACGAAGGTGGGCGCCTCCAGCATGGACGTCTCGCGTGATTCGCGGATATACCGCCGCGCCAGGGTGCGCTCGGTGACCACACCGATCAGCGCTCCCCTGTCATCGACGACCGGCACCAACTCCAACCGCGCCTCGACCATGTCGCGCCCCGCTTCGCGTAGCGGCGTATCGCGGTCGGAGACCGGATGGCCGCGCCGCATCACGTCAGAGACGCGCAGCATGATGTGAGGCAGGAATTCGGGCGCGGCGGCGCCGCTGCGTCGCAGCAGCCAAGTGGTTTGGGGGTTGCAGCGACCTAGGCGCGCCGCCACATAGCGGTTCTTCGGGTCAAGCCGGCCTTTGAGCTGCGCGTAGCCGAGCGCGGAGGCGATGGCGTCGGCATCCGGGTTACGGTGGCCGGTGACGTAGATCGTCGACACCGACCGGCAATTATCACCGGTCGCGCTAGTCCGGGCCGGAGATCACCCCTGCGGCCACGCCCGGCAGGCCCGTCCGCAATCCGGCTTACCTCGCTCTGACCCTGGCCATAATGAGGTCAAGATGAGCAACTCGGTGTGCGCATGACCGGTCCGGAGCTGGGCCTAGCGGTCTCGGTCTTCCTCGCCTGCGCGGTCGAGTCGGTCGAGGCGCTCACGATCGTGCTCGCGGTGGGTACCACGCGTAGCTGGCGGTCCGCGCTGACCGGCGTGGGCGCTGCGGTCGCCGCGCTGGCCGCCCTGACGGCGGTATTGGGCCCCGCTCTCACGTCAGTGCCGCTGCAGTCCCTGAGGCTGGTGGTGGGGGGCCTTCTACTGATCTTCGGCCTGCAGTGGCTGCGCAAGGCGATTCTGCGGGCGGGAGGGTCGAAGGCGCTGCACGACGAACTGGCGGCCTATGAGCGCGAGCGCAATGCGGCGCGGGGCGCCGGTGCGGTCGGCAGCGGGCTGGACCCTTACGCTTTCGCGATCGCTTTCAAGGGAGTGCTGCTCGAAGGGCTCGAGGTGGTGTTCATCGTGTTGACCTTCGGCGCGAACCAGCACCGCATCGGCTTGGCCGCCGCCGCCGCCGGCGTTGCCGTTCTCCTCGTCACAGTGGTCGGCGTGGCGATCCACGCCCCCCTTCAACGCGTGCCCGAGAACACCTTGAAGTTTGTCGTCGGCGTGATGCTGACCTCGTTTGGAACTTTTTGGGGAGCGGAGGGGGCGGGGGCACACTGGCCGGGCGGTGATGCGGCGCTGCTGGTGCTCGTTCCCGCGACCCTGCTGTTTTCCCTGTGCCTCGTCACGGCGGTACGACGCAAGTCGCGGGACGCCGACACGATGGCCAGTCAGGTGACGGTGAGGCCATGAGACTCGTGCCGAGACTTCGGGCCTTGGCACTGTTCGTGTGGGATTTTGTCGTGGGCGACGACTGGCGGTTGGCGGTCGGCGTGGCAGTGGGTCTGGCCGCCACCGCGTTGGTGGCCGCGGCCGAGGTCGCCGCATGGTGGCTTTTGCCCGCGCTCGCCGGAACGTTCCTGACGATCTCGGTGTGGCGCGCCTCGAAGGCGCGCGGCTGACTCTCGAAGCCCGCTCAGCGGTAGCGCGTGTATTGCGTCCGCGGCGAGCCGACCCGGCCCCCCCGCGAGCGACGTATCAACCACACGATCCCGGTGCTGACAAGCACCGCGACGAGAAAGCTCCATCCGACCCGGTGAAACGCCAGGCGCATGATGAGTCCCGATATCAGCGAGCCGGCGATGCCGACGGCGGCCGTTGCGAACAGACCCATCGGGTCGGGACCCGGCAGCGCGAGCCGCGCCAAGCCCCCGATGACCAGGCCGATCAGTATCAAGAGGATGATTTCCAGAATCATGATGGCCATGCTAGCGAGCGACCCACTCGGGCCAGCCGCTACCGATGAAGCTGGTGAGCAGCCCGCTCAGCGGCGGCTCGCCGGCGGGCGTAGGCTGCGCATCGCAAGCCATTAGGAGAGAGTTCGAATGCCAACCGCACCACAGATACTGCCCACCAAAATCAGCGAAGCAAGTGCGCCAGGCGTGAGCTATCGCCTCGAAGGCGAACTCGTGCCTGCTCTGCACATGGCCCTCGACGGGCAGGTTCGCGTCTACTTCGAGCACCACGTGCTGCTGTGGAAGTACCCGGACATGCAGATTGGCCTGCATCCGCTGAAGAAAGGGCTAAAGCGCCGTGCTTTCGGAGGAATGCCACTCCTGCTGCTGGAGGCTCAGTCCGCGGGAGAGATCGCGTTCAGCCGTGACGCGCCCGGACACATCGTCGCGCTGCACCTCTCGCCCGGCAACGGGATCGTCGTGCGCGAGCACCAGTTTCTCGCAGCCACCAGCGGGATTGAGTACGACTACAGCCGCATCAAGGGCTTCGCCAATATGCTCTACGGCGGCGGCTTCTGGGTCGATGAGTTCTTCGCCGGCGATCACGAGGGGGTCGTGTGGGTTCACGGGTACGGCAACGTGTTCGAAAAGCAGCTCGAACCGGGCGAGTCGATCGACATCGAGCCGGGAGGCTGGGTCTTCCGCGACCACTCAGTGCAGATGAGCCAGGAGGTCTACGGATTCAAGACGGGGCTCATGGGCGGGGCGGGAAATCTGGTCTTCAACCGCTTCACCGGCCCCGGCCGTGTGGGTCTGCAGAGCGCCTACTATCACCCACCCGTGCAGGAGGGCAGCGGCTCAAATGCCCAGCGCTCTGGCGGGCAGGCGTTCGGCGACATCGTGGGCGGCCTCCTCGGCAACTGACCCATGCCTCCACCATCTGGCCATCTGGCAACGCACCCCCTTCCGCCCGGCATCGTCGGCGCGCTCGACTTGCGCGGCTACCAGCTGCTCGCAGACGTCGCCGGCGTGGGCGCCGGCAGGCTCGGCCGGCAGGCATTTCTGTTGGTCGCGCCCGACCCGGACCCGGCGCTGCCCGATGCCGGCACCCAGATTTCGCTGCACCAGTCGCGCCTTCGCGAGGAGGCCGACGCAGCGGTCTTCACCCAGTTGGCCGCACAGCTGGGCTACCTGCGACTGTCGGGATACAGGCTCACGCTCGAGCGCCACGGGCTGCGGAGCAAGGTTCACGTGGTCAATCCCGCAACTGGGGCGATCGCGGCCACCATCCCAGATCGACATCCCGGCAAGTTGCTTGGCGGCGGGGTAACCGCTAGGAGCCTCCTGGCGAGTGCCAGCGCTCTCCCGGCACCTGGTCCGCCGCCTGTTCTCGATAGCCCCGAGGCGCTGCAGAATGTCCTGCTCTCACTGGCGCTCAGGGACGAGACCCTCAGCGGAGCACAGGCCGCCGAGGTGGCCGAGCAGGCGCTGCCGCTCGCCTCAGGCGAGAGCGCGCTCGATCCTCAGGCCGCCCTCGAGGCGGCAAAGCGGGCGCGTCTGCAAGCCCCGTGAACCGCGGCCGCGGGAGGGTGTTACCGGCGCCCTCCCGCCGACCGCGGGCAGGAGCTAGGTGAACTTTTGCGTCTTGCTGAAGGCGGCCTTGCAGCCCGTCTTCTTGGTGGCCTCGACGTAGTAATTCTTCCGCTTCGGGAAGCCAGGGTTGCCCATGTCCCAGGTGCCGATGTTGCCCTGACGCGCTGAGGTCGTCGTGTCCATCTTCTGATCGACCGCAGGATTCTGGGTCGAGCCCTTCTGCATGAACGCAACGACCTTGCGGTTGCCCAGACAGCTCTTGCTGGCGCTGAAGATCTTGCCGTGCGGATTGTCCAGGCCCTGCGCGAGCGTGATGCGCGTCGAAGCCGCGGCCCACGCGGCGCCCGCAATGCACAGCGCGCCACAGATGACTGCTGCGGCGATGGAAAGCCGCGCTCGTATCATCGTCAGTTACCCCCTTTAGGTGGTCCCGTTTAGCACGACCCTACCACGGGCCCGAAGAACCCGACCATGCGGTTGGACACAGAGCAATAGCGGCGCGACGCCGTCACCGCTAGCGGCGCGATGCGTTTACGGACGCCATGCGCCGAACGCTCTAGCGGCGCAACGCGTTTACGGACGCCATCGAACACTGCCGCTGCGCTACGTCGGGGCCGATCCGCTTGCAGCCGTTGATTCTCGTTGCCTCCCGCGCACGATTCCCGGCACCACCAGCATGTCCTGAGCGAAGCGCTCACTGAAGCCGGCCAGGAAAGCGATGCCCCCGTAATAGAGAATTTTGTTGGCGGCACCCGACGGCGTCGCAATCGAGATCAGCCCTCCCTTCAGCAGAACGAAGCTGGTGATCCCGAGCACGGCACCGATCCACGGCCGGACGAACCCCTGCTGCCTGAAACTCTTCTTTTCGCCTTCCGGTGCGAGGTCAAGTCCACGTCCGAGCCGCTGCAGGACGCTCAGGACGGCACCGGTAGCACCCAGCGTCGAGGTCGATACCCACCCCGCGCCAAATCCGATCACGTAGGACGCCACCGTAAGAGCGACCAACGCGACGAGCAGGGCCGCGAACCCCTTGAACATGCCGTCGAGGTATGCGCGCTGAGCGACTCGCTGGACCGCCGCCAGATAGTTGTGCTCCTCGTTTGCCAAACGAGATCTAAGCGACGCCACGCCACGCACGAAGCGCGCCGACGGGCGCTGGTCTCGGTTGCGCTCTCGATACGCCAGGCTGGCCTGCATCTCCCATCGCTGCTCCTCCTGCTGCTGCGGCGTGGGTGGCCATGGCGACTGTGGAATGCCCGCGATGGTGGGCTTGGCGGGCCTGTTGACCGACGCATACCACTGGGCGGTGAGATCATCGAGCCAGTGCTGCTCCTCGGCGTCGACGCTCTCGGTGAGCTCGGTGGCGAGCGCATACAGCCTGCGCACGCAGATATCGCGCGCGTTTGACTCAGGTGGAGTCGGATCCGGGAGAAAAGTGGTGATCCGATCCCGCAGGCTGACGATCTCCGCCAGCAGTTCGGTCGCGTCCTGGCTGTCGAAGTGCAGAACTTTCCACCACACGAACGCATCGACGTCGCCTGCGCACGGGGCCCGGGTGACGGGATCTGCCGGGATGTTGACGATTCTGGCTCGGCGGGTCGCGAGCCAGTTCTTCAGCCGGCTCCACCGGGGGCTTGTCGCATCCGGGTCAGGGCCGGGGCGGTCGACGCGCTCCAGTAGGACCGCCCCAGCCGGGCAGGTGAAGCCGTAGCGGGAATCAATGATGTTTCCGTAACGCTTCTCAAAGCCGCGAAGCAGACGGGGGACCAGACGCTCCGCGTAGTTGTTCACCTCCGGCCCAAACCGCAGGTCCCTAACGAGCACTCCGGCCATGAACACCTGAGGGAAGGAGGCCTCATCGCGCCGGGCGGCCTCCGCCAGCTCAGCGAGATAAGCCGGTGGGGGCATCCAGCCGGCGGCCTTCGCTGACGCCATCGAGGGCGGATCGCCCACGACGTCGTCCATTGCCGGCATGCCCGTTTCGTGCGCATGCTGCTCGGTTGTCACGCGCGGATCATGCTTTGTGTCGTTGCGAGCGTCAACGCCCGGCAACGGCCTTGCGCTCCGTCAACTGACCGCTTGCTTTACGAGCGCGCTGATCCTGGCCTCGACATCGCCGTTTATCTCCTTCACCGCGAAATCGGTGGGCCACATTTCGCCTTCATCCAGATTCGCCTTGTCGCTGAAGCCGAGCGTCGCGTACCTCGTCTTGAACTTCTTTGCGTCGCGGAAGTAGCAGATGACCTTGCCGTCCTTGGAGTATGCGGGCATCCCGTACCAGGTCCTCGGGACCAGCTCGGGGGCGCTTGCTTTGACGACGGCGTGGAACCGCTCGGCCATGGCCCGATCCGATTCGTCCATGGCGGCGATTTTCGCGAGCACTTCGCTTTCGCCGTCCCCCTTGGCTCCACGCTCAGCCTTCAGCTCTTTGACGCGCTCCTTCATCGCGGCTCGTTCCTCGGCCGTGAATCCACTCGAGCCCTTCTTGGGCGCAGTGGTGCGCTTGGCACGCGTTTGGGTGTTGGTCTTGGGGCTCATTGAACCTCCTGAGGTTGTGGCTGCGCTTGGCACAGTTCTTTGATGGGGGGTCAGGTTTTCTGCGAAACCGCCGGCGACCCAGTCGTCGCCTCGGTCGCGCCGTCTTGAGGTCGGTCGGCCTCCCAGGCGAACCCGTCGGGGTCGGTGAACGTCCCGGCGTCGCCGCAGATAACGATCCGATGCGATCCGGCGCCGTCTGGGGAGACGCCGGCGTCCTTCGCCAGCGCACGGCGTCCATACAGCGCCAGCGTGAGATCCTGGCCGGCGAACTGGACGTACTTGCGGCCAAAGCTTTTGGCGACTTCCAGGCCGTGCTCGACGAAAAACCGCTTGCTCACTGCAACATCCGCGACCCCAAGCAATAGCACGATCTCGTCGATCTGCCGGGTGGCCGGGCCTGTGTTCTTCTTCGATGACGTCGCGACCTTCCAGATCGTCCCGTCCGGGGCACGGACCACGCCGCCGTAACCCCAGAACGACTTCTTGACGGGCTTGAGCGGCGTCGCGCCCGCGTCTATCGCGCCTCCGATGAGCTCGTTGACCGTGGCGGGCGCAGACACTACGAGCGAAAGCGTGAAGCCGCGAAACCCTGTCGTCTGTGCCTGCGAGGGGCGCAGGGCCAGATGACGGCCGAGGTCAAACGCGGCGGCGTAGAAAGCCTCGGCGGCCGTGGGGTCGTCGACCTCGAGGGCGACGGAATCGATGGATGTCATTGACGGCTCCTTTCTTACTGTTCTTGGAAGCGTACTATCATAGTAGCACACCATGATGGTATACGTCAATGATAATATCTGTCCAGTGAAATCTGCGAGACTCAGGCAATGGCTGCATCTATCTCGAGCGATATCGAGGTGACCGAGTTCGCCGGCCAACTCTTCTTCCGGCTCTGGCGGGCCTCGCACACGCTTACGGCGCAGGCACTCAATTCGATCGGCCTTACACCCGCCCTGTTCGCGCTGCTCAACGTGCTCGGCGCTCGCGAGGGGACCATTCAGCAAGAGCTGAGCGTCGACATGGGCATCGACCCGAGCGCCATGGTCAAGCTGATCAATGAGCTCGAAAACGCGGGACTGGCGGAGCGTCGCCGGCGTCCCAACGATCGCCGTGCGTGGGAGGTCGTGATCACATCAAAGGGCCGGCGCACGCTGATGAAGGCCAGACAATTGATCTCCCAAATCGAGGACCAGGTGCTGGGCGGACTCACTGCCGCCGATCGCCGGCAGCTGCTGACGCTGATGCGCCGGGCGCTGGCCACGGCACCGCCGCAACCCCCGTGGCGCTCCGAGGAAGGGGACTGAGCGGCAGGCGCCGCTCCCCGGTTGCGGACTGTCGCGACGGGTAGCAGAGGACTAGTGGCAAGCGTTGTGAGGTGAACGTGGACGAGAGTCCGAAGCTGCTGCGCCCGACGCGCGAAGACCCGCACGACAACCCGGATTCGGAGCGCCTGGACCGAAATGTCACGGATCTCCTGAACGAGTTGCGTGTCGCAGGCACCGGGATTCAGGTGATGTTCGCCTTTCTCCTAGTAGTGCCCTTCAACGCGGGCTGGAAGGAGGCATCGACGTTCGATAAGTCGGTCTACTTCGTCGCTCTTTTATGCCTCGCGATCGCGGCCGTATTGCTGATCTCACCATCGGTGCACCACCGGCTTCTCTTTCGCCAGCGTGAGCGGGCATACCTCGTCCGCGTCGGCACCAGGCTCGCAATCGTGGCAGCGGCGTTCCTTGCCGTGGGACTGACCGCAGTCCTGGTTCTGATCTCCAACTTCGTGTTTGGGACAACCGCGGCGGTAGTCGTCGGCATCGCCGCCGCGATCGTCGTCAGCAGCGTGTGGTTCGTACTTCCCTTACGCCGCCGTAGTAAGGCTCCCGACACGGGATCAGACGCGAGCTTGATTGGCGGGCCGGCCGGCGACGGCAGCGGCAACGTTCATCGTTGATCCCGTCCGATGAGTCGACCACCAGGTTCTCGAGATCGAACGACGACAAGCGTTTGAGTACAGCACCACACCCCGCGGGATAGCAAACCCAGGCAGGCGCGCTCGGCCGACGATGGAGCTAGCGGGATTCGAACCCGCGACCTCCTGAATGCCATTCAGGCGCTCTCCCAACTGAGCTATAGCCCCGGCGTGGTCTCGCTGCAAGCGTAGTACACGACCCTTCGGCGCGAGGGTGTCCGGCGCCCGCGCGCGCCGACCCGCGCGTCACTAACCTGACAGCACGATGACGCAAGACACTCGTCCTGGGCGCTACGAACCCGAGCTGATCGAGGCCAAGTGGCAGGAACTGTGGGCTCGTGAGCGCACCTGGGAGGTCTCCAACGAGTCCGATGAGCGGGCCCTGGGCGCGATACCGGCCGAGAAGTCGTATGTGCTCGAGATGCTGCCCTATCCGAGTGGGGAACCTCACATCGGACATCTGAAGAACTACGCACTCGGCGACGCGATCGCCCACTTCCATCGCCGAATCGGCCAAAGCGTCTTGCACCCGATGGGGTACGACGCGTTCGGTCTGCCCGCTGAGAACAACGCGATCAAGACGGGAATCGCACCCCGGGAGGCCACGGAGCGCTCGATTGCCGCCTACCGGCACTGGTTTCACCGATGGGGAATCTCCATCGACTGGAGCCGGGAGATCTCGACACACGAACCGTCCTATTACCGCTGGACGCAGTGGATCTTCTTAAAACTCTTCGAGCGAGGGCTCGCCTATCGCAAGGAGGCGGCCGTGAAGTGGTGTCCCAATGACCAGACGGTGCTGGCCAACGAGCAGGTCATCGACGGACATTGCGAACGGTGCGGCGCGCTCGTGGAGGCCCGTCAGCTCGAGCAGTGGTTTTTTCGCATCACCGATTACGCCGACCGGCTCCTGGACGATCTCGAGTTGATCGACTGGCCAGAGCACGTCAAGGCGATGCAGCGCAATTGGATCGGCCGCAGCGAGGGGGCCGAGGTCAGCTTCCGCTGTGAGGAGCTCGGGATCGACTACCCCGTGTTCACGACCCGCCCGGACACGCTTTTCGGTGCGACGTTCTTCGTGATGGCGCCGGAACACCCGGATGTGTTCAAGCTCGCTGCCGGCACAGGGCACGAGCATGAAGTTCACGAGTACGTCAACCACGCCGTGACGGAGTCCTCGGACCTGCGGGGCGACGCCGAGAAACCAAAGACGGGTGTCGCTCTGGGCCGGACGGTCACCAACCCGGTCACCGGCGAGCAGATTCCGATGTTCGTCGCCGATTACGTGCTGATGGAGTACGGCACGGGGGCGATCATGGCGGTTCCCGCGCACGACCAGCGGGACTTCGAGTTTGCGCAGGCCTTCTCGCTGCCCGTCCGCCAGGTCGTCGCTCCCGTGGGCCCGCAGACGGACGGGGCCGGTGGCGCGGCGGCCGCCACGGAGGCCTTTATGGCCCATTCCGAGGACGAGCAGCTGATCAACTCCGGCCAGTTCTCCGGCATGAATGCCGTGGAGGGCTCGCGGGCGATCGTCGACTGGCTCGACCTCGAGGGTAAGGGCCACGCCTCTGTCAGCTACAAGCTCCGTGACTGGCTGGTTTCGCGCCAGCGCTATTGGGGATGCCCGATTCCGATCCTCTACTGCGAAAGCTGCGGCATCGTCCCCGAGTCGGAGGACAGGCTTCCGGTGCAGCTCCCCGATATCGAGGACTACCAGCCCAAGGGTCACGCGCCGCTGGCCGGCGCCGAGGACTGGGTGAACGCCAGATGCCCCCAGTGCGGTGGGCGGGCCAGGCGCGAGACCGACACGATGGACACCTTTGTCGACTCCAGCTGGTACTTCCTGCGCTACTGCGACGCTCGCGACGATCGAGCGGCCTGGGATCGTCGCGTCCTCGAGCGCTGGATGCCGGTGGACCAGTACATCGGCGGCGTGGAGCACGCCATCTTGCACCTCATGTACTCCCGCTTCTTCGTCAAAGCGCTCGCCGACATGGAGCTCCTGGACGTCCAGGAGCCTTTCCAGGCCCTGTTCACGCAGGGAATGATCCTGGGGCCCGACGGCTACAAGATGTCGAGCTCGAGGGGCAACGTGGTACTTCCGCGCCCCATCGTCGACCGCTTCGGGGCGGACTCCGCGCGCACGTATGTCCTCTTCATCGGTCCAGCCGATCAGGACGCAGCTTGGTCTGATACTGCGATCGAGGGCGTCCACCGGTTCCTCTCGCGCCTGTGGAGGTTGGGCGATCAGCTGGCAGGCGAGCCCGGACTGGCCGAGCAGCCCGACGACCCCATGGGCGTGGACGAGGCGCTGGTGCGCAAGGCCAACTGGGCGATCGAGAAGGTCACCGGCGACCTCGCGGAGCGGTTTGCATTCAATACCGCCATCGCCGCGGTGATGGAGCTGGTCAACGAGATCCACCGCCATCCCGGGGCCGGCCTGCCCGCGCGGCGGTTCGCGACGGCGACCGCTGCCTCGCTCGTGTTTCCCTTCGCCCCCCATCTGGGCTCCGAGGTCTTCGAGCTCGTCACGGGGCAACGGGTTTGGGTGCAGCCGTGGCCGGTGGCAGACCCGGCGATGCTTCAGGCCGACACCTTCGAGCTTGTTCTGCAGGTCAATGGCAAGGTTCGCGACCGCGTCAGCGCGCCGACGGGAGCCTCGCGCGACGAGCTCGAGCGACTGGCGCTAGCCGCGCGCGGCGTCCGCAGCCACGTGGATGATCGCGAGGTGACAAAGATCGTCGTCGTGCCCGACAGGCTCGTAAACATCGTCGTGCGTTAGCGCGAACGTTCCGTGGCGCCCGCAAGTCCTTCGTTCAAGCCCGCTTACCTCATCCATGGCGATGACCATGGGCGCATCGGGGAGCGGCGCTCTCGCCTGCGGGCCGTGGCCCAGGAGGTGAGCGGGCCCCAGGGCGTGGAGGTCATCGAGGGAGAGGCAGCGACGCCCGATGCTGTGGCCGTCGCACTGGGAGCAATGACCTTCGCCCTCGGACGCCGCTTCATCATCGTTGACGGGGCGGAGCGTTGGGGGCAGAAGGCGCTCCCGCCGCTGCTCGAGGCTCTTGGTTGCATCCCCCCCGAGACGACGGTCGCGTTCTTTGCGCGCGAAGAAGCCAGGCTCTCAGTGCCGTCGGCTCTGGTGGATGCCGTCCGCGCCGCCGGCGGTCACGTGGAGGCGGAGCGGAGCGTTAAGCCGTGGGAGCTTCCTGGGTGGGTCGCCGATCGGTCGCGCGAGCTGGGAATAGAGCTCGAGCCCGACGCGGCCCGCGCACTCATCCAGCATGTCGGCGAGCGCCAGCAGCGCCTGCAGCGAGAGCTCGAGAAGCTCGCGCTTGACATGGGCCCGGGCCGCCGATTGACCGCAGACGAGGTGGAGCAGCTCACCGCGGCCTCGGGCGAGCGCAAGGTGTGGGCGCTCGCCGATGCCGTGGTCGCGGGTGACGCTCGGGCGGCTGTCCAGCTGTATCTGGCGCTTCGGGTCCAAGGGGAGCGCGTCCCCGGCCTGATCTACTGGATGGCCCAGCGTCTCCGCCAGGCAGCCGACATTGCCGTGCGACTCGAGCAGGGAGAGGCAGCCGGTCAGATCAAGCGCGGCCTGAGGATGCCCTCGCGCGCCGCCGACAGGCTGATTGCCGACGCCCGCAAAGCTGGGGTGGACAGCCTGCGCCGAGCCCTGGAGCGGCTGGCTGACCTCGAACTGACGTCGCGTGGCGGCGGTCCGGGCATCTCAAGCGAGGACACCGCGATGATGCTCGCGCTCGAGCGGATCGCCCAGTGAATGCGCGACTAGCCGGCGGCGCCGTGGCGAATCCGAGCCGCGCGCGACTTCTTGCGGGCTCCAGTGTTCCGGTGCAGCGCCCCGCGCTTGACCGCCTTGTCGATCGTCTGCACCAGGGCGCGGTGCTCGCTGTCGGCGCCTTCCTCCTCGCCCGTCGCGACGGCCCGCTCCAAACGGCGGAAATACGTCTTGATCTTCGACGTATACCGACGGTTCTCCAACCGCTCCCGTTCGGAGCGAAGAATGCGCTTCTTCTGTGAGTGAATGTTGGCCATAGCAAAGGACAACCGCGGAGCAGTCCGCGGCGCGATCGCTACTTTAGCGTTATTGCTGTGGGTGGGCCGCATGCGGCCCAGCCCCGGCCAGAACATGTTCTGGCCGGAATGGGTCGGCGCGTGCGCCGACCCACGCTCCGGTCGGGCTTGCCGCGCGCTCGGCATCCGGCCTCGCTTTTATGCGCGGCGCCCGAGTCGCCCGGCTAGGCGGACCGAAACATGATTTCCACTCCCACGGTGTCCGCCCGCCCCGGTCGGCACCATTGGTGGCGCCTGTGTCCGAAGATACGCTCGTAGCCTCGCGCTCAGACCTGCCGAAGCCGCCGCCGCGCCGCCCTCGGCGCCTCGCATTCAGTGCGGTGATCTTCGCCGTCGGGACAGCCCTTTCCCGTATCGCGGGGCTGGCCCGCGACGTCCTCGCCGCTAGCTACTTCGGCACCACCGCGCCGGCCTCGGCGTTCACCTTCGCCTACCAGATCCCCAATCTCGTGGCGGGCATCTTCGCGCAGGCGGCACTATCAGCGGCCTTTGTTCCGGTGTTCACCGAGCTGATCCAGGAGGGGCGAAAGCGCGATGCCTTCCGGCTCGCCTCGAGCCTGTTCTGGATCATCCTGATTGGGCTGGGCGGGATCATTGCCCTGATGATCGCCTTTGCGGGGGTGATCATGCCGCTGTTCACCGGTGACACCTTTAGTGCCGCCGACAACGCTCTGACCGCTGGGCTCGCACAGGTGCTGTTCCCCGTGGTGTTGTTGCTGGGGCTAACCGGGCTCCTGACCGGGATTCTGCAGGCGTTCGACGAGTTCACGATGCCTGCGATGGCCCCGGTGGTGTGGAACATCGTGATCATCGTGCTGCTGGTCGTGCTGCGGCCTCACTTTCACAGCGACCTGGGGATCTATGCATTCGCGATTGCCTGGCTGGTGGCGACGGCGGTGCAGTTCGCCCTGGTGGGCTACGCGGTGCGTCAAGTTGATTTTCGCCTTCAATTCAAAGTCGACTGGCGCGATCCCAGGGTGCGCCAGGTCTTCGCGCTGATGCTCCCGGTCACGGTCGGGCTGGGGATCATCAACCTGGACCAGTTGCTGAATTCGGCGTTCGGCTCGCTCGTCTCGACCCAGGCGCCAAGCGCGATCGACCGTGCCTTCCGCATCTACATGCTGCCGCAGGGCATGTTCTCCGTCGCGATCACGACGGTGCTCTTTCCGACGCTCAGCCGGCTGGCCAACGTCCGTGACGCTGTAGGCATCCGGCGCACCGTCGGGAACGGCATGCGACAAATCACGCTGCTGCTGATGCCGTGCACCAGCCTGCTGATCGTGCTGGCCACGCCGATCACACGGTTGGTCTACCAGCGGGGGACTTTCAACGCGCACTCGACGGACCTCGTATCGACGGCGCTGTTCTGGTTCGCTTTTAGCCTCCCGTTCGCGGGGATCAACCTGCTGTTGTCACGGTGTTTTTTCGCCATGAGGAAACCATGGATTCCGACTCGCCTGGCGGCGCTCAACATGATTGTCGACGTGATCGTGAGCCTCGCCCTGTACAAGCCGCTCGGCATCGAAGGGCTCGTGATCGGCACGGCCGCTGCCAACGCGGTCATGACGTGGCTTCAGTTCACCCGCCTGCGCAGGGGGCTCCAGGGCCGTCTCGACGGCCATCAGACTGTGATGATTACGACAAGGATCGTGGTGGCGACCGCGATCAGTGCGGTGGCTGCGCGTGCGGCCTGGGTGGGGCTCGACGATGCCCTGGGCCGATCGCTGCTCGCGCAAATCGTCGCGCTCGGAATCGCGCTTCTCATCGCGGCTGTGATCTACGCCAAGCTCGTACTGGTGATGAGAATCCCCGAGGCGCGGCAGATCGAACAGCTCGTGCGGGGTCGACTCACCCGCCTGCGGCCCGCCAACTAGGGCCCGCAAATAGAAAGCGGCCCCCTACGCTTTGGTCTTGGTGAGCGACCAGGCCCACATCCGCAACTTCTCGATCATCGCCCACATCGATCATGGGAAATCGACGCTGGCCGACCGGATCCTCGAGCTGACCCGCACCATCGACCCGCGCGCCATGCGAGCCCAGGTGCTCGACACCATGGACCTTGAGCGCGAGCGTGGAATCTCCATCAAGGCCCAGGCGGTGCGCGTCTTCTACCGATCCAAGCGCGATGGCCGGACCTACCAGCTGCACCTGATCGACACCCCGGGTCACGTCGACTTCACGTACGAGGTCTCGCGCTCACTCGCGGCCTGCGAGGGCGCGCTGCTGGTCGTGGACGCCTCACAAGGAGTCGAGGCCCAGACCGTAGCGAACACCTATCTCGCCGTCGACGCCGGTCTGGAGTTGATCCCGTGCCTGAACAAGGTGGACCTCCCTGGGGCCGAGCCCGAGCGCGTGGCTTCGGAGGTTGCCGATCTCCTCGGCGACCCAGCAGAAGCAGTGGCGCGGATCAGCGCAAAGACCGGGGACGGTGTCGAAGAGCTCTTGGAGGAGGTCGTGGCGCGGGTCCCACCTCCTCATGGTGACCCGAGTGCACCCCCGCGCGCGCTGATCTTCGACTCTCAGTTCGACCCTTATCGGGGGGTGATCGCGTACATCCGGGTGGTGGATGGGGTCTTCTCGCGGGGAGAGGCGATCCGGGCGATGCAGGCTAAGACGACCGCGGAAATCGACGAGATCGGGTTCTTCACCCCCCAGATGACGTCAGCCCCGGCGCTGCGCGCGGGCGAGGTGGGCTTTCTGATCACGGGCATCAAGGACGTCACGAAACTTCGGGTCGGCGACACCCTCACGACCGTCAGGGACGGCGCACAGGCGCCGCTGCCCGGCTATCGCGAGGTCAAGCCGATGGTCTTCTGTGGCGTCTATCCGATCGATTCAGACGACTATCCCGACCTGCGCGATGCGCTCGAAAAGCTCTCGCTCAACGATGCCGCTCTCACCTTTGAGCCCGAGAACAGCGATGCGCTCGGGTTTGGTTTCCGCTGCGGATTCCTGGGCCTCCTGCACATGGACATCGTCCGCGAGCGGCTCGAGCGCGAGTACGACCTGGAGCTTTTGCAGACGATGCCGGGCGTGGAGTACGAGGTGACGCTCACAAACGGCACCGTCATCCCGGTCCGCTCGCCCAATGAGATGCCCGACGCCGCGCGGGTGGAGGCGGTCCGAGAGCCATACATCCGCGCGCAGCTGCTGGCCCCGAGGGAGTTCATCGGGACGATCATGGAGCTGTGTCAGGAGCGCCGCGGCACCTCTGAGGGGATTCATTTCCTCTCGACGGAGCGGGTGCAACTCACTTATGACCTCCCGCTCCAGGAGATCGTCCTGGACTTCTTTGACCAGCTCAAGTCGCGGACGCGGGGATACGCGTCCCTCGACTACGAGCCGATCGGGATGCGCGAGTCCGATCTCGTCAAGCTGGACATCCTGCTGGCGGGAGAGCCGGTTGACGCCCTTTCGATGCTGGTGCACCGCTCAAAGGCCTACGTGGCGGGGCGTGCCATGGCCGAGAAGCTGCGCGAGAAGATCCCCCGCCAGCAGTACGACGTCCCGATCCAGGCGGCGGTCGGCGCGCGGATCATCGCCCGCGAGACGATCAAGGCGTACCGCAAGGACGTCACCTCGAAGTGCTACGGCGGCGACATCACGCGCAAGCGCAAGCTGCTCGAGCAGCAGAAGCGCGGCAAGCAGCGAATGAAGCAGGTCGGCCGCATCGAGGTGCCCCAGGAGGCGTTTCTGGCGGTACTCGAGCTGGGCGGGGCCGGCTCGCGCTAGAGCCAGGCCCGGCGGGCGGGGCCTTGCACCTGGTGCAAGCCGCCGGGGGGCGGGCGGTGACCGTAGCGGGAGCGGCAGCGGGAGCCCCGGCAACCGAAGCACCACACGCCGAAAAGGATCCAGGCGCCGCCAATGACGATGGTCCCGGTGACGATCAGCGCGACGAGCGCCACCAAGGCTGCCGCCACCAGCGCGACCGCGAGCACGCCCACCGTCCCGCTGGTGCGGTTGACGGCGCGCGGCCGGGCCGCGGCGAGACGGTCGTCGGGGAGATCGTCCACCAGCGCATCGAGCTCACCGTAGGTGCGCGCCGTGAACGTCGCCTCGATCCGCTGCTCGAGCTCCTCGGCGAGCAGCCGGCCCTCGGCGGCAGCCTTGCGCAGCCTGTCGGCTATTTCCTCTCGGTCTGCGTCCGATGCCCTGACGTTGCTTCGCCGTACCATCTCGCTTCGCTCATTAACGTTAGCGCTGATGACGTTGATGGTCGCGGCCTGAGCTCAAATGGACCTGGGACTGCGCGATCGTGCCTGCATCGTGACCGGCGCCTCGGGCGGGATCGGCGGCGCGACGGCCGAGTTGTTCGCCCAGGAGGGCGCCGCCATCGTCCTCGTCGGCCGGCGCGAAGACCGCCTGGGGCTCGTTGCACAGCGCTGCACGGAGCTGGGCGGCCGAGCGCTCCCGTTGGTCGTTGACCTCACCGCCGCCGAGGCCGGCGACCGGGTGGTCGAGACGTGCGAGCAGGAGTTCGGCCGAGTCGATGCCCTGGTCAACACCGCGGGGGCGACAGCCGCACGCTCGCTGGAGGAGCTGACCGAGGAGGACTGGCAGCGCCAGTGGGAGCTCAACGTGCTCGCGCCGATGCGTTTGATGCGAGCCGCCGCGCCGCTCATGGCGCAGAGCGGCTTTGGCCGCATCGTGAACATCTCCTCCTCTGCGGGCAAGCGGCCGTCGGGCACCAACCTGATGCCGTACTCGGTCACCAAGGCCGCCGAGCTCTCGCTTTCCCGTGCGTTCGCCGATCTGTACGCCGGGCAGGGCGTACTGGTCAACGCGATCACTCCGGGCCCGATCGGAGACGACGTCTGGCTCGCACCGGGTGGGCTGGCCGACCAGCTCGCGCAGAAAAACCAGGTCTCGCGCAACGACGTGCTCGAGCGCACCGCCGCGGGGGTGCCACTGGGCCGCCTGGGCTCAGCGCAAGAGATCGCGGCGGTGATCGTGTTCCTCTGCTCGGAGCGAGCGTCCAATGTCGCCGGCGCCGCCTGGTCCGTCGACGGCGGCTCCGTGCCCGTCATCATCTGAGTTCATGTCAGCCTCCACCGACGCGATCGGCAAGACCTACCCCTCAACCGTCTACGCGGTCGGGCGCGAGAAGGTCCGCGAGTACGCGGCCGCGGTGGGCGAGACGAACCCGCTTTACCTCGACCTCGAAGCCGCCCGCCAAGCGGGCCACGCAGACGTGGTGGCGCCGCCGATGTTCGCGGTGGTCTACGCCGGGCCGTCAGTCATGCAAGGAATCTTCGATCCCGAGCTGGGAATCGATTTCAGCCATCTGGTCCACGGCAGCCAGGAGTTTCGCTGGGGGGCGCTGGTGGTCGCGGGCGACGAGATCGTGACGACGACCGCGGTCAAGGACGTCTCCGTTCGTAGCGAGTTCGGTTTCTATGTCTTTGAGTCGCGCTCGGACAACCAGCGGGGCGAGATGGTGTCCACGGGAATCTGGAGCAACATCGTCAGGGCGCCCCAATGACCCTCGAGCAGGGAGAAAGCTTCGAGCTCAAGGTGACCCCTGACCCGTACGTGACCGTCCGCTATGCCGGCGCGTCTGGCGACTTCAACCCGATTCACATCGACGAGGAGTTTGCGCGCAGCGTGGGGCTTCCCGGGCGAATCCTCCACGGGCTGTGGACAATGGCGCAGGTGGCGCGGGCGCATACGGAGGCGGGGGGCGGGCCAGAGGCACTCCGGCGCCTCGCGGTTCAGTTCCGCGGGATGGGGGTGATGGGCGAGGAGCTGACCGTCACCGGGACCGTGCGGTCTTTGGAAGACGGGGTGGCGATCGTAGATTCGGAGGCCCACCAGGCCGACCGCCGTCTCATCCGCAAGGGGGAGGCGGAGCTTCGGGTGCAGCGATCGGAGGGTGGGTGAGTTAACGACACCAGGTGTCGCTTTTTCACCCAGGCTCCCTCGTGGGGGGACCGCTTAGCGGGGACATGCGGAATACCGCACCTAGAATCACTGATGTCGTGAGCGAGAACCCCATCCGTCCGCCCGCCGCGCCTCCACCCGACGCCATGAGCGACCGGCAAGAACTCGTGCTGCGCAAGGTGGTCGAGGAATACCTGGCCGCAGGCTCGCCCGTCGGCTCCAAGGTTCTGGCCGCGGGAGTGGAATGGGGACCATCAACGATCAGGCACGAGCTCGCCAACCTCGAGGAGCTGGGGCTGCTGGCCCATCCCCACACCTCGGCCGGGCGGGTACCCACCGAGGCCGGCTACCGCTACTTCGTCGACCGGCTGCTGCCGGATGTATACGCCCAGTCTGCGCCCGCGCTCTCGATCTCGTTCGTGCAGAGCGAGCTCGATGAAGCAATGCGCCTGACGACCGAGACCCTCTCGCAGGTTACGAACCTTTTGGCGATCGTCACCGCTCCGCCGATCGAGACGTCCACGATCCGCCACATCGAGGTGCTCGCGCTCCAGCCGCAGGTCCTGATGGTGGTGGTGATCACTTCCACCGGCGGCGTGACCAAGCGCATGTTCACGTTCCCTCGCCCCGTTGACCCCGGCCTCGCGCATTGGGCTCTCAGCTATCTCAACGAGCGGCTCGTGGGGCTCGGACTGGGGGCGCGCATGATCCACCAGCGGCTGCACGATCCGTCGCTCTCGCCCACCGAGATGGACTTCTTGGGTGCGCTCGCACCGGTGTTCACAGAGCTCGAGGAAACCGCGCAGGAGTCGATGTACGTGGAAGGGGCGGCGCGCCTGCTGCAGATCGACCGGTTCGCCGACGTCTCCGAGCTCCAGTCCCTGATGGAGATGCTCGAGCGACGGGTCACGTTGCTCTCGGTGATGCGCTCCGCGCTTTCACAACGCGGTGTCCAGGTCCGGATCGGAGCCGAGAACGAGGCCCCGGCGTTGCACTCGCTCGCGGTGGTTGCGGCGGGCTACGGACTCCCCCAGCGCCGCCTGGGGGCTGTCTCGGTGATCGGGCCGATGCGCATGGATTACGGTCGCGCGATCCGCTCGGTGCGCGACGCGGCGGCCCAGCTTTCGCGGTTTGTCACCGACTTCTACGACGAGCTATGAGCGGAAAGCGAGCGATTGGGGTCGGTCGGCGATGAGCACCGGACAGGCGCGCCGCGACTACTACGAGATCCTGGGCGTCCCGAGAACGGCGTCGGATGCCGAGATCAAGACCGCTTTCCGGCGGCTGGCGCGCGAGCTTCATCCCGACGTCAACAAGCAGGACCCCAACGCCGAGGAGAAGTTCAAAGAGGCCGCCGAGGCATATGAGGTCCTTTCGGACTCCGAGCGGCGCGCGACCTACGATCGCTACGGCCATGAAGGGCTGCGGACCGGCGGCTACGCCCCGAATTTCGAGGGCTTTGGTTCGGTCGGCGACATCTTCGAGGCCTTCTTCGGCGGGGCGGGGGGTCCGTTGGGCGATATCTTCGGGACCGGCGCCGGCCGCACGGGTCCGATCCAGGGCGGCGACGTCGGGGTCAGAGCCGAGATCGATCTCGCCGAAGCCGCGCTGGGCTCCACCGTGCCCGTCTCCTACGAGGCCGTCGTGCGCTGCGAGCACTGCAACGGGAACGGGGCCGAGCCCGGAACCCCCATCGAGACCTGCCCCCGCTGCGGCGGGAGCGGTCAGCTCAGGGCCGTCTCGCGCACGCCCTTTGGGCAGGTCGTGCGCGCGACCGTGTGCGATCAATGCGGTGGCGACGGCCGCGTGGCCACCAAGCCCTGTCGCGAGTGTCGCGGCCGCGGACACAAACCACAACGCGTCAAATTGACCGTCGATGTGCCCGCTGGGATCGCGGATGGCCAGCGAATCAGGGTCAGCGGCCGGGGTCACGCGGGCGAGCGCGGGGGCCCACCCGGCGACCTCTACGTGGAGGTCCGCGTCCGTCCGGATTCGCGCTTTGTGCGCGATGGCGACGATCTGGTGACCGTGGTCGACGTGCCGGCGCCCCTGGCGTCGCTCGGCACCACCGTCGAGGTTCCCACCGTCACAGACGGCGATGTCGATCTCGAGATTCCGGCCGGCACCCAGCCTCACGAGAATTTCCGGGTTCGGGGCAAGGGGATGCCGTCTCTGCGCGGCCGGCGCAGGGGCGATTTGCAGGTGGTTGTCAACGTGATCGTGCCCGGCCATCTGAGCAGGGAGCAGCGCGAACTGACGCAGCAGTTGGCGGACTCGCTGGGCGAGCACAACATCCGCACCGACGACGGCGTATTCAGCAAGCTGCGCCGCGCGTTCGGCGGTTGATCCGTCTCGCCGTTCGGGTGCGGTCCGAACAGGCCGAGCTCGTGCTCGCCGAGCTGCTCGAGCTGGCCCCCAGCGGCGTGGAGGAAGTCGCCGTTCAAGACGGGTCGATCGAGTACGCGGTGTACGGGGCCCCGGGGGAGTTGCCCGCCCTGCCCGCGCTGCGTGCCGCTGCCGGCGACGCCCTCGTCGATGTCACAAGCGCAGAGATTGGCGACGATTGGCGAGAGCGCTGGCGCTCGTATCACCGTCCCGCGGTGGTGGGGAACCGACTCACGGTCCGTCCGCCGTGGGAGCCCGCGGGCACGACGCCGCTGGACGTGGTGATCGATCCCGGGCAGGCATTTGGCACCGGCGCCCACGCGACCACCCGCCTGTGCCTCGAGCTGCTGCTCGAAGTCGGCCCGCCCGGGTCTCTGCTCGATCTTGGCTGCGGCTCGGGAGTGCTGGCGATCACGGCCGCCAAGCTCGGATACAACCCTGTGCTCGCGGTCGACCTCGACCCCGCCGCGGTCGCCGCGGCCAGCGCCAACGCGGAGCTCAACGCAGTCGATATCGAGGTCCTACGCCTGGATCTGCGCTCACAGCGGGCGCCTTGCGCCGACACGATCGTCGCCAATCTGCTGGCGCCTCTGCTCGAGCGCTGGGCCGGCGACATCGCCGGAGGTTCCTACATCCCTCGGCGCATCATCGCCGGGGGTCTGCTGACGGGTGAGGGCGACTCGGTCGCGGACGCGTTTGCGCCCGCGGGGCTGCGGGAGGCTCGTCGCCTAACGGAGGGCGGGTGGGCGGCGCTCCTGCTCGAGTCAGCGCCGACCGATCGCGAGAATCGAGCTGATACTGGGTCTATCCTGAGCTGACGTGACTGTCCTGGATCGGGTGCACAGCGACATGACTTCGGCGATGAAGGCGCGTGAGCGCGACCGCGTTGGCGCGCTGCGGCTGTTGCTCTCCGAGCTCCAGAAGGCGGCCAAGGAGGGCGACGGCGATGAGATCGCCGTGTTGCGGCGCGAGCGCAAGCGCAGGCTCGAGGCGGCGCAACAGTTCCGCCAGGGAGGCCGACCCGAGCTTGCCGAGCGGGAGTCCGCCGAAGCGACGCTGATCGAGACGTATCTGCCCGCCGAGCTCGATGACGCAGAGCTGGACACGATCGTCAGGGACGCGGTCGAAGAGACCGGTGCGACCAACGCGAAGGACATGGGACCAGTGATGAAGGTCGTGATGGCAAAAGCGGGCGGCCGCGTCGACGGCAAGCGCGCTTCCGCGCGCGTTCGCGAGGCGCTGAGTTAGTGACCGGCCGCCGTGCGTAATCAGATCGAGCTCGACAATGTCGTCGCAGTCGAGCTCGCAGGCAGCGAGGACGCGGTGCTGCGGTCACTGGAAGGACATCTCGACTGCGACATCCACCTGCGCGGCAACGTGCTCACGCTCGACGGGTCGCCCGGGGCGGTCGAGGCGGCCGCCGCTGTCATACGCGAGCTCTCGGAGCTGATCGCCCAGGGCCACGAGATCGCTCCCGGCACGATCGAGGCGGTCACGCGGGCGCTCGATGAGCACACGTCGCCCGCGAGGATCCTCGAGGACGTGGTGTGGCGCCACCGCACGACCAAGGTCGCGCCGAAGACCGTCAACCAGAAGCGCTACGTCGACTCGATCCGCAACAACACGATCACGTTCGGCATCGGCCCTGCCGGCACCGGCAAGACCTTCCTGGCGGTCGCGTTGGCCGCCGCAGCGCTGAGCCGGCGCGACGTCAACCGGATCATCCTCACGCGCCCTGCCGTCGAGGCCGGCGAGCGGCTCGGCTTTTTGCCCGGCGACCTGATGGCCAAGGTGGACCCGTATCTCCGGCCGCTTTTCGATGCGCTGCACGACATGCTGGAGCCGGACAAGGTCGCCGCGCATCTGGACCGCGGAGTCATCGAGGTCGCTCCCCTCGCATATATGCGAGGCCGCACCATCAACGACTCCTTCATCATCCTCGACGAGGCCCAGAACACCAGCCCGGAACAGATGAAGATGTTCCTGACGCGGCTCGGGTTCAATTCGAAGATGGTGGTCACGGGCGACATCACTCAGATCGACCTGCCGCGGGAGCAGGACTCGGGGCTCGTGGTCGTGGCCGACATACTGAGCGCCGTCGAGGGGATCCAGTTCGTGCGCTTCGGCGAGGAGGACGTCGTCCGCCACAAGCTGGTGCGCCGCATCGTCGCGGCGTACAACGATCACGCGCAACGGTTGGCGCCCGAGCTCCGCCCGCGCACCCGTCCCCAAGCTCGCGGGGCGTGAGCGGCCTGGAAGTCGAGATCGTCGGCGGTCCAGCCGGCGACGTCCAAGCGCTGAAACGTCTCTGTGCCCAGGCCCTCGCCCGCGTGGGCGTCGCCGACGGCCATCTCGCGATCGAATTCGTCGACGAGAAACGCATCCGCGAGCTCAACCGACGCCACCGCGGAGTCGATCGCCCCACCGATGTGCTCTCCTTCGGCATCGACGAGGCCGGCCCGGCAGCCGGTCCGCGTGAGCTAGGCGACATCGTGATCTGTCCGTCACACACAGAGGACATCGGCGAGGCCGTCGTGCACGGGGCTCTTCACCTCGCTGGCATGGATCACGAGGCCGACTCCGGAGAGATGCTCGCGCTCCAGTCCGAGCTGTTCCGCTCACGCCGGCCGTGACCGGGGCGACGACCCGCTCGGGCTTTGTCGCCCTCGCCGGGCGTCCCAACGTCGGGAAGTCGACGCTCGCCAACGCCCTTGTCGGCGCCAAGGTGGCAATCGTCTCCGACAAGCCCCAGACCACGCGTCGCGCGATCCGGGGTGTCGCGACCGGACCGGACTGGCAGCTGGTACTGATCGACCTCCCCGGGGTCCAGCGCCCCCGGGACGCACTCACCAGCCGCATGCAGCGGCGCGTGGAGCAGGAACTAGCCGACGCCGACGGCTGCCTGCTGGTGATAAGCGCCGAACAGGGCATCGGGCCCGGCGACCGCTTCATCGCGCGTCAACTCCAACGCGCCTCGATTTGGACGCTAATCGCGGTCAACAAGGTCGACGCCGCAAGTCGTATGCAGACCATGTCCGCGCTCAGCGAGGCCGCCGATCTGGGGATCTCCGACGACGTCTTTCCCGTTTCGGCCCGAACCGGGCAAGGGGTACACGAGTTGCTCGAGACCCTGAGCGGCCTGCTGCCTCAAGGACCCTTCTACTTCGAGCCTCGCCAGCGCACGGACCAGGCCCAGCCAATCTTGATCGCCGAGCTGGTGCGCGAACAGGTTCTGCGGCGCACTCGAGAGGAGGTGCCGCACGCGGTTGAGGTGGAGGTCACGGAGATAGAACGCCTGGACGCCCTGATGCGGATCGGGGCGGTGATTCTCACCGAGACGGAGTCACAGAAGGGCATCCTGATCGGGGCGGGGGGGCGGATGGTCAAGGCAGTCGGCACCGCCGCGCGTCGCGCCATCGAGCGCGAGCTGGGGGTCCGCGTGCACCTGGAGCTGTCGGTGAAGACCCGGCGCCACTGGCGTGCCGACGAGCGGCTGCTCGACAGGCTGGGGATCGAATAGGGCGGTCTATGTCCATTTAAGTCCGAGGGGTGGACCGAAATGGACATCGACCGTGCCCTGACACAATCCCGCGCATGGAAATCGCTTTCGACGAAAAGGGCCTTGTTCCGTGCGTCGTGCAGGATTGGCGCACGGGCGAGGTGCTGACGCTGGCGTACATGAACCGCGAGGCGCTCGCCAAAACGCAGCAGACCGGCGAGGTGCACTTCTTCAGCCGCTCGCGCCACGAGCTGTGGCATAAGGGAGGGACTTCGGGCAACACGCTTGCGATCAAGGCGCTGCGCTACGACTGTGACGGCGACGCGCTGCTGGCCCTCGTCGAGCCTGCGGGTCCCGCCTGCCACACCGGCGAACGGACGTGCTTTTATCGCGGCGAGCTCGAACCCGCCGCGCCCCACGAGGCCCTTCCGACCCTCGAGCGCACCATCGCTGCGCGGGCGCGGACGCGACCGGCAAATTCCTACACCGCCGAGCTCCTGGACGATCCCGCACGGTCCGGCGCCAAGGTGCTTGAGGAAGCCGACGAGCTGGTTCGAGCGGCACGAGCCGAGTCCACCGAACGCGTATCGGAGGAGGCGGCCGACGTCCTCTATCACGTCGCCGTGCTGCTTCGGAGCCGCGAGCTGAGCCTGACCGACGTCGAGCAGGTTCTCGATGGCCGTCGCAAGCGCTGAACGCTCGGGCGGCGGGGACCAGGCGTGGGAGCGCGTGACGCCGACGCTGACCGAAGCTCGCGCGCTCGCAGAGAACTTCAACCTGATCCCCGTCTGGCAGACCTTCATCGACGACACCGAGACGCCGGTGTCGGCGTTCCTCAAGCTCAGGGGCGAGGAACCCGCCTTCCTTTTGGAGTCGGCCGAGCAGGGTCGCGTCGGGCGCTACTCGTTCATCGGCTTTCGTCCGCGCAGCGTCCTGCGCTGGTCGCTGAACGACGGCGGCGACCCCTATGCGATTGCCGCGGCAGAACTGGAACGCTTCCGCCCCGCGCCCAGCCCCGAGCTCCCGTTCACGGGCGGTGCGGTGGGCCTCTTTGCCTACGATCTGGTGCGCACCGTAGAGCCCCTCGCGGCTCCCAATGCCGACCCGCTGGGGTTGCCGGACCTCGCGTTGATGCTGACCGGGCCGCTGGTGGTGTTCGACCACCTCAAGCACACCGTCACGGTGGTCGCGAACGCCTATGCGGACGAGGATGTCGCGCGTTCACACGGAGCCGCTGTGGAGACGATCGCGTCCGTCCGCCGGCGGCTCAAGGAGGCGGTCCCGCGGGCGCAGACCAAGCCCCCCGAAGCGCGTGAAATGCCCAAATTCAGCTCTGACATGGCCCCGGGACAGTTCGAGGCCGCGGTGGCCCGCATCATCGAGTACATCCGCGCCGGCGATGCCTACCAGGTGGTCCCCTCTCAGCGCTGGTCGGCACCGGTCGCGGTCGATGCGTTCTCGATCTACCGCGGGCTCCGCGCGGTCAACCCCAGTCCTTATATGTACTTCCTCGATTTCGGCGACTTCCAGATCGCAGGGGCGAGTCCGGAGCCGCTGATCACGGTGAACGGAAGGCGCGTCTCAACTCGCCCCATCGCCGGTACGCGCCCGCGCGGAGCGACGGTCGACGAGGACCGCCGCCTGGCGCAAGAGCTGCTCTCTGACCCCAAGGAGCGTGCCGAGCACGTGATGCTGGTCGACCTTGGCCGAAACGACCTAGGCCGCGTCTGCGAATACGGAACCGTCCAGGTCGACGAGTTCATGGCCGTGGAGAGCTACAGCCATGTGATGCACATCGTCTCCAACGTCAGCGGCACCCTGCGGCCCGGCATCGGCGCGCTCGACGCGCTGCGCTCGGTACTGCCGGCGGGCACGCTCTCGGGCGCTCCAAAAGTGCGCGCCATGCAGATAATCGACGAGCTCGAACCGGTGAAGCGCGGGGGGTACGGCGGCGCGATCGGCTGGGTCAGTTACGAAGGGGATCTCGATACGTGCATCCACATCCGCACGGTGGTGGTCAAAGACGGCGTCGCCCACCTCCAGGCGGGAGGCGGCACAGTCGCGGACGCACAACCGAAACTCGAGCAACGGGAGTCAGAGGCCAAGGCGCGAGCCGTTCTAGAGGCAATCAGGTTGGCGCTCGCCCAGCCCGACTGGCCGTAGTTGCACTTGAGCTTGACCGGCTCGCTGCGTAGGCTTGCTTGCCGTGCGCGCTGCGTCTGGACATGGCGTGCGGGGTGCCCTGGTAGCAAGCCTGTGCTTCGGCCTATGCGGTGCGGCCGGGGTGCGCGCGGCGACCTTCACCCCGCCGCCCGGAAAGGTTTTCGCGGGGTTGACGGGGAGCAACTCGGTGTCCGCCTTCAAGGACCTGGTAGGGCATCACCCTCCGGTCTTCGAGCGATTCATCCACTGGGACTCAAACACCGACACGCTCGCCGGCCGGCACTCGATGTTTCGCACAAGGCGGGCGGTGGCTCTGACCACCGCGGTCGCCAAGTACAAGCGGGCGGTCGTCTCTTCGGAGGGGATCGCGCTCGGACGCAGCGATCGGTTCCTAGTCGCTTTGAACCGCAACCTCGCCCGCTCAGGCAGGATCACCTACGTGCGCATCATGCCCGAGATGAACGGCTGGTGGAACCCCTACTGCCCGTATAACAAGAACGGTTCTTTCCGGGGAAGAGCATTCTCGCCGCACTTCTTCATCATGGCGTGGCGGCGAACCGTCTTGATTGTGCGCGGCGGCCCGGTGGCGAGGATCGATCACAGGCTGCACACGATGGGCCTACCCCCGATCAAGCGCACCTCGAGGACGGCCGTACTACCGCGCCCGAAGGTGGCGATCATGTGGGTGCCGCAAACTCGCGGCGATCCCGAGGTGGCGCGCAACCTGCCCGGCGTCTACTGGCCCGGCCGCGATTACGTGGACTGGGTCGGGACCGACTTCTTCTCGGCCTGGGGCAACTGGCAGTGGCTCAATCCGTTCTACAACCACTATGCCGGCAAACCGTTTGAGCTTGGGGAGTGGGGGATGGTCCACGGCGACGATCCGCAATTCGTGCGCGCCGTGTTTGCCTGGATACGCACGCACCCCCGCCTGCGCATGCTCAACTACTACCAGGGGTTCAGCCCGGCCGACCCGTACAACCCCATCCATTATCCGAAGAGCATGCGGATGCTCCGCCGGGAGCTTGCCTCACCCAAGTTCCCCCAGTACGCGCCCGAGTACCAGACCCGACCGGGGCTGGGCACGCCGGAGGCCGGCCCGCCTCCTCCCGAGTAGGGCGCGGCCCAGCCCCGCTACCGTTCGCCGCGTGCGGGTGCTGGTGGTCGACAACTACGACAGCTTCACCTACAACCTTGTCCAGTACCTCGGCGAACTCGGGGCCGACATCGAGGTTGTGCGAAACGACAAGGCAACCGTCGACGACCTCTTGATCCGCGGGTATGACCGCGTGATCGTCTCGCCCGGCCCGTGCACGCCCAACGAGGCGGGAATCTCCCTGGAGGTCGTGTACCGCTTCCCCGAGGTCGGCATCTCGACCCTCGGCGTGTGCCTGGGCCATCAAGCGCTCGTCCAAGCCTGGGGCGGGCGCGTCATGGTGGGCGAGCCGGTCCACGGCAAAACCGCGGTCATGGAACACGACGGCCGGTCGATCTTCCGCGGTCTGCGAAGCCCGCTCGAGGTGGGGCGCTATCACTCGCTGATCGCCGACCCGAACCTCCCCGCGCAACTCGAGCGAAGCGCATTCGCCGGTGATGTCGTGATGGCCGTCCGCCACCGCGACCTGCCGGCCGAGGGTGTCCAGTTTCACCCGGAGTCCGTACTGACCGAGCAGGGGCGTGAGCTGCTTGCCAATTTCCTGCAGGGCGCCAGGTGATCGCCTCCTCGGCACCGGCGCGGTCCGACGAGGACCTCATCACCCGCTCCATAGATCTGCTGTGCGCGGGCCAGGACCTTGACCTCCAAACTGCCGCCTCCGTCCTCGCCGAGGTGATGGCGGGCAACGCCTCGGAGGTCCAGATCGCCGCCTTCCTGATCGCCTTACGCACCAAGGGCGAGACCGTGGACGAGCTCGCCGGTCTCGCGCAGACGATGCGCGCTCGCGCGACGCCGGTCCCGACCGACCGTCACGACCTGCTCGACACCGCCGGCACCGGCGGTGGCCGGCGCACCTTCAACGTCTCCACAACGGCTGCGTTGATCGCCGCGGGAGCGGGATGCGCGGTGGCCAAGCACGGCAACCGTTCGGCCACCGGCCTGTCTGGATCCGCCGATCTGCTCGAGGCACTCGGCGCGAGGATCGACCTCAACCCCGACGCCGTATCGCGGTGCATCGAGGAGGTCGCCTTCGGATTCATGTTCGCCCCCTCCCACCACCAGGCCACGCGCTACGTCGTGCCCGTTCGCCGGCAGCTCGGAGTGCGCACGATCTTCAACCTCCTCGGACCGCTGACCAATCCCGCGGGCGCCACCAGGCAGGTCATCGGCGTGGCCGATTCCTCTTACCTGCAGACGATCGCGGGCGCCTTGGCGCGTCTGGGGACCGACCACGCTCTGGTGGTCACGAGCGAGGACGGTCTCGACGAGCTCAGCATCGCCGCCCCCACCTCCGTCGTGGAAGTGCGCGACGGCGGGCTCGAGCGATACACCGTTTCCCCCGAAGACGTGGGGCTTGCGCGCGCGGGGCCCGATGACGTTCCAGGCGGCGACCCCGAGGCCAATGCCGCCACCGCGCGGCGGATCTTCGCGGGCGAACGTGGGGCGGCGCGCGACCTTGCCGTTCTGAACGCGGGCGCCGCGATCTACGCCGCAGACAATGCGGAGACGCTCGAAGAGGGGGCGCGCGCGGCTGAGGCGGCGATCGACTCCGGGGCGGTGGCGTCGCTGCTCGAGCGCTTCGTCGCACGCACGCGCGAGCTCGCTCCGAGCCGATGACCGAGCTTGACCGGATCCTCGAGTCCACGCGCGCGGAAGTCGACCGCCGCCGTGCGTCGGTAAGTCAGAGCGAGCTCGAGCGGGCCGCCGAGCAGCGGCTCCAGCGCGACCCGCTGCGGCCGTTTCGCGCCGCGCTCAAGGCCCCCGGGCTGACCCTGATCGCCGAGCACAAGCGCAGCTCTCCATCGGCTGGGTTGATCCGCGACGGGCTTTCGCTGACCCAGGTGGTGCAGGCGTACGAGCGTGGCGGAGCCGGCGCCCTCTCGGTCCTCACCGAACCGACGCGGTTCGGCGGCTCACTCGATGATCTGCGCGCCGCCCGCTCCGCCAGCCGGCTGCCCATCCTGCGCAAGGACTTCGTGGTGGACGCCTACCAGGTCTACGAAGCGCTGGCCGCCGGCGCCGACGCGATCCTTTTGATCGTCGCCGCGCTTACCGATTCCGAGCTGAGAAAGCTCCACGCCGATGCTACGGCCACGGGGTTGGAAGCGCTCGTGGAGATCCACAACAGCCCAGAGCTCGAGGTGGCGTGCGCGGCCGGCGCCGAGGTGATCGGAATCAACAACCGCAACCTGGCCACCCTCGACGTCGACCCGCGCCGGACACTCGAGCTCCTGCCCCTCGTGCCTTCCGGCACCGTCGTGGTCTCCGAGTCCGGTTTACACCGGCGCGATCAACTCGACGAACTCGACCGCCATGGGGTCAGCGCTGCCCTGGTGGGCGAAGCGCTGATGCGCTCGGCGGACATCGAGTCCGCTTGTCGCGCGCTGACCGCACCCTCCTAGAGCGCGACCGTGGCCTGCGCAGGGTTTTGAAAGCCTCTTAATGTCGCCTTGACCTGATCAGCCAACACTCCTCAGATGAGGGATGCGGTTCCGCGTAGATGAAACCTCTGCGCCCGCTCGTGTTCGCTGTGGTGGGGGGATTGGTTGTGGCGGGCGCGTTCCTCGCCTTGGGCGTAACGGGCCGGCGCAGCACCCAGACCGTGGTCCAGGAGGCGCCGGTGGCAGCACAGCCCGTGACCAGCTCCTCGCAGCGGCTGACGCTGCACAACCTCTATGAACGCAACGCGCCCGGGGTGCTTTTCATCAGCGCCCAGGAGCGCCGCCCGGTGCGAGACCCGTTCGAGCCGAACGAAGGAAAGAGTCAAGGCGTCTCCACAGGCTCAGGGTTTCTGCTCAACCGCTCCGGCGACATCATCACGACATACGACGTGGTCGACGGGGCCGACGCGGACGACGGTGTCAGCGTCCAGATCGGAGACGGCCCTGCCGTACGCGCCGTCGTCCTGGGAACCGAGCCGAGTGAGGACCTGGCGGTTCTCAAGGTCGCACCGACTAGCCTGCCCGACGTGGCCCCGTTGCAACTCGGCGACTCCACGACCGTGCGGGTCGGCGACCCCGCACTCGCGATCGCAAACCCGTTCGGCTCCGAACGAACGCTGTCCAGCGGCATTGTCTCCGCGCTGCAAACCGAGCTCCCCGGTCCCGGCGGAACCACCATCAGCAATGTGATCATGACGCAGATGCCGGTCTATCCGGGCAGCTCCGGCGGGCCGTTGCTGGACGCCGGAGGAAGAGTCATCGGGGTCAATTCGCAGATGCGGACCGTTTCCGGTCGGGTTCCGGGCCAGGTCGCCTTCGCGATTCCCATCGACACCGCCAAGGAACTGGTCGCCCGCGTGGTCGCTGGCCACTGAGCCTACGATGTGAGGCGTGTCGAGCGCCAAGATCAAGTTCTGCGGAATCACCAGCCTGAATGACGCGCAGCTGGCCCATGACCTGGGAGCGTGGGCGATCGGCTTGATCCTGTGGCCGGGGTCCCCCCGCCGTTGTACGCCGGCGGCGGGAGCCGAGATCGCCGCCAGGTTCAGGCGCCGGATGGAAGTCGTGGGCGTCTTCGTGAACCCCACGCTGGAGCAGGTGATTGGCCTCAGCGATGAGATCGGCCTGACCGCGATCCAGCTGCACGGCGACGAAGGGCCCTCCTTCTGCGCGGAGGCGGCGCGCCGCACCGGCTGCAAGGTGATAAAGGCGATGCGGGTGCGCTCGCGCGCCGACATCCAGGCGCTCGTCCCGTTCCGAACCGACTACCACCTGCTCGACAGCCACGTCCCGGGACAGCGGGGAGGCAGCGGCGAGACCTTCGAGTGGGAGCTCGCCCGCGCCCATCGTGGTCCGGTTCCGCTGATCCTCTCGGGCGGCCTGAAGCCGGAGAACGTAGCCGAGGCGATCCGGGTGGTGAGCCCCTTCGCGGTCGATGTGGCCTCAGGAGTGGAGGCGTCGCCCGGACGCAAGGACCCGCGCAAGCTTGAGGCATTTGCAAAAGAGGTGGCCGGGGCGCATGCGCCCCGGCCCCGGGCCGATCATGATCGGCCCGGCCGGCCGGAACATGTTCCGGCCGGAAAGACAATTGAATGACCGCCATCGAACACCGCTTCGGCTCCTACGGAGGCCAGTACGTCCCCGAGACGCTGATGCCGGCGCTCGAGGAGCTCGAGCGCGCCTGGCTGAGGTTGCGTGAAGACGACGCTTTCCGCTCGGAGCTGGACGGACTGCTGCGCGACTACGTGGGGCGGCCCTCACCGCTGTATATGGCGGCGCGGCTGAGCGAGGCCGCGGGCCGACCCATCCTGCTCAAGCGCGAGGACCTCAACCACACCGGCGCGCACAAGATCAACAACGCGATCGGCCAAGCGCTGCTCGCCCGCCGGATGGGCAAGCGGCGCATCATCGCCGAGACCGGCGCGGGCCAGCACGGCGTCGCCACCGCCACCGCCTGCGCGTTGCTCGAGCTCGAGTGCGTGGTCTATATGGGCACCGAGGACATGCGCCGCCAGCGCCCGAACGTGGAGCGCATGCAGCTTCTGGGGGCCCGTGTCGAGCCCGTTGAAGCGGGCGCGCGCACCCTGAAGGAGGCTGTCTCGGCGGCGATTCGCGACTGGGTGGCAAACGTCGCCACCACCCACTACATCATCGGTTCGTGTGTGGGCCCGGCGCCATACCCGGCGCTGGTGCGCGACCTCCAGCGGGTGATCGGGGACGAGGCCCGAGCGCAGGTGCTCGAACGCGCGGGGCGGCTCCCGCAGCGGGTGATCGCGTGCGTGGGCGGAGGCTCCAACGCGATCGGCATCTTCACTGCATTCGTTGACGATCACCAGGTCGAGCTGATCGGAGTCGAGGCGGCGGGGGAGGGGTTAAAGAGCGGGCGACACGGTGCGCCGCTCACCGCCGCCGGGCTCCCGGGCGTTCTTCACGGCTCGCTCTCGGCCGTCATCCAAGACGAGGACGGCCAGATCCTGGAGGCACATTCCATCTCTGCGGGGCTCGACTATCCCGGCTCGGGCCCCGAGCACGCCTGGCTCCGCGACTCCGGACGGGCCCGCTATGTCGCGGTGACTGACTCCGAAGCGCTCCAAGGATTCGTGACCTGCGCGCGGCTCGAGGGGATCATCCCCGCGCTCGAGAGCGCGCACGCCCTGGCGTATGTACTCGCCGGCGGTTCAAGCGAGCTGGACCTGGTCTGCCTGTCGGGGAGGGGCGACAAGGACCTTGCGGAGGCGCTGGAGCTCTTGAAGCGGTGAGCGGCGCCGCGCGGATCGCGGCGGGGTTTGAATCGGCCCGGGCCGACGGCCTCCGCGCCGCGCTCATGCCCTACCTGATGGGCGGGTTTCCAGATCTTGAGACCTCGCTCGAAATCGGTCACGCCTGTGCCGAGGCGGGCGCCGCGATGCTCGAGCTGGGCGTGCCGTTCTCCGACCCGCTCGCCGATGGCCCGGTGATCCACGCCGCTGGCACGGCTGCGCTTGGCAACGGTGTCAGGCTGGCCCAGGTGCTTGAGGTCGCGGCGGGGCTCGCGCCCGAGGTCCCGGTGGTAGTGATGTGTTATGCCAACCCGATCCTGGCGCGGGGCTTGGAGCGGTTCTGCGATCAGCTGAGGGACGCCGGCGTCAGCGGACTGATTGTGCCCGACCTCCCGCTGGAGGAGGCGGGTCTCGCCCTGCGTGCCTGCGATGCGCGGGAGCTCGCGCTCGTGCCGCTGGTCGCTCCGACGACGCCTGAGTCGCGCCTGGCGCAGATCGGCCGCCAGGCGCGGGGCTTCGTCTACACAGTCTCGGTGACGGGAACGACCGGGGAGCGGGCGCGGGTGGACGGCGCGCTTGAGTCGCTGCTGAGGCGTGTGGGCGCCCACACCGACGTCCCGGTCGCCGTGGGATTCGGGATCTCCGCGCCAGATCACGCCCGCGCAGCCGCCGACGCCGGCGCCGCGGGGGTGATCGTCGGCACTCGCCTGGTCCGCGCGGCGGGGGAGGCGGACGACCCGCCGGCTGCGGTGGGGGAGCTACTGGCCGAGTTCCGCGAGGCTTTACGCACGACGAATGCCTAAGGGGCGTCAGCGGGGAGCCATCTGCGGAGCTCGGGACCGGGCCGCATTGCCCTTGTGTTGGTCCCGCCCCAGCCGGTCCGCAGATGGGTCACGCCGACGCCCCGCCTTGTAGCATCCGGCCGGATGGGATTGGTTCTTACCGCCACCGCAGCGCTATCCGTGTGGATCATTCTCTGGGCGCTCGGTATCAGTGCCTTCGACGGAATAATGGTCGTCGCGGGGATCCTTTTCCTCGCGTACGGGCTCTGGAACCTCCTCCCGTTCCTGCCGGGCCGGCGAGGGTAGATGCGCACCATCAAACGGTTGGTGGCGGGTGCGGCGATTGTCTGCGGCGCGATCGCGTTCGGGGGTGTCGGTGGCTGCGCCGGACAGGGGTCGACCACGCCGAAGGTGACCGGCAGCACGTTGACGCTCTACCTGAGCGCCCCCAGCCGAACTGCCTCGAGCGAAGATCGCGATGTCACCGCCGCCGCGCAGCTCGCCTTCTCGCATGCTTCGCACTCGACGAACCATTTCAACGTCGCGCTGCAGGTACTGCATGCCTCTGCCTCCGACAACGCCCGCACGGCGATTCAGGACACCAGCGCGATCGCTTACATCGGGGAGGTTCCGCCGGGTACCTCCGCCGGCACCGTGGGAATCACAAACGCCGAGGACCTACTTCAGGTGAGTCCCACCGACACCGCGCTCGAGCTGACGCAGACGACGCCGGCGGTCTCGGGTGCCCCTAGCGACTACTACGAGTCGCTCAAGTCCTACGGCCGGACCTTCGCGAGGGTCGTGCCCACGACCGCCGCCGAGGCACGGGCGCAGGTCTCGGAGATGCGTTCGCTCGGCATCCGCAAGGTGTACATCGCCGACGATGGCTCGCCCTATGGGAGGGCGATCGCCTACGCCGTCAAGCATGACGCGGGCGCCCCGATCAACGCTGTGCAGGGTCCGGCAAACGCCTCGCGCGTCGCCTCCGAAGGCGCCGACGGAGTGTTCTTCGGCGGATCGTCCACGCGTGCCGCCCGCACCTTTTTTGACTCCGTAGCGGGCAACGACCCACACGTCAAGCTGCTGGCGCCGTCGGCGCTTTACGCGCAGAGCTTTGTGCAAGGGCTTTCCGTTGCGGCTCGCAGCCACCTCTACGTCTCATCGCCCGGCTTTCTGCCCCACAACCTGCCCGCGACTGCGAAGAGCGATTTTGTGGCGCCCTTTGTGGCCGCTTATCACCACCAGCCAAGTCCCCAGGCAATCTTCGGTTTCGAGGCAGTGTCGGCCGTGCTCGCCGCCCTCGACAAGGCGGGCTCCTCCGCCGACGAGCGCTCCACCGTGGTCCGCGACTTCATGAATCTGCACCGCTCATCCTCGGTGCTTGGCTCCTACTCGATCGACCGCTACGGCGGCCCGACGATCGCCCCGTTCGTGTTCGCTCGCGTGCGGGGGACGGCGCTGCAGCCATATCGGTTCGTGCAAGCGAACGGGTGAGCACGGGCGGGCTGCATCGCCTGACCCTCACCGTGGCGGCGCTGGCCGCGCTAGCGCTCGCCGCATGCGGTGGCACCGACGCTCCCGCGCAAGTAAGGATCCCGGGCAAGAAGCTGACCATCTATGTGAGCGTTCCGCTCCTCGGAGCCTCGGCGGTGAGCGGGAGGGCGGTCGTCGATGGCGTGAGGATCGCGTTGCGGGAAGCCCACAACCGCGTCGGCAGATATCGCGTGGTGATGAAAGTGCTCAACGACGCGACCGTCGCCCAGGGGGAGTGGGATCCGGGTCAGACCTCGAGTAACGCCGTCCAGGCGGCGGCCGACCACACGACCATCGGCTATATCGGGGACCTCGACTCCGGCGCGACCGCGGTCTCTATCCCCATCCTCAACCAGGCCGGGATTCCTCAGATCAGCCCCCGCAGCACCGCCGTCGGCCTGACTTCGGGCGGAGCCGCCGCTGCGCCGGGCGAGCCGGCGAAGTACTACCCAGCCCAGGTGCGCACGTTCGCGCGTGTCGCGCCCAGCGATTCGGTCCAAGCAGCCGTCCAGGTAATGCTGCAACAAAGCCTCGGGTGCACCAAGACGTACGTGCTCACCGACGAGGAGGTCGACGGCGAGGATTTCGCCACCAGCTTCGGCGTGGCGGCTCAGCGCGCCGGCCTGCGCGTGCTCGCTACCCAGCAGTACGACCCCCAGGCCTTGGGCTACCGCGCGCTCGCCGCGACCATCGCGAGTAGCCATGCGAATTGCGTGCTGGTGAGCGCGATCAGCGGCTCCAACGCGGGCCCGGTCACGCGGCAGATCGCGGCGGCCATGCCCAAGGCCCGCATCTTCGCTGCGGCGGGCGTGGCGCAGAGCACCTTCGTCGACCCTGCCAAGGGTGGGGTTCCGCTGGCCTTGGATCCGCGACTGTTCATCACCTCGCCGGCCCTCGGGGCGGCGGCGTATCCGCGAGCGGGTCGCGAGTTTCTGGCCCGGTTCGCCCGCATCTACGGAACCCCCGAGCCCGACGCGATCCTGGGGTACGAGTCGATGCGGCTGATGCTGAGCGCGATCAGCACCGCCACCCACGGTGGCCGGGATCCGGCTCGCCGCGCCGCCGTCCTTCGTGCGATCTTCGACACCCACCACCGTCACGGTGCGCTCGGGACATATTCCATCGACCGCGACGGCAACACCACGCTGAGCACCTACGGCGTGTGGCGGCCCGTAAATGGGAGGCTGCGTTTCTGGAAGGTGATTGAGGCGCCTTAGTGCGCCGTTCGTGGCCTAGGAGGGCTTCACCGTCCCGGGATCACCCCGAATTCCTCCGTGTGGGCGAACCCGATCTCCGCTCCGGCCGCCGCCAGGCCGCTGTCCCGCGCCTCTTGGGCAACCGCCCCGGCCACCGCGGCGACAACCTCACGGTTGAAAACCGAGGGGATGATGTAGTCCTCGCGCAACTCGTTCGAGGAGACGATGGCTGCGATCGCGCGGGCGGCCGCCATCTTCATCGGCTCGGAGATCTCGCGCGCGCGGACGTCCAAGGCCCCTCGGAAAATGCCCGGGAAGCAGAGCACGTTGTTGATCTGGTTGGGGTAATCGGAGCGGCCCGTCGCGACGATGCGCGCGTAGCGCGCCGCCTCCTCAGGCAGCACCTCGGGCGTGGGGTTGGCCATTGCGAACACGATCGGGTCGCGACCCATGCGATCGAGCGCCGAGGCCGTGATCGCTCTGGCTCCGCTCACGCCTACGAAGAGGTTGGCGTCCTCCATCACCTCCTCTGGACCACCGGAGCGGTGCTCATCGTTGGTGATCGACGCGAGCCAGCGCTTCGTCGGGTGCATGGTGCCGTCCAGGTAGTCGGACCGTTCCGCGTGCAGTGCACCACGCGAATCGACCCCAATGATGTGCCGGGCGCCGGCCTCGAGCAGGATGCGGGCCACCGCGACTCCGGCCGCCCCCATTCCCCAGATCACGATCCCGATGTCTGAAAGCTCGTGGCCTGTGAGCTCGAGCGAGTTCAGCAGGGCGGCCATGACCACGACGGCGGTGCCGTGCTGATCGTCGTGAAAGACCGGTATGTCGAGCTCGGTCTTCAGTCGTTCCTCGATCTCGAAGCAGCGCGGCGCCGAGATGTCCTCGAGGTTCACGCCGCCGAAGGTCGGAGAGATCGCCCTCACGGTGCGCACGATCTCGTCGGGCTCCTTCGTGTCCAAGCAGATGGGGAAGGCGTCGATGCCCGCGAACTCCTTGAACAACATCGCCTTGCCCTCCATCACCGGCATCGCCGCGCGGGGGCCGATGTCGCCGAGGCCAAGCACCGCGGTACCGTCCGAGACAACCGCGACCGCATTGCGTTTGATCGTGTACTGAAAGGCCTTGTCGGGGTCCTCGTGGATGGCGGTCGATACCCGGGCCACTCCGGGCGTATAGGCCATCGACAGGTCGTCCCGACTCTTGAGCGGGTTCTTGTTGCGCAACTCGATCTTGCCGCCCACGTGCAGCAGGAAGGTTCGGTCGGTTGTGTCGAGCACGCTCGCGCCCGCGATCGCGTCCACGGCTCCGGTTAGGCGCGGCCAGTCGGCGGCGTCACCGGTCGCCACGGTGATGTCGCGGATCGTGTGTCCCGGATCGATCTGGACGAGGTCGATAGCGCCGATCGTCCCGCCGGCATCGCCGATTGCGCTCGCCACCTTTCCCAGCATCCCCGGTCGTTCGTCGATCTCGACCCGGAGCGTGAGGCTGTACTGGGCGCTGGGCGTGGAGGGCACGGCGAGGTGATGTTACGGGCCGGGGCGCGGGGTGCGGCGGTGTCGGGATGGGCTGGCGGCTGGGGAGTGCCGCGCGGCGAGCGGTTGGCAGGGGGGCCCTCTGCGTCACCCGCCACGCCCCGACGCAAGCTAGGCTCAAATCATGACCGCGACTCGGTCCGCAGCCGTCCCTTCAGCGCAGGAAATGCGAGCCGGAGACGAGCTCTTCCTGATCGACGGCAACAGCCTCGCGTACCGCGCATTCTTCGCTTTACCGGAGTCGATCGCGACCTCCACAGGACAGCCCACCAACGCGATCTTCGGGTTCGCCTCGATGCTGGTCAAGATCATGACCGACTACGGGCCCAAGGCCACGCTCGTCGTCTGGGACGCGGGCAGCTCCGGTCGCAAGGAGATCTATGCCGACTACAAGGCCCAGCGCACCACGAGGCCCGACCTGCTCAAGGAGCAATGGCCCCATCTGGAGCCGCTCGTGGACGCCTTCGGTTACCGCAACTTCGCCGTTGCGGGTTATGAGGCCGACGACGTGATCGCCTCGATCGTCGAGCGCGCCCGAGGGGCGGAGCAGCCGGTCCCGGTGATGGTGGTGACCGGCGACCGCGACGCCTACCAGCTGGTGTCAGACGGCGTTCGCATCATGACGACCTCACGCGGGATAACGGACACGCGCGTATACGACCGCGAGGGCGTCGTTGACCGCTACGGCATCCCTCCGGAGCTGGTCCCGGATTTCATTGGGCTCAAGGGCGATACCAGCGACAACATTCCCGGGGTCCCCGGCATCGGCGACAAGACGGCCGCCGAGCTGCTTCAGCGTTTCGGCTCGCTCGAGGAGGTGCTCGACCACATCGCGGACATCTCCGGCGCGAAGCGCCAGCAGAACCTGACCGAGCACGCCGACGACGCACGCCTCTCGAAGGTGCTGGCCACCATCAAGCGCGACATCCCGATCGAGCTCGACATTCAGAGCTTTGCCGCCCAACAGCCCGATCGTTCGCGGCTGAGAGAGGTTTTCCGGCAATTTGAGCTGCGCGAGCCGCTGCGCCGCCTCGAGGAGGCGCTTGGCTCAGCCGATGCGGCCGCGCCCGCGCCGGCCGCCGAGAAGGCGCTCCACGCCCGGGTCCAGGAGGCGGGCCTCGAGGGCGTTCGCGCCCTTGGAATGAGCGAGGTGGCGGTCGCCGTCAGGCCGCCCGAGAAGGAAGAGGAGGCGCTCTTCGCCGCAGCCGGGACCTGGCGCTTCGGCGTTCACGCCGACGGTCGCCCTGTGGTTCTGGCAGGCGAGTGCGCCGGCCCCGAGGAGCTGGTCCATGCCGTCGGCCAGCGTCCGGTAATCGCCCACGACGCAAAGTCGCTGCGCGAGATCCCCGAAGTCCTCGCGCATGACACGGAAGTCGCCGCCTACCTACTCGAGCCCGCCCGCCGGGCCTACCTCTTTCGGGAATTGTGGGAGGAGCGGGGTCTCGCGGCCGATGTCGAGGATCCTGCGGCCGCCGATGCCCTGCTCATGACCGCACTCGCCCAATGGCAGCGCAATGAGATTCGCGCCCGCGGGCTGACCGATCTGCTCGACGAAGTTGAGCTGCCCCTGGTGCGGGTGCTGCGGGAGATGGAGATGGCCGGCTGCAGGCTGGACACGGCGCGCCTGAAGGAGATCTCGACACGGGTGAAGGACGAGGCCGCGGCGCTTGAGCGCGAGATCTTCAACCTCTGCGGCGAGGAGTTCATGATCGGCTCCCCCAAGCAGCTCGAAGAGATTCTGTTCAAGCGGCTGGGCCTCTCGCGCAAGCGGCGGGGAAAGACGGGCTACTCGACCGACGCCCGCGTGCTTCAGGCGATCCGCCACGAGCACGCGGTCATCCCCAAGATCGAGCGCTGGCGCGAGCTGACGAAGCTGGCGCAGACCTATTTGGACGCCTTCCCACAGCTCCTCGGCCAGGACGGCCGTCTGCACACGACCTTCAACCAGACCGCCGCGACCACCGGCCGTCTGTCCTCGAACAACCCCAACCTCCAGAACATACCGATCCGCACGGAGCTGGGTCGCGAAATTCGCGCCTGCTTCGTCGCCGAGGAGGGCAACCTGCTGGTCTCAGCCGACTACTCGCAGGTGGAGCTCCGGCTGCTCGCGCATATCGCGGGTGAGGATGTGCTCAAGGAGATCTTCGGCCGCGGCGAGGACGTTCACACCGCAACCGCCTGCCGCGTGTTTGGCGTGAGTCCCGAGCAGATCGACCCAGGCATGCGTTCGAAGTCCAAGATGATCAACTACGGGATCGTCTACGGGCTCTCGGCATGGGGGATGGCCGACCGGCTGGATATCCCTCAGGAGGAGGCCGACGAGTTCATCCAGCGTTACCTGGCCGGGTTCCCAGCGGTGGCCCGGTTCATTCAGGAAACGATCCAGCAGGGCACCGAGCACGGGTACGTGTCCACTCTGTTCGGGCGCCGCCGTCAGGTGCCTGAACTCCGCGCCCGCCGCTGGGAGATCCGCAAGCAGGGCGAGCGCTTCGCGGTCAACATGGTGATTCAGGGGACCGCCGCGGACATCATGAAGGTCGCAATGGTCCGTTGCGATCACGCGCTGAAGGATGCGGGTCTCAAGACGCGGCTGATCCTCCAGATCCACGACGAGCTGCTGTTCGAGGGGCCGGCGGCGGAGGCCGAGCGGGTGCGCGAAATCGCCTGCCGGGAGATGACCGCCGCTTTCGACACTGACCCCCCGCTCGCGGTCGACGTGGGCGTCGGCTCGCACTGGCTCGAGGCGAAGTAGCCGAGGTTAGGCGCTATCGGTGCGCCGCTGCGCCGAGAGCGAGTATGCGCGCGGACGGAACTGCAGGACGGGGTCGTTGGAGGGCTCGATCCCGTCGGTCATCCGCGTGGGATCGAAGACGATCGGCTCGTGTGTCTCGTCTGGCGACTGAGGATCGGTCACCGTCAAGGTCCCGGCTATGACCGATTCGCGATCCTCCGGCCAGACAGCCGCCGGATCATCGACGGGGTCTTCCGGGCCGGCGATCTGGAGCATGAGCGAAAACCGGATGAGCTTCGATGAACGCTCCGGGCGTCGAAAACGGAAAGCGGGGGACGCTCTGCGCCGAGATGTCCGTCCGCGAGCCGTCGGGGAGTTGGAATGTCACGGCCATGCCACGGACGTCGGGCACGTTGTCGGGCTGCGATGGATTGCCTGCGCCGTTCGAGAAGCGCACCGTGGCGTCGACCGTCTGACCCTGCATGTGAGCGGCGCGCGTCAGACGGGAAGCATCGACGGTCGCGTTGAAGGTCGCGCTGTAGAAACTGCCCTTGGCGTGCAGCGCTCGCCGGCCGGATGGCGGCCGAAGCGCTTGTTGATGGCCGCGAGAGCCTCCTCTGGGGCGATCACGCCGTGACCAGCTGCGAGACGAACCGCGGGTGGGCGATCTCGAGGTAATGGCCGAACGCCCAGTGGACGAACTGCTTGCGCTCCATGGCACGGAGCGATTGAGCGAGGAGACGCGGCGCGATCCTCGGGATCAGGCGCTGCACTCTCAGAAGCAGCTCGAACTTCCACCTGTGGCTCGCGCTGAAGGCGCTGTAGCGCTGCAGAGCGCTCTCGCGCTCCTGGTAGCCGTCGACGACCGCGCGCAGCTCGCGGCCGCACGCGATGCCGAAGTAGAGCGCGGTCCTGATTCCCTCGGCGGTCAAGGGCAGGCAGTGGCCCGCCGAGTCGCCGACGTAGAAGATCCCCTGCTCCGTGGCCGGACGGATGCGGTGAGGGATCCAATTGCCCTGGTAGCGGACCGCATCGCGACGAAGATCCGATGCGAGCCGCACCGTCGGCTCCTTGACGTGATGGCGCGGGTCAAATGATCCCACGCCAACCCTGACCTCCCCCGCCGCGGGGAAGCTCCATCCGTACCCGGCGGGGACATAGGAGCGGTCGACCCACACCTCAAGCGCGTCGCCCGAACCGAATGGATGGACCTCGAGCCCGCGTGAGAGGAAGGCGTCGGGCGGCTGGATCGGCTCGCAATGGCCGAGCACACGTCGCCAACCGAGCGCATCGATGATCAGGGGCGCGCGAACGTCGCCGCGGTCGGTGTGAACCGTCTGTCCGGTGTGACCGTCGACCTTCGCGGTCTCGAAATCGAACTGGCCCTGCTCGGCAAGCAGCCCGCACAGAGTCCGGTAGTCGAAGGTCGAAAACGACCAAGGGAGATCGAAGTCCACGGTCCCGTACGGGGTGTGTATGACCAGGATCGGGAAGGTCTGCTGCAGGGCGCCCTCGAGGTCCATTGCTTTGAGCCACTCAGTGGGTATTCCGCACGCCGAGGTCTGACGCTCACCGATCTCGTAGCGGTCGAGCACGAGCACTTCGGCACCGGTCCCGCGCAGCTCGCGCGCGACCGCGAGCCCAGCGAAGCTCGCTCCGCATATGAGCACATCGCAGTCGCGGTCCAGAGCCGTGCGCTGGGCGCCCCGTTTGGTCGCACGCGTGGGCATGTGCTGTCGATGATAAGGGGGAATCGCTACCCTCCGGAACCACTGATGCCGCAAGCGACAACTGTGAGTCACACACCCGAGACCACTGCCAATAGCGCCAAGGTCGTCGAGGGGTCCGACGGCCTCCTACTCGAGGTAGAAGGCCGCGTCGTTCCCAACTACGACGCCACGCTGCATCCCTTCCGCGAAGGCGACGTCGTCTCGGGCCACGTCGTGCGTATCGACGCCGACGAGGTGCTGGTGGACATCGGCTACAAGTCAGAGGGCGTCATACCGGCTTCCGAGCTCTCGATCCGCAAGTCCGTCGATCCCGGCGACGAGGTTCACCTCGGCGAACAGGTCGATGCGCTCGTGCTCACCAAGGAGGATCAGGACGGACGCCTCATCCTGTCCAAGAAGCGTGCCCGGTTCGAGAAGGCCTGGCGCCGGATCGAGGGGGCCGCCGACTCCGGCGAGCCGGTCGAGGGACAGGTCATCGAGGTTGTCAAGGGTGGCCTGATCATCGATCTGGGGGTGCGCGGCTTCCTCCCCGCCTCGCTGGTGGATATCCGCCGAGTTCCCAACCTCGACGAGTACATGGGCCAGACGATTGAGTGCAGGGTCATCGAACTCAACCGGTCGCGCAACAACGTGGTGCTCTCGAGGCGGGCGGTGCTCGAGGAGCAGCGCAAGGAGGATCGCGAACGGATCCTCGATCGCCTGCACCCGGGAGACGTCGTGCAGGGCAAGATTTCGAACATCGTCGACTTCGGCGCCTTCGTCGACCTCGACGGGATCGACGGTTTGATCCACATCTCCGAGCTCTCTTGGTCGCACGTCAATCATCCGTCAGAGATCCTCTCCATCGGCGACGAGGTGACCGTCAAGGTGCTCGACATCGACCGCGATCGTCAGCGCATCTCGCTCGGGCTCAAGCAGACGCAGGAGGATCCGTGGCAGCGCGTCGTGGATACCTACAACATCGGCGACGAGCTCGAGGGAACCGTGACCAAGGTCGTCACGTTCGGGGCGTTCGTGGAGATCCTCGACGGCGTGGAGGGGCTGGTTCACATCTCGGAGCTGGCTCAGCATCACGTCGAGAATCCGCGCGAGCTGGTCCAGCAGGGCGACGTCGTACGGGTCAAGATCCTTGAGATTGACTCCGAGCGCCGGCGGCTGTCGCTATCGATCAAGCGGGTCGAGGGTCAGGTGCTGCCGGTGAGGCCGCGCGCGGAGGACGGCGCCGGCTCGCTGGAGAACATGCCCGAGCTCGGTCTCTCCGAGGATGTGTTCGGCGAGACCGGCGAGAGCCCCGCGAGCGTTGAGACCGAGGAGGGTCCCGCGAGCGTCGAGAGCGAGGTGGGTTCAGCGAGCGTCGAGAGCGACGCGCCGCCACCGGCGGCCGACCCGGCTCCGCAAGCTGGTGATGTCGCGGACACGCCCGAGGCTCTTGCCGTCCCGGAGGCTGAGGCTGGTGACGTGCCGGAGCCGAGCGCGGACGCGCCGAGCGCCGAGCCGGGCTCCGAGGGGCTCGGGGACGCGCCGAGCGCCGAGCCGGGCTCGGAGGGGCTCGGGGACGCGCTGAGCGCCGAGCCGGGCTCGGAGGGGCTCGGGGACGCGCCGAGCGCCGAGTCCGCCCCCGAAGGGCCACCTTCCGACGAGCCCTGAGCCTGGGGTAATCCCGTTCATCGGCCTCACCGGGGGAATCGGGGCCGGCAAGACGACGGCGCTTGAAGCGCTGAAAGATCTGGGCGCGGCTGTGCTATCCACCGACGAAGTCGTCCATCGCTTGTACGACGAGCCCGAGGTCCGCGAGGAGGTGGTGCGGCGGTTCGGACCGACCGTCGCGCCGGACGGCCCTGTGAACAGGGCTGCGCTCGCACAACGGGCATTTGCCAGAACCGAGGATCGCGCCTGGCTCGAGCAGCTGCTGTGGCCCCGCGTCGGCGCGGCGATCCTCGCGTGGAGGACGCAACTCTCGCGGCTCAAGGCGCCCCCACGTGCCGCGGTTGTAGAGGTGCCGTTGCTGTTTGAGTCCGGTATGGATGAGGTCTTCGACGCGACGGTGGCGATCGTGGCCGACGAACAGATCAGGGCGGCCCGCGCCGCGACTAGGGATCACCATTCACTCGACGAGCGACTCGCGCGTCAACTCCCTCAGGGAGAGAAGGCAGCGCGGGCCACACACGTCATCATCAATAACGGCAGCGTGGCTAAGCTGCAGCAGGAGCTCTCCGAGGTGTTGTTGAAGCTTGATGAGGTGAAACCGGCTTGAGCCCACCGGCTCTGGGTGTCGCCGATCGCAGGAGCGGCCGGCGGCCGGCGCGAAGGCGCGCTTCAGGACGCCGCCGGCTGTTGGCGGCGCTGGGGGTGGCCACGCTCGCGATCGTCTTGGCAGTGGTACTCACGCCCTTCGCGCGCAGGGCAATCAATGATCTGACCCTGCCGCTGTCGTACGCCGGCACGATTCGCCAGCAGGCCAGGGCCAAACACCTGGACCCGGCCTTGGTGGCGGCCGTGATCTACGCCGAGTCCAAATTCGACCCCCGCACATCGCCCGCCGGTGCCGAGGGATTGATGCAGCTCATGCCGCAGACCGCGGTGTTTCTAGCGCGGCGCTCCGGAGGGATCTCGTTCCACGTATCCGATCTCGGAAAGCCTCGGGTAAACATCGCCTACGGCACGTATTTGCTGCGCTACCTGATCGACCACTACGGCGGCAATGTGTGGCTAGCGCTGGCCGCATACAACGCGGGCATCACCAATGTGGACCGCTGGGTGGCGCAGGCGCGGGCGCGCGGCCACCCGCTCACGATCCAGCAGATCCCCTATGCCGAAACCAGGGTGTACGTGCAGAAGGTGCTCGACGCTCAGAAGGAGTACCGGCATACGTACGCCAAGCAGCTGGGGTACTAGACATTCCGGCTGACAAAGGGTCCGCTAGGGGGTCGTGGCGGCGAATCTGGTCGGCGATGACTTGCAGCACTAGCAGCATCGCCAGAGCCAGCGCGGCGGTGGTGACGATGTACCAGGGCCACGGGCCCATGACGTTGAGCAGCGAGCCGTGGATCGGCTTGTCGCGCAAGTACATGTAATTGCCTCTGGTCACGACGTCTCCGATCCCGGCGACCGCCGCCCACGCCAGAGTGATAACGAAGACCTTCACTGCCGCCCTCGGGCGCGGATAGATGCGCAGGCCGAAGACCAACATCAGCGCGGCCACCACGGCCCCGATGTGGTAGACGAAGTAGGTGAAGTAGTAAATGCTCGGGAAGTTCTCCCCGAGGTCCGGCGTTAGGAGGGCCTGCAGCGAGGCAGAGAGCGACCAGAAGTAGAGCAGCTCCACGGCCAGTCTTTTACGCGTCCAGAGGGCGACGACGGCGGTCAGCGAGATGATGTCCGTGAGCTGGAGCGGGAGCGTGTACTTTGCGGTGTAGGTGCCGTTGATCGCGTCCGCGGCGTACTCACCGGCCCACGCGGCGAATATCAGTAGGGCTAGGAGGCGGCAGTACAGCGTCATATCCCGGTTTCGGCGCGCCGCCCACACCGATGCGGCCGATGCGGCGACGACCACGGCCAAGGCGGCGAGGTGAGGTGGGGAGAACTGGCGCACGGTTATGGAGTCTGCCGCCGGTGGTTAAAAGTCATCCCACCTCGGATGCTTCGCGAGGGCGGGAAGAAAGTTTCCCGCCATGCGCGCAAGATTCATCCCGCTCGGTGCGGGGGCTCGGGGTTGGAAGGCTTTTACTCCCCCGCTAGGCTCAAAGAAGCTATGCCCGATTTTGAGCTCGACGCCGGCTATCGACCCACGGCCGACCAGCCGCGCGCGATCGAATCGCTGGCCGAGGGCGTGCGCGCCGGCGAGCGCTTCCTGACGCTGCTGGGGGCAACCGGTACCGGCAAGACCATGACGATGGCCGGCGTCGTGGAGGCGGTACAGAAGCCGACGCTGGTCATCGCGCACAACAAGACGCTTGCAGCCCAGCTGTGCAACGAGTTTCGGACCTACTTCCCCCGCAATGCGGTCGAGTACTTCGTCTCCTACTACGACTACTACCAGCCCGAGGCCTACGTCCCCAGCAAGGACCTCTACATCGAAAAGGACTCGGCCATCAACGACGAGATCGACAGGCTTCGTCACTCGGCCACGGCGGCGCTGTTCGCGCGCAGGGATGTACTGATCGTGGCCAGCGTCTCGTGCATTTTCGGTCTGGGCTCGCCTCAGACCTACGACGAGAACCTGCAAACGCTGAGCAAGGGGGAGATGATCGACCGCGACCGGCTGCTCCGCAAGCTGGTCTCGATCCAATACACACGCAACGACACCGCTTTAGGGCGCGGGACCTTCCGTGTGCGCGGCGAGACGCTCGAGGTCTTTCCTGCTTACGCCGAGAACGCATACCGGGTGATGCTCTTCGGCGACGAGGTCGAGGGGCTGCAGCGGTTCGATCCCCTCACCGGCGAGCTGCTCGAGGATGACCTCGAGCACGTCGGCATCTGGCCGGCAACTCACTACAACGTCCGCGAGGGGATGATCGAGGACGCAGTAGCCGAGATCGGCCGCGAGCTCAATGCTCGCTGCGCCGAGCTCGAGGTCGAGGGGAAGCTACTGGAGTCGCACCGCCTGAGACAGCGGACCCAATACGACATGGAGATGCTGCGCGAGCTCGGCTTCTGCTCGGGGATCGAGAACTACTCGCGGATCCTCGACGGCCGCGGCCCCGGCGAGCGGCCGTACTGCCTCCTGGACTATTTCCCGGACGACTTCCTGTGCCTGATCGATGAATCGCACCAGACCGTCCCTCAGCTGGGGGGCATGTATGAAGGCGATCGGTCCCGCAAGCAGACGCTGGTGGACTACGGATTCCGTCTACCCAGCGCGCTGGACAACCGACCCCAGACCTTCCAGGAGTTTCTGTCGATAACCCCGCAGATGATCTTTGTCTCGGCGACGCCTGGCTTGTATGAGCGCGAACGCTCCATGCGCATCGTGGAGCAAATCGTGCGGCCCACCGGGATCGTCGACCCCGACGTCGAGGTCCGCGAGACCCGCAACCAGATCGACGACCTGATGAACGAGATCCGCGGCCGCACCGAGCGCGACGAGCGGGTGCTCGTGACCACGCTGACCAAGAAGATGGCGGAGGACCTGACCGACTACCTGCTCGAGATGGGGTTCCGGGTGCGTTACCTCCATTCCGAGGTCGACACGCTCGAGCGGATTCAGATCATCCGCGAGCTGAGGCTGGGCGAGTTCGACGTGCTGGTCGGCGTCAACCTACTGCGCGAAGGACTGGACCTCCCCGAGGTCTCGCTGGTCGCGATCCTCGACGCCGACAAGGAAGGGTTCCTGCGCGGCGAGACCTCGCTGATCCAGACCATCGGACGGACTGCCCGCAACGTCGAGGGCCGCGTGATCATGTATGCCGACAAGGAGACTCAGGCAATGCGGGCGGCGATCGAGGAGACGGACCGGCGGCGCGCGATCCAGGTCGAGTACAACGAGCGCCACGGGATCACACCCGAGACGATCGTCAAGGGAATCTCGGACATTGCCGAGTTTCTCCAGACCGAGGCCCGCGTCCCGCGGTCGCGTCGCCGCGGCCGGCGCGTTGCCGACGGAATGGAGCCCGAGGAGCTGGAGCGCACGATCGTGGAGCTCGAGGAAGAGATGCTTCAGGCGGCCGAGGAGCTGCGGTTCGAGTACGCGGCGAAGCTACGCGACGAAATCCGCGATCTGAGGCGCCGACTCGACCAGGTCGTCGCGGCCGGTTAGCCTTTCCCGCGACGCAGCGAGACGGGAGGTGACAAGGCTTGACAGCCGACCGAGACAAGATCGAAAACCGCGAAGCACATACGCTCGCGGAAGCCGTTTCCGCGCAGGTGCGGGGAATCGTGGAGGCGGCCGAGACCAGCGCGGAGGAGATACTCAGGGGCGCTGAACTAGAGGCCCAGGACATCCGAGCGCGAGCGTCGCAGGCGACAGAGCAGGCAACCGGCGAAGCTCAGCGCGTCCGTGAGCGCGCGACCGCTCGCGCCCGTGAGTACGTCGACCGGCTCTCGCGGTCGATCCCCACGCTCCTCGGGCGGCTCGATGCGATCGACGGCGAGCTCAACTCGCTCACGGTCTCGCTGCGAAGTGAGACAGAGCGGCTGCGCGGCGAGCTGGCGGCGCTCGAGGATGAGCTCGAGGGCGTGACCGGCACGACCGAGGTCTCTGCGCCGGCGTTCGAGCGGGTGCGCCCGGCGCCACAAGACGAGGTGAGCGAGAGCCCGGCCGAGCTTGCGCCCGAATCGGCCAAGCTCGGCGACGAGCCAGTCGCAGAGTTCCCTACCGTGCAAGCCGAGGCGAGCGCACAGAAGGGAGTGGATCTCCCCGCTTCGGAGCAGCCCACTTCACAGGACACCGAAGGGGCTCGGCTGATTGCCCTCAACATGGCCCTCAACGGAACGCCGCGGGAGGAAACCGAGCGCTACCTCGTTGAGAACTACGACGTCGCCGACCGGCAGCGCCTGCTGGACGAGGTGTACGCGAGCGTCCAGAGTTAATCGCTCAGTCGGGCCCAGGGGAACGTCTGTTCGCTCGACTAGACTCGCTGGCGTGGGTGATCAACTGATCGTCTCGGGCGCCCGAGAGCACAATCTCAAGAACGTCACGGTCGCGATTCCACGCGGCTCGATGACCGTGATCACGGGGCTTTCGGGGTCGGGCAAGTCCTCTTTGGCCTTCGACACGATCTACGCAGAAGGGCAGCGTCGGTACGTCGAATCGCTGTCGGCATATGCCCGTCAGTTCCTGGGACAGATGGACAAGCCCGACGTGGACTCGATCGAAGGGCTCTCGCCGGCGATCTCGATCGACCAGAAGACGACCTCTCGCAACCCTCGGTCGACCGTGGGCACTGTGACCGAGATCTACGACTACCTCCGGCTCCTGTGGGCGCGGGTCGGGCATCCCCATTGCCATATCTGCGGGCGTCCCATCTCCGGCCAGTCCGCCGAGCAGATCATCGACCAGGTTATGGAGCTCGAGTCCGGCACTCGCTTCATGGTGCTCGCGCCGATCGTCCGCGGCCGCAAGGGAGAGTACGGCAAGCAGCTCGCCGAGCTGCGCGGTGAAGGGTTCGCGCGCGTGAAGGTCGACGGCGAGTTGCGGCGTCTGGACGAGCCGATCGAGCTCGACAAGAAGTTCAAGCACGACATCTCGGTGGTCGTCGATCGGCTCGTCATGAAGGACGAGGTCCGCAAGCGGCTGGCCGACTCGATCGAGACTGCGGTGGCGCTGGCCGAAGGCCTGGTGGAGATCGAACTGGTCGATGAGAAGGGCCCCGAGCGGACGTTGGTGTTCTCCGAGCGATTCGCCTGTCCGGTTCATGGACCGAGCCTGGTCGAGCTGGAACCGCGGATCTTCTCCTTCAACTCCCCCCATGGCGCGTGCCCGCGGTGCACCGGCTTGGGATCCCAGATGGAGATCGATCCAGAACTGGTGGTGCCCGATCCGGGGCTGTCGATCGGTGAGGGGGCCATCGCGCCGTGGGCGGCGAGCGCGTCTGACTACTACGACCAGCTGACCCAAGCGATCGCCGAGCGCTACGGCGTGGATCTGGAGACACCGTGGCACGACCTCTCCGCTCAGCAGCAGCGGTTCTTCTTAGACGGGACCGACGGCGACCGCGTGCAACTGTCCTATCGCAACCGCTTCGGCCGCCGCCGCTCTTACGCCGCCCGGTTCGAGGGCATCCTCCCCAGCCTCGAGCGGCGCTACCGCGAGACGGACTCCGAGTTCACGCGCGAGAAGATCGAGGAGTACATGACGCTGCGGCCATGCCCGGAGTGTGGCGGAGCGCGGCTGAGACCCGAGTCACGCGCGGTCCTGGTGTCGGGTATGCCGATCCACCACTTCACTTCGCTTTCGGCACGCGCGGCCCTCGAGTGGGTGGGTTCGCTTGAGTTGTCGGAGCACGACCATCGCATCGCACGGCTCGTGCTCCGAGAGATCGCGGAGCGCCTGCAATTCCTGGATAACGTCGGTATCGGCTATTTGACGCTGGATCGGGCCGCGGCCACGCTTTCCGGGGGCGAGGCTCAGCGGATCCGCCTCGCCACGCAGGTGGGCTCGTCGCTTGTCGGCGTGCTCTACATCCTCGATGAGCCATCCATTGGTCTGCATCAGCGCGACAACGCGAAGCTGATCGCGACGCTGGAGCGATTGCGTGACCTCGGAAACACGGTCCTGGTGGTCGAGCACGACGAGGGGACCATGCGCGCCGCCGACCATCTCGTGGATATGGGGCCGGGGGCCGGCGAGCACGGGGGATATGTGGTGGCAGAGGGGACCGCCGAGGATGTGGCGGAGATGCCCGAGTCGCTGACCGGACAGTTCCTCGCCGGCACGAGGTCGATCGCCACTCCTCGACGCAGGCGGCGGCCAAGCGGGTACGTGCTGATCGAGGGCGCCTCCCAGCACAATCTAAAGCGCATCGACGTGAGGGTCCCGTTGGGAGTGCTGTGCTGTGTAACGGGCGTCTCGGGCTCGGGCAAGTCGACCCTGATCCTCGAGGTTCTCTATAAGGCGCTCTCTAATCGCCTGCACCGAACTCGACAGCGCGCCGGAGCCCACCGGCGGATCACCGGGCTCGAGCAGCTCGACAAGGTCATCTATGTGGACCAGTCGCCCATCGGCCGAACGCCGCGCTCCAATCCCGCGACCTACATCGGTTTGTTCGACCAGATCCGCGAGCTCTTCTCCAAGACGCCCGAGGCACGCGCACGTGGGTACAAGCCGGGCCGGTTCTCGTTCAACGTCAAGGGTGGTCGGTGCGAGGTGTGCCGCGGCGACGGCCAGATCAAGATAGAGATGCATTTCCTGCCGGATGTGTACGTCCCGTGCGAGCAGTGCCATGGCAAGCGCTACAACCGAGAGACCCTCGACGTGCGCTTCAAGGGCAAGACGATCGCGGACGTGCTCGAGATGCCGATCGCCGAGGCGCTCGAGTTCTTCGCCCACATCCCGAAGATCCGCCGCCGGGTCGAGGCGCTCAACGACGTTGGGCTCGGGTACATGCGTCTCGGCCAGCCGGCGACCACCCTGTCCGGGGGTGAGGCTCAGCGGGTCAAGCTGGCCGCCGAGCTCTGCAAGGTGGCCACCGGCC
>DASRHQ010000004.1:0-28756 GCA_035650455.1 Solirubrobacteraceae bacterium
CGGATTGGGCAAGGCGGAGAGCTTCGACCTGTGCGAACAGCTCGCTTCCGCCTTCGGTGGAAACACGGCCGTCGCGGCGACACGGGCGGTAGTGGACGCCGGCTGGTATCCGTACGCCGCTCAGATTGGGCAGACGGGCAAGACGGTATCCCCAAAGCTGTATCTCGCCGCCGGAATATCCGGCGCGATCCAGCACAAGGTGGGGATGCAATCTTCCGAAAACATCATGGCGATCAACAAGGACGCCAATGCGCCGATCTTCGAGTTCTCGGACCTGGGGATCGTGGGCGATCTCAACAAGATCCTGCCCAAGCTAACCGAGGCCATCAAGGCGAAGAGGGGGTAGGTGTGAGGTGAGCGCCTCCTCGAACGGACTTCCGGCGCCCTCGGAGTACCCGCCTCCGGTCTCCTCCCCTGGCGAGTTCATCAAGCGCGAGCTCGACGCCGAAGACGAACGGATCGAGGTTGGCGTCGCGATCGTCGGTGGCGGAACGGCCGGCCTAGCGTGCGCAAACAGGCTGCTTCAGCTTCTCGGAGACGACGAGAAGACGATGGAGCGGCTGGGCGAGGTGCCGGTCGCCGTGATCGAAAAGGCCAAGACATGCGGCGGTCACAACATGTCCGGCGCCGTGATGCGCCCGGGGCCGCTGCAGGAGCTCTTTCCCGAATTGACTCGCGAGGACTGGCGCAAGGAGCGCTTCGCGTTTGGCGAGGTGACAAAGGAAGCCGTCTACATGCTTCCGAGCGCCAAGACCAAGCTGCGCATCCCCACCCCGCCGCCGTTCAAGAACCACGGCAATGAGGTGGTCTCGGTCTCCGCCTTGGCCCGCTACCAGCAGGCCAAGGCCGAAGAAGGCGGCGCCTACATCCTCACCGAGACCTCCGCCTCGCAGCTGATCGTGCAGGACGGCCAGGTGCTCGGCCTGCGCTCCGGCGACAAGGGCAGGGGCAAGGAGGGCGAGACCCTTTCCAATTTCGAGCCCGGGACGGACATCAAGGCCAGGGTCACCGTGCTGGCCGAGGGTTGCTGGGGCCACCTGACGGGCGCCGCGATTCGCGAGTTCGGCCTCGCCGAGGGCCGGGAGCCGCAGGTCTGGGAGCTCGGGGTCAAGGAGGTCTGGCGAGTCCCCAAGCCACTTGACCGGATCATCCACACGATCGGGCCGTGGCCGCTGAAGATTTCGGCCAAATATGGCCAGATCGGCGGTACCTGGATCTATCCGATGAAGGACGAAAAGAACGACCAGGACCTTGTGAGCATCGGGTTCGTGGTCGATCTGGACTACGCCGACGCCACAACCTCGGCCCACGACCTGCTGCAGCTCTTCAAGACGCACCCGTTCGTGCGCGAGATCCTCGAGGGTGGCGAGCGGGTGGCCTGGGGCGCCAAGGCCCTCCCGGGAGGCGGCTACTGGTCGATGCCGAAGCTCACGATGCCCGGGGCGATGCTGGTGGGCGACGCCGGCGGGATGGTGGACACCGTCTCGCTGAAGGGCGTTCACCACTGCATCAAGTCCGGGATCCTCGCCGCGGAGGCGATCTACGCCTCGCTGACCGGGGGAAAGTCGCTCTCGGACTACGAACAGGCTGTGGAGGCGTCCTCGATCGGCAAGGAGCTGTGGCTGGTGCGAAATACGCGTCAGCCGTTCCAGCGCGGGTTCATTCAGGGCGGACCCATGGTCAACGTCGCGATCGCGACCAAAGGCCGGCTACCGGCGGGGCGGATGCGCTGGCACCGCGACGATGAAAAGCCGCTGTTCATCGGCGACAGCCATGAGAGCTACCCCAAGCCCGACGGCAAGTACATCTTCGACAAGCTCTCGTCGGTCTACGTCTCGGGAAATGCGACGCGCGACGACGCACCAAACCACATTCGGCTTCATCGTCAGGTGCCGCGCGAGATCGCGGAGGCGTGGCGCTGGATGTGCCCGGCGGGCGTCTACGAGATCCCCGATGACGCGCCCGAGTCTGGCCCCGTCGACGTGACCGTCAACTACACCAACTGCGTCCAGTGCGGCGCGATCACGGCCAAGGGCGGCCGGCTCACGCCTCCCGAGGGCGGCGACGGGCCTCTGTACACGATTACCTGACAGACGCCACCAAACCACCTCTGCGGACCGGCGCTCGCGCGAGCTCCCGCAGATGCGGTTCAGGTGGCGTCCGACGAAGCAGCGACTAGACTCGGATATGTAATGAAGACCGAAATTCATCCTGAGTACGTCGAAGCCCATGTGCGCTGCACATGCGGCAACGAGTTCACGACTCGCTCCACAAAACCCGAGATTCATGTCGAGATCTGCTCGGCGTGTCACCCGTTCTATACCGGTAGGCAGAAGCTGGTGGACACCGGTGGACGGGTCGAGCGGTTCCAGCGCCGGGTCGCCAAGGGCCGCCGGGCCCGAACCCCCGCCTAAAGTTCCCTTCCGGTGAATGGCGCGAGGGGGGCTGCGCGTTGTAATCGTCGGTGCCGGCCTCGGCGGCATAGCCGCCGCAATCGAGTTGCGCAGGCACGGCTTCGACGACATACGGATCCTCGAAAAGGCGCCGGCCCCTGGCGGCACGTGGTTCTACAACCGCTATCCGAAGTGCGCCTGCGACGTGCCGTCGCACCTGTACTCGTTCTCGTTCGCGCAACGCCGCGACTGGTCGCGCATCTGCTCGCCGCGCGAGGAGATCCTGCGCTATATCCAGGGGGTCGCGCACGACCACGGCATCGACGAATACTTGGTCACCGACACCGAGGTGAGCGCGTGCCGATGGGATGAGGCCGCGAGTCGGTGGACCGTCTCGAGCAGTGACGGCCGTGTCTGGGACGCCGACGCGCTCGTGGTCGCCACCGGCCAGCTACACAAGCCGTCCGTCCCGCCCTTACCGGCGGCAGATCGGTTCGGCGGCGAATCCTTCCATTCCTCGCGCTGGCCCGACGGGTTCGATCCGCGCGGCAAGCGCGTCGCGGTGATCGGCACAGGGGCAAGCGGCATCCAATTCATCCCGGCGCTGGCCGACCAAGCGCAGCGGCTGTTCGTCTTCCAGCGCACGGCGAACTGGTTTCTGCCGCGGCGAAATCGCGCCTACCCGGCCTGGTTGAGGGCAGCGATCAGCTACCTGCCGGGCCTCCAAGCCTGCCGCCGGCGCTACATCTACCACTACGCCGAAATGCTCACCCGCATGATCCGCAACCCGCGGACGCTTGGCCGAATCGGAGGTGCCTGGTCCGCGACGTTCATGCGATTGCAGCTCAGAGACCCCCAGGTGCGACGTAAGGCGTGGCCTAATTACACCTTCGGCTGCAAGCGAGTGCTGTTCAGCTCTCATTACCTGCCGGCTCTTCAGCGTCCGAATGTTGAACTGGTCACCGAACCGATTTCGCGCCTGACGAGCGGCGCGGTGGTGACCGCTGACGGGGTGCAGCGCGAGGTCGACGCGGTGATCTACGCGACAGGGTTTCGCGCGATTGACTTCATGCTTCCGATGGAGGTGGTGGGTCGAGGCGGGTGCCGACTCGGCGAGGCCTGGGCGGGCGCGCCCCACGCTCATCTCGGGATCACCGTTCCCGGTTTCCCCTCCATGTTCTTGATCTACGGGCCGAACACGAATACCTCCGGCGGCTCGATCATCCTCTATGAGGAGGCTCAGGCCGCCTACATCCGGCAGGCGCTCGAGCATGTCGTCACCCGCGGCGCCGACGCGGTCGAAGTCCGCCCCGAGGTCGAGGCTACCTCGGACAGAAAGCTGCAGGCTCGCTTCAAAGGCACCGCATGGGTTCAGTGCGAGTCTTGGTATCGAGAGGGTGGCGACGGCCGCATCGTCGCGAACTGGCCCGGCTACATGCGCGAGTACCAACGGGCCGTCACGCGGCTTGACCCGAGCGAATACGAGTTCACCTATGCGCGCGAGCGAGAGCCCCTCGGGGCTTAGGGCGCGGCTCTATTGGGCTGCGGGCTAGGGATCGGGACGGACTACCACCGTGTCGGCGACGGGGATGATCTCATCGACGGGTAGATCCGCAAGCGAACCGTGCTTGCGAATCGCCTCGGGGCTCACTGCTTCGTATATGCAGACGGTCCCCACCGAACCGCCGCCCTCGTTGAGCACGTAGCTGCGAATCCAGCGGACCTCCTCCGGCATCTGCTCGTTGCCCACCTCGGTTGAGCGGGCGGCCGCTTGCTCGAGCTCCTCGCCCGAACGCCAGCCGTTCCTTCGCAAAATCGCGTATAGCTGCACCGGTCCCTCCTTTGGTCTTTGCTTGAACGCGACCCTAGGACTCGCGGGCCGCCGATGCAAGGGTTGATCGCACCTAAACTCGACGGGAGATGATCGACGAGCTGGTCACCCAGATTGAAGAGCGGTTCGGCGAGTTGGAGCGCGACCTGTCCGACCCAACCGTGATCGCGGATCGCGCCCGATTCGCGCAGCTCAGCCGCGCCTATCGAGATCTCGAGCCGGCCGCCAGGCTGGCGACCGAGTACCGCCGAACCACCGACGATCTCGAGGGTGCGCGCGAGCTGCTGGCCGAAGATGGCGACGATCCCGAGCTACGCGGGATGCTCGTCACGTCACGGGAGCGGCTGGCGTCCCTGGAGGAGGAGATCAGGCTTGCGATGGTCGAGCCCGACCCCAACGACGACAAGAACGTGATCGTCGAGATCCGGCCCGGCGCGGGCGGAGAAGAGGCGGCCCTGTGGGCCGGCGATCTGTACCGGATGCTCAGCCGCTATGCCGAGCGGCGCGGCTTCGAGGTCGAGCCGCTATCGATTGGCGACGGCACCTACACATTCGCCGTCAAGGGCGATGGCGCGTACTCGGTATTCAAATTCGAGGGCGGCACGCACCGCGTGCAGCGTGTGCCCCAGACGGAGTCGCAGGGACGGATTCACACCTCGACCGCGACCGTCGCGGTGCTGCCGGAGGCGGAAGACGTGGAGGTGGAAATCGATCCTGCAGATCTCCAGATCGATGTCTACAGGTCCTCGGGGCCGGGAGGCCAATCCGTCAACACGACCGACTCAGCGGTGCGCGTCACTCACCGGCCGACCGGGATCGTGGTGTCGATGCAGGATGAGAAGTCCCAGCTTCAGAACCGCGAGCGCGCGCTGCGGGTGCTTCGCGCGCGGCTATATGAGCGTGCCCACGCCGAGCAGCAGGCCGAGCTTGCCGCAAACCGTCAGGCCCAGGTTGGAACCGGCGAACGGGCCGAAAAGATCCGCACGTACAACTTCGGCGAGAAACGGGTCAAGGACCATCGCATCAACGTGCTCTCGCACAACCTCGATGGGATCCTGATGGGCGAGCTGGACGAGTTCACGTCGGCGCTCGCCGACGACGAGAAGCGTCGCAGGCTCCAGGAGCAGGCGCTTGCCTGAGCTGGCAACCGCGCCGCGCACCGTCAGAGAAGCGATTGCGTTTGGGTCGGAGTCCCTTGCCGCCGCGGGCTCGGACACGCCACGGCTGGATGCGGAGCTGCTGCTGGCGGCTGCGCTTGGACATGGATCGCGCGCACGGCTGGTGCTCGACTCGGAGGAGGACATCGACCACGCGGGGCTCGCCGACTATGAGCGGCTGCTCGCCCGCCGGCAACGCCGCGAGCCGGTCGCTTACATCCTCGGCCACAAGTGGTTTCGAGGAATCTGCTTGCGCGTCGACGGCCGGGTCCTGATTCCGCGCCCCGAGACCGAGCTACTTGTGGAGGTGGCACTGTCGCTTCCCCGAGGCGCCCGTGTCGCGGATGTGGGAACGGGCTGCGGTGCGGTAGCCCTTGCGCTAGCGCTCGAGCGCCCCGATCTGACCGTCACCGGGATCGACTCAAGCGAGGACGCGCTGGTCGTCGCTGCTGAGAACCGCGACCGATTGGGGGTCGAGGTCACATTCGTGTGCACGGACCTGCTCGATAACGGCGCCTACGACGCGGTTGTCGCCAACCTGCCCTATGTGGCCGACGCCGCCGAGCTCGCACCTGAGATTGCTCTCTTCGAGCCACGCGAAGCGCTGTATGCAGGAAGCGACGGCCTGGACAGCCTGCGCCGCCTGGCGACTGCAGTCGGAGCTCGCCCAGGTATCCGTTTCGCGGCGCTCGAGGTCGGGGCCGGACAGGGAGAAATGGTCGGCGAGCTGCTGCGCAGAGTTGGCTTGGACACGATCCGTATCCACCGCGATCTCGCCGATCACGAGCGGGTCGTCGTCGGTCGCCGGTGAGCACTGCAAACAGCGCCCTGACCGACGAATTCGTCCGCTGCGTCGCCGGCGGCGGCCTGGCGGTGTTCCCGGCCGACACCGTTTACGGGCTCGCCTGCGATCCTGAGAACAAACTCGCGGTCGAGCGGCTCTACCTGCTCAAGGGAAGGCCGCGCGCCAAGGCCGCGGCCATCATGTACTTCAATCTCGACGCCGCGATGGAGGACCTGCCCGAGCTCGGCCCAAGCACGCGCGACGTGCTTGAGCGGCTTGCACCCGGTGCGGTGACGTTCCTGCTTGAAAACCGAGCCGAGCGTTTCCCGTTGGCCTGCGCGGAAGATACGTCGACCCTCGGGCTACGCGTGCCCGATGTCCCGGATTTGGCGCCTGTGCGCCGGCCCGTGCTTCAGTCCAGCGCAAATCGAGCGGGAGGCGAGGATCCCCGCCGCTTGAACGACGTGCCGGCGCTGCTGCGCGTCGGGGCAGACCTGGTGATCGATGGCGGCGAGCTGCCGGGCACCCCCTCGACGGTCGTCGACCTGCGCTCATACGAACAGACGGGATCGTGGTCAATCGTGCGGCAAGGAGCGGTGGGGGAGAGCGCCGTCAGGACGGCGGTCGAAGGTCAGTTTCATTTCGATCCACGCACCTACCCACACGAGATCCGAGCAGATATCCCGGTCTTCGACCGCCTGCAGCAGGAACTGATCGACGCGAGCGGCAGCGGTGCCAGGCGGATCCTCGAGCTCGGCATTGGAACGGGCGAGACGGCGCGCCGCTTGCTCGCTCGCCACCCCGATGCTTTCCTGCTCGGCGTCGACGCCAGCGACGCGATGCTCGCGGCCGCGCGTGAGACGCTCGCTCCCGACCGGGTACAGCTACGAATGGCCCGTTTGGAGGAGCCGTTGCCGGTCGGAAGGTTCGACCTGGTGGCCAGTGCGCTTGCCATCCATCACTTGAAGGACGACGACAAGGAGCAGCTTTTTGCGCGCATTGCGCGCGCGCTTGAGCCGGGCGGAAGATTCGTGCTCGCGGATGTGGTTGTCCCCGCCGACCCGGCGGACGCGGTCACCTCCCTGACGCCGGACTTCGACCGCCCCAGCCCGGTCGCCGACCAGCTCGATTGGCTGCGGGCTGCCGGCCTCGAGCCACGGCTGACGTTCGCGCACCGCGATCTGGCCGTCGTCGTGGCCGAGAAGCAGACGGTCTGAGACGAAGCCTCCCCCGCTGGTATCGTCGGCCCCAGCGTGACGCCCGAGCTGCCGCCCGACTTCTTTAACCAGCCCCTGAGCGAGGTCGATCCGGAGATCGCCGAGATCCTCTCGCTCGAGTTGGCCCGTCAGCAGCGCACGCTCGAGATGATCGCTTCCGAGAACTTCGTGCCGGTCTCGGTGCTCGAGTGCCAGGGGTCGGTTCTGACCAACAAATACGCGGAGGGCTATCCGGGGAAGCGCTACTACGGGGGCTGCGAGCACGTCGACGTCTCCGAGCAGCTGGCAATCGACCGCGCCAAGGAGCTGTTCGGGGCCGAGCACGCAAACGTCCAGCCCCACTCGGGTGCTCAGGCCAACGCGGCCGTCTACATGGCCCTGCTTGACCCAGGCGACACCTTCATGGGGCTCGAGCTGGCTCACGGGGGTCATCTCACCCACGGAATGAAGATCAATGTCTCGGGCCGCCTCTACAACGTCGTCGCCTATGGGGTCGACGCCGAAACGAGCCTCATCGATATGGACGCGATGGAGCGGCTCGCCCACAACCATCGCCCCAAGGTGATCATGGCCGGCTGGTCAGCCTACCCGCGCTTCTTGGATTTCGAGCGCTTCAGGGCGATCGCCGACGACGTGGGAGCCCGCCTGGTCGTAGACATGGCCCACTTCGCGGGGCTGGTCGCGGCAGGGCTGCATCCCAACCCTGTGCCCTATGCCGACGTCGTCACGACCACGACTCACAAGACCCTTTGCGGCCCCCGCGCCGGAATGATCCTCTGTCGCGAGGAGCTGCAAAAGAAGATCAACTCGGCGGTCTTCCCGGGCGAGCAGGGCGGACCGCTCGAGCACGCGATCGCCGGCAAGGCGGTGGCATTGCGGATCGCGATGTCAGATGCCTTCAAGGAGCGCCAGGAGCGCACCGTCGCCGGTGCCCGGGCCGTGGCGGCCGAGCTGCTTGCCGCCGGCCACGGTGTGAACGTACTGACCGGCGGGACAGACGTGCACCTGGTCCTGTGCGATCTGCGCAACTCCGAGCTCGATGGCAAACAGGCAGAGGACCGGCTCGCGTCGATGGGGATCACAGTCAACCGCAACGCGGTGCCCTTCGACCCTCGCCCGCCGGCGGTTTCGAGCGGACTGCGGATCGGCACGCCGGCCCTGGCCACGCGCGGGCTCGGCGTCGATGACTTCATCGAGGTGGGGCGAATCCTCTCTGCGGCGCTGGTCGCGGGGGACGAATTCGAGGCCCAGCGCGCGGACCTCGCCGAGCGCGCCGCAGCAATCTCCGAGCGCTATCCGCTCTACGCGGGGCTGTCCGCCGCCGCCCTCGCTTAGAGGCTCTGAGCCCTCGGGACACGCTCCTCTCTCACCAGTCCCCCACTGCTGGCATGCTTCCAATTGAGGATGCGTTACTGGCACGCGGTTTTTGCCCTGCTTGTAGCCATGGCATTGGCAGCCGTGCTGACGCCGCTCGCGGCCCGGCTCGCGCGGTCGATCGGAGCGCTCGACAAGCCTCGCGATCGCGGATTGGCGATCAAGGAGACGCCGACCCTCGGCGGGCTGGCGATCCTGGCCGGCGTGCTGGTGGCGGGCTCGATCTGGTTGCCGTCGTCCGGGACGACGGAGTCGATCCTGCTCGGAGCGGTCGCGATCACCGCCGTCGGAGCGCTCGACGATGTCTTCGATCTGCCGCCCTGGCTGAAGCTGCTGGGACAGATTGGGGCCGCCGTGATAGCCGTTACCGGCGGTGTGAGCCTCAAAGAGGTCACGCTGCCTTTCTTCGGTCACCTCGCATTTCCCAACGAGGGCCGCGTCCTGACGGTGATCTGGCTGGTCGGCCTCATGAACGTGGTCAACTTCTCCGACGGCGTCGACGGTCTGGCGGCCGGGCTGTGCGCGATCGACGGGGTCGCGTTCGCGGTCATCATCTTCGACCTGCCGAACGTCCAGCACTCGTATGCGACGCTGGCCGCGGTCACCGCCGGCGCCTCATTGGGCTTTCTCGGCCACAACTTTCCGCCGGCCCGGGTATTCATGGGGGACTCGGGGGCCAACCTATTGGGCTATTTGCTCGGCATCGTGACCATCGGCGGCACCCTGAAGTCGACCGCCGTGGTCGCCTTGGTGGTGCCGCTGGTGATCCTCGCGGTTCCGTTCCTCGACTCTGGGTTCGTCATTGCCAAGCGGCTTAAGGACCGCCGCAGACCCTGGCTTGCGGATGCCAACCACTTTCATCACCGCATGGCACGGATCGGTTTCAGTCAGCGACGGACGCTCGCCTACCTGTACGGCTGGACGGTGCTGCTGGCAGGTCTGGCCGTCGCGTTGCGGTTCGTTCCTTACCACGATCACGCCTACCCTCACCGTTACCACCTTGGCTGGTTGCTCTTGGTCATAGCGTTGGCGGTCGCGGCGCTGGCGGCCAGCGTCTACCTGGTGTTCGTGCTCGAGATCCTGAAGTTCAAGCGCGTGCGCATGCGTCAGCTGCAGACTCTCGAGCCGGCCACCAGCGAGCATGAGATCGACGCCCGCGTCCGTCAGGAGTTCGAGACGGGCGAGTTCGAGAGGGTGACGACCTGAGCACCACCGAGCGCAAGCGCGGCGGCCCGGAAGGCGGAAGCGGGTCGGATGCCCGCGCTCCCGACGACGGTGGCGGCGGACTGCGCCGGCTCGAGCTAATTCTGCTCGGGGCTGTTGCGCTCGTGACGGCGCTCGCGGGCGTCGCCCGCTACACGAGCTTTATCTCCGACGTCGGCGCCTTCGTGATCGCTGGCCTTGCGCTCGCGGGGGGAGCTTGGGTCGTCGCGCTCTCAACCGAGCAGTTGGGGCAGCGTTCGGGCCCGGCTGTAACCGGTTTCGCGCAGTCGACCTTGGGCAACTTGCCCGAGTTCTTCGTGGTGATCTTCGCGCTTCAGGCGGGTGAGCGCATCGTCGCGGAGACCGCGATCATCGGCTCGATCCTCGTCAATGCGTTGCTCGTTCTCGGGCTCGTGATCATCGCGGGCGCCTGGCGGGCAAAAGACGGGGTGATGCGTTTCAGCCCGCGGCTGCCAAACGACACCGCGACGCTGCTACTGGTCGCGATCTTCATCATCGTGCTGATCGGGCTGGCCATCGCGGCACATGACCCCGCCAGCCACCATGTGCAGACGATCTCAATCGTCGGCTCGGTCGCGATCCTGCTCGTATATGGGGCCTGGCTACGGCAGTATCTGCGTAGCGATCAGCACGAGCCGGCCGAAGCGGCGCGGCTTTCGCTTTTCACCACGGTCGCGTTGCTGGGGGCCGCCGGGGTGCAATCGGCGTTCGTCTCGGACTGGTTCATTCATGCGCTTCAGCCGGCCATCCACACGCTCCACATCTCGGAGGCATTCGCCGGCCTCGTGATCGTGGCCATCGCCGGTAACGCGGTGGAGAACGTGACCGGGATCGTGCTGGCGGCCAAGGGCCGGTCCGAGCTCGCGATCTCCGTTGTCAAGAACTCGGTGGCTCAAATCGCCGCCTTCCTCTATCCCGCCCTCGTGCTGGTTTCGCTGCTGACAGCGATCTCGCTGACCTTCGCGCTCGCGCCGGTGTATATCGGCGCGCTCTTCGGCATGGCCGTCATCGTGTGGCAGATCACGGGCGATGGGGAGGCCACGCTGTTCGAAGGGCTGGCCCTCGTGTGCGTGTTCGTGATCCTCGCCGCCGTGGCCGCGTTCGAGACCTGAACGCAGGGCAGATGCCGCTGCTAATCTTACGTTAACGTGAGTTCTGTTATCGATAAGCCCTTGAGGATCGGCGAGGTCGCCGAACTCACCGGCACCACGCCGCGGACCATCCGCTACTACGAGGAAATCGGCCTACTGAGCGGCGCCGAGCGAGCCCACGGCAAACACCGCTGCTATTCCGAGGCGGACGTGGAGCGGGTCCAGGAGATTGTGCGGCTGAAGGACCTTCTGGGGCTCTCGCTCGAGCAGCTCTCTCAGCTGCTGGAGGCAGAGGCCGCACGGGCCGAGCTGCGACGCGAGTACCACCGCACCGACAATCCCAGAAAGCGTAAGAAGATTCTCGAGCAGGCGCTCGAGCACATCTCGACGCAGCTACAGCTCGTGCGCGGCCGGCGCAGCGAGCTTGAACGCCTCGAGCAGGAGCTGCTCGAGCGAACCGGGAGGATCGAGGAAGCGCTCAGCGCGCTCAAGACGCGCTAGGAAGTTCGGCGCCCTCAGGACGCGCTAAGAAGCTCAGCGCGCTCAAGACGCGCTAACTAGACGGGCGCATCCTAACCGCGATCCTGACGACGCTTGGCGCGCTCCTGGAGCCTGCGCTCCTCGCGCACACGCCGCAGCGCGTCCGACCGCCGTGCCGCGCTCCCGCGAAGCCCGAACTTCAGCGGTCTCGATATGGGCGAGAACAGCCGGTCGGTCGCGGCCCCGCAATTGGCGCAAGAAGGGGTCTCGGTAGGCGCTGTGAGCGCCTCGAAGCGCGCCCCGCAACGCCGGCACCGAAACTCATAAAGGGGCACACGCAGAGGATATGCGCAGTAACGGAGGACGTCCGGGGCGCCAAAGGCCGGCACTGCCTACGAATCCCGGGGGCGCAGAGCTCTAAGCTCGCCGCGCATGGAGTCCCACCGTCCAGCCGGATCGCCGGGGTCGCGGTCACCGATCACCGGTGCCGACGCAGCCAAGGCGGGCATGCTGATGCTCACCGTCAACTGTCTGTGCGCAGGCATTGGCGCGGCAGTCGGCGCAGCGATAGGCGCGATCGTCCCGCTCGCGCTCGTGGGCTTCTTCGTGGGCTTTGGCGTCGCGATCGCGTTCGTCATCAGGCGCTACAGCGCGCGCTGAGGACGCCGGTTGTCCTCAGGGTCAAAAACCTCCTTTGTCGGCTACGATCAAGCCGTCCGCCGACGCAGTTTGCGTACCCTGAATTCGCTTTGACAGACCGCGCCCATAGTTACACGCGAGCATTGTCGCTGCCCTCGGTGCACCTGCGTCCCGCCGGGAGTCCGCCTTGGCGTTAGGTGCCGAGGCGGTCTCGCAAGCACGCCCCATGAACGTCACCAAGTACCTCGACGTCGTGGCCGTGCTGATCGCGGCGATCCCGGCGCTACTGCTGGGTGCGCCCGCGCTCGGCTACGCGATCGGCGGCGGTGTCTGGATCCTTCAGCGCGCTATCGCCGCCGGCGAGCGGCGCTATCTGGTGCGCGTCGATGACACTCGCAGGTACCTCGGCGCGCGACTGTTCGCCTCGTTCGGCAGGATCTGGCTGCTGGCGGGCGCCATCGTCGCCGCCGGCGTGATCGGCGGGCGGGCCGACGGCCTCACCGCGGCGATCGTGATCTTCGCCGCGTATTCGATCGCGTTCGCGATCCGGATCGCGAGCGGGGCGCCGCCGGAGGCAAACGCGTCGTGAGCTTCGTTCAGAACATGAGCACCCGGGCAAAGGTCCTGTGGGGCTTTGTGATCGTCTGGATCGGCGGGACGATCGTGTTCGCCATTGCCTACGGCATCACTTCGCACAAGGCGGCTTCGATTGTGTCGGGCCAGTTCTCGCCGATCGACGAGTTCAAGCTCGACACGTGGTTCAAGATCGGCCCGATCGCGATCAACAAGGGCGTGCTGTTCATCCTGCTCGCGGCCGGTTTGACGATCGGGGTCATGGGTTGGGTGGCGCGCAAGATGCAAATGCGCCCCAATCGCGTCCAGGCGGCGGTCGAGTGGCTCTACGACTTCACCCGCCAGATGACCTCGGAGAACATGGACGACCCGCTCGCCCGCAAGTACTTCCCGCTGATCGCGACGCTGTTCGTGTTCATCCTCGTCACGAACCTGATCGGCTACATCCCGCTGCCGCTCGAGTCGAGCAATACGTTCAACCTGTTCGGGGTCCACGTGCCCGCCTTCCAGATCTATGCGGCGGACACGAACGTGGCCTTCCCGCTGATCCTCGCCGCGATGGTGTTCCTGCTGTTCAACTACGAGGGCGTCCGCCACTACGGCCCGACCGGCTATGTCAAGAGCCTCATCCCCGGGGGCGTCGGCGGAGCGATCCTGCCGCTGATCGTCGTCATCGAGATCCTCTCGGTCTTCCTGCGCCTGCTCTCACTGACGATTCGGCTCTGGGCCAACCTACTCGCCGGCCACCTCCTGATCGCCTTCATGGGCGGCGAGCTGGGAGTGCTGGTGGGACTGCCGTTCATCTCCTGGTTTCTGCTGCCGCTCGGAGTCCTGATCTTCGTCTTCGAAGCCACGCTGATAGCGGGATTGCAGGCCTTCATCTTTGCGATCCTTACCGCCATCTACATCGGAGATTCGGTTCAGGGCCACAACTGACAACTCGACAAGGAGTCCTCCACCAATGCTCATCCACCTCTTTTCAATCTTCCATCCTCTGATCGGCGCTGCCTCCTCCGCCGGTGACACCATCGCCAAGAAGGGCCTGCAGTCGGTCGCCCTCGGCTTCGGGGCCGGCGGCGGCGCCGCGGGCGCGGGGGCAGGGATCGGCATGGTGTTCAACGCCTCGATCCAGGCCAAAACGCGCCAGCCCGAACTGCGCCAGGACATCGAGCGTGACCAGTGGCTCGGCTTCGCGCTGACTGAGGCCACCTTCTTCTATGGCCTGGTCGGCGGTTTTATCGCCTTCTTCCTCTAGACCTGGACCATGCAACCCGCCCTCGCCCATACGATCTCGTTCGCGTCCAGCGGCTCGTTCCTGGTCCAGCCCAGCACGGGGCTGACGATCTGGACCCTCGTGGTGTTCCTGCTCTCGATGGTGATCCTCATCAAGTGGGTGTTCCCGCCGATCCGCAAGGCGCTGGATCGCCGCAGGGAGACGATCGAGGAATCGATCGACGCCGCGCAGCGCACGCGCGAGGAGGCCGACGACCTGCTTGCCGAGTACCGGGAGCGCCTCCGGGAGGCCCGTCGTCAGGCAGAGGACATCGTCGTGCGCGCCCGCCAGGCAGCGGAGGTTCACGCGCGCGACGCGCAGGCGGACGCCCACGTTCGGCGCGAGCAGATGATGGAGCAGACACGGCGTGAGATCGAAGCGGAGACCCGCCGGGCCATCCAGGAGATCCGAAACGAGGTCGCGGACCTCACCGTGTTGGCCACCGAGAAGGTCACTCGAAAGACGCTGAGCGAGGAGGACCAACGCAGGCTGGTGGAGGAGGCCGTGCAGGAACTTGACTTCAGCGTGCTCGGGCTTGGCGGCGAGGAGTAGCGAGACAGTGGCCCACTCTCGGCGTGACCGTACTTACGGAGGCGAGCACTGATGGAGGAGATCGCGCAGGTCTACGCACGCGCCCTGTTCGAGGTGGCCGACGAACAGGGACTGCTCGACGCCATCCGCGAGCAGCTCGACCAGTTCGTCCAAGCGCTGCGCGACAACCGTCAGCTTCATATCTTCTTCCTCTCGCCCTACTTTTCGGCCGAGGAGAAAAAGCAGGCGCTTCACAAGGTCATCGAGGGGGCGCAACCAATCTTCGTGGGGTTCCTGGAGACCCTCATCGAGGGCCATAGGATGCCTGTGCTGTTCCGTATCCGGGCCCAGTATGAGCGGCTGTGGGACGAGGCCAACAAGGTGCTGCCTGTATCCGTCACGAGCGCCGTGCCTCTGGATGAATCAGTCGTCAAGGAGATCGGCGACCGCATCGGTGAGCAGACCGGCCAGACCGTACAGCTGACGGCATCGGCTGATTCCGAGATCCTCGGGGGCATCGTCGTGCGGGTGGGTAATTCGATCCTGGACGCGTCACTGAGGAGCCGGCTAAACCAACTTCGAAACCAGCTCGCACGCGCCTAGAATCGCCTGGGGCACTTACAAGGAGTCTTCTACTAAATGCAGATCAAGCCAGACGAGATCACGTCAATCCTCAAGAGCCGCATCGAAGGACTCGACGAGGGAAGCGCAGAGCTGACCGAGGTGGGCACGGTGCTTTCTGTGGCCGACGGCATCTGCCGCATCCACGGCCTCGAGAACTGCATGTCATTCGAGATGCTCGAGTTTCCCCACGGCGTCACCGGTCTGGCGCTGAACCTCGAATCGGACAATGTGGGCGCGGTGCTATTCGGTGAATGGGAGAAGGTGGTCGAGGGCGACACCGTCAAGCGCACCGAGCGGCTGCTCGAGATTCCTGTCGGTGAGGCGCTGTTGGGCCGCATCGTCGATCCGCTGGGCCAGCCGCTCGACGGCATGGGAGAGATCAACACAACGGAGATGCGTCCGGCCGAACACAAGGCCCCGGGCATCGTTCAGCGGCAGCCCGTGAAGGAGCCGATGTTGACCGGTCTCAAGGCGATCGACTCGATGATCCCCATCGGCCGCGGCCAGCGCGAGCTGATCATCGGCGACCGCCAGACCGGGAAGACCGCGATCGGCATCGATACGATCATCAACAACACGGAGCGTGATCTGATCTGCGTGTACGTCGCGATCGGTCAGCGCAAGTCCACGGTGGTCGCGCTGGCCAAGGTGCTGGAGGACGCGGGCGCGCTCGAGAACTCCATCATCGTCATGGCCGCCGCCGACGAGGCCGCGCCGATCAAGTTCCTTGCGCCCTACGCGGGCTGCGCCATGGGCGAGTACTTCCTCTACAACGGCAAGGCCGCTCTCGTCATCTACGACGACCTGACAAAGCACGCTTATGCGTATCGGCAGATGTCGCTGCTGCTGCGCCGTCCGCCTGGGCGGGAGGCGTACCCCGGCGACGTCTTTTACCTGCACTCGCGGCTGCTCGAGCGCGCGGTCAAGCTCTCGGACGAGCTCGGGGGTGGTTCGCTGACGGCGCTGCCGGTGATCGAGACCCAGGCAGGTGACGTCTCCGCGTACATCCCGACCAATGTCATCTCGATCACCGACGGGCAGATCTATCTGGAGCCAAAGCTCTTCTATTCGGGTGTGCGGCCGGCGATCAACGTGGGCATCTCGGTCTCGCGCGTCGGCGGCAACGCCCAGATCACGCCGATGCGCAGGGTCGCGGGCCGGCTGAAGCTCGAGCTCTCCCAGTACCGCGAGCTCGAGGCCTTCTCGCAGTTCGGCTCCGAACTCGACACGGCGACCCAGCGGACTCTTGCGCGCGGGGAACGGCTGGTCAGGACGCTCAACCAACGCGAGCGCCAGCCGCTGCCGATCGAGGATCAGGTTGTCCAGATCTACGCTGCCACCAACGGGTACCTCGACCGCATCGTCGTCGACAAGATCGAGCGGTTCCTCGAAGGCCTGACGGATGCCGTTCGCTCAGCCGAGCCCGAGCTGCTGAAAAAGATCGCCTCGGGCGACTGGGACGACGAGACGCAGAACGCCGTCGAGAGGGCGGTGGAGCAGTACGCCGAGGACTTCGGCTTCGATCTCGATGAAGAGGGTCATCCGCTCGAGGAGGCCGAGGGGGAGCGGCGGCAACGGTCAGATCGAGACTCCGAGCGGTCTGAGGAGGGCGAGCGAGCGCGGGAGCGTGCGGCGGCCTAGCCCCGGCGCGGTTGCCAGTCAGCGATGCCGACCTCTCAGCGCGACGTTCGCAACCGGATCGCCTCGGTCCGCAACATCCAGAAGATCACGCGTGCGATGGAGATGGTCGCAGCCGCGCGGCTGCGGCGGGCGGAGCAGCGAATCGAGGCGCTGCGACCCTACGCCTCCGCGATCCGCAGGATGACGCGCGAAGCAGCCACCGCTGCCCGTGGGCTGCCGCGCCTGCCGATCCTCTCGGAGCACGAGCAGGTGAGCAATGTGGGCCTTCTGCTGATCGCCGGTGACCGCGGGTTGGCGGGAGCGTTCAACTCCAACATCGTCCGTGCCGGCGTCCAGGCCGGTCGTGACAACGATGCCGACGGCCGCGGCGCGGTCTATTTCGCCTCCGGAAGGCGGGCCGCCTCCTCGCTGACCTTCCGCGGACTCGAGCCGGCACAGAGCTTCACTGGGTTCTCCGACCGGCCGTCCTACGCGGATGCCCGGGCGATCGCCGAGCGTGTGATGGCGGCTTACATCGACGAAGAGGTCGACCGCGTGGAGGTCTTCTACAACGCCTACATCTCGCCAATCTCACAGGAGGTCAAGCGCGAGACGCTGCTGCCGCTCCAGCAGGCGAGCGTGCTCGATGAGCAGCCCGAGGACGGGGCCGACCAGGACGAGGGCGGGACAGGCGGGCAGGGCGGGTTCGTCGAGTACGAGCCCGACCCCGAGCAAATTCTGACCCGGCTCGTGCCCGACTACGTCGAGGTCTCCATCTACCGTGCCCTGCTTGAGTCCACCGCCTCGGAGCACGGTGCCCGCATGACGGCGATGCGCAATGCCTCCGACAACGCCGGGACGTTGATGGAAGACCTGACACTGGAGATGAACCGCGCCCGCCAGGCAGAGATTACGCAGGAGATCATGGAGGTAGTCGCCGGGGCAGAGGGCCTGGCCGGCTAGTCCCTCAATCCCCCTAGACTGGAGAACACATGGCCGTCGCAGAAGAACGCGAAACCCACGCTGAGTCCCGCGAAGAGAATCTAGGCCGGATCGAAGAGATCCAGGGCGTGGTCATCGAGGCCGTCTTCCCCGACAAGCTGCCCGAGATCAACCATGCGATCAGGGTGCGGCGCCCGGAGGCAGCGCGCGCGGAGGAAGACGAGGACATCGCCGCCGCCGAGGATCACTGGCTGGTGTGCGAAGTGCAGCAGCACCTCGGAGACGACCGCGTCCGCGCGGTGGCCATGGACAGCACCGACGGCCTGGCGCGCGGCACCGAGGTCGTCGACACAGGGGCCCCGATCACGGTTCCGGTTGGCCCGGCCACGCTAGGGCGTCTCTTCAATCTGCTGGGGGAGCCCATCGACCAGCTGGAGGCGCTCCCGGATGACACCGAGCGGTGGCCGATCCACCGCGACTCGCCCAACGTCGAGGCGCAGACGCCGACCACAGAGATGTTCGAGACCGGGATCAAGGTGGTCGACCTGTTGGCCCCGTACGCCAAGGGTGGCAAGGTCGGCCTGTTCGGCGGCGCCGGCGTGGGCAAGACGGTGATCATCCAGGAGCTGATCCGCAACCTGGCCGAGGAGCACGAGGGCCTGTCGGCGTTTTGCGGCGTGGGCGAGCGCTCGCGCGAGGGCAACGACCTGTGGCTGGAGATGAAGGAGTCCGGCGTGCTCGACAAGACGATGCTCGTCTTCGGGCAGATGAACGAGCCCCCCGGTGCGCGCATGCGGGTCGCGCTCTCCGGCCTCACGATGGCCGAGTACTTCCGCGACACCGAAGGCCAGGACGTGCTGCTGTTCATTGACAACATCTTCCGCTTCGTGCAGGCCGGCTCGGAGGTCTCGGCGCTGCTCGGCCGCATGCCCTCGCAGGTGGGCTATCAGCCCACGCTCGAGTCCGAGATGGGGCAGCTCCAGGAGCGGATCACCTCGACAAGCAAGGGTTCCGTTACGTCGATCCAGGCCATCTATGTGCCGGCCGACGACCTGACGGATCCAGCGCCGGCGTCGGTGTTCGCCCACCTCAACGCGACGACGACGCTGTCGCGCTCGATCGCGGAGAAGGGCATCTACCCGGCGGTTGACCCGCTGGACTCCACCTCCACGATCCTCAAGCCGGAGATTCTCGGCGACGAGCACTTCAACGTCGCAAATGAGGTTAAGCAGGTGCTCCAGCGCTATCGGGAGCTCCAGGACATCATCGCGATTCTCGGCATCGACGAGCTCTCCGACGAGGACAGGCTCACGGTTGCCAGGGCGCGCAAGATCGAGCGTTTTCTCTCCCAGCCGTTTCACGTCGCCGAGCAATTCACCGGCACTCCGGGCGTGTACGTTCCGATCGCTGAGTCGATCCGTGGCTTCAAGGAAATCCTCGAAGGCAAGCACGACGACCTGCCTGAGCGGGCTTTCTTCATGAAGGGCACGATCGATCAGGTCGTCGAGGAGGGCCGCGAGGAGGGCGGCGGTCGTCGGCGACGCGACTCCTCCGGCCCGCAGGCGGAGCAAGAGGGTGACGCCGAGCCCTCCGAGGGTGACGCCGAGCGCTCCGAGGGTGACAGCGAGCGGTCCGAGGGCAGCACTGGGGGCGACGAAGGCCAGCCCGAAGGCGGGGAGGCAGACGCGCAGGACCCATCGGCGGAGTGATCCTCTGTGGCCCATACCAAGTTCCCCGCCGAGGTCCTCACGCCCGAGGGCGAGGTGTTCAACGAAGAGGTCGAGATGGTCTCCACGCGCACCACGATCGGCTCTATCGGCATCCTCGCCAACCACGAGCCCGTGCTGGCGATGCTCGAGCCCACCGAGCTGCGGCTGTACAGGACCGAATCCGAAATCGTCCGCTTCGCGCAAGCGGAGGGCTACATGCAGGTTGCCGGCGGCCGGGTCATGGTGCTGGTCGAGGAGGCACATCCGCCGTCCGAGCTCGACGAGGGGTCGCTACGGGCGCGGCTCGAGCAGGCCGAGCGCGAGCTTGAAGACGCGGGCGAGGACTCCGAGCGCCGGCGAGTCGCGCAGAGAGACAAACGCCGATGGGAGGCGTTCCTCCGAATCGCTTCCTCGGCTTAGGCCGGCGTGAAGAGCGGCACATAGCATCTGACCCCATGGTCAACGAGCGTGTGCTTGCGGAACGGCTGATCTCCTACGACACCTCGCGGCCTGAAGAGCTTGTCGCGGCCGCAGGATTCGTCAAGGGTTGGCTCGAATCCCGCGAGATAGAGGTGCACGAGCACGACCACAACGGAATGCCCGCCCTGGTCGCCGAAGTGGGGCCTCCGGCCGCGCCCGGGACCCCCTGCGTGGTCCTGCACGGTCACCTCGACGTCGTCCCGGGCCTGCCCGAGCAGTTCAGCCCCCGGCTCGAGGGCGATCGCCTGATCGGCCGAGGCGCCTACGACATGAAGGGCGGCCTCGCCGCGATGATGTGCGCACTCAAGGATCTTGGAAGCTCTGCGCCTGTCCGAGTCAGGCTGCTTTGCGTGCCCGACGAGGAATCCGAAGAGCTCGATGAGCGCTGCACCGACGCCCTTGTCGCAGGCGGGCTCGGTGGGGACTTCGCGATCACCGGTGAGCCCACCGACCTACATATCGGGATTCAAGCCAAGGGTGTCCTAGCCCTGCGCATCCAGGTCCACGGCCGCGCCGCCCACGGTTCCACCCCCTGGTTGGGTGACAACGCGGTACTGAAGGCGATCGACGTCTTCCGCGCGATCGAGTCCCTGCCTTTCACTCGCGAATCCTCGGAACTATTCGATCGTCCTTCGATCAATCTCGGTCGCATCGCCGGCGGCGACGCCGTCAACAGGGTGCCTGACTGGTGCACGATGGTGGTCGATATCCGTTATCTGCCGGGGCAGGACCCGGCCCACCTGCTCGAGGAGATTGGGGCGATCGAGGGCACCGAGGTGACGCGGACGTTCATCCATCCGCCCGTCACGGTCTCGACCGCGGATCCCTATGTGCAGTCGCTCCGCGATGCGGTCGCTCGTGTCGCGCCTGAGATCGAGATCTTGAGCGTTGGTCGCGATGGCGCCTCGGACGCAGCCTCGTTCATCGAAGCCGGGATCCCGGCCGTCGAGTTCGGACCGACCGGCGGCGGCCATCATGGTCCCGATGAGTGGGTGTCGCTCTCCTCGCTGCAGCGCTACCGCCATGCGCTCCGAGACTTTGTCCGCTCGCTTCCTGTCCAGCTGCGGCGCCGCGATCCGCGAACAGATCTCTATGCGGGCGGCGTCGCATGAGCTGGCTGCCGAGGACGAAGCGGGGAACCCATGGCCGTTTCGCGCTGGGTGCGGTGATCGTGATCCTGTTTGCCGCCACCGCCACAGCGGTCGCCGGACTGATGCAGTTCCGCCAGCTCGCCGCCGACATCTCGCATACGCCTGCGCTGAAACGGGCGCGGGTGACCGTCGCCACCCCTGGAAGCTCCCAGACGATCCTCGTGATCGGCTCTGACCATCGTGCAGGCACGCCCTGGAAGGCCGCCAACACCGACACCATGATGCTGGTCAGGCTCAACCCGAACTCCTCGACGATCAACGTGCTGTCGGTGCCCCGCGACCTCGAGGTTCAGCTCCACGGACCCGGTGGCCAGTTCACGGGCAAACTGAACGCGGCCTACTCGCTCGGTGGCCCCAACTCCCTGATCAAGACGATCCGCCAGCAGGTCTTCCCCGGTCTGGTGGTCAACCACATCGTCGACATCAACTTCGGCGGGTTCCAGGCCCTGGTCAACGCGATCGGGTGCGTCTACTCGGATGTCGACCACCGCTATTACAACAACACGGCGGTAACCGACTACTCGAGCATCAACCTCCAGCCCGGCTACCAGAAGCTTTGCGGGACCAAGGCGTTGCAGTTCGTGCGCTTCCGCCATACCGATTCGGACATAGTCCGCAATGCCCGTCAGCAGGACTTCATCCGCTGGGCAAAGGAGCAGTATCCGCAGTCGGCGCTGATCTCCAACCGCGACCGTCTGCTGCGGATCTTCGGCGAACACACCCAGACCGACCACGACTTGCACACCGTCGACGGGCTCATCAACCTGTTCAACCTGGTCGCTTTCATGGATGGGCACACGATCAAGCAAATCCACTTCCCCGCGCTGTTTCCACCGTGTGAGCCGGCCTGCTTCGTGACGGCCACCAAGGCCGGCGAGCACAGGGTGTTCCGCGAGTTCATGACCCCGACGGTTAGCCATCCCTCAAGCGGGTCTTCGCACCACGCCAGGCATCATCACCGAACCAGCCGTCCCGGTCCGGTCGCCGTGACGGCGAACCCGAGCGCCGGCAAGGCGCAGGCGGCGGCCCTTCGGCACGCACGCATGCCCGTCTACTACCCGCGCCTCCTGGCCGCCGGATCGACCTACTGTTACGACGACGGCTCCAACTGCTACTTGGAGGCTCCAAGCCCGGGCTCCTATCCGCGCGCGTACACGATCATGAGCCGCAACGGCCACCACTATCGCGCCTACCGCATGACGATCGAGCTCAACTCGGTGCTTGGCGAGTACTACGGAGTTCAAGGCACGACTTGGCAGAGTCCCCCGCTGATATCGAGTCCGTCGTACATCCGTGTGGTTTCGGGCAAGCGGCTCGAGGTCTTCAGCGGCGGCGGCAGCGTGACGCAGGTAGCCTGGCGCACGCCGCAGGGCGTCTACTGGATCTCCAATACGCTCACGAGCACCCTCTCCAGCCGGCAGATGATCGCAATCGCCGCGTCGCTGACCCGGGCCGGATAGCCGGCCGGTCCTGTCGCCCAGGGCCTCGCTAGCCTCTCGATTCCGATGACCATGACGCGCGAACCGATCGCGGTGATCGGCACGGGATACGTCGGCCTTGTCACCGCCGCCGGATTCGCGCAGCTGGGAAACGAGGTCTGGTGCGTCGACATCGACGCCGAGAAGATCGGCTCGCTGCAGCGGGGCGAGATGCCCATCCACGAGCCGGGCCTGAGCGAGTGTGTGCAGCGCCACCGCGGACGGCTGCACTTCTCCACCGACCTCGCACCGGCCCTGGAACACGCTCGCCTGCTGTTCGTCGCGGTGGGCACGCCGCCGACCTACTCGGGCGATGCCGACCTCACCGCCGTCCGTCAGGTGGTGGCGGCCATGCCGGACTCAGACCGTCACGCCCTGGTGATGAAGTCCACGGTGCCGGTCGGCGCCGGCGAAGCGATCAAGCGCGACTTCGCTGCCGCCGGCAAGGCGTCGCTCGCCTACGTCTCGTGCCCCGAGTTTCTCAGGGAGGGTTCCGCCCTCGAGGACTTTCTGCACCCCGATCGAGTCGTCGTCGGCGACGATGGCGACCCGGCGGGCGACGCCGTGGCTGCGCTCTATGCGCCCCTGGGCGCGGTGCTTGTCAGAACGAATATCCCCACCGCGGAGATGATCAAGCTCGCGGCCAATGCGTTCTTGGCGACCAAGATCAGCTTCATCAACGAGATCGCGAACGTGTGCGAGGAGACCGGCGCCGACGTGCGCGAAGTCGCCAGGGGCATGGGTCTCGATCACCGCATCGGCGAACACTTCCTCAAGCCGGGGATCGGTTACGGGGGCTCCTGTTTCCCAAAAGATGTGTCGGCCCTCAAACAGCTCGCGGGCAACTCTGGCTATCACTTCCAGCTCCTGAGCGCGGTCATCGAGGTCAACGAGCTGCAGAAGCGCCGCGTGATGGCCAAGCTGCAGAAGCACCTCGGTTCGCTCGTCGGGCGCAGGATCGCGCTGCTGGGCCTCGCTTTCAAAGCCCATACCGACGATATGAGAGAGGCTTCCTCGCTGGTGCTCTCGGCGCGTCTACTTGCAGATGGCGCCCAGGTGACGGCGTATGACCCGGTGGCGGAGAAGGAAGCGCGCAGGCTGATGGTCGGCGTGAGCTTTGCGGACTCGGCGCGCGACGCGCTCGCGGGCGCCGACGCGTGCGTGATCGTCACCGAATGGCCGGAGTTCGCCGAGCTCGACTGGCGGGGCGTCGCCCAACTGATGCAGGGAAAGACCGTCATCGATGGGCGCAACCTGCTCGACCCGGACGTCGTCCGCGAGGCCGGGTTGGTGTACGAAGGGATCGGACGGTAAGTGGTCGGCCCCGCATCCCATTCCCGGTGCGACGACACCTATGGGGGTGACGACTAATGCAGGCCCTGGTTCTCGCGGGCGGCGAGGGGACGCGGTTGCGGCCGCTGACCTCGACCATCCCCAAACCAGTGGTCCCGCTCGTTGGCAAGCCCTTCATCGTCTACATGCTCGAATGGCTACGCAGCCACGGAGTCACGGAGGTCATCCTCGCCTGCGGCTTCATGGCCGATGACGTGCGTGCCGTGCTCGGCGACGGCACGGCGCTCGGGCTGCGTCTGCGCTACGTAGAAGAACCGCGCCCCCTGGGCACCGGCGGGGCGCTCAAGTTCGCCCAGGACCTGCTGCAGGAGCGATTCCTGATGCTCAACGGCGACGTCCTGACCGACATCGACCTCACAGCTGCGCTTGCGCAGCACGAGGCGACCGGCGCCCGCGCCACCCTGTCGCTGGTACAGGTCGCCGACCCCTCGGCGTACGGCCTGGTGGTCTTGCGCGATGACCATTCGGTGCGGGCGTTCGTCGAGAAACCGCGTAAGCGCGCGGGCGGCGCCGGAAACGGCGCGGGCGGTCCCAACCTCATCAACGCTGGCGTTTACATGCTCGAGCGCGACGTCCTCGAATACATCTCGCCCGCGGGAACCGTCAGCTCGATCGAGCGCGACGTCTTCCCTCGCCTCGTGGGCAACGGGCTTTTTGGCCACGTCGCCAACGGCTATTGGCTGGACATCGGCACGCCCGAGCGCTATCTCAAAGCGACCTTCGATCTCCTCGACGGAACGGCCGGGCGCAAGGCTGCCGCGGCCCCCGCCCAGCGACCAGCACAAGCTGTGGATCCCGTTCTGATCGACGCCGGCTCAAAGATCGGGAAGGACGCAACCGTGGGGCCATATGTGGTGCTCGGACCCGGTGTCTCGGTAGGCGACGGTGCCCGGATCGAGCGTGCCGTGCTGCTCGAGGGCGCGGCCGTCGGGGCAGGATCGACCGTCTGTGAGGCGATCGTCGGGCCCCGCGCGCGGATCGGCGATGACTGCCACCTCCAACGAGATGTGGTGTTGGGGGAGGGCGCAGCGGTGGCCTCGGGCAGCGCCGTAGCCACCGGCGCGCGTATCTTCCCCGGGGTGGTGGTCACCGAAAGCGTGAATTCATCACCGTGACGCCCGAGCGTGGCGAGCTCACGCGAGAGGCGATCGCGGCGATCGACAAGTCCGCTCTGCTCGAGGACATCCTGGGGCTGCCCGAGCAGCTTCGCGACGCCATGTGGCGGGCTCAGTCTGCACAGCTTCGGCCACACGATGCGCCTGGAGGACTGGTCGTAGCCGGGATGGGAGGCTCGGCGATCGGGGGTGCGCTGGCCCGGGCCGCGCTGGGAGACCGCGCCTCACGCCCGATCATGCTCAGGCGCGGTTACGCGCTGCCGGCGTGGACGGCCACCGACACCACGGTCCTATGCGCCAGCTACTCGGGCAACACTGAGGAGACCCTTGCCGCCTACGAGGCGGCGGGCGCGCTCGGAGCACGGCGGATCGCCGTCACCACCGGCGGCAAGCTGGCAGAGGCCGCCCGCGCCGAGGGCGTGCCCGTGGTTCCGGTGCCGGGCGGCTTTCAGCCCCGCGCGGCGGTCGCCTATACGTTCGTGATTGCGCTCGAGGTCGCGTGGCTGTGCGGTGCCGGCGAGCGACTTCACTCCGAGATCGATGTGGCCGCGGCCAACGCCGAGCGGCTGCTGGCGGAGTGGGGCCCTGACGCCTCGGAGGAATCCCTCCCCAAGGATCTGGCCCGCGGGCTGCACGGGACCATCGTTCAGGTCGCCGGAGCGGGCCTGACGGCGCCGATCGCATACCGCTGGAAGACGCAGATGAACGAGAACGCCAAGACGCCGTGCTTCGTCGGCGAACTGCCGGAGATCGATCACAACGAGATTGAGGGCTGGCGCGGCGCGGCGGAACTTGGCGCCTTCAGCGCGGTGTTCTTGGATGACTCGGACCTTCACCCCCGCATTCGCCAGCGGATCGAGCTCACCCGCGGGCTGATCGCCTCGCACGCCGCCGCCACCTATCGCATCGACAGCATTGGCGAGACCCCGACCGAGCGAGTGGTTTCGCTGCTGCTCCTCGGCGACCTCCTTTCTCTGTACCTCGCGGTGCTCAGGGGCATTGATCCCTCGCCTGTCGCGCTTCTCGACCGGCTCAAAGGCGAGCTCGCGCGGGGCTGAGCCGGACGGGCAAAGCGCCAAAACCTTGACACTCCCGTGGTAACGTTGGCCGCAATGGAGACTCTGACTATCCACGAGGCTGCTGCCACCACGGGCTGGTCGGCACGCATGCTGCGCTACATCGAGCGCACCGGCCTGCTCATGCCCGCGAGAACCGCGTCCGGCTACCGGGTCTATGGGCCCGGTGAGCTGCAGCGGCTCCGGACCCTCAAGGAGCTGCTTGGCCGCTTCGACCTCGGGCTATCCGAGGTTGCTTTTGCGGCCAGGCTCGAGAACGATTCCGAGCTGCGCGAGGCCATCCAGGCGTGGCTGCACGATCAGCCACGCCGGCCGGAGCACGTGAACCCCGACGACTGGCTTGCATTCGAGCAGGAGAAACACGAGCGGCTCCTCCAGGCCGCGTAATTGAGGACGACTACAACGGAGATCTGATGACCGCCACCACCACCGCGCCCGCCGATTTTCAGGTCAGCGACCTGCGTCTCGCGTCGTTCGGCCGCAACGAGATCCGCCTGGCCGAACACGAGATGCCCGGCCTGATGGCCACGCGGCGCAAGTACGCCGACAGCCAGCCGCTGAAGGGCGCACGGATCACCGGGTCGTTGCACATGACGGTGCAGACCGCGGTGCTGATCGAGACGCTCGTGGCACTTGGCGCGGAGGTGCGCTGGGCCTCCTGCAACATCTTCTCCACCCAGGACCACGCGGCGGCCGCGGCCGTCGTTGGACCCGGTGGCACCGCGCAGGAGCCCTGCGGAGTGCCGGTATTCGCTTGGAAAGGGGAGACGCTCGAGGAGTATTGGCGCGCCGCCGAGCAGGCTCTCTCCTGGCCGGACGGCGACGGCCCCAACATGATCCTCGACGACGGCGGCGATGCGACCCTGCTCGTCCACAAGGGGGTCGAGTACGAACGAGCCGGCGCCGTGCCGGACCCGGCGAGCGCCGACTCCGAGGAAGGCCGCGTCGTGCTTGAGCTGCTTCGCCGCTCGCTGGACGACGACCCCCAGCGCTTCGAGCGGATCGCCGCCGGCATCCGCGGCGTGACCGAGGAGACGACCACCGGCGTTCATCGCCTGTACCAGTTCGCAGAGCAGGGCAGCCTGCTGTTTCCCGCGATCAATGTCAATGACTCAGTCACCAAGTCCAAGTTCGACAACAAGTACGGCTGTCGCCACTCGCTGATCGACGGCATCAACCGGGCGACCGATGTTCTGATCGGCGGCAAGCTGGCGGTCGTCTGTGGCTATGGCGATGTCGGCAAGGGTTGCGCGGAGGCGCTGCGTGGTCAGCGCGCGCGCGTGGTCGTCACAGAAGTCGACCCCATCTGCGCGCTGCAGGCCGCGATGGACGGCTACCAGGTGCTGCGGCTAGAGGACGTGGTGGAGACCGCCGACATCTTCGTCACCGCCACCGGGAACCGCGATGTGATCACCGCGGAGCACATGGCGCGGATGAAGCATCAGGCGATCGTCGGCAACATCGGCCACTTTGACCACGAGATAGACATGGCGGGGCTGGTCCGCTCCCCCGGGATCGAGCGGGTGAACATAAAGCCGCAGGTCGACGAGTGGGTCTTCCAAGACGGTCACTCGATCATCGTGCTTTCCGAGGGCCGTTTGCTCAACCTTGGCAATGCCACAGGACATCCCAGCTTCGTGATGTCCAACTCCTTCACGAATCAGGTGATCGCTCAGATCGAGCTCTTCACCCACCCCGAGCGATACGAGCGCCAGGTCTACACGCTCCCCAAGCACCTCGACGAGCAGGTTGCGCGACTCCACCTCGATGCGCTTGGCGCCAAGCTGACCGAGCTGACCCCCGATCAGGCCGCGTATCTGGGGATTCCCGTCGAGGGCCCCTACAAGTCCGACCACTACAGGTACTAAGGATGGCCGGGCCGCATGCGGCCCGGCCCCGGCCGGAACATGTTCCGGCCGGCGGGCGCGCGCATGCGCGCGCCCGAAAGACAGAATTTGAAGTCGCCGACCTTTCGCTCGCAGACGAAGGCGAGGCCCGGATCGAGTGGGCACGCGACCAGATGCCCGTGCTTTCACAACTGCGGACGCGGTTCGAGCGCGAGCGGCCGCTCGAAGGGATCGCGCTCGCGGCCTGCCTGCACGTTACAGCCGAGACTGCGAACCTCGTGCGGACGCTGGGGGCAGGGGGCGCCCATGTGGCTCTGTGCTCGGCCAACCCGCTGTCGGTCCAGGACGACGTCGCGGCGGCGTTGGTCGCGGAGCACCGGATCGAGGTCAGGGCCACCCACGGCGAGGATCTCGCCGCGTACGCACGCCACGTTCGAGCCACGCTTGAGTCCGAGCCACAGATCACTCTCGACGACGGAGCGGACCTGATGGTTACCGCCCACGAGCTGGGCGAGGACCAGCTGGCGCCGCTGATCGGCGGGACCGAGGAGACGACCAGCGGTCTGGTCCGTCTGCGCCGGCTAGAGGCCGACGGCGCGCTGCGCCGCCCGGTTTTGGCGGTCAACGAGGCGCGGACCGAGCGTGCCCTGAACGACCGCCACGGCACCGGGCAGTCGGCGCTGGACGGGATCGTCCGGGCCAGCAACGTGCTGCTGGCCGGACACACCGTGGTGGTGATCGGCTACGGCTGGGCAGGCCAGGGGATCGCCGAGCGGGCCCGGGGCGCCGGCGCG
>DASRHQ010000005.1:0-15523 GCA_035650455.1 Solirubrobacteraceae bacterium
CGTCAGGCGCCCCAGCCGTACTCGTCGTTGCTCTGAAGCTTGCGCCAGAACCTGGGTTGCGGCTCAGTGGTCGCTCCCGCTGCCTGCATCATCGGACCGATCCGTGCATTGTTCTCCTCAAAGAACTTCTGGAAGCTCTGCTCGTCCGGCCACTCGTCCACGACCAGGATCTGACCATCGTCCGATCCGTAGAAACGGTGGGCAATCACCCCGTGCTGCTTTGCCGATTCGAGAACCGACTGCATCGCGCTCGGGTCGCTGGCGGCGTATTCCTCGAATTTCTTCGGGTCGCCCTGAACCCACAACGTCATGATCACCGACATTTGTCCCTCCTCGATTGATTCGGCAGAGTGCTATTCGAACAGGGAAGGGATCTGGAAATCAAGTCAGGAGTCAGCCAAATGTCTATCCCGCCCCCGCAATCCGGATCGATCGCGCTTGTCACCGGCGCCTCCTCGGGCATCGGCGAGCAGTTCGCACGCCAGCTTTGCGCACGCGGCCACCGGGTGGCGCTCGTCGCGCGGCGCCGAGAGCGCCTCTCCGAGCTCGCGCAGGAGTTGGGTGGCCCAAACCGCGCAGTGCCGCTCGCCGTCGACCTGTCGGGAGCCGAGGGTCGTGATTGGCTGGCCGCACGACTCGACGAGCTCGGTGCCCAGGTCGAGATACTCGTCAACAACGCGGGCTACGGCATCTACCGCTCCTTCGCCGAGGTCGGTCGCGAACAGGAACTCGCGCAGCTCCGTCTGCTGGTCGAGGCGGTCGTCGACCTGATGGCTCGCCATCTGCCCCCGATGGTGCAGCGAGGACGCGGCGCGGTCATCAACATGTCCTCCACGGCCGGTCTCCAGGCCCTTCCTTACAACGCGAGCTACTCGGCGGCGAAGAGCTACGTGCTGATGCTCTCCGAGGCGGTGCACGAGGAGGTAGCCGATCAGGGTGTGACCGTGACCGCGGTTGTGCCGGGGCCGGTGCCGACTGGGTTTCAGCAGGCCAGCGATGCCGACTACTTCGCCGCACGGTTGCCCAAGTTCACATTCGTCTCGCCGGAAAGGGTCGTTCGCGACGCGCTGCAGGCGGCCGACAGCGGCCGCATCTCGGTGATCCCGGGGGGTCCGCAAGTCAAGCTCGCGTTCGGGCCAAATCGCAGGCTGCCCAGGTCGATTGTGCTTCCGGTCAGCAAGCGGCTGATGGCGCGCAGATGATGAAGGTGTCGCCGCGCGGTCTGGGGGTCGCTAGGGCCGGCCCCGCCGCGTCTCGACGCGGCGGATGTCCTCGAGCACCGCCTGGAAGCCCTGGCGATAGCCGCGCAGATAGTCGTTCTCGTCCTCCGCGTCGAGAAGGCGAGAGCGCAGTGACTCCAGGCAGTAGCGGCGCAGGTCGGCCAGCGTGCGATCAAGCCGGGCGGCGTGCTGCTGAGCCCGCCAGAACGCCGCTCGTCGCCCACTCGCCAAAGCGTTGCCGGGCTCGCCGTTGAGCTGCTCGAGGCGAGTCCGGATGGCCGGAATGAGCTCCATCGCGCGCATCGGGGTCAGCAGGTCCCTGAGTTAATCGACGCGCCGGGACCGGCGGACGGGGAGTCCACCGTTCCGGAAGTCGGTATCCCGGAGGGAACCACGGCCCCTAGATGGATCACGTACCAGACGCCCCGCCACGAGATCATCGAGGCGATACCAAATGAGTGCACCTGGCCGTTTTCGGTGTAGACGACGCGCGCATTGGGCACCTCCCAGTACCCGATCGCGTTGTCGCAGGCGCCTGGATCCACCCAGTGCGCGAAACCCTGGGGGACCCGCACCGACACTAGTCGCGCACTCGAGGCACCGGCGCCGAGCAGCGCGTGGGCCGCGCCGATGTCGAGCGTGAACGTGTGAAGAATCCGGTACTTGTAGTCGGGGCCGGCGTGTGGCGCCTTGACCTTGAGATACGCGGCCCTCGGAAAGAAAGCCGGCATCGCGCGGGAGGTCGAGTTGTGCACGACCCCGGCCCAGAAGGCCGCCATCAGCGCCTTGAAGTGTGCTGTTATTCCCGACGGGAGCGCATGCGTCTGGGGAAGCGCGCCCGGCGCGGGCGACGCTGGGCGGTTCACGGAGGCGGGTTTTCGCCGCTGAGCATGGTGCGACACCGCGTGCGATCTCTGGGCGGTGGCACTCGTTTTGTGCCCCGACGAGCCGCCCGCGCTCAGGATGATCACGATCACCGCGATGACGCCGGCGCAGAGCGCCGCAGCGATCAGCCCGCGGCGCCGGCTTTGCGCGGACCTCGAGGCTCGCGTGCGGGCGGCGGGCGCTTGGACGGACCGCGGGGGCCGTCTCGGCACCGAAGGCTCGCGTCCTCTACGCGGTGGGGGCATACCGGTCGCGGGACGGTAGCGCCACAAGCATGCGCATAAGGTAGCCAGCGGTTCCGCTGTTGCAGATCGGCCACCGCCTGTCCGTCTCGCTGCCGTGGCGCGGCAGCTCGGGTCCCGTCGACGAGCCACCGCCTAGCCCCTTGCTGCGGTGGCGCGGAAGCTCGGAGTCCGTCGGCGAGCCGTCGCCCTCTCCCTCCAGCGCAACGCGACCGCGCCTAGAAGCCGCGGCCGCGTTGGCTGGGTCAGGAGAGTTAGTAGTGAGGACCTGTTGGTCAGGTCACGCCCTACTGCAGAGAGATGACGCTCCGGGTGGCGGAAATATTCCCGGGAAGGATCCGAAAGGTTCCGGAGTCCTCGCAAGCATGGACACGAGCCCTGCGGCGCTCTGATGTCCGTGGTCAGGGAGTATCCTCGCTGCGGACCAGTTTCCGTGCCGCTAGCACAACGCAAGCTAGACCCGGAACGATTGGGGGATCACTTCGATCGTCTTTACCGCGCAGCCTGGGCGCTGTGTGGTTCGCGCGAGGACGCCGAAGACCTCGTGCAGGAAACCTACGCTCGTGTCCTGCGCAAGCCGCGTCTGCTGCGTTCGGACGATGACCTGGGCTATCTGCTCCGGGTCATGCGCAACACCTACTTCTCGGCTCACCGTGCGGCCAGCCGCCGTCCTCGAACGGAGCCGCTCCCCGACCAGCTCGAGCTGATCGAGGATCACACGGCTACCGGGCCGCAGCAGGCCCTGGAGGCGCATGAGCTTTACGACCTGATCGGCGAGCTTCCGGACGGCTTCAGGGAAGCACTGGTCGCGGTCGACGTGCTGGGTCTCTCCTATCGGGAGGCGGCCAATGCGTTGCAGGTACGCGAGGCCACGATTACGACGCGCCTCTTCCGCGCGCGGCTGCGGTTGGCGCAGGCTCTTTCGGGCCAGGAAGCGGAAGCTGATCAACCGACCAGGGGCGGGAAGCGATTGGATCCCGGGGGAAGGATTTAAGCCCGCTGGGCGTCGTACGTTTTAGAGCGAAGATGATTCGTCACCGTCACCAACCCACCGAACGTGAACTAGCCGCGCTTGCCGACGGCTCGCTGCCTGCGTCGAAGCGGGTGCGGGTCGAGCGGGCCGTAGCCGCATCCCCCGAGCTTCAGGCCATGGTCTCCGCGCAGCGGCGCGCGCTCGTGGCAATCGACGACGCGGCCAGCGAGAGGGCTCCGGCGGCGCTGCGCGCACGCCTCGAACTGCTCCGCGGCCCCAGCGGGAACCAGTCGAGCGCGAGGCCGCGATTCAGCGTGCCCTCATTCGGACTCGCTCGGGTCATTCCAGCGGGCGCCATTGTGGCCGCTGCCGTGGTTGCTGCACTCGTGATCACGCTCGGGGGCGGAGTCTCCTCCCCGACGGTCGCCCAGGCATCTGTGCTTGCGACGCGTCCGGCCGTGGCGGCTGCGCCCGCCCACCAGGGGAGTTCCCCGACTCTGGGGCGCCTCACGGCGGCCGGGCTCCCGTACCCCTACTGGGACGACAGCTTCGGATTCCGCGCCGTTGGCGTGCGCCACGACACCCTGAATGGCCGGCCCGCCACGACTGTCTTCTACCAGCGCGGTCATCAGCGGGTGGGGTACACGATCGTCTCGGGTCCGTCGCTGCGGGCTGGGGCTCCGGCGCATGGCGGTGTCTGGAACGGCGTCGCGGTGCGTGCGCTGCAGGCGCACGGGATGCGGGTCGTGACGTGGCTGCGCCACGGCCACAGTTGTGTGCTCGCGGGGCGAAACGTGCCGTTCTCGGTGCTGCTGAGCCTCGCTTCCTGGCACGCCTGATCGCTTCCTGGCACGCCTGATCTCTTCGTGGCACGCCTGATCGAGCCGCGAGTCGCCTGCCCGTCCTATGGTGGCGGGCATCGATATCTACACCGTAGGTCACTCAACCCGCTCCGCAGACCAGTTGCTCGAGATTCTGCGCACTGCCAAGATCGGTGCGGTGGCCGACGTCAGGTCATATCCGAGTTCGCGTCGCCATCCACAGTTCAACCTGGAAGCGCTCGAAGGGTGGTTGCCAGAGGCCGGCATCGAGTATCTGCACTTCGGCGAGCTGGGAGGTCGCCGGAGCCCCGTTGCCGGCTCGCCGAACGGGGGCTGGCGCGAGCTGGGATTTCGCGGCTATGCCGACCACATGGCCTCATCGGAGTTTGAAGCCGGCTTGCAGCGGCTCGGGGAGGCGGCCGCTGCGAAACCGACCGCGGTAATGTGCGCCGAAGCGTTGTGGTGGCGATGCCACCGGCGTCTGCTCGCAGACGTGCTGACGCTCCGCGGCTGGGATGTGTGGCACCTCGGCGGCGGGCAGCCCAACAGGCACGAGTTGACACCGTTTGCCGAGGTGGGAGAGGGAGGCGCGCTGACCTACCCACCGCGACAGACCTCGTTCGAGGTCTGATTGGGAGCGATGGGTCCGGGCGCCCGAACGGGGTCCGGGCCGCAACTACAAGACAAAGGACAAAGAGCATGGGACAGCCTGTCGTTCATTTCGAAGTCATCGGCAAGGATCCAGACGGCCTGCGTAAGTTCTTCGGAGAACTCTTCGATTGGCAGTTCGGAGAGCCAATGGGGCCGACCGACTACACGATGGTCGACCGCAACACAAACGACGAGGGCGTGGGAATCGCCGGAGGCGTCGGCAGCGTGCCCGAGGGATACGACGGACACGTCACCTTCTATGTGCAAGTCCCCGATGTGGGAGCGACGCTGGAGAAGGTCGAGAGCCTCGGTGGCAAGCGCATGATGGGCCCGGACTCGGTTCCGGAGGGCCCCACGATCGGCCTGTTCAGCGACCCGCAGGGGCACGTCATCGGCGTGGTCTCCTAGCTTCCGGCCGGTCGCTTGCCGGCGCACGCCGTGCGCGTGTCATCATTGGCATATGTTCGAAGAAGAAGAGCCGGGCGAATTCAGCATCGCGGATCGGGTTCGCGCGATGGCCAAGGAGGTTGGTGGTTCGCTGGAGCGCATGCTTGATCATCTCGAGCTTGACGAACCCGCCGCCAGCTTTGGGATCGACCCCGAACGTGCCCGGGAGTGGGCGGAGACCGCCGGTACCTGGCTGCGCGCGCAGGTGGAGGGAGCCGGCGACGAGCTTGCCTCATGGGTCGCCGGGCGGGCCTCCGAGGAGGATCCCGAGGACCGAGACGAGCCATTCTCGCGCGAGGATCGGCCACCGCCTCCCGAAGATCTCTTTCGTGCCCGTCCTCCGCGGCGGCCCGGAGTCCCATCGAGGCCTCGAGGTCGTGGCCACGGAGGCGTCCGGCGTAGAGCAACTGCGCCCGATCCCCTGCGCGGGGCGGCTCCCAATGCGCTCGATCTCCCCACGCCGGAACAGGGCGAGGCTCTGGCGGCGCTCGATTCGGGCCGCTGGACGGTCGAGCCGGGCACCGAGGCGCTTACTTCGGCTGGTGAGGGGACCGGACCGAGCGATGCCCTGGGCCTCGTTCGCGAGCTGCGAGTCCGGGACTGGATCACGCCCGAAGGCAAGCTCACGCTGGCAGGACGCCGCGCGCTGGGCCGCTGGCTGGACGCGGTCGAATAACCGTCAGCTCAACGCCAGAGCTCGACGAGCTGCCCTTTGGGGCCGCCGACCGGATCGGTGGCGGGCAACGGCACAGCCCGAATGTTCTTCACGACCTCGTCGTGCTCGGCGGGGTCGCCGCGGCGGATGTCCCAACTCATCGCGTCCGGGTAGGCGCCCACCACGAGCAGGTCGCCGGAGTCGCCGTGGTTGCAGTGGCCGGTGCCCGCGGGCAGCACGAGCACGTCGCCGACGGCGACCTCGAACAGTTGTCCTTCCGGCCCTCCGAGTATTACGCGCGCAGACCCGGAGACGACCCCGAGCACCTCGTGGGCGGTCGAGTGGAAGTGGTGAAAGGAGAAAATCCCGTCCCGCCACGCCCCCCGCCAGCCGTTCCCGGCAAATAGTTCCTCGCACGCCGCCGCGCCGGCGGAGGCTTCGGCGACGCCGTGATAGACGAGGACGGGCAGGTTCGAGTTGGGAATTGCGCCGTCGTCGTCGAACTGGTGAGTCTCCGGTGCGCTCACCGGGTGAGCAACACCAGCTTGCCCGTGGTCTTGCGCGCCTCGAGGTCCTCCTGTGCCCGGCGCGCCTCCGCGAGCGGGTAACGGGCGCCGATCCTCACGTCCAGCTTGCCCGACGCCATCAGATCGAATAGCTGGCCCGCGCGCTCGCGCAGCAGTTCGGGGGTGCGGGTGTAGGTCGCAAGCGTGGGTCGCTGAACGTACAGCGACCCCGCGGGCGCGAGCATGGGCGTGTTGAGCGGTTCGGGCTGGCCGCTTGCCGAGCCGTAAAGGATCATCCTCCCGAAGGGCCGCAGCGCTTTGAAACCCTTCAAAAACGTGGCCCGGCCCACACCGTCGTAGACCGCGGCCGCCCCTTCGCCGGACGTCAGCTCGAGCACCCGCTCAGCAAAGCCGTCGTAGTCAATCGTTTCGTCCGCTCCCGCTTCGCGCGCGAGCGCAGCCTTCTCCTCGGTGGAAGTGGTGGCGATCACGCGCCCACCGCGGAGCTTGGCGAGCTGCGTCAGCAGCAGGCCCACGCCGCCCGCCGCCGCGTGGACGACGACCCAGTCGCCGTCCTCGATCGGATACGAGTCGTTTGCAAGGTAGTGGGCGGTCATCCCCTGGAGCAGCGCCGCCGCCGCCATCTCCGCCGAGACACCCTCGGGCACCGGCACGAGTTGATCGGAGTCCGCAGCCACCCGTTCGGCGTAGCTGGCGGGCACTCCCACCCACCCGACGCGCTCGCCGCTCTCGGTGACCGTCCCCGCGCCCTCGACCCCGATAACGGCGGGTGGCTCAGAACCGTAGCCGCCGCCGTTGCGCTCGTAGACGTCGCGATAGTTGATCCCAACCGCCTCGACGTCAACGAGCACCTGCCCATCGCTGGGCGTGGGGTCCGGAACCTCCTTGTACTCGAGGACCTCGGGCCCGCCGTTTCGCTCAAACACCACCGCGCGCATGCTCAAGTCCCTCCCTCGGTCGCTTGCGGCCTAAACACGATTTTCCCGTGGACGTCCCCCGTGAGCATCGTCTGGAATCCACGGCGGGCGTCCGACAGCGGCAGCGTCATCTGGATCACGGGTCTCACGTCGCGTTGGACGCAAAGCTGGATCAGCCGCTCGAGTTCCTCTCGCGTGCCCATGGTCGAGCCCACCACCGAGAGCTGGAGGAAGAAGATGCGCCTTAGCTCGGCCGGTGGCGCATCGCCGCTGGTGGTGCCGGCGACGACGATCGTCCCGCCCGGCTTGAGCGCGCGGACGGAGTGGCGCCAGGTGGCCTCGCCGACCGTTTCCATCACGGCATCGACGCGCTCGGGCAGGCGCGCTCCGGGCTCGAACGACTGGTCGGCGCCCAGCTTCACCGCTTCGGCGCGCTTGTCCTCATCGCGGCCGGTCACCCAGACGCGGATGCCCGCGGCGCTACCCAGCGAGATCAGGGCAGTGGAGACGCCGCCGGTTGCGCCCTGGACGAGCACGGTCATGCCGGGTAGGAGCTTGGCCCGCGTGAACAGCATCCGGTAGGCGGTGAGCCATGCCGTCGGGAGGCAGGACGCCTCCTCGAACGACAGCTCGGGTGGCTTGGGCACGAGATTTCGGCGCGGCACCGCGACGCGCTGCGCGAAGGTGCCCTGGTGGCGCTCGGAGAGGATCGAGCGGCGCGGGTCGAGACTCTCGTCGCCCAGCCATGAATCGCTCGTGATCACGGAGTGCACGACGACTTCGTTTCCGTCTTCGTCCACTCCGGCCGCGTCGCACCCCAGGATCATGGGCAGCGCTTCTGCGGCCAGGCCGACGCCGCGCAGCGACCAGAGGTCGTGGTGGTTGAGCGAGGTGGCCCGCACCGTGACGGTCGTGAAGCCGGGGGCCACCTCAGGCTCGGGTCGCTCCCCGATCTCCAGGCCGCGCAGCGGATCGTCGCGGTCGATATCGGTGGCATAAACGGCCAGCATCGGACGGGCATGATGAAGGATCAGGCCGGTCGGGCGGTTCGCGGTGCGAGAATGCGCCCCGTGACATTGCTCATGGCGGCCGCGACCAAGTCCGTGAGCGCCCCCCCCGAGCGGGTGCGCGAGTTCCTCCGCGACTACCGCGACGGCCGGCCGCGGATCCTCACCTCCGAATACCGCGACTATCGGGTCGAGGAGGGGGGGATCGGCGAGGGCACAGTCATCGCGTATACGTTCGCTTCGCCCGGCCGCTCGCGCGACTTTCGCCTGCGTGTGGAGGAGTCCGACGAGGGGCTGTTTGAGCGCGATGTGGAATCGACGTTCGTCTCCAACTGGAACGTAGATTCCGTCGCCACCGGGAGCTCGGTCACACTCGAGGCCTCATGGGAGGGGGCGGGTGGAATCGGCGGCTTCTTCGAGCGCTTGTTCGCGCCGATGTCGTTGCGTAGGACCTACGGCCAGGTGCTCGACAAGCTTGCCGACGTGCTGCAGGAGCAGCCAGGTCAGCCGCCACCATAGACCGGCCGGATCCCCCAGTAGGCCGGCTGGATTCTCAGTAGAGTACGCCCGGGGCGACCAAATTTGCGGGCACGATCGAACGTCTGGGCCGCGTGATCGCGCGTGGCACACGACCGCGCATCAGCGCGGTGACGGTGGCGGGTAGCCGGGCACCGCGACTGCGCGGTGCGTGGATCCTGGTGGCGCTGGCTTTCGTGGCGGTGACCATGTTCCCGGGCCTCGCGGGACCGCCGCGGGACGGCCGGGTGGTCCGGGCCGACGACGTGACGGCTTCGCTGAATAAGCTGCGCACCGGCTGGGACCCGGGAGAGCCGAAACTGAGTCCCTCGACCGTGGCGGGTGGGACGTTCAACCGGGTGTTCTCGACCGCCGTCAACGGGCAGGTGTACGCACAGCCGATCGTCGTCGGCTCGACGCTCATTGTGGCCACCGAGAACGACTGGGTCTACGGCCTGAACGCGGCGACGGGCGCGGTGAAGTGGAAGCTTTCACTGGGAACGCCCTACAACATCACCTGGTGTAGCGACCTGACGCCGAACATCGGGGTCACAAGCACGCCCCTGTATGACCCATCCAACGGCCTGGTGTACCTGTTGGCGCAGACTCTCAGCAATGGGTCACCGAAGTGGCATCTATTCGGCATCGACGCCAACACCGGCAGTATCGGCCTGAAAAAGCCAATCGGCGGCTCCCCGAGCAACGACCCGAATATCAAGTTCAGCCCGAAGTACGAGTTCGCCAGGCCCGGTTTGCTGCTGACAAACGGACATATCTACGGGGCTTTTGGTGCGCACTGCGACGTGCAGCCCTACGCGGGCTACGTGTTTGGCCTCAACGTCTCGACCAACGCGAGCACGCTGTGGACCGATGAGTCCGGCGTCACCGACGACCAGGCCGGGATCTGGCAGGCCGGCGGCGGCCTGATGTCCGACGGACCCGGGAGAATTTTTTTCACCTCCGGCAACGGGGTTTCGCCCGCGCCTGGATCCGGTAGCTCGCCACCGGGACAGCTCGCCGAATCGACCGTGCGGCTGGCACTCCAGTCCAACGGTTCGCTCGCGGCGCAGGACTTCTTCAGTCCCGCGGACGCGCCGAGCCTCGACGCATCCGATATCGACTTCGGCTCGGGTGGCCCGGTCGGACTGCCGTTCGGAACGGCCACCTACCCGGACGTGCTGGTGCAGGCGGGCAAGGACGGGCGCGTGTTTCTGCTCAACCGCGACAACCTGGGCGGCAGGGAGCAGGGCGCCGGAGGTACCGACGCGGTGCTCAGCTCCCTCGGCCCCTACGGCGGCCAGTGGGGTCACCCCGCGGTGTTCGCCGATACGACCAGGTTGACCACCGCCAACACGCCGACCGCCCACGACTACGTCTATTACGTGGGCAACAGCGACTACCTCCGGGTGCTGCAAGCCCAGGACGGTTCGACGGACACGCCGACTCTGTCGGACGTGGCCAATAGCTCGTTTACGTTCGGATACACATCGGGATCACCGGTGATCACCTCCAACGGCACCGCTCCGTCGTCGGCCGTGCTGTGGGAGGTGCAGTCCTCTGGCCCGAATGGCAAATCCAGCAGCCTCGACGCATTCCGCGCTGTGCCGTCCAAGAGCTGCACCGGCACGTCACCCTGCACCTTGAACCCAATCTGGTCGGCGCCGATCGGCACTGCCAGCAAGTTCACCATCCCGGCCACCAGCAACGGCATGGTCTACGTCGGCACCAGGAGTGGTCATGTCCTCGGGTTCGGCGTCACGACCGCTGCACCGCTCGCGGGAACCGCGCCGGCCTCGCTCGGGCGGGCCGCTGTCGGCTCGAGAACGACCTCTGATGTGACCGTAACCGCCCGAAGGGAGGTGACGGTCGCCGGCGTTTCCGCGGACACCACGATCACACCCGACCCGTTCAGCGTGGTCCGAGTGACCGAAGCCGCGAATTCCACCACCCGGCCTCCGGTCAAGTTCCCGGTCACGCTGCATCCGGGCGACAAATTGAAGGTCGCGGTTTCGTTTGCTCCGGGAACGCCCGGCGGGGTACCGGGCTCGCTGGAGTTCCGCACCCGCTCCACCGGGTTTCGGACAGTGAACGTACCCGTATACGGGCGCGGCACGAAGCAGGGCCTGTATGCGACCACCACGAGCCTGGTCTTCCAACAGGTGCTCAACGATGGCCTGACCGTCAGGAACGTGCCCGTGGGAGTTCCCCTTCCCCACGTCGTCGACATCGTCAACGGTGGCACATCTCCCCAGAAGGTGACCACCGTAGGCGTCCCCGGTCAGCCGTTCTCTGCCCGTGGTCTACCCAAGCGAGGGACCGTCATCCAGCCGGGCCAGGCGATCCCCGTTGAAGTCGTCTTCAGACCAACCCAGGCGGTCGCGTCCGCCTCTTCCTTGACGGTTGCAGGCGGCACCGGCACCAGCGCAACGGTGAGCCTGGGTGGGCGCGGTCTGGCGCCGGTGAGCAAGTTCAAAGCATCACCCGGCTCGGTCAACTTCGGCAAGGTGAAGGTGGGCCAAGTCGTGAGAGTGTGGGTCGGCATCACCAATGTCGGCAACGAGCCCGCCACCATGAGAGGGGCGTCGCGCCCGATCGTGCCGTTCGGGGCCCCCTACTCGGTTACAAGGGGCTTGCCCGTCAACGGCGACAGCGACTTGCGGATCCCGATCACCTTCAAGCCGACCCGAGCGGGCAGGTTCGCCGGCAGTTACCGCCTCACCTGGACCGATCGGTTAGGCACTCATACGGTGAACGTTCCCCTCTCGGGTACGGCCGGATAGCGCGCTACAGCTCGACCGATCCCTCCACGCAGGTCACTGCCGCCCCGCCGACCCAGACCGAGCCCTCGTGCTCCTCGATGAACACCCGCCCCGCCCGGCCCAGAACGGTTCCCTGCGAGGCCACATATGGTGCCGTGGCGCGCCCGCTCGATAAGAGCCATTGCGCGACGGATGCGTTGAGGCTTCCTGTCACCGGGTCCTCCACCATCGCGTCGTCCGTGGGGAAGAACGCCCGCACCTCGATCGCGGCTGGTCCCTCGGGCGGATAGGGTCCGACCAGGCCGACTGAGCGCTCGACGAATCCCGGCCGCACCGCGAGCACGTCGTCAGCGCTGGAGAGCAAGAGGGCGACCCACCCCGGCCCATTGTCGACCCAGTGCGAGTCCGCGATCGCCGCGTGGTCGATCCCGAACACCGCAGCCAGCTCTTCCACCAAGTCCTCGTCAACGGGCGCGCTTCGGACCATCGGCGGCGCCTCAAAGGCCACGCGATCGGCCGTCGGTCGCAACTTGACCAGCCCCGCGCCACATTCCTGGACCACGACGTTGGGGCGGCGGGGCGAACCACCGCTTCCGAGCCACGCCTGCGCGCTGCCCAGCGTCGGGTGGCCGGCGAAGGGAAGCTCGGCGACCGGGGTGAAGATGCGCAGGCGGTAGTCGGCCTCGGGGTCATCGGCCGGGAGCACGAAGGTGGTCTCCGACAGGTTGGTCCAGTTGGCGAATCGCTGCATGTCCTCGTCGGAGAGCCCCCGGCCGTCAAGCACGACCGCAACCGGGTTGCCGCTGTAGGGCCCTGACCCGAAGACATCGACCTGCCGGAAGGGACGATCCATTGCAGCGAGTTTGACAGGGAGGGTGGGTCGCTAAAGTGAACCGCCATGCCAGACGGCTACCGCGCAGCGGTCATCGGCGCCACCGGGGCGGTCGGCGGGAAGGTCCTGCAGGTCCTCGAGGAGCGTGACTTTCCGCTCTGCGAGCTGGTCCCGTTTGCCAGCTCGCGCTCGGAGGGGAACCCGATCGAGTTCAAGGGCAAGACCCTTGCCTGCCGCACCCTCAGGGGGGATGCCGTGCAGGATTTCGACCTCGCCTTTATGGCCGCCGGCGGCTCGGTCAGCCGCGACTGGGCGCCTCAGTTCGCCGACGGCGGCGCGCTCGTGATCGACAAGACGAGCTACTGGCGCATGGATCCGGAGGTCCCTTTGGTGGTTCCGGAAATCAATCCCGAGGCGACCACCGATGCCTTGTTCGGCCGCGGGATCATCTCGAGCCCCAACTGCTCGACGATGGCACTCGTGATGGCGCTTTATCCGCTGCACCGGGAGGCCACCGTGGAGGAGGTAGTCGTCTCGACCTATCAGTCGGTCTCGGGAACGGGCAACGCGGCTGTACGGGAGCTCGAAGACCAGTCACACGCCCTCCTCCACCAGGCCGAGCCTCAGCCGCCGGCCGTCTATCCGCACCAGATCGCCTTCAACGTGCTACCGCACGTGGAGACATTCGACGCCGGTGACGGCTACACGACCGAGGAGCGCAAGATGATGGGGGAGACGCGCAAGATTCTCGACTTGGGCGACGACCAGCTTCACATCGTCGCGACCTGCGCGCGAGTGCCGGTGATCGCCGGCCACTCTGAGTCGGTCCGAATCCGCACCCGGGAAACGCTCACGCTGGAGCGGGCCCGGGAGCTGTTGAGCAAGGCGGAGGGCCTGGTCCTCGTCGATGATCCGGCAAGCAACTGCTACCCGACCGCGGTCGAGGCCGCCGACCGCGACGAAGTCTTCGTGGGCAGGCTCCGTCACGACCCCGGTCCGGACGGCGGGCGCTATCTCAACCTATGGGTCGTCGGCGACAACCTACGCAAGGGGGCCGCGACCAACGCGGTCCAGATCGCCCAGCTTCTGCATGAGCAGGGCCTTGCGAGCGCGCAGCAGCGCGCCGCCTGGCAGCCCGCGGTTGCCTGAACCGCTCGCGGTTCCGCCCACATCCGTGCGACGCGGACGAATTCCGGGCGGTCCGCGAGTCAGGTCCTAGCTCGCAGCGGTACTCACGGCGAGTTCACCTGTTCGGCGAGCACCCGTGGCGACTGGGTGAGGATAAGGGCGGCTGCCCCAAGCACCTCGGCGCGGTCGCCGAGCGCCCCACGTTGCACTCGCACGGCGGTAGCGGCCGGCGAGACAGCGTGGCGCTGGATGGCCTCGCGGATTGGCTCGAGTAAGACCTCGCCGGCCGCGGCGAGGTCGCCGCCGACGGCCACCAGGTCGGGGTTGAGCAGGTTCACGCTGCTGGCGATGGCCCGCCCAACGGCTGCACCCGCGTCGATCACCGCTCGCTGTGCGCCTCGATCACCGGCGGCGACCAGTTCGAGCACGCTGCGCACGGACACCGGCTCCTTGCGGCTGCGTGCCAGCAGCGCCGCAACGGCGGCCGGGCTAGCAACAGTCTCCAGGCAGCCTCGATTGCCACATCGGCAGATCACCCCGTCGTCCCTGTGGCGAAAGTGACCGATCTCGCCGGCGATCCCCGTGGAACCGGCGAACGGCCCGACCATCGAGGATCAGGCCGGCGCCCACCCCGGTCGAGAGGCGGATGTAGATCATGTTGCGGACACCCTGGCCGCAGCCGAACTCGCGCTCGCCGAGCGCGCCAAGGTTGGCGTCGTTGTCGACCTGCACGGGCAGTCCCAGCCGCCCCTGCATCTCCTCGGCGGGACGGATCCCGTGCCATCCGGGAAGGATTCCTTCGCTCTGCACCGCGCCGGTGGCGCTGTCCACCGGCGCGGCGATACCCATGCCGATACCGAGCAGGCGATCGGACCGGATCTGCGCCTGGTGGACCGACTGTCGCACGAGCTCATAGGCGAGGTCGAGGCTCGCGATCGGCTCATGGTCCACATCCGCCGCGGAAGAGTCGTGGCTCACCAGTTCACCGGCGAGATCACACACCGCTATGCGCACGTGGTCGTGGCCGAAATCGAGGCCGATCGCGTAGGCAGCATGCCGGACGAGTGACAGCAGGCGCGGCGGGCGGCCCGAGTGGCGTGGTCCCGGCGCGTCCGAAGCGGGCACCTCCTCGATGATCGCTGCCTCTGTGAGCTCCTCGACGAGAGAGGAGACGGTCGGCCGCGAGAGGCCGCTAAGGGCTATCAGCTCCTTGCGGCTGGCGGGGCGCCGGTAGAGGGCTTCGATCAGGCGCAGCCGGCTCCACTGCCGGCCGGCGAGGGCCGCGCCATCGGTTGGCGCCGCGGTCGCAGCGCGGAATTGATAACGACTTTCGGGCAGGTGCGCGTTCGGACCCATGACTGGGCCGGAATTCTCACAACAAAGCGGCGAAGAAGCAAACGAACTCGGCTGAAATCCCCTTGGAGAAGTGCGATTTTGCTTTCCACTTGACAAAAGTCGCCCAGCTGGGCTACGTTCCCGCTAGGTCCAGCGCACGGGAACGAGGGACTGCGCTGACGACTCCGTCCATGCGGTCCGGGAGGTTGAGCGGTGAAGCGTGAGAGGTTGTCTCGGTGGCCCGTCGTAGCGAATTGCGTAGCCAGGACGCGAAGAAGCGGTAACCGGCGAGCGATCGGCGCTGTCGCGATCGGCGTGGTCGCGGTGGTCGTCACGTTCGGTGTGCTTGTCGGCGGCGCCACCGCGGGGTCATCGACCAAGCCGATTTACCGGAATCCCTCCTACTCGTTTGCCGAGCGCGCAGCCGATCTGGTCTCGCGGATGACGCTTTCGCAGAAGGCGAGCGAGATGAACAGCAGCATGGCCGCCGCGATCCCCAGCCTCGGCGTGCGTCAGTGGAGCTGGTGGAACGAGGCGCTCCATGGCGTCGCCGCCGAGGGCATGCAAAACAACCAGAATGCCGCGCCGCTGTGGAACACGACCTCTTA
>DASRHQ010000006.1:0-30703 GCA_035650455.1 Solirubrobacteraceae bacterium
GGCGGCGACAGCCGCGTGGTGGAGACCTATATCAGCTATCTCCGCAAAAAGATCGACGCCGAGGGCCCTCCGCTGATCCACACGGTTCGCGGCGTTGGCTACTCACTCCGACTGCCCAAGACTTAGCCTATGTCGCTCCGCGCCCGCCTGATATTCGGGCTGCTTGCGCTCGCCGCCGCCGGCCTCATCACGCTGGCGGCGATCACGTACTTCGAACAGCGTTCCTTCCAGCTCGAGAAGGTCGATCAGGAGGCACAGGCGGGGGTTGGCTTCATGTCGCGAACGCTCGACTACTGTGAGCGCGCCTACGCTCTGGGCGAACAGTGTTCGTTGATTGGGCGTGCAGGCTTCGGCGGTCCAGGCGTGACCCTGCCGCCCGGGACATTCGGCCAGCGACGTGACGCGAACGGCAGCCCCGTGGAGAGCGTTCAGGTTTTGAGGCGTCTCGCCCCACCGAACCTCAATGGTCATATTCCCGAAGGCCACGCCATCACGGTCGGCTCGATCGGCGACTCAGGGGTCCACTATCGCGTCCTCGCCGAGCCCAACCTTGACCAGTCCGGCACGAGCATCATCGCCATTCCTCTCACGGACGTCTCTCAGACGTTGCACCGCCTGTTCGTGGTCGAGGTGCTGGTGATCCTCGCCATCCTCGCCGCACTGGCGGCGCTGGCCTGGTGGGTCGTGCGGCTTGGCCTGCGCCCGCTCGACCGGATCGCCGAGACGGCAGGGGCGATCGCTGCCGGAGATCTGTCTCGGCGCGTCACGCCCGCAAATGAGCGAACCGAAGTAGGCCGTCTTGGCCTCGCGCTGAACGCGATGCTTGCCCAGATCGAGCGCGCCTTCCGCGAGCGCGAGGCGAGCGAGAGACGGCTGCGCCAGTTCCTGGCCGATGCGTCCCATGAACTGCGGACGCCGCTGGCGGCGATCCGGGGCTACGCGGAGTTGTTCCGTCTGGGCGCGGCAAACGACCCAGAGCGAGCGGCGTCCTCGATGCAGCGCATCGAGGACGAGGCGAAGCGCATGGGCGACCTCGTCGAGAACCTGCTCATGCTCGCTCGCCTCGACCAGCTACCCGAGGCCACTCGCGAGCCGGTCGACCTCTCGAGCCTCGTAGCCGACGCGGCCGAGGACGCCCGCGTAACGGCGCCGGACCGGCAGGTCAATTTTGAGGCCGCGGGGCCGGTCACGGTCATGGGCGACTCCGGACAGCTTCGCCAGGTGGTCTCAAACTTGGTGCGCAACGCGCTGGTACACACTCCGAAAGGGACTCCGGTGGACCTGGCGGTCAGCGGGGACGTCAACGAGGCCGTGCTCGAAGTGCGTGACCATGGGAGCGGATTGCCCGCCGAGGATTCAGACGTTCTGTTCGAACGCTTCTGGCGCGCCGATCCCGCGCGTGGTCGGGGAGCGGCGGGAGCCGGGCTGGGCCTATCGATCGTACGAGCGGTGGTGGAGGCCCATGGCGGCCGAGTCGCCGCAGTCAATGCCCCGGGTGGAGGCGCCCTGTTCACGGTGCGGCTTCCTCTCTCCCCGCACGACCCGCCGGCCCCGCCGCTTGCGCAACTGCCAGGGGGCGCCGCCCGCGTCCTTGATTCGTGAGCCGAACGAGCGGGTACTGCGAGCGACATGGCACAACAGTTGAACGTCGCTGATCTTCGCGTCAGCTCTTCCGCCTTTGGCACTCACGGTCGCATCCCCGAACGCCACACAGGCGATGGAGAGGACGTCTCGCCGCCGATCGAATGGTCGGGTGTACCCGAAGGGACACGGTCCTTTGCCGTTGTCGTGCACGATCCTGACGCGCCGCTGGTGGACGGGTTCACCCACTGGGTGGTGTACGGAATCCCGGGTGACGCCGCCGGGCTGGACGAGGATGCCCAGGACCATGTCTCGGGCGAGAACTCGATGGGGAACGCGGGTTACAACGGCCCCGCTCCGCCACCAGGCCACGGCGTGCACCATTACTACATCTGGGTCTACGCCCTGGACGACGACCTGCACCTGGAGCCGGGTCTTGACCGACGAGCCTTGCTCGAGCGGATCGAGGATCACGTGATCGAACAGGCCCGCGTGATCGGCACCTACGAGCGTTGAGCGGTCCTCCTCGTTCGCTCCGAGGAGAACGCTAAGGCCCCGAACGGCGTGTCTCCGAGAGCTCGTGCGCAGCTCTGAGGAGGCGCTCCGACAACGGGCGTACTCCAAAAATGGAGCCGGCCGCCGCCCGAAGCGCCGCCGCCAGTGCGGTCCCCACCCGCTCATCGGGGAGCTCGATGTCGAGTTCGACGAGGTTGCCCTCAAGCGAGCGCGAGGTCGGCCCGATCTCCGCAAGCAGCTCGAGTGCGCGGCGGTTGTCTGCCTGGACGATCGCGGTGAATCTGGAGATGCCCTCCGCCCGGGCCCGGGCCACTAACCGCTCGAGCAGCGCCCGTCCCAGGCCCACGTGCTGCCAGTCATCGGCCACGACGACGGCCGCCTCGGCCCGGTCGCCGTGAGGCTCGCCACGCACATAACGCGCGACCCCGATCAACTCGTCGGTGCCCGGATCGAGGGCGATGATCGCCTCGTGATCTGAATGGTCGATGTCGGTCAAGTACTCGAGTGACCGGTCGCTCAACTGGTGCAGCGGGGCGAAGAACCGCCTGTAGCGCGACTCCTCGCTGAGTCGGTCGAAAGCGGCGACTATGCGCTCGCGATCGCCGCAGCGAAGCGGTCGAAGCCGCGCCTCGCGCCCGTCCGTCAAGGTGGCAGAGGTTGTGGCGGTCATTGTCGCGTGCTACCCCGCCGGGGTCGGATACCGTACCCCGGGGTGACCGGAGGGGCCGTGAGCACCCGAGCACAGCGCCCGCGCCGGCGAGCGCGGGTGCTGTTCAACCCGATCGCGGGTGCGGCCAAGCAGGCGAGCGCGGGCGACAGGGCAGTAGCTGCTCGCCGGGCGCGAAAACTCGAGGCTGTCCGCCGACGGCTCGCCGAGGGGGGACTGGAAGTGCAGGTCGCGGCCACGGACTCGGCCGAGCATGCGGCGGCGCTCGCGCTCGAGGCCGCGCAGGCCGGGGAGGAGGTAGTCGCTTTTGGGGGCGACGGCATGGTCCGGATCGCGGCGGCGGCGATTTGCGGCATGGACGCCGTACTCGCGATCCTCCCGGGCGGTCGAGGCAATGACTTTGCGGCCGCGCTGGGGATTCCCCGCGATCCGTTGGCCGCGTGCGAGGTGGTCGTCACCGGAAGGGTCCGGTCGGTCGACGCGGGTCAAGTCGACGGCCGGTTGTTTGTCGGTATCGCCTCAATCGGGCTCGAATCGGAGGTCACCCCGATCGCCAACGAGGCGCCGAGGATCGGAGGGCGAGCCGTCTATCTGGCCGCGACGGTTTACGGGCTGGCGCGCTGGCGCCCGGCCCGATTCGAGCTCCAAGCCGACGACGAAACCTATGCCTTCACCGGGTACATGGCCGCCGCCGCCAACTCTGGCCGCTTCGGTGGCGGGATGCGCCTGGCACCCGAGGCGCGGCTGGACGACGGTCTGCTCGATGTTGTGATGATCGAGCACATCTCGAAGCCGCGGTTCCTACGCGCCACCCCAAAGGTCTTCAGCGGCACCCACGGCGGCGAGCCCAATGTGCACATGCGAAAGGCCAACAGGGTTCGGCTCGATGCGGACCGTCCGTTTGCCGTCTACGCCGACGGCGACGAGGTGGCGAGGACTCCGGCGGTGGTCACGACGCTGCCACGGGCTATCAACGTCCGAACGCCTGGATAACGTCAGCGGGCGCTGTCCGTCGGCGGACGGTTACGGCGACGTCGCCAGGGGTAATTTTCAGGAGCACATGAGCTACGAACCTCGCACTCAGTCAAGGCTTGCGATGCCGCGCTCGCGCGGGATGGTCGTTGGCCTGTGCCTTGTCGCGCTCGGAATCTGGGGGGCCATCATCCCCTTCGTCGGCCCCTATTTCCACTACGCATTCATCAACCTGCAAAAGTGGCACTTCACCTACGGCCGTCTCTGGCTCGACATCCTCCCCGGCGCCGCGACCTTCTTCGCCGGGCTCCTGCTGTTGGGAGCCGCGAACCGCGGCACCGCCCTCTTCGCCGGCTGGCTCGCAGCGCTGGCGGGCGCGTGGTACGTGGTCGGTCCACAGATCAGCCGCTTCTGGAACCACAACGGCGTCACCCAGGCGGGTCACCCCTACGGCGGGAACGCCAGGCAGGTTGTCGAGCAACTGGGGTTCTTCTACGCGCTCGGTGCCGCGATACTGCTGTTGGCCGGGATAGCCATCGGCCGCGCCTCGCTGATCGCGGCCAAGGATGTATTGAGGGCAGAGGGCACCGGTGGCCGGTTTACACGCGGTGGCCGGCGTGGTGGGGTGCCCGTCGAACCGGCGGGGGTGGGCGAGCAATCGACGCGGTCGGTGGGGTCACGACGGCCGATCTCGCGCGACCGGGTCGCCAACCGGGAGATGCAACCAGCCGATGACCCCGCCGCCACTCAGCAGATGTCGCCAGCCGAGAGCCCCGAGCCCCGCGATGGCGGCGTCTCGGCCTGACCCAGTGTGATTCTGCCCGCGCGGGCGGGGCGTTTCCGCCGTGCCTCGGGCGTAGCTACGATCAGACTTACCCACCACCGTCTCGAGGTGGCGCGGTACGGGTTCTGCGCGAGGCCTGCGGCCCGCTGCCGCGCATATATGTCGATGGACGCCACAGCCACAAATGTCGAGCGAGCGGCTCCACGGCGCTCGCCAAGCAGCAATGACCATTTGCGTGCTCGCTCACGCCTAAACCTACATGCCTACCTGTGGGGGGCGCTCGGGTGTGCCGGCTCGGTTGTGCTCACGCTCGCCGGAACACGGATGTTGGGGCCCCAGGCGGGCGGTCAGCAGCTACTGGGTCCGGGGCCTGTGCAATGGTGGTTTCAGACCGAGCTCGTATCAGGAACCGTCGGCACCGAAATCATCTTCTACGCGGGTGTCGCGGCGCTCGTGATCGCGTGGGTGGGACTCGGTTTCGAGCTCCGTCGACCCGATGCGGTGAGCATGCGCACGTTGGTGGTCATCGGCGCGTTGTGGTGCCTTCCGCTGGCGCTGGGGCCGCCGCTGTTCAGCCGCGACGTATACAGCTACATCGCGCAAGGGACGCTCCTGCACCTTGGGCACAACCCATACCAAGTGACGCCGCTGACGCTCGGTCACCTCGGCCAACAGCACATCCTCAACGCCGTATCGCATACATGGCTGAGGACCACGGCCCCTTACGGACCGCTGTTCTTGCTCGTGGTGGGCTGGCTTGTGGCTGCAGCCGGATACAAACTTGTGCTGGCTGTAATTCTGGTGCGGCTGCTCGCGGTCCTCGGCGTCGCGCTTTTGATCGCGGCGCTTCCGCCTCTGGCCAAGAGGCTGGGCGGCGACCCGCGACGGGCTGTCTGGCTGATCGCTCTATCGCCCCTCGTCCTGTTCCAACTTGTCTCTCCCGGCCACAACGACATCCTGATGGCGGGTGTGATGGCGGTCGGCATCGCCGTGGCGCTGCGCTGGCCGCTGCTCGGAATCGCCATCTGCGCGCTCGCGGCGACGATCAAGGTCCCCGCCGCGGCCGGCGCGGCGTTCATCGCCGTGGCCTGGGCCTGGCAGACCCAGGGCAGCTGGAACCGAGCGCGGGTCCTCGCCCAGTCGGCAATCGTCTTCGCGGCCGTGCTCGCGGTCGTCAGCCTCGCGACCGGCGTGGGCGTGAGTTGGATCTCCGGCGGGCTCTTTTCAACACCGGGCAAGGTCCATCTCGCGATCACCCCCGCGACCGCCCTCGGCTACACCACCGCGACGTTGCTGCGTGACCTTGGAGTCGCCATCGGCGGTCACACCCTGGCCGAGATCTTCGCCCGGGTCACCTTCGGCCTCACCGGTGTGTACGCGCTCTGGCTGCTCTATCGGCTGCGGAGCCCCACGCTCGTTCGCTATCTCGGCGTGCTGCTTGTCGCGGCGGCCGTTTTTGGCCCGGCAGCCTGGCCCTGGTACCTGTGCTGGGGTCTCGTACTGCTCGCCGCATGCCCCAAGGGCCCGCTGTGGCTAGCGATCCCGGCAGTGCTGGTGGCCGGCGCCGTGGTGGTGGCGCCCAACGGGATCCTGCTGCTATCGATCGGAGCGGCGCCGTTCGTTCTGATCGCGTACGCGGTGATCGCGGTCTGTGCTGCCGCATACGTCCGCAGACAGCGCCGCGCGCCGCCCATCGACGGCCCGCCCACCGTGGCCGCGGAGGCGTTGCTCGCGCGGTAGGGATCGCGATGGATCTCGGCACGAGCAACGCGATCGCCACCGACACACAGGGGACGGCTGCGACCGCCCAGCGGCCGCGCCGGGCGAAGGATGGTCGACGCAGACCACGGTGGCCGGCGGGAGATCGTTGGCTGGGCGATGCCGCGGTGGTCGCCATCCCGGCGCTGATTGGCGGGGCGCTGTGCCTGATCGACATCACGGCCAGGAGCCTGGGCTTCGATGAGTCCGCCACGGCTTCGATCGTGTCCGAGCACGGCGCCGCGCTCAGTCACGCCATCGCGCACGACGGCGGAAACATGTCGGGCTACTACGTGCTCATGCATGCGCTGGTCAGCGTCTTCGGCAGGGGAATGCTGGTGCTGCGCCTGCCCTCGGCCATAGCGGTGGCCGTCGCGGTGGCGGTTACCGGGCTGTTGGGGCTACGTTTGTTCGGTCGCCGGGCGGCGCTGGTCGCCGGGCTGCTCACAGCGGTGAGCGTGTCGCTCGTTTTTTGGGGTCAAGGGGCCCGCAGCTACGCGCTGCTGGTGGCGTTCTCGTGCGCGTCGTTCTTGGCCTTCGTCGCGCTTGTCGAACCCAAGGACGACGGTGCGGGAGGAGGCGAACAGGCGCGGCGCCGTATCCCCATCACGCCCTGGATCGCGTACGTCCTCTTCACCGCGCTCGCGCTTTACATGAGCCTGATAGCTGCGCTGATCGTGGTGGCACAACTCGCGACGTTCCCGTGGTGGTGGCGGCGCCGCGGCTGGGAGGTTCTGTGTGGGATCGCCGCGACCGGCATCCTGTCCATCCCGCTGGTGCTGCTCGCCTTGGGCCGCGGTTCGGGTCAGGTGGCGTGGGTCTCGCGCCCGAAGTTCGTCGACATCGAGCAGGTCCTGGAGGCGATCACGGGTGCCGGTCTGCAGCCGAGCATCCACTCCACCGCGACGACGTTCGTCTTGCTCTGGCTGACGGCGGCCGGGCTGATCGCGGTAGCGGCGGTGATCGTGATCGCCTGGCGGCGCCCCGAGCGCCGACACGAAATATTCGCTCCCACCCTGCTGCTCGCGTGGCTGGTGGTGCCGCTGGTGCTGGTCTGGATCGAGTCGCTGGTGGCGCAGCCGCTGTTTCTGCCCCGCAACCTGCTCTACGGAGCGCCGGCCGCGGCGCTGCTCTTGGCGTGGGGCCTGACCCGCAGCACGGTTGCACCGAAACTCGCGCTGGGCGCAGTCGCTGTGTTGCTGTGTCTCCGAGTGCTCCAGGTGGTACCGAGCTATGGCGTCTCGCCCGAGGACTGGCGGGGGGCGACATCGTTCGTACTCAGTCAGACCCGCCACGGCGATTGCGCCGTGTTGTACCCCTCCGACGGACGCATGGCGTTTCAGTACTACGTCCCCAGCCGGCTTGCGAGCAAAAGCGGGCGGGTGCCGCGTCCAGTGGTCCCCGACGCGCCCTGGAGCGAGGTCCGGACCTATGTCGAGGACTATTCTGCGCCGTCGGGGGCCTCGATCGCCCATCTTCCCTCGAGTTGCCCGCGGCTGTGGTTCATCTCGACCCACCCGGGAAGGCCCCGCGGCTCGCCGGCCGCCCGAGCTGACTACAGCCGCTACCTCCGGTTGCGCGCCGAGCTCCAGGCGGCCTACAGCACGCACCGTGTCCGCTATTTCGGCTACGCAAGCCCGGTGCGGGTCGAGCTACTTGGAAGTTAGCGTCGCGGGGCAACACGCAGCATTAGGCGTCTATGGGCGTAGCCCGACGCCCACGAACGTCCACCAACTGAGGCCGAGTAAGAGCACGCCGTTGACGGCTGACAGCAACCAGAAGGCCTTCCCCTTGACATACCGCGCGAGCACCAGAATGGCCGGGAAGGCGGTGAACAAAAGCCTTGGATTGGGCGGTACGTACTCGGAGGTGACCGCGAGGAAGGTGATGCCCGCGGTCCAGACGAGAGCTTCGATCGAGACCGTCCGCCAGTTCCGCGCGAGCAGCACGAGCAGCACGAGCAGCACGATCGCCCCGACGAAGCCCACGACGAGGTTCATGTCGATGGGCGGGTGGTCGAAGTGCGAGAAAGAGATCTGGGCGAAGAGGTTGTTCGTGAGGTGGACGAGCGCGAAGGGATCCGTCTTCTCCCTCCAGCCGTAGTGCTGGGCGTGATACGACGCGAGTGGAGTGCCGGTCCAGGCCCAGAAGAACGCCCCCACCGCGGCGACGCCGGTGACGGAGAGGATGGGCGCGAGCAGGCTCCGCCACGCCGTTCGATCACGCCACCCGCATCGTCGTAGCTCGAGCAGCGCCGAGACGGCGCAGACCACGATCAGGACGAACGCGTCGGGCTCGGTGGTCGTCGCAAGCGCGGCGAGGATCCCCGCGAGCACCCACCGTCGCCTCTGGAGCGCCAGGATGCAGCCGATCGCCAGGGGCAGCATTACGCCCTCGCTGTAGACCATCGAGAACACGACCGAGCCGGGGAACAGGCAGAAGAGGATCACCGCCCGCCTGCCGGCACCCTCACCCCACCATCCCGCCGCGAGCTTCTGGATCAGGATCGTGGCTATGAGCCCGCCGATACTCGAGATGACGATCCCCGCGATGCTCATGGCCGTCAGCGGCGAGCTCGACGGGACCAGGCCTACCAGCATGATGAGGTGGCCAAAGGGCCACATCAGCAGCGAATACCCAGGAAGGAACCCCAGTGTGGTCTGGAAGTGATAGGGGTGATGGGGGTAGCCGGTGGCGGCCAGTGCCCGGTACCACAAGCCGTCCCAGTTCGACAACTCGCCAACCAGCGCGTGGTGGCGAACCTGGCTCTCGACCAGCGCCATCGCGATCAGGGCGAGTCGCGTGCCGACATAGACCAGGATCGGGAAGCGGTAGGCAAGCCAGGCTGCCTCGAGCCTGCTTCCTCGCCATCCCCAGGGCCGGTCTCGCCCCGGCGCGACTAGGGCCCCATCGGGACCCACGTTAGTCTGCTGTGGGACGCTCGGAGCCTGCGGACGCCGCTCGACCCGCTCTGGGGCAGCCGCCACGGCCGTGAGTCTAGGGGGTGACCGGGTCCTGACCGCGAAGGCTGACCCTCGCGAGTGGCTCAGGCCTGCACCCTATACTTGCCCGCTAGCTACCGAGGAGCGGCGCGTGCAGGAAATGGTGATCTACGGCGTGAGCTTCGACATGGTCGGCAAACAGCCGATCGTGTTGCTCAAGACGGTTGAGAACAACAAATTCCTGCCGATCTGGATCGGCCACCCGGAGGCCGCGGCGATTCTCATGAAGCTCCAAGGAGCCTCGACCCCCCGGCCCATGACCCACGATCTGCTTTCGGACATGCTCGGCGAGCTCGAGGTGGAGTGCACGCGGGTAGCCGTGACCGAGCTGCGCGAGAACACCTTCTACGCGTCGATCAGCCTGCGCGCCAATGGCCGTGAGTTCGAGATCGACTCGCGGCCCAGCGACGCGTTGGCCCTGGCGGTGCGTGCGGGCGCACCGATTTTCGCCGCGGACGACGTCATCTCCGAGTCCGCGATCGAGTTCGAGCACGAGGTCGAGGACACCGAAGAGGTCGTGGAGAAGTTCAAGGACTTCCTCGACCACGTCTCGCCCGAGGACTTCGCCTCAGGCGAGTAGCCAAACCAGGTTGACTGGCGCGCATGCGCGCCAGTCCCGGCCGAGCATGCTCGGCCGGTGGGTCGGCGCATGCGCCGACCCAATAATTAGTGATCACACGCGCGCCAGCGCCGCGTCGAGGATCCGCTGCACCAGCTCCTCGAAGCCAATCCCGGCGGCATCCGCCGCCTGGGGCAGGAGGCTGGTGTCGGTGAGCCCCGGGATCACGTCAGCCTCAAGCGCAAAGAGCTGCTCGTCTGCGGCATGCAGCATGAGGTCAACGCGCGCAAATCCTGCCAGACCCAGCAATTCGAAGACCGAGAGCGCGATGCCGGTTGCCTCCTCGGCCACGGGCTCGGGCAGCCGAGCGGGGCAGGAGAACTTCGTCCGGCCGAACTCGTATCGAGCCTCGAAGTCGTAGAACTCCTCCTGTACGGGCGCCGCCTCGACGATCGGCAACACCAGCGGGCCGTCGCCGGCCTCGATGATCGAGACGGCCAGGTCGCGGCCCGGGACATAACGCTCGAGCAGCACCTTGCGGTCGTAGGAGAACGCTGCCACGAGCGCGGTCGGGAGTTCGTTGGCATCACGGGCGAACTTGATTCCGAGCGCCGATCCCTGCGAGGCCGGCTTGACGACGATCGGGAACCCGAGGCGCTGCTCCAACGCGGGAAGCGCCTGGGCGGCACCGAGGTCGTTGAAGGCCGTCTCCGAAAAAGCGAAGAAATCTGGGGTGGGAATGTCGCGATCGCGCATCGCGTGTTTAGCCAGCACTTTGTCCGCGGCGCGGATACACGCCGAGACTCCCGAGCCGGTGTAGGGGATCGCGAGCGTGTCGAGGAGCTCCTGCACGGTTCCGTCCTCGCCGTCGCGCCCGTGCAGAGCCACGAAGGCGATCTCGGGCCTTATTTGCTGGAGCTGGTCGACGAGATCCGCGCCGACGTCGATGGGAATGGGCTCGTGTCCCAGCCGCTCCAGTGCGTCCTGCACGCGCGCACCGGAGCGCAACGACACCTGCCGCTCAAGTGAGCGGCCGCCCTTGAGGACCGCTACGCGCATGTCGCCCGGATCATCCCGCGTGCTTGCGAGGCAGGTGAAGAACCCGCGCCAGCTCGCCGCGCCGCGCCGGTTCTTCGTCGCCGGCGCCCTGTGCGCGCGCCGGCCTTTGCCTGGGGCGCTGTACGCCGGTAAGGGTGCCGTACAGCCGCACCTGTTCGCCGATCACCTCGCCGATACGGCGGATTCCCTCCCGGATGTCGTCCACGTCGATGCCTGAGAAGTTCAGCCGCATCGAGGAGCCGCCGCGGCCGTCGACGAATGCGGCGCGACCTGGCACGAACGCCACCCGCTCTTGGAGCGCGCGCGCCAGCAGGTCGGTCGTATCGATGTAATCCGGCAGCGTCGCCCAGATGAACAACCCCCCCCGCGGGTGGGTCCAGTAGGCCTCGTGGGGGAAGTGCTCGGCCAGCGCGTCGAGCATCACGTCGCGCCGACGGCGATAGATCTCGACCAGAGAGTGGACGTACTGCTGCCACGGTCCCGCCTCGAAATATGCACACACAAAATATTGCGAGATCGAGGACGAGCAGAGGTCGGCCGCCTGCTTACCGACGTTCATCTTCTCGAGCACCGGGCCCGGCGCAGCCGCCCAACCCAACCGCACGCCCGGAGAGAGGATCTTGGAGAACGTACTCGCGTAGATCACGAACTCTTCGCTCAGCGACCGCAGCGTAGGCAGCGACGGCCCCTCGTAACGGAGCATGCCGTACGGGTTGTCCTCGAGGATGAGCAACTCGCGCTCCGAGGCGATTTTCACCAGCTCGCGGCGCCGCTCCTCCGTGAGGGTGACGCCGGCGGGGTTATGAAAGTTCGGGACCGTGTAGATGAACTTCGGTCGCCGGCCAGAGTGCTCCAATTGCTCCAGCGTCAGCTCCAGCTGGTCGGTCCGCATGCCGTCGTTGTCCATCGGGACCTGTACGACATCGGCCTGGTAGGCGCAGAACGTCGGGACTGCCCCCGGGTACGTGGGTGCTTCGCAGATCACGACGTCTCCCGGATCGAGCAGTGTCTTGCAGACCAGGTCGATCACCTGCTGACCACCGGTGGTCACGAGCAGCTCGTCGGCGTCGATGTCGACGCCCTCGGCGGCCATCACTGCACGAATGCAGTCCTTGATCGCCTGGAGGCCCTCAGTCGGCCCGTACTGGAGCGCCTGGGCGCACGAGCGGGCGGCGACCGTGCCCATCAGCGCCGCGTAGGAATCGGGCGGGAAGGTCGAGGTGTCGGGCATGCCGCCGGCCAGTGAGATCACTTCGGGCCGCTCGGTCAGCGCCATCAGATCGCGCATCGCCGACGACCGCATGACCCGTGTGCGCTGCGCAAAAAGGCCTGCGTAGCGCTCGATTTCGTGCGTGGTCGTGCGGGTACGAGAGGGCACGCCCGGCGCTTGTGCAAGCGGCGAGGGTCGGTCGGATCCGCGCGGAAGCGAAGGACCTCCGCGGGAAAGCGCTAAGTCATCCTCGGAAAACGGATTCATCTCTCCCGTTGGCCCTGACCCCGCACGTGACGGCATCGAGCACGTATCGTCACCCTGGTTCACGGTAGCGCACCATGCACCTCTTATTCGACATCTTTCAGGGAATCGGGATCGCCAGTGCGGTTGGGATCCGTCCGTTCCTACCGGTCCTGGCCGTGGGAGCACTGGCCTCCGGCGACGTGCAGATCGACTTCAAGGGGACCGATTTCTCCTTCTTGGAGGGCGCTCCGTGGCTGCTCGCGATGCTTCTCTGTGCGATCCTGCTGGCGCTGTTGGAGCGGCGACTCGGTCAGGAAACGACCGAGCGCCCGCCAACTCTCTTGGTCTTGGTCGGGATCGCGCTGGCGCTGGGCGCGATCATGTTCGGGGGCGCCCTCGCGCAGAATCACCATCCCCACTGGTCAACCGACTGGCCCGGATTCCTGGCGGGCATCGCCTGTGCGCTCGTCGGCCTGGCGGCGATGAGACCGCTGTTCGCCCGCGCTCGCGCCCGCCTGGACCGCCAGGCCGCTTCGGCGGTCACGATGTATGCCGAGACAATCGCGGTGTTGTTCGCGATCCTGTCGGTGGTCGCTCCCCCCGTCGGCATAGTCGGCCTCCTGGCGCTCTGCTGGATGCTGGTCGCGGGGAGGCGGCAGAAGGACAAGAAGTACGCCGGGCTGCGCATCCTCCGGTGACTGCGGGCGCCCCAAAAAAGCTCGTGTTGGTGGTCATCGACGCCCTCAAACCGGCCATGCTCGAGCGCGCCATCGCGCTCGGACGCGCCCCGGCCCTGGAGCAGATCCGCGAGCGTGGGACCTACGTGGCGGACTGCGTCGCCGCGTTCCCGTCGGTCACGCCGGTTTGTGCCGCCACGATCACGACCGGCGTGGGCCCGGACGAGCATTGGATCCCGAGCATGAACTGGTACCACCGCGACGAGGCCCGCTACGTCGAATACGGCTCGAGCTTCTCGGCCAGCCGCCAGTTCGGCGTGCTGCGCTCGTTGACAGACACCGTCTACAGGATGAACGCGGAGCATCTGTCCCCGGAGATCGAGACCGTCTTCGAGAGCCTCGATGACGCGGATGTGCGGACCGCCGGGACCACATACCTGATCTACAGGGGCCGCCATCACCATCGGGTGTCCAACGAGACCGCGCTGGCGCGCATCGTCACTTCGACCTTCTTCAGGCGCACCATTGACGGGCCCAAGGAGCTCTTCTATGCGGACCTCTATGCGAGCCGCAAGACCGGCTGTCGCGGCCAACTCGGGATGCCCGGCATCCGCGACCAGCATTCAGGGTGCGTGGGGGCTTACCTGATCGAGCACGATCTGTTCGACTTCCTGCTGCTGTCGCTGCCCGACAACGATGCCTTCTCCCATCGCAACGGCCCCCATGCCCAGGTCACCTCGATCGCCGCAGCGGACCGGCAGATCGAGCGACTGATGCACGCCGCCGGCGGCCCCGAGGAGTTCTTCTCCGACCACGCCGTCATCGTTGCCTCCGATCATTCGCAGGCGGCGGTGGAGGAGCGGATCCGGCTCGACCGAGCATTCGCCGACTTTGAGGTGGCGCTCCCCGCTCCGGCGAGGTCTGTCGCGGCCGAGGTGGCGCTCAGTCCAGCGCAGCGCTCGGCGATGATCTACGCCCTCGACGAAGACCGTCGGGAGATGCTGATCCGGCGCGCGATCGCCGTCGCGCGCACGATTGACGGGGTAGACCTTGTGCTGTCGCTCGAGGGCGAAGAGGCGGTCGTGCGCGGGGCCCAGGGCGAGCTTCGGTTCGCCCCCGGCGGCGAGCTCGAGGACAGGCGCGGGAACCGCTGGAGCGTCGATGGCGATCTGGCCGTGCTCGAAGCCGAAGTGCAGGACGGCCGGCTGCTGTGCGCGTCTTATCCCAATGCGCTGGAACGTGCATGGTCGGCGCTGCGCTGTCCCACCGCGGGAGACGTGCTGCTGTCTGCGGCGCCGGGGTACGAGTTCGTCGACTGGGGCGGCGCTGACCACGTCGGCGGCGGCAGCCATGGTTCGCTGCACCGTTCTGACTCGCTCGGGGCGCTGCTGTGGTGCGGAACCGGTCCCAGCGCGGGGGCTGCGCTGGAGGAGTGGTCGCTGCGCGACGTGGCACCGATGGTTCGTGCCCATTTTGGGGTAGGAACAGAAATCGGTGCTTCCGGCAAGGATTAGGAACCGGTTAGCCGAAACCACAGAGACGTAACGAAAAACCCTTCTATCGCTACATTTCCCACGATGCCCGAAGAGCGATCGATGGCGGTCGAGCTCCCCAAGACCGTCGAATTTCCCTCTGTCCGGCTCCCCTTCCATGTGCGCGCTCGGGCGGGCATGGTCAAGCCGGCCAACTGGTTTCAGCTACTTCGTTTCTCCGTGGTCGGAGCCAGCGGCTATCTCCTCAACCTGGGAATCTTCGCTGTGTGCTTGCACCTCGTCGGGATCGATTACCGGCTCTCTTCGGTCATCGCTTACGTACTCTCAGGGATCAGCAACTTCTGGTGGAACCGTCACTGGACTTTCGACGCCAAGCACCACCACCCGATGAACCAGGGGCCACGGTTCATCCTGGTCTCGCTGCTGACGTACGGCGTCACCTACATCTTGCTGGTGACGCTCGTTTCCGACGTGGGACTTGCGAAGCTTCCGGCCCAGGCGATCGCGGTGGCGGCGGCCACGCCGCTGTCGTTCCTCGGGCAGAAGCTCTGGACCTACAGGGCGTAGGCGAGCGCGGCCGCCGGGCGTCTCTCCGGCGTCTCCTCATCTCTGTCGCGCTGCTCGCGAGCGCGCTGGCTCTCGCGTTCCCGGCCGCTGCCGCAGCCTCAGGACCGACGTTGGTCACGCAACAGCACCGGCCACCCAAGGGTTTCAGGCTGACCGCGGCGCAGGTGCAGCGCATCGCAGCGCGCGCCCCCGCAATCCGTTCGGAGGTGCGCCGTCACCCCGATGCCAAACCCTTCGAGTACACGGTCAGTCCCGGCCAATGGCAGGTCAGCTGGTTCTCTGCTCCGAAGAACCGCAAGGAACTTGCGGTCGCCTATCTCGACGATGCAACCGGAAAAGTGACCGAGGCCTGGAGCGGGTTTCAGGTCGCCTGGACCATGGCCCGCGGATACGCGGGGGCATTCGGCCGCATCTCCAACGCGCTTTACGTCTGGCTGCCGCTGTGTGCGCTGTTCCTCGCCCCGTTCATACCCTGGCGCCGGCCGTTTCGCCGCAGCTCGTGGTCGCTTCTGCACCTCGACCTCGCGATGCTGCTCGGTTTCTCGATCTCGCTGGCGTTCTTCAACCACGCGAAGATCGGGCTCTCCGTGCCGCTCGTGTATCCGTTTCTCGTTTACATGCTGGGACGGTTGCTGGCGCTCGGGTGGGGCCGCGGGCGGCCGCGGCGCTCACTCACCCTCGCCGTATCGCCCCGCTGGCTGCTGGTGGGCCTGCTGGCTCTGGTCGGGTTTCGCATCGCCCTGAACGTGATCGACTCCAACGTGATCGATGTGGGTTACGCCGGCGTGATCGGTGCACACCGGCTCCTACACGGTCACGCCCTGTACGGCGTTTGGCCCACCAGCAACGCCAACGGCAATACGTACGGTCCGGTGACCTATTTCGCCTACGTTCCCTTTACGGCGATCTTCGGGTGGAGTGGCACCTGGGACTCGCTTCCGGCCGCCCACGCGGCGGCGATCGCCTTCGACGTGCTCACGATGATCGGTCTCTTTTTCCTGGGCCGCCGGCTGGCTCGGCCCTCGCTGGGCATCGTGCTCGCCTATCTGTGGGCGTCGTACCCATTCACGCTGTTCGCACTCAGCTCCAACACGAACGACACGCTCGTCTCGCTGCTCGTGGTCGTCGCCCTGCTGGTAGTCACGTCGCCGGCGGGTCGCGGCATGGCGGTCGCGCTGGCCGGCATGACCAAGTTCGCGCCGTTTGGCCTGGGGCCGCTCTTCATCCGCGGGACGGACTCACGCTTTTCCCGCCGCCGACTGGTGACCTTTGCGGCGGCGTTCGTCGCCACCGTCGCCGCGACGCTCGTGCCGGTGGTGGTAGCTGGAGACCTCAAGCAGTTCTGGCACGAAACGATCTCCTACCAGGCGAACCGCCCGGCTCCCTTCTCGATCTGGGGACTGTGGGGAGGGCTCAGTGTCGAGCAGCACATCGTGCAGGGGCTGGCGGTCGTGTTGGCCCTCGTGGCCGCCTTCCTCCCCAGGCGCCGCACGACGGTTCAGGTTGCTGCGCTCGCAGGCGCGATTCTGATCGCCGTCCAGCTCGGCGTGACGTACTGGTTCTACCTCTACCTGGTCTGGTTTTTTGCACCGGCTCTGGTGGCGCTGCTTGGCTCGCAGCCTCAAACGACAGCCCAACCGCAGGCCGGCGGCGCGCCCTCCGACAGGGATGCCGAGGCCCGGGACAGGGATGCCGAGGCCCGCGGCGGGGAAACGCCGGCTGTGCCTAGCGCACTCCCGCCGCCGGTTCCAGCACCGGCTCGATAGAGGAGGCCCGCAGCGGTCCGTCGGCGGTGATCATCACGCCGTTTAGCCACGGGTCCTCAGACGAGGTCTCGAACCTGACGGGCATGCGCGTGATCAAGGACTCCAGCGCCTGCTCGCGCTTGACCCCGATCACGCCTCCACGTGCCCCGGTCATTCCCACGTCGGTGATGTATGCCGTCCCGCCGGGCAGCACTCGGGCGTCGGCGGTTGGCACGTGGGTGTGCGTGCCGAGCACCGCAGTGACCCGGCCGTCGAGGTGCCAACCCATCCCGACCTTTTCGCTCGTGGCCTCGGCGTGCATGTCGACGAGGATGTGGTCGACCTTCCCGACCAGGGTGTGCAGGACGGCGTCGGCCTCGGGAAAGGCCGCCCTGCCCGCGTTCATGAACAGGTTGCCCGAGATCGAGACGACGCCGAGGCGGACGTCGCCACGATTGACCACGCACCAGCCGTGGCCCGGTTGGCTGCGCAGGTAGTTGGCCGGGCGCACTATCCGCGGTTCCTCGTCGAGGTAGGGATAGACCTCGCGGTGGCGGTAGGCGTGGTTGCCGAGCGTGAGCACGTCGATCCCTGACTCGAACAGGCGGGAGGCGACCTTGGGTGTAATGCCGGCGCCGCCGGCCGCGTTCTCGCCGTTGGCGATCACGAATGTCGGTTCAAGCCGCTCGCGCAGCGTGGGCAGGAGGGCCTCGACCGTTCGTCGCCCGATACCCCCGACGATGTCGCCGATGAAGAGAATCCTGAGAGGGCTGCCTGCCATTCCGTTGCCGAAGGCTAGTGGCCAGCTCCTGTCGGGCGCCGAGGCGAGCGGTCCACCGGCGGCGCCGCAAAACGCCCCCAGGTAGCCTCGGCGCAATGTTCACGACGGCTGCAACCGGCGCGGGTGCGGTGCCTCTCAAGGTGCTCGGCCTGACCAAGCGGTTCGGCCCCAGAATCGCGCTCTCCGAGGTCAGCTTCGAGGTCCGCGCGGGAGAGGTCGTGGCGGTGATCGGTCCAAACGGTGCCGGCAAGACCACCCTGCTCGCGATCCTGGCGGGCGCCCTTTCCCCGAGCGGCGGCGAGGTGACGCGTCCGCCGCGCGAGGTCGGGTGGGTACCTCAGCAGACCGCCCTTTACTCGAAGCTGTCAGTCGCCGAGAACTTCCGTCTCTTCGCCAGGCTCGAAGGGGTTGGCGATCCCGAGGCAGCCGTGGCTCGGATGCTCGACCAGACCGGATTGACCGAGCGGCGGGCAGACCCGATTACACGGCTCTCAGGTGGCAACCAGCAGCGGGTCAACATCGGCATCGGGTTGTTGGCCGAGCCGCCGGTCCTGCTCCTCGACGAGCCCTCCGCGGCGCTCGACCCCCGGCAGCGCGAGCGGCTGTGGGAATTCATCGGCGGGCTTGCGGCACGCGGCACGACCGTCATGTTCTCCACCCACGACGTGGCTGAGGCAGAACGTTACGGGGAGAGGGTGCTGGTGCTGGCCGACGGCGAGCTCCTGTTCGACGGCACCCCGGCTGAGCTTGACCGCGCGGTCGCCGGCGAGTCCCCGGATTTCGAGACAGCATTCGTCCGCTTCCTGCGCGATCGCGGACACTGAACGATGGACGCGACGTATTTGCGAAGAGAGCCACTCAGCCCGCGGCGGGCCTGAGGGCACTTCGGATGCGCTGGCTGCTGCTCAAGGATCTCCAGATCCTGCGCCGCTCGCCGTTGCTGGTCGGGCTGCTCGTGGTCTATCCGATTGCGATCGCGCTGATGATCGGTTTCGCGATATCGAGCCCTCCGGGCAAGCCGAAGGTCGCCTTCTACACCGCGGTACCCCGGGGGAAAGGCAAGCTGCACTTCGGCAGTCAAACGATCAACATCTCGCAGTACGCCAAGCAGCTGTTCCGGTCCATTGAGCCGATCAAGGTGCACTCACGTGCTGCCGCAATCGCGAAGGTGCGCAACGGCGAAGCGTTGGCAGCACTGATCGTGCCGGCCGACATCCCTGCGCAGATCCAAAGCCTTGTGACCACCGGGGTGGGCAGCCCCACGGTCCAGCTGGTCCTCAACTCAAACGATCCGATCCAGCGCGAGTTCGTCTCACAGGCGATTGCGGCACGCCTGAACGAGGTCGAGCAGGTGGTCTCAAAGCAGGTCCTTCGTGTGGCGGTCACGGACCTGAGGCGGGTGCTCAGCGGCGGGACCATCAACTTCGCAGGCCAGCACTTCCACCTGCTAGGGCTGCGCAACTCGAGGACCATCCTGAGGGGAGCGATCTCCACCCTGTCGCGATCCTCACCGCTGCGAGTTGCGCTTGGCCAGGTGGTCTCATTTGCTGACCTCGCGATCGAGGGACTGGGGTTCGCGAGCCCGGTACTGGGTTCGATCGGCCGGCCGCTGACGGTGAACCAAACGCAGTTGCAGGGGAAGACGACCCCCACCCAGTCCTATGCGGTCGCCATCGCGGTCGTCGTGTCCCTGATGCTGGTCACGCTGCTGATGGCGGCGGCCATGCTCGCGCTGGAGCGCTCAGAACACGTCTATGCGCGGCTCGTCCGTGGACTGGTCACACCATCGCGCTTGCTGGCCGAGAAGATCGCGCTGGCTGCCGGCTGTGCCGCCGTGCTCGCACTGGTGATGGCGGCCTGCACGTCCGCGTTTGTCCATCTCGACTGGTCGCGCTTTGAGCTGTGGGTGGTCGCGCTAGGCGTGGGGGCTGTGGCCTTCGGTGCGCTGGGAGTGGCGATCGGGGCGCTCGCGCGGGAGGTCTCGGGCGCTTCCCTGTTCGCGTTTCTGGTCTCGCTCCCGATCGCCTTCGTGGCGCTCGTGCCCGCCGACGCCGTCTCTGGCACCGTGGGGTCCGTCCTCTCCGCGATCGCCTTCGTATTCCCGTTCAAGTCGGCTCTCCAGGCGGCAAGCAACGCGTTCAGCGGTGCTTCACCGGCCCTGGGCTGGCCGCTCGTACATCTGATCGTGCTCGCCTTGGTATTTGCAGCCCTGGCGCGGCTGGCGGCCAAGCGGCTGGCGACCTAGCAGCGCCTTTGAGTCGCGGGCTCACTTGGGCGGTTTGGGTGCGTTGAGCGTGTGGAGCGTATTGAGCGACTTGGGTATGTCGAGCGTATGAGGTGTGTTGAGCGGACATCAGGGACCAATCTCCCCCGCCAGCCCGGGACCTACCGAGCGCACCGGACGCCACCGCCCAGCACCACCAAACACTGACACTAAGGCCCCTCGTGAGCCGCCCCCTTCGATGTGGAGGGAGCCCTGGTGTCCGCGCCCTTCGATGTGGGGCGGGACCATCGCCTACGAACCGGGCCCCAATCCTGCTTAAAGAGCCGCGCGACATCTTTCGGACCTCGGATGGCTCAAATGCCACCTGGTGGGTGCTTAAGCGGACCCGGCACCGTTTCGGATCGTCGCGTGGCTCATAAAGCAGCTAGTCAGCCGCCGCCATCGGGATCGGGGGAGCGAGGCCCGCTCTGATCTCCGTGGTTGGGTCCGAGGCGTCGGCTATGCGGACGCTGCGGACCCAGGCTGCCCGGGCTGGGGTTGGGTCCGTGATGGCCGCTCATCCGAACAACACCCACGAGACCCTTGTGATCGCCCCGTACCGGTCCCGGGTAGGCGCAGCACAGACCACACCCGTCCGCTGGACTCTGGTCGAGACCGCGAACACGGGGGCCTCCCGACCCTCCCCGGTATCCTCAGACTGCGATGGCCTTTCCGCAGACCCGTCTGCGCCGGCTGCGTGCCACGCGTGCACTTCGCGGGCTCGTTCGTGAGACCTCGCTTGAGCCGGCCGACCTTGTCTATCCACTGTTCGTTGCCCACGGCTTGGACCGGCGCGAGCCGATCGAGTCCATGCCGGGTATCGATCGCCTTTCGATCGGCCATGCCGTTACCGAGGCGGCCGAGGCTTCGCAGCTGGGGATCCCCGCCGTCCTGCTGTTCGGTATCCCGGCCAGCAAGGACGAGGAGGGATCGGGAGCGTGGGATGACGAGGGCATCGTCCAGCTCGCTACTCGCGCGATCAAGGAGCAGCTGCCCGATCTCATCGTGGTCACGGATCTCTGCCTGTGCGAATACACCAGCCACGGCCACTGCGGCGTACTGCGTGAGGGGACCGTGGACAACGACGCCACGCTCGATCTCCTCTCCCGTACGGCGGTCTCGCAGGCCCGTGCCGGGGCAGATCTTGTCGCCCCCAGCGACATGATGGACGGCCGCGTGGGCGTGATCCGCCAGGCGCTCGATGAGAGCGGGTATGCGGAGACGCCGATCCTCGCCTACTCGGCCAAGTTCGCCTCGGCCTTCTACGGCCCCTTCCGCGAAGCGGCCGACTCGACGCCGGCAGTCGGCGACCGCCGCGGCTACCAGATGGACCCGGCCAACGCCCAGGAGGCGCTGCGCGAGACCCGCCTGGATGTGGAGGAAGGCGCCGACATCGTGATGGTCAAGCCGGCCTTGCCCTACCTCGACGTGATCAAAGCGGTCAAAGAGCAGACCGGCATGCCGGTGGCCGCATACAACGTGAGCGGCGAGTACGCGATGCTCAAAGCGGCCGCCGCCGCCGGTTATCTCGAGGAGCGCGCCGCGGTGCTCGAGACGCTGACCTGCATCCGGCGGGCAGGCGCCGACATGGTCGTCACTTACTACGCGAAGGACGCTGCTCAATGGCTTCAGTAGGGCAAACGGGCCTGTCCGGCTCTCATGGGCCGAAGCTTCGATCCCGCAAGCACGGCGCCGCGATCGAACTCGACGAGCTCGACAAGCGGCTTTTGAACCTGATGCAGGCGCACTTTCCGATCGCGACGCGTCCCTACCAGGATGTCGCTGCGAAGGCCGGCATCGACGAGGAGACGGCCATGGCGCGCGTCACGCGGCTGCTCGAGCAGCGCATCATCCGTCAGGTAACGCCGATTTTCGACACCCGCGCTCTCGGTTACTCCTCGATGCTCGTCGCCGCCAAGGTCGACCCGGACAATCCCTGGCGAGCGGCCAAGGTCATCAATGAGCACCCCGGCGTATCACACAACTACCTGCGCAATCACGAGTTCAACATCTGGTTCACGATCGCGACCGAGCCCGACTCCCCACTCGGTCTACAGGAAACTCTCGAGGTGCTCGGCCGCCTCGCGGGCGCTGAGTCGGTGCGCCAGCTGCCGACCCTGAAGCTGTTCAAGATCCGCATGGACCTCGAGATGGAGGCGGGCACCGAGAAGCTCGCACGAGCGGCCGAGGCGGTCGCCCCCGCCGAGACCGAACGGCAGCCCTATGACGAGCTCGACATCGCGGTCATCCGCGCCCTACAGGGAGACATGGCCGTCGTTTCGGAGCCGTACGCGGCCGCGGCGGCCGCGGTGGGACTCCCCCAAGAGCGGTTCCTGGAGCATCTTGACGGCATGCGTGAGCGGCGGCTTCTGCGCCGCGTGGCCGCGATCCTCTACCACCGCCGCGCCGGCTTCAGCGCCAACGGCATGGGCGTGTGGAAGGTCCCCGATGAGCGGATCATGGAGCTGGGGCCGCAGATGGCGGCCTATCGAGGGATCTCGCACTGCTACCAGCGGCCGACCTACAAGGACTGGCCGTACTCGGTCTTCACCATGGCCCATGGTCGCTCGAAGGAGGAATGCGACGCGATCCTGGATGCCATCGCCGCGGAGACTGGCATCGCGGACCGGGCCATTCTCTACTCCTCCACGGAGTTCAAGAAGGTACGCCTTCTGTACTTCACCGAGGAGTATCGAGACTGGGAACGCCAGCACGCGGGTGTGTGAGCGGCGTTAGAGCCACCACGCGCTCGCAGGAGCTCTACGGGCGCGCGCGCGAGTTCCTGCCCGGCGGGGTCAACTCGCCGGTGCGCGCGATGAAGGCGATCGGACGCGACCCGGTCTTCATCGCCCGCGGGTTCGGGTCCCACATCTGGGACGTCGACGGCAACGAGTACATCGACTGGGTGTCATCGTGGGGTCCGCTGATCGCGGGTCACGCCCACCCCGCTGTCGTCGACGCCGTCGCCGGCGCGGTCAGCGACGGGACGAGTTTCGGCGCGCCGACGGAGGGCGAGGTGACGCTCGCGGCCGAGGTCGCGCGGCGGGTTCCGTCCGTAGAGATGCTGCGCATGACCTCGTCGGGGACCGAGGCGACGATGAGCGCCATCCGTCTCGCCCGCGCAGTAACCGGCCGCGAGCAGGTGCTGAAGTTCTCGGGTGCCTACCACGGGCACGTCGACGGCCTACTTGCGCAGGCGGGCTCCGGACTGGCCACGCAGGGCATCCCAGCCAGCCCCGGTGTGCCGGCGGCAGCCGCCGCGGCCACCGTGATCTGTCCCTTCAACGACGGCACGGCAGTCAGGCAAGCGACGGAGAGCCACGACCTCGCGGCGATCCTAGTCGAGCCCGTGCCCGCGAACATGGGCGTGGTGGCGCCCGAGCCGGGGTTCCTTGAGTCGCTGCGGGCGTGCGCCGACGAGAGCGGCGCACTGCTGATATTCGACGAGGTGATCACCGGCTTCCGGGTGGCGCGCGGCGGCGCTCAGGAGGTTTTCGGGGTCCTCCCGGACCTGACGATCATGGGAAAGGTCCTTGGGGGCGGTCTGCCCGCCGCCGCCATTGGCGGCCCGGCGGTGCTGATGGAGCGGGTCGCACCGGCCGGAGACGTGTACCAGGCAGGCACGCTCTCGGGCAATCCGCTCGCCGTGGCCGCCGGCCTGGCGACGCTGCGGCTGCTGGACGGCCGTGCCTACAAGCGCCTCAGGACCACGACGGCCGAGCTCGCCGACGGGTTGCGCGAGGCCGCGCGAGACGCTGGATGCGAGGTGCAGGTAACGGCACAGGATGGTTTGCTCACAGTTTTCTTCTCCGCGGAGCCGGTGCGCGACTACGCCTCGGCCTGTGCGAGCGATCTTGAGGCCTTTGGCATGTTCGCTCGCGCGCTACTCGAGCGAGACGTTTATCCACCGCCGTCGCAGTTCGAAGCGTGGTTCCCTTCGCTGGCCCACAGCAAGCGCGACGTGGAGCACACCCTGGAGGCTGCTAGGGAAGCGTTTGCGGAAGTGGCGGCCGCATGAGAAGCGCCCGCGACGGCCTCGACGACCTTGCGCTCGCGCTGCGCGCTCACGGCGGCACCGTCGCGGAACTTGTCCAGGACGGCGGTGGTGGAGGCGACGGTAGGCCCGGTGCGGGTGGAGGCGACGGAAGGCCCGGTGCGGCGCAGCTGGCGGCGGCCGGCCCGCGGGCAACTCGCGCGGCGAGTGAATACGAGCTTTTGCTGGAGATGATTCTCGAAGGCGCGAGGCTGCACTACGGCCCGGCGCGGGTGGTCCGCACCGACGATCCCGATCTGGCCCTGCTCGTGGGCGACCAGCTCTACGCGCTCGGGCTCGAGCGGCTCGCGGCGCTGGGCGACCTGGACGCGGTCGCCGAGCTGGCAGACGCGATCTCGCTCGTGGCCCAGGCCCACGCGGCAGGGGACCGGGAACTCGCCGAGGCGGTCTGGGAGGCGGCTGTGATGACTGTCGGCTGGGGCGGCGGCGAGGAGCTCGAAGAGGCTAAGCAGCTGGCTCGGGCCGGAGACTCCCGCGCCCTTGAAGCGTTGAGGAGCGCTTCTCGGGCGGCGGCTTCGTGACGCCGCTGCGTGAGCCAGATACCCATGTCCTCGTAACGGATGAATCGTTGTTGACGATACCCTTGACAGTGCGTTCAATTCGAGTCATCTCCTGGCATCTTTAGCGAGCTTTCCTTGCCCAATCGACACTTTCAGCACAAGTCCAAATACACCTCCGATCGCGACATGCCGGGGGCTTTCGAGGGCGAGACCGTCACCCGTCGCCGTTTCATGACGGGCGTTGTCATGGGCGCCGGGGGAATCGCCACCGCTGCATTCACGCTCCCCGCGCTCGCTTTCTCCGCCGGTCCGGTCTTCAAGCACGAGCAATGGACCTGGCAGCCGATCGGACCAGCCACCGACTTCCCCAAGGACAACTTCGTCACCCGCGTGATCCAGATCCAGCAGGGCCCGTTGGGGGCGGCGGGGGAGGTCAACAACACGCTGGCCTATGTGCGCTCCCGCAACCCGGCAATCGACACCGAGCCCGAGGACCAGTACAACCATTGGATCGCGCTGTCCTCGCGCTGCATGCATCTGGGCTGTCCCGTCCGCTGGACGCCCGCGGCGGAGCGATTCATCTGCCCCTGCCACGGCGGCGTCTACGACATTCGCGGCATGGTCACGGGCGGCCCGCCGGTCCGTCCTTTGGACCGCTTTTACACCCGTTTCAATCACGCCAGGCGACTTGTGGAGGTCGGACCGCGCTACTCGGTCAACTCCGAGCTACGGCGGTTCTCGCCGCGCTACCCGGGCGAGCCGGTGGATGGCATCGGTCAGTACCTCTACCCACGTCAGTTCGCTCAACCCAAACCGCCGCCCGGAGTGAGCCAGAAAAAGTAGCCGCCGATGCCCCGCCTGCCCGCACCTCCGCTCCCCAAAGCACTTCAGCCGCGCCCGCGGCGCCCCGGCGACGATGGCGCCGGCCTGGCCGACTCGCTCGACCCGGTCGAGGCTGGGATCACCGCAGTCGACTGGATCGACGAGCGCACCTCACTTTCTCCCGGCCTCCGCTGGATGATGTTCCGCAAGGTCCCTCGCGGGACCAACTGGTACTACACCCTGGGCACCGCGACGCTCTTCGCGTTCCTCAATCAGGCCGTGACGGGTGTCTTTTTGGCCATGTACTACCAGCCGGGTTCGTCCGGCGGCGCCTACGAGTCGGTCCGCTACATCACGACCGACGCTTTCCTGGGGCAGTTCGTGCGCGGCATGCACAAATGGGGCGCCTCGGTGATGATCATCCTGATCTTCCTCCATATGGGGCGGGTGTTCTTCTTCGGCGCCTACAAATACCCTCGCGAGCTCACCTGGGTCATCGGCGTGGTGCTGCTCATCCTCACCCTGGCGATGGGATTCACGGGGTATCTGCTGCCACTTGATCAGCGCGCCTACTGGGCAACGATCGTGGGCGTCAACATCAACGCCGGGGGTCCCTTCATCGGGCCCTACCTGTCGAACTTCCTGCTCGGCGGGGCCGACTTCGGGGCGACCACGCTCTCGCGCTTCTACGCGATACACATGCTGATCATCCCGGGTGCCATTGCGGCACTGATCGGTGCCCACCTCTACCTCGTGGCCAAGCTTGGGACCACCGCGCCTCCATGGCTCAAGGCAGAGCCCGAGAAGGCGCTCCAGCCGGAGACGGATGTCTGAGCGCGATGGCATTCCAGCGTCACGAGCGCAGTGTCGAGCCGCCTTTCGGAGTTGAGCCGTGAACCAGGCCGAAAAGGAGGCATACCTCCGCGAGTACTCGATCCTGAAGAACGAGGGCAAGCCGTTCTTCCCCTACGCCGTGGCCAAGGACTCCGTCATGGCGATGATTGTGCTGGCAGTGATCATCTTCCTCTCCCTGCTGTTCGGCGCAGAGCTCGGCCCCAAAGCGAACCCGACCACGACCACCTATGTACCGCGGCCCGACTGGTACTTCTTCTTTTTGTTCGAGGTCCTGCGCGTCATGCGCAAAGTCCCGACGTTCACGCCGATGGCGACAATCGGCGTCCCGACGATATGCATGATCCTGCTGTTCCTGCTGCCGTTCTACGACCGCAGCCCCGAGCGCAGAATCGAACGACGCCCCATCGCGCTGGCCACGGCGCTGTTCGTGATCGGGGCCATGGCCTACCTCACGTTCTCGGGTGCCAACACCGGGTCGCCCAACTCGGTCGACCTCAAGCCACCCTCCAGCCTCACCGCAGCGCAGAAGAGCACGTTCACCAAGGGCGAGCTGGTGGTCGGTCAGTCGGGATGTCTCGCCTGCCACCAGGTCGGGGACAACGGCAACAACGGGCCCGGGCCGCAGCTGACTCATATCGCCAGCAAGGTGCCTTACCAGCAGCTCGCCTCCACGCTTCTTAATCCCACGCCGCCGATGCCATCGTTCAAGGGACTGAAGCAGCAGTACCCGCAGAAGTTCCAAACCCTGGTCTCCTTCCTGTCGCTGCTTCGTTAGGCGGCCGGAGGCGGACGTATCTAAAGCCGCGTCAGCGCAACGATGAGCGTGAGCCCACCCGAAATCGGTGTCGCGCCGGACGTGCCCACCGGCGCGCAGGCAGGACGCCTCGAGGAAGCTCAGGTGCGCGCGATGTTCGATCGCATCGCGGGTCTGTATGACCGCATGAACACGGTCATGACCGCCGGGCTGCACCGCCGCTGGCGGCGGCGCGCCGCCGAGCTGGCCGAAGTTTCGCCCGGCGACCGGGTGCTCGACGTCGCGACCGGCACCGGAGACCTGGCACTGGAGCTCGCCGCGCGCGTCGCTCCTGATGGAGAGGTCGTGGGAATCGATTTCTCGCAGCGGATGCTCGACCTGGCGCGGGCGAAGGCAAGGACGGATGGGCGGCCGGACGTGAGGGTCCGCTTTCAGGCCGCAAATGCCCTCGCCCTGCCGTTCGAGTCCGACGAGTACGCCTCGGCCACGGTGGGGTTCGGGGCGCGCAATTTCGCCGACCTGGAGCGTGGCCTGGCCGAGATGGTCCGCGTGGTGCGCCCCGGTGGAAGGGTCGTCGTGCTCGAGATCACCACGCCCCGTCGTCCTCCGCTGTCCACATTCTTTGAGGTGTGGTTCGACCGCCTGGTGCCGTTGTTGGGGCGCCTCGCGGGCGATGCCGCGGCCTACAGCTATCTTCCCAGTTCGGTCAGGCGCTTCCCGGGGCCGGACCAGCTGGCGGAGCTCTTGGTGCGCAGCGGACTGGGTGATGTGCGCTACGTCCTGACCGCGGGAGGGATCGTGGCACTTCACGTGGGAGTCGTGACCGGGGATGCTTTGTGAAATGGGTGGATGTGCAATGAGATACGTGCGAACGGGCGAATTGCGCCCGAGCCCTCCATGAGCGGCGGGAGGGGCCCTGCTATGAGGTCGCGAGAGGCGTGAAGCCGGTAGAGGCCGTCATCGATGCCGCGGGGGCAACCGTGCCGCGGGTCATGGAACGCGTCGAGCGCCGCATGGCGGAGGTCAGCGTCGATCATGGTGCCGCTCTGGCGCGCCACGCCGGCGACACCATCGCCGCGGGCGGCAAGCGGCTGCGGCCGCTGCTGGTGTGTCTCGCCGCGGGTGTTCCACCCCCGCAGTCGGACAGTCTCGTGCACGCGGCGGTCGCGGTTGAGTTGGTCCATGGGGCGACACTTGTCCATGACGACGTGCTCGACTCGTCGTTGCTCCGTCGTGGCAGGCCCACGGTCGTGGCCAGCGCCGGAAGGCGGATGGCCACGGCAACGGGAGATTTGCTGTTCTCGCGAGCGTTTGCGGAACTCTCGCTGGCACGGTCGCTGCCTTCCATACGCGTCCTCTCCAGAGCCAGCTCAGAGTTGGCCCTGGGCGAGCTGATGCAGCGTTCCGACGCGTGGCGGGGCGACGTGACGTTGGAGCGCTACCTCGAGCGCTGCAGGCTGAAGACAGCGGTGCTCTTCCGGGCGGCGTGTGAGTTGGGAGCCATCGAAGGGGAGGGGCCGATCGATGCGCTGGGAACCTTCGGGGAGCAGGTCGGTCTCGCCTTTCAGCTCCTCGATGACGTACTGGATGTCTCCGGCCCGCCCGAGCGCACCGGCAAGCCCCAGGGTGCCGACCTGCTGGATGGGACGATCACGCTGCCGCTGATCGAGGCGCGTGACCGCGATCCCGAGCTGGCCGCGCTCCAGGTTCGCGACCTGCATACAACCGCCGATGCCAAGCGAGTGTGCGAGCGAATCGCCGCCACCGGCGCGTTGGGGACGGCCCGAGCGCGGGCCCTGGAGCTGGTCGCACGGGCCAAATCGATTCTGCCCGCCTTGCCGAGCCGCCAGCGCGCCGCGCTCGACCTGGTCGCCGACGGAGTGGTCGAGCGCTACAGCTGAGTCAGCTGGAGATTCGGCGGGCTTTTGCCGACCCGCGCGGCCCCGAACAGATTCAGAAGTCTTCTGGGAGGATCAGCCCGGTCGCGAGCGCAAGGGAGAAGCGTTCGATTTCCTCGGTCATGTTCGCCGCGGTCAGCCGTTTCAGGTCGCGCAGGAGCACGTCGAACCCTCCGTCGAGCTGATCCTCGAGCGCGGTCAGCTGCCCGCTCGAGAACGTCCCGCGCCGGTGCCAGCCGCAGTTAGGGCACTCGAGCCGGAGTTGCCAGTACTCGTGACCGACCTCCTCCCAGTCGTGAGGCTGAACCAGTTTCGAGTTGCAGCGCCCGCAAACGTGCAGGTATAGCCCCGTTCCTGCACCTGGTGAAACGCGGACGTGGATCGATGCCTCCGGGATGAGCCTGTTATCGGCATCCGGCGGCCCGAGCTTGAGCGCCCACGCGAGCTGGCCGGCCCGCTACTCTTGGTAGGCGAATCCGCGGAAGGATTTTCCTTCTTAGGGGCTCAATACAAGAGGACCAGCAATGTTCTATACCAAGCCCTGGCTCGACGCCGCGATCATTCTCCTTGTCGTCCTGCTGTTTGTCGGCCCCAAGCGCCTGCCCGCGCTGGGCAAGTCGCTCGGGCATGGGATGCGCGAGTTCAAAGACGGGATCACCGGCAAGTCACAGCCGGACGACGATCGAGCGGAGCTCGAAGCCGGAAAGACTGAGGCAGCCACCGCGTCGCGTTCGGCTGGCTCGGCCTCGTCTGGCGCAGAGTCCAGCTAGCTCCCTTTGTGATGGCGCGGGTCCTCCGACCCATCCGGCACGAGGATCGCCTCAGCGTCGTCGACCACCTCGACGAGTTGCGTTCCAGGTTGATCGTGTGCGCGCTCGCGCTCGCGGTCGCGTTCGGCGTCTGCTTTTGGCAGAACCACCGGCTGCTCCACCTTCTGAATCAGCCGCTGCCGACAGCGCACTCGTATCTCGCCAAGCTCCCGCACGCGACGAACCGCCAGGCGCAAGCTCTTCAAGCGACGGCAAAGGACTTCCGCGCGCTCGCGGTCTCCCCCTCCCAATCGGCGAGCGACCGCGCGCTCTTCGGCGCCGCCGCGGCCAACCTCAGCCATGCCGCCAAAGCTCTGCCGCGAGGGCCAACTCATCCCACCCCGATCACGATCGGCGTCGGTGAGCCGTTCACGACGACGATCACGGTTTCGTTCTACTTCGCCATTCTCATCTCGCTCCCGCTGCTGCTCTACGAGGCGTACGCATTCCTGTTACCTGCCCTGAAGCGTTCGGAGCGCCGAGTTGCCTTGCCTTTGATGCTGCTGGCCCCGCTGCTGTTCCTCGCTGGGGTGGTGTTCTCCTACGAGATCGTGCTCAAGCCTGCAGTTCATTTCCTTCAGGGTTACAACAGCCAGAACTTCGACGCGCTCGTCCAGGCACGCCAGTTATACGACTTCGAGATCATGGTCATGGGGGTCATTGGTCTCGCTTTCCAGCTGCCGTTGGTCTTGCTCGGGCTCGACTACCTCGGCATCCTCAATGCCCGCACCCTGGTCAGACAATGGCGCTACGCTGTCGTGCTGATCGCAGTGATCGCGGCGGCGTTGCCCGGTCCCGATCCGGTTACGACCGGGCTCGAGATGCTTCCTCTGGTCGTTCTCTACTTACTCAGCATCGTCTTGCTCAAGATTGCCGACCGCCATTTCGCCGCGCGTGAACGAGCTGAGTTGGCGTCAATCGACGCGACGGGATAGCGGCGATGCTCTTCGATCTGCGCGCTCGTGGTCGCCGCCGAACGGTCCAGACGGTCTACCTAGGTCTGGCCATATTGATCGGCGCGGGGCTCGTGCTGTTCGGAGTGGGCACTGGGACAGGCGGAGGAGGCCTGTTCGGCGCGTTCACCAACGGCAGCTCGAATTCCAGCGGCGGTGCGAACGTGTCGCAGGCCGA
>DASRHQ010000007.1:0-36719 GCA_035650455.1 Solirubrobacteraceae bacterium
CGGGCCAGCACCAGCCTGGCGGCTGAAGGAGGGAAACCAAATGATGCCCAAGCGCATTCTCGTCGCGGCGACTTCAATGGCAGCACTCGCGCTGCCCGCCGCCGCAACAGCAGCAGTGCCCAGTAGTACAGCTCACCGCTACCAGGCGGACTATCACGCAGTTGCCCAGAAGTTCGGATCGCGGGCACCGGGACGCAACATCATCACCCAGGGCCTCGCGGGCGGAAAGCGGGCAAGCACCTCCGATGTTCTGCGCAGCATTAACGTCCTAGAACGCATGCTGCATCCCACGCCGGTCGTTCGGGCACCCGCGCCCACCGAGACGGCTGCACCCGCGCCCACCGAGACGGCCGCACCTGCACCCGCGCCTGCGCCGGCTAGCTCGAGCTCCACGCAGCCGACGGCCACGCAGAGCACCGGTAGCAGCGGCTATTCGATCCCGGGCTACATCGTCCAGTGCGAGAGCGGCGGTAACTGGCATGCCGTCAACCCGAGCAGCGGCGCGGGTGGCGCGTACCAGATCATGCCTTCGACCTGGCAGGCCTACGGCGGCAGCGGTTTGCCGCAGAATGCCTCGCCGGCGGAGCAGAGCGCCATCGCCTCCAAGATCTGGAACTCAGCTGGCCCCGGCGCGTGGCAGTGCGCCCACTAGGCAGCTGAATCCTCACGCAGGATCGGGGCCGCGCATGCGCGGCCCCGTGGGTCGGCGCATGCGCCGACCCTGGGCGGGCCGCATGCGGCCCGCCCTTCTTTTATTTCTGCGCTTCGCGCTCGGGCGGCCCAAACGTCGACCGCGAGACCCGTTGGGCGGAACCGTCTTGGACGGCCTCGCGCAGCGCGGCGCGGAAGCGTCCCGGGCCCCAGTAGCGGGCACCGACGAGTCGCGCCAGCTCCTGGCGCTCAGTGGCGCCGTGCTCGTCCAACGCCTGGGAGATTGCCGCAACCTCACGGTCGAGATCGTCGGTCTCGTCGAGGGAAGACGCGACCATCCACGCCGGCACGGCGCGCGTAGGCGGCCCCAGCCTAAAGCGCCGTAGCCCCTCGCGCTCGTGGGCTTGACGGCGTTCGATCCTCGCACGGATCCGTTGCTCGAATTCGCGCTGGCGGCGTTCGCGGTCGGCAGCTTCGGCTCGCCGACTCTGAATATCCTCGACGGTCTCGCGGGCGGCCTCGGCCTCGCCGGCGGCAGCGCGGTGCTCGGCCGCTCCAACCAGCTCTTCAGCGGCCAGCGCCAGCTGCTCGTGGTGAGTGGCGTCTCGCTCCTGTGCCTCCACCCCTGCGGCGTCGCCCTCGGCGCGGCACTCGTGCGCACGTCCACGCGCTTCGTGCATCGCCGCCCAGCTTTCGTGCATCCGCACGCGTGCACCCGCTACGTCCGCCATTCCTGGCTCGACGTCCTCCGCCTCTGCCTGGGCCTTGGCCTGCTCAGCCGCCGCCCGCTGCTCTCGCGCCCTGGCCCGCTCTCCAGCCGCCTCGGCCCATTCCTGATGGCGTGCCGCCTCCTCGTCGTCTGCTGCGCCCAGTGCCCGCGCGCGCTCCTCGTAGCCCACGGCGCGGTGCTCAGCCGCCCGCGCACGCTCACGCGCCGCCTCGTCGCCCGCCTCGATGTCGGCCTGCTCGTCATGGGCGGCAGCGTGCTCATCGAGAGCATGCGCTCGCAGCTCAGAGATCTCTGCCAGGCGATCCTCAACCTCCGCTCGGTCTGCGGCTCGGTCGTCTCCTTGGGCCGCCCGGGCGCGAAGCTCGTGGATCGCGGCCCGATGCTCGGCGGCGCGTGCCCGCGCCTCCTCAGCGTCACGCCGTGCACGCAGCGCCTCCTGGCGGCCCGAAGCGGCCTCTTGCGCAGCCGGCAAAGCCTCCTGGCTCCCCGCGGGCTCCTCCCCGGTGACGGGCCCACCACCCTCGGCCTCTTCGGCGGTTATCGGCTTCGCGATGTCCTCCAGCTGTGTCTGCTCTGCGCGAACCCCGAGGAAAATCTCGGCGATCCCCCCGATCGCCATCACTCCGGCGCCGATGAAGAACGCCAGCTCGACCTGGCTGCGCACGCCGCTGCCGATCAGGTTCGCGAACAGGAGGGGCCCGCTGATCCCCCCCACCGCAGTTCCGATCGCATAGAAGAACGCGATCGCCAACGCCCGCGTCTCCATCGGGAAGATCTCCGACACGGTCAGATACGCCGCGCTTGCGCCCGCCGATGCCAGGAAGAACACGAAGAATACGAACGCCATGAACGCCCATTTCCCGATCGAGCCGTTGGCGAACAGGATTGCCATCGGCACCGTGAGCAGCGCGGAACCGAGATAGGTCCCTGCGATCATGGGCTTGCGCCCGAGCGTGTCGAAGAGCCGGCCGAGCGTGAACGGCCCCAGGAAATTGCCGACCGCATAGAGGATGATGAAAACCGGCACGGATGCCGCCGCCACCCCGAAGAAGGTCGTGAACAGCGTTCCGAGGTTGAACGTGATGCCGTTGTAGATGAACGCCTGCCCTACGAACAGGCACAAGCCGAGCACGGCCCGCCTCGGATACGCCTTGAAGGCCACCCTCCCTATCTCACGGAACGAAATCGCCTCGCGTTCGCGGACCACGATCGTCTTGCTCGGCGTCTCGAGCTGGTGGCCGACATCCTTCTCGACGCTGCGCTCGATGCCATCGACGATCTCCTCCGCCTCCTGCTCGCGACCGTGAATGAACAGCCAGCGTGGGCTCTCGGGCACATGGCGGCGCACGATCAGAATCCCGAAAGCGAGGATGACGCCGACGGCAAATTCCAGCCGCCATCCGACGTTCGTGGCGAAGACCGATGAAAGGAAGAAGATCGACACGGCCGAAGCGATGATCGAGCCGACCCAGAACGACCCGTTGATCGCCAGGTCGACCCGGCCCCGCATCCGCGCCGGAATCAGCTCGTCGATCGCCGAGTTGATCGCCGCGTATTCGCCGCCGATACCCGCCCCGGTAAAGAACCGGCACAGGAAGAAGAACCATGGCGCGAACGAGAATGCCGTGGCCCCCGTCGCCACGATGTAGACGGCCAACGTGATCATGAAGAGCTTCTTGCGGCCGAAGCGGTCGGTCAGCTGGCCGAAGAACAGCGCGCCCACGCAGGCACCAATGACATACACGGCGGCAGCGGTGCCGATCTGACTGGTCGACATAGAGATCCCACTGCCGGGCTGGGTCAGCTGCGACGCAATCGAGCCGACGATCGTCACCTCGAGCCCGTCGAGGATCCAGACAGTGCCCAAGCCGAGGACGATGAGCCAATGGAAGCGAGACCACGGCAGCCGATCCAGTCGAGCCGGGATCGCGGTCCTGATCGTGCGCCTCTCTGCGGGGCGGCTCTCTACAGCCGTAGACACCGCGGTGCTACTACCCGCTTCACGCGGATAATTAGCACGGTATGACGAACATCAGTCGTCTGTGTCAGTGCGGACACATGAACGGGTAAAAACCACGCATGGTCTCGTGTCGCGTCTTCGGACACCGGTATCGCTTTGAGGCCGACGGGCGCACCATGCGCTGGACCTGTCAACGTGGCTGCGGCACCGGGGGCGAAAAGGTCTACACGACGGCTGCCGATGCTCGCCGCTACGCCGCCGCATTCGATGTCGAAGATCGCAAAGACCTCGGCCGCCGCGCCCCGCTGATCGGACTGTTACCGCTGCGCATCTGGCGCTATCTGCGCCGTTGACCCCTTACCAGCCGATCGCGCGCCGCGCTCATTCCAAACGCGCCGCCGCGACAGCCGCCTGACCGTACGAGATACTGCCGTCGTTCGGTGGCAGCCGCTCGGGCACGAGCACGCGCAGTCCGGCGCGACCGACGCTCGCCGCGACGGACTCGAGCAGCGCTCGGTTCTGGAAGGAACCCCCGGCGAGCACGACGGTGTCCAGGTTGCGCTCGCCGGCAAGGGAGATACACGCGCACGCGGTGGCGGCGCAAACCGCATTGTGGAATCGTGCGGCGACCAGGGCGCCACCCACGCCCCGCTCGATGTCCCGCGTTACCTCGGCGATCGTGGGCCGCGGGTCGAGGATCAGCTCCTCGCCGTGGCGCAGCAAGGGCAGCGAGTAGGCCCCGCGCTCGAAGCGATCGCACAGTGACTCCAGCTCCGCCGCCGCCTGACCTTCGTAGTTGACGCGCACACGTACACCGCACAGCGCCGCCACCGCGTCGAACAGGCGCCCCATGCTGGTGGTGGGCGGCGAGGCGAGCCCGCTTCGGGCAAGCTCTGAAACGGCTCGCCAGGAGCGCGGCTCGACCACCTTGGCGATCGGTCGCGGGACGCTTGCCTCCTCGCCGCCGGCGGCCAGCAGCCAGGCGCACGCCATCCGCCACGGTTCGCGCACCGCCTGCTCGCCGCCGGGTAGTGCGACGGGGAGCAGATGGCCGACCCGCTCAAAGGCTTCAAGGTCACCGACCAAGAGCTCGCCGCCCCAGATCGTGCCGTCGGTGCCGTACCCGGTGCCGTCGTAGATCGCGCCAAGCGCGGGACCTCGCTCGCCATGCTCGGCCAGGCAGGCGGCCAGGTGCGCGTGGTGGTGCTGGACTGCGACCGGCTCTGAGTCCTCGCGCTCGAGCGCGTACTTCGTCGATAGGTACTCGGGGTGAAGATCGTGGGCCACGACCTCCGGTGCCACGCCGAAGAGGCGCGCGAAGTGCTCGATTCCGTCGCGGAAGCTCTGAAGGGTCTCGAAGTTCTCAAGGTCGCCGATGTGATGCGAGACCCACGCGCGCGTTCCCTTGACCATGCAAAACGTGTTCTTGAGCTCGGCGCCGCAGGCGAGCACGGGCCGCGACGCCGGCGCTGGCAGCGGAATGCTCCCTGGCACGTACCCACGCGATCGGCGGATCAACAGCGGCGGCGTGCGTCGGTCGGTCGCGCGCACCACGGAGTCGTCGGTGCGGGTCGCGATCGGGCGGTCGTGGACCAGGAATAGGTCTGCGATTCCCGCCAGGCGTTCCAGCGCTTCTTCGTCGCGGTAGGCGATCGGCTCGTCTGAGACGTTGCCGCTCGTCATCACGAGGGCCTGCCCCACGTCCTCGAGCAACACGTGATGAAGCGGCGAGTAGGGCAGCATCACCCCGAGGTCTCGCGAACGCGGAGCCACCGATCGCGCGACCGGCGCGCCGGGCTGCCTGTAGGCGATCACGATGGGCCGCTCGCGCCCCTGCAGGATCTCCTGCTCGTGGGGGCTCAGCTGCACCAGCGTCCGCGCGGCCTCGAGGTTCTCGGCCATCAGCGCGAACGGCTTGTCCTCACGGTGCTTTCGCTCCCGCATCGCGTCGGCGGCCGCCTCGTCGGCCGCCAGGCACGCGAGGTGGTAGCCGCCGAGGCCCTTAAGCGCCACGATCGCTCCCTGCTCGAGCGCGGAAGCGGCCTCTCGCATCGCTGCATCGCCGCTTGCGCGGCGCGATCCCGAGCGCTCGAGGAGCGCGACGTGGGGCCCGCAGGCGGAGCAGGCGTTCGGCTGGGCGTGAAAGCGACGGTCGCGCGGATCTTCGTACTCGCGCCGGCATTCCGCGCACATCGCGAAATCCGCCATCGTCGTCAGTGGCCGGTCGTAGGGGACGCCGCGCACAATCGTGAACCGCGGCCCGCAGTTGGTGCAGTTGATGAACGGGTAGCGGAAGCGGCGGTCCGAGCTGTCGAACAGCTCGTTCAGACACTGCTCGCAGGTCGCCGTGTCGGCGGTGACGGGGGCGTTGGGCGCCTCCTCCGGGGCGCTCTGGAGAATCAGAAACTCATCGGCGCCCTGCGGCTCGAGCCAGCTCGTCTCGACGTGATCGAGCACCGCCAGCGGCGGCGGCTCGCGCTCCAGACTTCTCAACAGGTCATGGACGGCGCGCGCCGGACCCTCGAGCTCGAGCAGCACCCCGCTCGAGTCGTTGCGAACGAACCCGCCCACTCCGAGCGACTCGGCCAGCCGGTAAACGAACGGCCTGAAGCCGACGCCCTGGACGGTTCCCTGGACCCGCACACGTGCGCGTACACGGGGCTCATGCCCCACCAGGGACCGCTGGGCCATGGGTTACGCAGGCAAGATGCGGTCGAAGATCGCGTCCGCGCCCTTCTCGAGCCTCGCGAAGCGTTCCTCATCGGAGACCATGTAGGCCCATCCGGCGCTGAGCGCGGCAAACCCTACGAGCGCGACTCTGAGCTTCTTCTTCATCGGCCCTCCTTTCAGGTGTCAGTCATGGTGTGGAGATCCGATTGTCGCTCGTTCGGTTGGGGCCGGGCGGGATTCCACGAGCTCACGCAGGACGTGGTAGGCGCTTGCCTGGGCCTCCTGGATGCGGGGAATGTGCTGCGAGCGGGTGACCACCACATGGTCCGCCAGCCCCCCGGAGGCGACTTGACCGCCGTCGTAACCGACCATCGCGATCGTATCCATCCCGCGCTTACGCGCCTCGGCCAGCGCGGCGATCACGTTGCCAGAGCCGCCGCTGGTCGAGAGCGCGAGCAGGGCGTCCCCACGCAGACCGTAGGCGATCACCTGGCGCTGAAAGATCTCTTCTACCCCGATGTCGTTGGCTATCGCCGTCAGGATCGCAGCGTCCTCCGTGAGGTCGATGGCGGGTCGAGGGGGCCAGGACCGCCCCGGTTCAGGCCCCCCGGCGGGCGGGCTGCGGAAATCCGCGACGACGTCCATGGCGTCGGTGGCCGATCCGCCGTTGCCGAGGGCGAGCAGCTTGCCACCGGCTTCGAAGCGCGCACGCAGGGCGCATGCCGCCCGTTCGAGCACCTCCCGATTCTCGCCGAGCGTTTGCTGACGCAGCGCGCCAACCTCCCATGCCTTCATCTCGATAGAGCGGCGAACGTCCGACACCACGGCCTCGAGGTCGTGCTCGCCCTCAGCTAAGAACGGATACAAGAAGCTCGACGCGCCGGTGTCGTGGACGGGCTTGGCCTCCCTCCCCTGAAGCAGCCCTCGGTGCTCGAAAAACACGTGCACCAGCTCCCACAGCACGTGGTAGTGGGTCTCGGCCAGCTCTTGGCACACAGACGGATCCTCGCTCGCGGGCTGGAACTCCCACTCCGCGCCACTGCCGTCTGCGTAGGAGACGGTGAGGGCGCCGCGCTGCCGGCTGTCGGCGAGGGCCTGCACCAACTCCGCGTCGCGGTCCTCGGCCCCGAAGGCGATCACGATGTCGTCTGGGCGCGCGAGCAGCTGCGCCTGGCGCGCGATCGCGCCTCCCTCGGGCGCGAGGCCGATCGCCGGCAGCGCACGCTTGCCGACGATCACGGGATGCACGAACTCGACCGCGACGTGGCGGACGTCCGAGCGTGCCTGAGGTGAGCAGCCCAGGGCGACCAGGCGGCCTCCGCGGGCAAAGCGCTCGGCCATCCGGTGACAGAGCCGCGCGGTGCGCTCCGCCTGGGCCTCGAAAAAGCGCTCGTTGGCAGCGGTGCGCTCTTGGAGCGCCCGAGTGACGCGGTCTGTCCCCGCGGACGTCGTGCTGCTCACGCGCGCGCGCCGACCTCCCCGGTCGATGTCCATCGTGTTTCGGAAATCGAAGCGGAATGGACATCGTTCGCGCGCAGCTCGCGCAGCCACTCGCGGAACTCGTCGACCCCCTCACCCGTGCGTGCGCTGACCAGCATACGTCGCACGCCCGGGTTAACCGCGTCGAGGTTGTAGAGGAAACGATCGAGATCGAAGTCAAGATGGGGCAGTAGGTCGAGCTTGTTGACCACGACCAGCTCACAAGTGCGGAACATGAGCGGGTACTTGAGCGGCTTGTCCTCTCCCTCGGTGACCGCGCACACCATCGCCCGGGCGTTTTCGCCCACCCTGAACTCGGCCGGACAAACCAGGTTGCCCACGTTCTCGATCACCAGCAGATCGAGGGCTTCCAGCGATACAGCCGGCAATGCTGAGCGCACCATGTTGGCGTCGAGGTGACACTCGCCGCCAAAACCTGGATCGGTGTTCAGCTGTGTAACGGGAACGTGGAGTGTGGCGAGGCGGTCGGCGTCGTAGGAGCCCTGCACGTCGCCCTCGAGCACGCCGATGCGGATTCCCTCGGGCGGCGTGGCGAGCGCGCTCTCGAGCAGCGAGGTCTTGCCCGCGCCGGGGGCGCTCATCAGATTGACCACGGTCACGCCATGGCGGTCGAAGTCGGCGCGATTCGCGCTGGCGATCGTGTTGTTGGCGTCCAGCGCGTCCTCGACGATCCTCACTTTGGTGCGATGCATGCGGGCTCCTCTTCTTCCACCTCGATGTACTCCACTAAAAGCTCCTCGCCTGACGTCACTCGAACGGTTGCCGACGCACACTCGGGGCAGCGAAACAGTGGCGACTCGAGCTCCCACTCGTGACCGCACCCCTCGCAACGCAGCCAGGCCTCGCTCTCGATCAGCTCCAGCGCAGCTCCCTCGCACGGCGTGTCGCGCGCGACGATCTCGAAGTAGAAGCGCAGCGACTCCGGCACCACCTGGCGCAAGCGCCCGGCCCGCACGCTGACGGACGAGACCTTGCGCCCGTCGGCGTGCTTCAGCGTGGTGTCGATAACCGCAGTGGCGATCGACAGCTCATGCACCGCCGAGCTCCCCGATCGTCTCGAGCACGACGTCGACCGCCCGTCCCACGGACGCCCGGACGGTGTCGCTCAGGCCGAAGCCGACGTCGTCGACTACCTCCGGCTCGCACGCGACCACGAAGACACGTCCTGGCCAGCCGCCGACGTACTTGACGAAGCGCAGCACGGTTTGCGGATCCATGCCGTGTGGGTCGATCATCTGCCCGTCCTCGATCGAGCCCTCGACGTCGTCGTCCTTGGCTTCCATCACGTAGAGCGTGCCCGGCCGCTCGCCCTGACGGCTGATGTCGATTAGAACGAGCGCGTCGTATCCGCGCATGACCTCGTAGGCGAGGTCGAGCCCGCCGGAGCCGAAGTCGATCACCTGTACGCCCGGGGGCAACTCACGCTCGGAAAGGGCCTTGGTCACCTCTCCCCCGAATCCGTCGTCGCGCAACCAGGCGTTGCCGACTCCCGCGACGAGGATCTGCTTTGTTCGCTGGGCAGTGTCACTCATGTGGCTGCACCTCTCCTGGACGGAAGAACAGATAGCGACCGGTCTCGCGCATCAGGTCCTGGCCGGGATCGTCATCGACCGTGACCGCCAAGTGGACACGGTCGTCGAAGTCGACGTAGATTCGCTCCAGGGTGGCCAGCCGCCCGTCGAGCATGCGGTCGTAGGGATCGCGGTCTGTTCCGGGCTTTAGCAGGAGCTTGTCCCCTCGCTCGAACGTAATCCCGTCGACGGTCGCACGCTCTTCCCCGGGGTTGTCGTTCGCACCTGGGGGGTCCTGGGCGGCGTTTGTGCTCGGCACCGCCTTGAGCTCGCCATGAAGCGAAAGGATCTCTTCGGGGCCCAGCGCGAGCGCCCGCTCGAGCATCTCCCCCACCACCGGGTCGCGAGCGGCCGCCTGCTCGCGCTCGGCGTCGGTCATGGAGTGGATGTGGAGCAGCAGCGCCTCTTCGATCTCCGTGTTGTCGAACAGGCTGCCGTGGCTCTCGGGAGCCAGCTGAGGGTGGTCGGGCAAGACGATCGCCGCGCCCAGCACAGTGTCGTCCTTGGCGCCGGCGAGCACGGGCCAGATGTTGACGCTCTCGCGGGGGGTCTCCAACGGCGAGAGGAACCGGCCGCCAGACGCGTTGAGCACCAGGTGAGTCGAGATCAGTGCGCTGCGCAGCGCGGTCGCGCGGTCGAGCCCCGACGGGACTTCCGCGGTGTTGTGAACGCACGCTCGGACGAGGACGTTGCCGTCATCGACCAGCGGCTCGGAGCGCAATGTGAGGCGACCGCCCTCGAAGGTCACGGTCTCACGCCCGCCGATCGCGATCGGTCCGACGTCCGCGCGGTGCTCCCGGGCCTGGTGGCCCTCACCTGTCGCCACGAGCCAGCGCACGACGGCCGAGACGGTCGTCTCGGGCTCAGGCGCAAGCACGCACTCCAGGCGCACATGGTCGAAGGCCCCGGGGCACTCCGCGGCGTACGCCGGCGGGTACACGATCCCGAAGGGTGTGGGTGTGGCGTTCTTAATCGCCCCGGGGGTGTAGGGGTACAGCGCGTAGCCCTCGTACAGCAGCGAGGAAACGAGCTCATCGAGCGCCATCAGTGGGCTCTCCCGTGCTCGAGCAACTCGCTCACGCAGATGTCAAACGTCGGCGACCCCCGCGAAGCGCGGTAGGAGTTCAGGGCTGCGAGCGTGTCCTGACTGAGCCGTATCCAGGCGACCCCCGGGTAGTGCTCCTCGATCATCGCCTGCCAGGCCGAAACAGGCATGCGGAAGCCCGCCGTTCTACTCCAAGGGACCAGCGTCACCTGCAGCTTGCCCTCCCGGTCGCGATAGAAGACCTGACCGTTGAAGTGAAAGCTCAGCGGCACTTCCCCGTCGTTCAGCGCATAGAAGTACTTCGTCGCCGCGACCTCCAGGTCGTAGGTGCAGGGCACCTGGATCGCGAACGTCGTGTGCTCGGTGAAGGCGGGGACCACGACCGCCACCTGCGCCCAGGGGAGCCCCTGGGTAGAAGGCGTCCAGCTTGCCGGTGGCCCGAACAGCTCTTCGAGCCGCTCCCGCGTGGCCGGGTCGTAGCCCCGCTTGGCGGGGTCGATCATCACCTGGACCGAGAGCGCGAGGGACTGGATCTCATGTGCGCCTGGGTCGGTCGCCGCAACCGAGAAGATCATGGTGGGGACCGCGGCGAACGCGAGGTGGGCTGCGCCGGTGATCTCGAACTCGGGCTCCGGGACCGGCACCTCTACGGGCGTGTGCCCGGCCTGGACGCTCACGGGGTCGCCCCTGAGGGTGGGCGCAGACGCGGTGGTTGGCTGGTCTTCGCTCTCAGAGAGGCGAAGAACTCTGGCACCGCCTCGCGTAGTGCGGGTCCGCCCGAGATCCCCTCCCAGCGCACCTTGATCAACCCCACGAGCGCGTAGCACTGGTCGATCGGCGCGACCACGAACTGGGGCGGATCCTCGAGCCGGTTGACGATCAGCGCCTCAGCGTCGGGATCGAGTCGCTCGAGGACGGGGTTGCGGCGCACGAGCTCCTGCCATGAGTCGAGGCTCAGCTCGGACTCGGTCGCGCCCGCCGGGCTCGGATAGAAGGCGACCACGCCTCCGGTGACGCTCGAGCGCATGAAGAACGCCAGCGCGATCGGAATCTGGAACCGCGCCCACAGCTGCTCGTCGAGGTCGAACTTCTCAAGCCACGTGGTACGAGTCCCCACCGGGCGGTACTCGGGATCGCCTGAGTGAAGGGCCCAGCAGGCCTCGCACGAGCACACGATCCGCCGCTCCTCGAGCTGGAGCATGTGACGATGGTCGTCAGGTAGTCGGGCGTTGCATATCTCGCATCGCTCATCTTGCTTGCGCGGCTCGCCGTTGCGACTCGCGGATGCGTTGGAGGCCTGGGCGACCATGCGCATCCGCGCGACTGTCGCCGCCCGGCGGCGGGCCGCTGCCATCGCCTCGACACGACTCATACCGCGACCCGGACGCCCCCCGCCTCGAGCAGGGGGATGGGCGTCAGCTGGAGCGGCTCGTCACCGGCGGCGCGGCCCGCTCTGCGCAGGTCAAAGTCCGCTCCGCAGCTCGCGCAGCGCAGCATGCGACCGGCGAGGTCGCCGCCGCGGAGCGGCTCCCCGCACGCGGCGCACGCGTCGCGGTAGGCGACCAGGGACCCCTCGACGTTTACCACCAGCAGCTCCACGGCATCGACCTGTACCGCCCGGAGCTGGCCGGGGTGCAGGTCGGTGGCCTGCTCGAGCGGGATCCAGCTCGCGGGCGCCGCGTCCGCCATCGGCAGCTCTGCCTCACCTGAGTGGACCATGGGCAGCTCCAAGCCACCGGTTCCGTTGCCTGCGATCGGCACCGGCGGCGTAACTCCCTCCACGTCGAGGTCAAGCAGGTCCGGGGCGTGCTCGTCGAGCGCCTGCTTGATCGCGAGCTCGAGCGTCGACCGCGAGGCGGCGCACCCATCGCAGCTGCCCTGCAAGGCCAGCTTCGCCACCCCGTCTTCGATCCCTAACAGTTCCACGTTGCCGCCGTGGGACTCCATGTAGGGCCGCACCGTATCGAGCGCCTCGAGCACCCGCTGCTCTAGCGGGACGGGATAGAGGTCGTGAATCAGCAGCAGGCTGGCCACGGCGCCGTCCTGCGCCAGCTCGTCCAGCAGGTCCCCGGCGCCGCGTGCTTCGCTGATCACCTCCATGATCCGGCGCAACCCGTCCCCATACATGGCGACGACCGCCCCGACGAGGTCCTGCGCGAGCTCGCGGGCCTCCTCATCCTCGAGAGCATCGACCCGTGCCGAGAGCTGCTCGACCGCCTCGAGCAGCTCAGCGGGCGAGACATCAGCGCTCATGCCAGCGCGGTGGGCGTGTGAATCACCTTGCGCACGCGACCCTTCCCGGTGTACATGTGAACGCCGCAGGGCAGGCACGGATCGAAGCTCCGTACCGCGCGCATGATGTCCACGCCCTTGAAGTTGTCAGGGCCGTTCTCCTCGAATATGGGGGTGTTCTGGACCGCGTCCTCATAGGGTCCGGGGGTGCCGTAGGTGTCGCGCGGGCTCGCGTTCCATGGCGTCGGCGGGTAGGGCTGGTAGTTGGCGATCTTGCCTTCCCGGATGACCATGTGGTGCGAGAGGACGCCGCGGGCTGCCTCGTGGAACCCGCAACTGACCGCCTCGTCGGGAACCTTGAAGTCATTCCAGCTCTTGGTCCTGCCGGCCCTGACCTCCTTGAGCGCGCGCTCCAGGCAGTGCAGTGCGATCAGCGCCGAGTAAGCCTGGTGGTAGGAGCGAGCGCGGTCGCGCTCGATCGCGTTGGACTTCTCGGGCACCTTCCACTCGAGCTCCATCTCGGGCATCGAGGCAGATTTCGGCAGCACCATCTGGATCGAGTTTCCGGTCGCCTTGGCGTATCCGAAGTCGACCAGCCCGGCCTTGGCCGTGCACCACTGGCGCGCGAACGGGCCGCCGCCGGTGTCGCAGCAAACGTGCTTGCCGGTGCGCTCGTCGTATATGCGCGGCGAGACCACCCAGCTGTACTTATCCGCCCAATCGCGGGCCTGCGGCTTGGGGAGGGTCACCTTGTTCCAGGGGTGGTTCTTGTCGACCGGGTTCCCAAGCGGGTCTCTGGCGACGAATGTGGGCTCGTTCTCCCAGCTGTCGAAGTACGAGCTGCCCAACAGGATGCGGATCGCGAGGTTGATCTGCACCAGGTCGGTGGTGATCAGCTCGCCGCCGATCGCGATACCCGGCGTGATGTAGCGCTTGCGGCCCCAGTCGGTCATGTGCCGGTAGTCGTAGTCGACGTAGTCGGGGTCGTCGAAGGAGCCCCAGTTGACCAGGTTGGTCTCCCTGTAGCCGACCATGTCGTAGCCGGGAAGCTCCTGCAGGAAGAAGTCATACAGGTCGTCGTGCATGGGCACGACGCGCTTGACGTAGTCGAAATAGCGCATCAGACGCACGTAGTAGTCGGTGCACGTCTGGCTCGTTATGTCTGCGCTACACCCCCCGGGCATGATCGTCGAGGGATGGGTGTGGCGGCCGCCGAACAGGCAGTACATCTCGCGTGTGTAGCGCGCCACTTGGAGAGTCTCCAGATAGAAGCTGCCGGTGAACGGGTTCAGCGACCGCATGATGTCGGCGATGGTCTTGTAACCATGGATGTCCGAGTGCGGCGCGGCCGTCTTCTCGGCCTTCTGAAGCAGCGTCGGGTTGGTGTCTTTGACCATCTGCTCGCAGAAGTCGACGTTGGCCATGCAGTCGTTGAAGATCGCATGGTCGAATATGTAATCGGCGGTCTCCGCGAGGTTGAAGGCCAGGTCTCCCAGCGGCGGCGGCTTGACCCCGTAGGCCATGTTCTGATTCAGGCACGAGCACGTACAGTGGTTGTCGCCGCAGATGCCGCATATGCGGCTCGTGATGAAGTGAGCATCGCGCGGATCGATCCCCTTCATGAAGATGTCGAACCCGCGGAAGATCATCGACGTCGAGTAGCACTTGTTCACCGTTTGGTTGGAGAAGTCGATCTCCGTGTGGATCCCGAGGCTGCCCACGATCCGCGTGATCGGGTCCCACGACATCTCCTTGACCATCACCCGCTGTTCTTTGGGGGTCTCTACTGTCGCCATTTGCCTCTCCTAAAGTGATCGAACGCTTGACCGGACTGTGCTCACCAGCGCTTCTGGTAGCCGCTGGTCAGCGCCGGTCCGCGGCGCCGCCACTCCGGTTCGATGTCGTACTTCTTGTCGATGTTGCGCTTGCGGAAGTAGCGGAAGACCGGGCCGTACGTGAACTTCTGGAAGTTCGCGCCGGAGTTGCCCCACGGGTCCGGGTCCATGAAGGGCATGTACTTGTCCGGGAAGCCAGGCATGGTGCAGGCCATACAGATGCCGCCGACGTTGGGGCAGCCTCCGATCCCGTTCACCCAACCGCGGACGGGGACGTTGCACTTCACCACCGGGCCCTTGCATCCGAGCTTGACCAGGCAGCGGTGATCGGATCCGTACTCCGTGGCGAAGTTGCCCTGCTCGGTGAAGCCGGCCCGGTTGCACCCCTCGCGCACCGTCCGGTCAAATAGCCACTTCGGCCGCAGCTGCTCGTCGAGCTCGGGTACCGGCGCCAGACCCGCGAGATGAAAGACCAGGTACATGAGGGTCTCGGTCATGTTGTCCGGCTGAGCCGGGCAGCCTGGGATGTTGACCACCGGAAGGCCCGCCTTCGACCGCCAATTCCAGCCGAGGTAGTCGGCGACGCCCATGGCGCCGGTCGGATTGTTCTTCATCGCGGGGATGCCGCCATAGGTCGCACACGTCCCCACCGCGACGACGGCGGCGGCCTTCGGCGCGAGGCGATCGATCCACTCGTTGAGTGTGATCGGCTGTCCGTTGCCGGGGTTGACGCCAAAGCCGGTCCAATGGCCCTCGCCGTTTATCTCCTCGTTGCCTACCGACCCTTCCACCACGAGCACGAACGGGTCGAGCTTGCCCTCCTCGGCGTCGTACCACGCCTGGATGTACTCATCCCCGACCTCGAAGGCGACGACCTGGTTGTGGACGACCACGCGCGGCATACCGGGAATGACGCCCTGGATGATGTCCTCGAGGCTCGGGTTGGTCGCCGACGTCATAGCCACGGAATCGCCCTCGCAGGACAGGCCCGTGGTCATCCACAAGACGTGGGCGGTGATCTGCTCGGTCTCGTGCTGCCTCTCGGTGAATTCGACTGTGGTTGCCACTCTGGTCCTCTCCTCGCTTTTCAGCAAATCCGCGGCAGCGGGTCACCTACCAGCTCATCCATAACCCGCTTGCCGCCGAAACTCGTTTCCACCAGCACCATCCCCGGCGGCTCCTCGCGCACCTCCCCCACCGCTGCCGCCTCCTCGCACCCCGGCACTCCTCGCAGCGCCGCGAGCGCATTCTGCGCAGCATCCGGCGCGACACACGCCACCAGCCGCCCTTCGTTGGCCACGTACATCGGGTCGATCCCCAGCAGCTCCGCCGCGGCGTGCACCACCGGCGAAACGGGAACGTCGGCCTCCCGCACGATGACCGACACGCGCGAGGCCCGGGCCAGCTCGTTGAGCACCGACGCCACCCCACCGCGAGTCGCGTCACGAAGGCAGTGAAGGTCGGAGCCCGCGGCGTCGAGGAGCGCATCGGTGGCCGCCCAGAGCGGCCGCGTATCGGACTCGAGCTCCGCGTCGAGGTCGAATTCGTTGCGGGCGAGCATGATCGCGGTGCCGTGTTCGCCCACGGGCCCTGACACCAGGATCTTGTCGCCGGGCGCGAGCCGGTCGGGCGCGAGCTCGGCGCGCGGGTCTATGGCGCCGATGCCGGTCGTGCAGATGTACATGCCATCCGCGGCACCGCGCTCGACCACCTTCGTGTCGCCGCCGACGATCTCGACTCCCGCAGCGGTGGCGGCGCGCGCGATCGCCTCGACCTCGGCTTTGAGCTCCGCGGCGCCGAGCCCTTCTTCGAGGATCACCGAGACGGTCAGGGCCAGCGGCCGGGCGCCGGCCATGGCCAGGTCGTTGACCGTCCCGTTCACGGCGAGTTCGCCGATCGAGCCACCCGGGAAGCGCAGCGGCTTAACCACGAAGCTGTCGGTTGTCATCGCGAGCGTGGTGCCGTCGACGGCAACCGTTCCTGCGTCGGCGAGCTTCGCCAAGGAGCCACCCTCGGGTCCCGCGAACGCAGGCACCAACAGTCCCTCGATCAGCGTGCGGGTCGCCTTGCCGCCGGCGCCGTGCGCGAGGGTGACCTGTTGGTCACGGAAACGCGGCCTCTTCGAACGCGCCGTTTCGATGATCTGCAGCACGCGCTCTTCGCGGCCGACAGCGCTCACACGGCCTCCTTCTCGTGCGCATAGCGGCCGTAGTTGTAGTACGCCGCGCAAGCCCCCTCCGGCGAGACCATGCATGTCCCGATTGCGTGCTCGGGCGTGCAGGCCGTCCCGAACACCTTGCACTCCCACGGCTTGATGACGCCCTTGAGTACCTCGCCGCACTGGCAGGCCTTGGGGTCGGCCACTCGCACCCCGGGCACCGCGAACCGCTCCTCCGCGTCGAAGTCCCGATAGGCGTCCGACAGCTTGAGCGCGCTCTGCGAGATGAATCCCAGTCCGCGCCACTCGAAGTGCGGCCGCAGCTCGAACACTTCGGCCAGCACCTCGAGCGCGCGCAGATTTCCCTCGCGTGGAACGACGCGGGTGTACTGGTTCTCGACCTCCCGCCTGCCCTCCTTGAGCTGGCGCAAGATCATGTGGATCGACTGCAGGATGTCCAGGGGCTCGAAGCCGGAGATCACCACCGGTCGCTGGTAGTCGGCCGGGATGAACTCAAACGGCCGCGCTCCCACGACGGTGCAAACATGGCCCGGGCCGATGAAGCCGTCCAAGCGCAGGTCGGGGGACTCCAGCAGTGCCCGCAGGGGCGGCACGATCGTGACGTGATTGCAGATGCAGGAGAAGTTCTCCACACTCTCGGCCTTGGCCCGCTTGAGCGTCAGCGCGGTCGAGGGGGCGGTCGTCTCGAACCCGATCGCAAAGAACACGACCTCGCGCTCGGGGTTTGTGCGGGCGATGCGCAGCGCGTCGAGCGGCGAATACACCATGCGCACGTCCGCCCCCTGCGCCTTGGCGTCGAGCAGCGTCTGTTCCGAGCCGGGGACACGGAGCATATCGCCGAAGCAGGTGAAGATCACTCCGTCGTTGAGCGCAACGGCGATCCCGTCGTCGACGCGTCCCATCGGGATGACACACACGGGGCATCCGGGCCCATGCACCAGCTCGACGTTTTCGGGAAGCAGATCGTCGATGCCGTACTTGTAGATCGAGTGCGTGTGGCCGCCGCAAACCTCCATCACCTTGTAGTGACGACCCGGCTCCAGCAAGGAGAGGATCTCGCCTCCGACGACCCGGCCGAGCTGGGCATCCCGGAACTCGTCGACGAACTTCATGCCACCGTCCCAATCGCCACGCCGGCATGGACGAGGACGCGCTCTCCGAGCGCGACGGCCCCGACCAGATCGATCGCGACCTCGTGGTGCGTGCCCGCCTCATCCACGCACACTGCACCGTCCCCCGCCACCTCCAGGACACGCATCGGAATTCCCTCATCGCCGCAGGTGATGCAACCTGAGCGCGTGTCGCAGGTGGGGACGGTCATTCGATCACGCTCGCGCGCAGCTCCTCCAGCTCCTGCTCGTACTCGGCGCCCATGCGTGAGAGCAGGCTCAAGGTGGCCTGTGCCTCCTCCTCATCCACCTTGGAAAGCGCGAAGCCCACGTGGATCAGCACCCAATCCCCCGGCTTCGCCCCCCCGCCGTCATCATCGGCGAGCAGGCCGACGTTGATGTTGCGCCTTACACCTACGACATCAACTTTGGCGATCTGATTGGCCGAGTCCACGAACTCGATCACCTGCCCAGGTATCGCCAAGCACATATGTCACTCCCTCGTCGGCCGGGGCAGCCATAACGGACGCACTGCCCGTCTGATGGTCATATACCACCTGGCGCGAGGCCCTGCCAGGCGCCGGTAAGCGGGATTACCGAGCCTTGTTGTCGCATCAGGCGCTGCGTAGACTCGCCCCCAGCGGCAGATGGCCCACGCGCGTCGCAGGTATTGGCATTACCTGCTCGACCTCGACCCAGACCTGGCAGGCGAGCTTGACGTGCGCATGCGGTTCGCGGCACGCCCCGCGGCGACCGCGGTTACCTTCGAGCTCGAGCCGGGCCAGATCGATCTCACCGGGGCACTCGCGTCGACGCCGGGCGGCCCGGGCCTGCTCGTGCTGGCCGGCGCGCTCGTGGGCTATGCGCGCGTGGTCGACCGTGTGGTGGCCGAGCTCTTGGGCCGCGGAGACCTGGTCCAGAGCGGCGGCGGAGACGAGGATGAGTTCATCGGCTGCGATGTCAGCTGGCGTGCGCTCGAGCCGGTGCGCTTTGCGATCTTGGATGCGGAGTTCGCCGACCGGGTCAGGCCCTGGCCCCAAATCACGCAGGTCCTCCTTCATCGCGCCGAGCGCCGCGTCCACAGTCTCGCGGTCCAGCGCGGCATCGCCGCTCAGCCCCGGCTCGAGGTGCGGCTGCTGCTCCTGCTCTGGCACCTGGCCGCCCGCTGGGGAAAGGTCGAGCCCGGAGGGGTTCGACTGCCACTGCCGCTGACGCACCTGCTGCTAGGCCGGCTGGTCGGCGCCGAGCGACCTTCCGTAACGCATGCGCTCAAGCGCCTGGCGGGCGCCGGCTTGGTGAGCGGATGCGATGACGGATGGCACCTCCACGGGTCGATCGCCGAGCACCTGGACGCACTCGGAGAGCGAACGGGCGAGGCGGTGCGCCACCTGCTGCCGGCGAGCCTCGTCCAGGCGGCGCGGTGATGGCGACGCGCGGATTCGCGCCCAAACGGGCGTACGCCGCGCGCAAGCTGGTCCACATTCTCTGGCTCACCACCGGCCTTGGCTGCGACGGCGACTCGGTCGCGATGACGGCCGCAACCAGCCCCAGCCTCGAGGACCTGTTGCGTGGGGTGCTGCCGGGGACACCGCCGATCGCGATCTACAACTCGATGCTTGCGTACGAGACCGGGGAGGAGTTCATGGCGGCCTTTTGGCGCGCGGCGGCTGGTCGCCTAGATCCCTTCTTGCTGGTACTCGAGGGCTCGGTGCCAAACGAGCAGATCAACGGCGACGGCCACTGGTCGGGGCTGGGCACCGATCCCGACACCGGCCAACCGATCCCCACCACGACCTGGATCGATCGGTTGGCTCCCCGTGCCGCGGCAGTTCTGGCGCTTGGAACCTGCGCGGCTTACGGTGGCATTCCAGCAATGCGCGGGAACCCGACGGGCGCGATGGGCCTGCGCGACTACCTCGGCGCCGACTGGACCTCACGACTGGGGATGCCGATCGTCAACCTTCCCGGCTGTCCCGTCCAGCCCGACAACATCACCGAGACCCTGCTTCACCTCACGCTGCGCATCGCCGGTGTGCAGGAGACGATCGAGCTCGACGAACAGGGCCGGCCGCGGTCGCTCTTCACCCGCACGGTGCAGGAGTCATGTGGGCGCGCCGGCTTCGCTGAGCAGGGGGAGTTCGCGCGAACCCCCGCCGACCATCGAGGCTGCCTCGTAAAGGTCGGCTGCAAGGGGCCCGTCGTGAAGTGCAACGTGCCTGTGAGGGGTTGGATCGGCGGGGTCGGCGGCTGCCCCAACGTGGGCGGGATATGCATGGCCTGCACGATGCCGGGGTTTCCGGATCGGTTCATGCCGTTCATGGAGCCGAGCCCGCTGGGAACGCTCGCCGCGCGCGGCGCCCGTTTCTCCTACGGCCCGGTGCTGCGACGCCTCCGCGGGCGAGCCATCCGCAACCGATTCGATATGGAACCCAGGTGGCGCCGGCGATCGGACGCACTGCAGAGCGGATATCGGCCGTCCTGGTGAGGCTCGAGATGCCGACGCGGGTCATCTTTCGGTGTGATTTCTGTAGCGCGGTGCCGGATCCCGATACACAGCGCTCACTCGAGCACGGCCTGCGCGAGCTCGCCTTCGGCCAGTATCTCGAGGCGCCACCGGGAAGGTGGCTTGTTTGGCTGGGCGGCGGGCCGCTGGGCCCGCGCCGGTATTCGTGTGCCTCGCATCGGGGCGAGCTGACCGCCTATCTGCGCGAGCACTACGGCACGATCGCCCCTCACCCCTGGCGGCGCCCGCCGTACCCGACGAGCGTGCGCACCGCCGATACCGAACGAGCGCTGCGCAACGGGGCGCTTTCCGCGATGCCCAAATGGGGGCTCTGGTGAGCGAGCATCATCTGGGCGGAGAGGATGGGTCGTGAACGACACCGACCCGCTGCTTGTCCCCGTCTACGCCGCCTACGGCTACAAGCCGTTCGGGGAGTTCACGCTTGCGGATGTCGAGGGCCGTGCGAACGAGCTGCGCGCCGCGACAGGTTTTGGACCCACCGCCAAAGTGGGCAGTATCGCGCGAGCGTGGGGCGAATTGGGCAGGGCGATGGCGGCCGCCGGCGCAGCCACTGTTGCCGACCTCGGTCGCGACACAGCGGCTGACTTTGCCCGCCGCACGTGGACCGTGCCGCCGCGGGGCAGCCTGCTCTAGGGCGCGGCACGGTGGCCGCGCCCTGCCCTCCTAATGACTACTCTGCCCACTTCCATGTCACAACGCGTCGATCTCGGTCCCTGCTCCGGGCTCCGCCACGACGGGGACCCCGCGCGCTGCGCCGTGCTCTTGCCGGGCATGGTCTACCCGACCCGCGCCCCCGTGCTGTGGTTCGCTCGCGAGACCGCCCTCACACATGGTTGGAGCGCCCTGGAGGTGCTGGGGGAGCCCGGCGAACACGAAGACCCCATCGAGTGGCAGCGCGCCGCCGCCGAGGCCGCCCTCGCTGCGGCCGGCTCAGCCCGGGTGCTGGTGATCGGAAAGTCGCTCGCCACGCTGCTCGCCGGTCACGTCAGCGACCTCGATCTTCCCGCCGTCTGGCTCACACCGGCACTGACCGAGCCCGCGGTGAGCGAAGGTCTAGCGCGTGCGCGCCGCGCCACCATCGTCATGGGCGGAACCGCAGACGACTTCTGGCGCCGGGAAGCGATCCCGTCAAACCCGGCGCTCGAGGTGGTCGAGCTCCCCGGGCTCGACCATGCCCTTCAGCTTCCGGGCGATCCACTGGCCTCGCTGGACGCCTTGAGGCAGGTGGTCGAAGCGGTGGAGCGAATGGTGGCGCCTTCTCAGCCTGAGGCAGCGTCCCCACACGGGTCATCGTAATTCGGCCCTCAGGCCTCTAGGGGTCAGTCAGCTGCCAGCGCGACGACGGGTCCGGCCTGTACGCCCGTATCCGTCCAGCTCTGCCCGCGGTCGCCGCTGTGGATGATGCGCCCGTCCGCCATCCCGGCGATAAGTTCGGCGTCGCTGGCGACCAAGGCGTAGGGCATCGTGTCGTCGGGCAGCGCGAGTTGCTTCCAGGCCTTGCCGCTCCACCGGTAAAGCGCGCCGCGCGCGTCTGTGCCCCTGTGGGCGGTGCCGGGACCGGAGGCGGCAGAGACGTACCAGGACTCCGGGTCGGAGGCGTCGACTGCGAGCGCCCAGCAGTAGGGCAGGTCGCGCCCCCCGTCGGCGGCCTCCCAGGTCAAGCCGCCGTCGCGACTGAAGGCCGCGCCGTCGCCCGCCGCTTCGTAGACGCGTCCCTGTACGCGCGGGTGCCAAACCACGTTGTGGACGTCTCTTTTTGCACCGGGCCGGTGATCCGAGAAGGTTTCACCCGCGTCGTCGGAGTACATCAGGCCACCCAGCTCGATCCCCACCAGCAGGCGCTCTTGGTGACGGGGGTCCGGCGCTATCCACCGAACGTGATGCGTCCAGGGCCGCGGCGGGAAGCTCCACCGATCGCGCGATGGGATCCGTTGGAGTGCTTCAAGTTCACTCCAGTGCTGTGCGTCGCGCGAAACGAAAAGCCGGCTTGGCTCGGTGCCTGCGTACAGGGCCCCATCGGCATCGCTGATCGCGACCGAAAAGACGCTGCGCTCCGGAAGATCGGCCTGCTCCCAGCTTTCTCCGGCGTCGGCGCTGAACAGCACCCCACGATCGTGCGTGCCCACGAGCACACGGCGCTGGCTGATCGCGACACATTGAGCGCCCGCGTCCTCCAGCTGTCGTGCGCCCACCCAAGTGCCGTTGGCGCGCTGTATGCGCATCAGGCTGCCATCGCGGGCGCAGACGAATATTGCGGAGAAGAGGCTCATCTAGCCGTGGCGTACCGATCGGGCTCGGAAACGAACCGCGCGCGGCAAGCCGGGGAGCAAAACCAATAGGTCGTACCGTCGTGCTCAGCTGCGATCCGGGCGCCTGGGACCGGCACGGTCATCCCGCACACCGGGTCGACCGCCTCCGCGAACGGGCCGGCTTCGATGGCGCCCCGAACGGCGCCCGGCGTATGTGACCAGGCAACCAGCTCGGCAAGGATCGCCACGGCGATCTCCTCCTGGGTACCGGGGCCGAGGTCCAGGCCCGCCGGACTCCGCACCCGCGCGAGCTGTTCCTCGTCCAGTCCCCGGGAGCGAAGCGCGCCGAGCACCGCGCCGGCGCGGCGAGAGCTTGCCACCAGGCCCACATACCGGGCACCCGCGGCGAGCGCCATGGCCAACATCTCCTCGTCCATCCGGCCCATGGTCGCCACCACGACCGCGTCCGGGGCCCGTGTCAGCTCATTAGCCACGCGCCAGCCGATCGACGCCGCCAATTCGGAGAGCGTCCGCGCCGCGGGGCTGTCGCCGACAATGGCCAGCAAGGGCGTGGGCAGGTGCGGCTCGACCAGCACCTCCACGACCCCCTCCGAAGCACAGTGGCTCTCCGCCAACACGGCGTCGGTCGGCAGCTCCAAATCGCCGAGCTTCGCCCGTGGGCCGATGTGCACGAGGCGCGGGCGGCCGTCGGCCAGTGCGCGCAGGCTCTCCCGGATTACGATCGGCTCTGAGCAGGCGCCTCCGACCCAGCCGATCAGCGATCCCTCGAGCGTTACGAGCGCCCGATCGCCCCGACGGGTGGACGCTGGACGGCGTACGTCGACCACGGTTGCCAGCGCGTAGGCCTTGCCCTCGCCGGCCAGCCGGCCGGCCGCGACGATCACGTCGGCCGGCGAGGTCACTCCGCTAGCCCGGCCTCCGACATCGCCATCCACACCCTGTCCGGACCGACCGGCATCTCGAGGTTGCGTACGCCGGCGTGCGCAAGCGCATCTACGACGGCGTTGACGTAGGCGGCAGGCGAACCAACCGTCGCCGACTCCCCCACGCCTTTCGCGCCGATCGGGTGGTGGGGAGAGGGCGTCACGGTCTCGGCGAGGTCGTAGTGCGGTGTCTCCCAGCTGGTGGGCAGGAGGTAGTCCATGAAGTTCGAGCCGATGCAGTTGCCGTCCTCATCGAACGTGATCAGCTCCATCGCTGCCATGCCGAATCCCTCCGTCAGGCCGCCCATGATCTGGCCCTCGACGATCATCGGGTTGATGCGAACCCCGCAGTCGTCGACGGCGATCACTTTGCGCACCGTCCAGGCGCCCGTGCCCCGGTCCACCTCGACGGCAACCACGTACGTGCCGAACGGGAAGGTCATGTTCGGCGGGTCGTAGTAGTTCACGCCCTCTAGGCCCGGTTCCTCGCCCTCGGGCACGGCCGTGTAGGCGGCGAAGGCGACCTCCTGGATCGTCTTGCTCTTGTCCGGCGAACCCTTGACGTAGAAGCGGCCGCGTTCCCATTCCAGATCCTCGGGTGCGCACTCGAGCATGTTGGCGGCGATCCGCTTTGCCTTCTCGCGCACCTTGCGGGTGACCACGGCGGTGGCCGCCCCGGCCGTGGGCGTGCTGCGTGAGGCGTAGGTACCGAGTCCGTAGGGCGTGTTGTCGGTGTCGCCCTCCTGAACGGTGATGTCGTCCGGGGGCAGGCCAAGCTCGTCTGCGACGATCTGGGCGAACGTCGTCTCGTGACCCTGCCCCTGGCTTTTTACGCCGAGCTTGAGGATCGCCTTGCCGGTCGGGTGGATGCGCAACTCAGCCGAGTCGAACATCTGGATTCCCAGAATGTCGTACTTGCGGCCCGGACCGGCGCCCACGACCTCCGTGAAGCTGGCCAGCCCGATCCCGAACAGCCGGCCCTCCTCGCGCATGCGCCGCTGCTCCTCTCGCAGCTCGCGGTAACCGGCTTTCTCCAGGGCCAGGTCGAGCGCGCGCTCGTAGTCGCCTGAGTCGTAGACGAAGCCGGTGGCGGAGGTGTAGGGGAATTGGTCGGCGCGGATGAAGTTCATGCGCCGCAGCTCGGCCGGGTCCATGCCGAGCTCATAAGCAGCCGTCTGCACCAAGCGTTCGATGAAAAAGGATGCTTCGGTGACGCGGAAAGAGCAGCGGTAGGCGACCCCGCCCGGCGCCTTATTGGTGTAGGCCCCGTCCGTCACAACATGGGCAGCGGGGATGTCATAGGAGCCGGTGACGACGTGAAAGAGCCCGGCCCTGAACTTGCTGGGCTGTGCATCGGCGTACGAATATCCCTGGTCCGAGAGCATCCGGACCCGAAGCCCCACCATCTTGCCCTCGTTGGTTAGCGCGAGCTCTCCCTCCATGTGGAAGTCGCGCGCAAACCCCGTCGAGATCAGGTTGCCGGTGCGGTCCTCGATCCATTTGACCGGGTGCCCCAGCAAAAGCGAGGCGGCGGTGGCCACCACGTAGCCCGGGTAGATCGGAACCTTGTTGCCGAACCCCCCGCCGATGTCCGGCGAGATGATCTGGATGTTCTGCTCAGGGAGGCCCGCCACCAGCGCAAACACCGTGCGGTGGGCATGGGGGGCCTGTGAGGTCATGTAGATCGTGGCCTTGCCGCTGGCCGGGTTGACATCGGCGACGCAGCCGCAGCACTCGAGCGGCGCCGGGTGACAGCGTGGGTAGAAGGTGGTGAGGTGCACCACGCGGTCGGCGCGCTCGAACGCGCTGTCCGTTGCTTCTTTGTCGCCGGCCTCCCAGTGGTAGACACGGTTGTCGGTCTTGTCCTCCTTGTCGTCCCGGATGATCGGCGCCCCCTCGGCCAGCGCCTGCTGGGGAGTGACAACCGCGTCGAGTGGCTCGTAGTCGACCTCGATCAACTCGAGCGCGTCATGGGCGACGTAAGGGTCCTCGGCGACCACGCACGCCACCTCCTGACCCTGCATCCGCACCTTGTCGGTGGCCAAGACCGCCTGCGTGTCGCCAGAGAGCGTCGGCATCCAGGCGAGGTTGTGCTGCGCCAGCAGCTCGCCCGTGACGACGGCGACAACGCCAGGAACCTCCTGCGCGGCCGAGGCGTCGATCGAGTTGATACGCGCGTGGGCAAAAGGGCTGCGCAGGATCGCCATGTGCAGCATCCCGGGGAGGTTGATGTCGTCGACATAGTTCCCCCGGCCCTGGATGAAGCGATCGTCCTCCTTGCGCTTGATCGACCGGCCCAGCCACGGCGCCTGCTTCTCTTCGACCGCCATCTCGACCTCCTAAGTCGTTCGAGCCTTTACGCCGCGTCGCCGGGGGTTGCCGACGCATCCGGGCTTTGCTCAGATTGCATTTTCTCCGCCGCCCATTGCACCGCCTTGACGATGTTCTGATAGCCCGTGCACCGGCAGATGTTGCCCGACAGCGCCCAGCGAATTTCCTCCTCGGTGGGGTTTGGATTCTCGGCAAGCAGCGCAGCGCTTGTGAGCATCATGCCGGGCGTACAGAAGCCGCACTGCAATCCGTGCTCCTCTTTGAATCCAGCTTGGATGGGATGAAGGGCGCCGCCTTGGCGGAGCCCTTCGACGGTTGTGATCTCACGCCCGTTTGCCTGTACAGCGAACATCGTGCACGACTTGATCGGCACACCGTCGAGGAGGACCGTGCATGCTCCGCAGCTCGTCGTGTCGCAGCCGATGTGCGTGCCGGTCAACCCCAGCTCTCCGCGCAGGAGGTGGACGAGCAACATGCGCGGTTGGACGGCGGCCGAGCGTCGCTGGCCATTGACCACAACCTCGATCTGCTGTACGGCAGGCTCTGTCTCAAGCATCGTCCTTCTCCCTCACCTCGTTCATCACCCCTTCGACCGTCTCCTCGCCGGCGAAATAGTCCTCTCCGCTCGTTTCGCCGCCGCGGGTCTCGGAGGCGCGCGGCACGTCTCCGGAAGCCTCCACGGCCTGGTGGTCGGCATCGGCGCCAGGCTTATCCAGCGTCACTGATGCGCCGCAGGTTGGGCACTGCACCACGCCCGCGCTCGGGGTGGTGGCGTGCTGCCCGGTCTCGCGCGGCACCTCTGCGCCACAGTTGGGACACGTCTGTTCGGCCATCTCGACCAATCTCCTATGCGGCCCGCGCGGAGTCTGCCGCTCGTCGCAGGGCGCGCTCGCAGAACACGCGCACCACATTTCGCTTGTAGTCGGCGCTGCCGCGCAGATCGCTCTTTGGCTCGGCTGCCTCTGCCGCCAAACGGGCTGCGGACGAGATTGCCTCATCGTCAAGCTCCGCGCCGGCGAGCGCTTCCTCTGCGGCGGTCGCTCGGAGGTTGATCGGCCCGACCGCCGTCAGCGCGATCCCGGCTCGCTCCACGTGTCCGTCTGAGAGCGAGAGCGCGACCGCCACTCCCACGGTCGCGAAGTCGCCCACCTTGCGCTCGAGCTTGAGGTATGTCCCGCCGGCTCGCGGCCCGGGGTCGGGAACGCGGATCTCTGTCAGCACCTCGTTGGCCTCGAGCGCAGTCGTGAATGGGCCCTTCAGCAGGTCATCGAGCGCAAGCGTGCGCTCGCCGCCCGCGCTACGGACTGTCACCGTGGCGTTGGCCGCGAGGAGTGCCGAGGCCCAGTCGCCCTGCGGGTCGGCGTGGGCCAGCGAGCCGCCCATGGTCCCGAGGTTGCGCACGATCGGGTCAGAGATCAGCGGGGCGGCATCGCCCAGCACCCCGAAGCGGCCCCGTAGGGCTGGCGAGCGCTCGCATGTCTTGTGACGGACGAGCGCGCCGATCCTCAGCCCGTCGGGCTCCTCGGCGATCTCGTCGAGCCCGGAGAGCCGGTTGATGTCGACCAGCGCCTGGGGTGCTGCAAACCGGAGCTTCATCAGCGGGATCAGACTTTGACCGCCGGCCAGGACTTTGCCGTCCTCGCCGAGGCGGTCGAGAATCGAGAGCGTCTCGTCCAAAGAGGACGGAACGTGGTACTCGAACTTTGACGGATACATCCCTTTGGACCCCCTTCGCGAGGAGAGACGCGGGCTCGCGACTTTATATGCGCCGTCGGGGAGGCGCAAGAGCACGCTGCGGCAGGAATAATCTTTGGGGGCCAGCCTCGTTGAGGAGTCAGACGCCATGACCTACGTAATCACAGAGCCGTGCATTGGGGTGAAGGACTACTCGTGTGTCGAGGTGTGCCCCGTCGACTGCATCCACCCCACCACCGAAGAGTCCGACTGGGACGATGTGAATCAGCTCTTCATCGACCCTGAGGAATGCATCGACTGCGACGCCTGCGTCGAATCATGCCCGGTCGACGCGATCTTCCCTGAGGACCAGGTGCCTCAGGAGTGGCAGCGGTTCACGGAACTGAACGCCGCGTATTACCGGGATCGCGCGGCATAGCGAGCGGCTCAACCCACACCGGTCGCGCCTAAGGGCCGCGGCGGACTGCGAGCGGCTCAACCCACACCGGTCGCGCCTAAGGGCCGCGGCGGACTGCGACGACGGTCCAGTTGGGCAGATTCGAGAACACCTTGAATGCGGGCGACGCGAACTGTCTGGGGGAGAATGTCACCGTCCCCGGGTGCTGGAAGGGGATCCATTCCCACACCCGGCCGCGTTTCTTGAGCACGAACACCGTGATCGGCCCGTATCGCGTATGGGCCGCTGCGTGCGCGAACGCTCCGGGGTTCCTAACCTGGGAGAGCCGTTTGAGGGCGGCAAGCCTCGAAACCCAGTCCGACGTGCTCGCGGCCGCCGAGGCGTCCACGGCGATGTAGCCCGGCCACGGCTGAATCGCGAACAACCCTTCGTTGTAGGACAGCGTCGTGGGTGTCGCCGTCACCCCCAGCACGGAGCGTACGTCGTGAACGATTGGATCAACCGGGAACCAGGGAACGCGGCCTGCCCGAGGTGCGAACCGCGGCCATCCCCCGCCGGGAAGCCACTGTGCGGACGCACGCTCGACCTGGCTGAATCCGGTTGTGATCTCCGGTGTGAACGCCTGGTTGGAGTTGTCAGGTTCCCCCAACACCCAGTCGCTCCAGGCCGCGGTAAACGTAAAAAGAGTGAGGGTCGCCAGGGCGACGGTGCCGAGACGGGCGGACGACAAAACGGGTAGACGGCGAGCGAGTGCCGGTCCGACACGGACAAGCGTCAATACGCCCGCGACGGCCAGCAGCGCGGCGGTAGCGCGCGGCGTGTAACCCGACCACAGCGTGCTGCCGCTGTGGATGTCGATCATCTCGGCAAGGATCCGGTAGGCGTAAACGCCCACCGTCAGGATCGCGAGCGGCACGGCCCACCAGGCCCGCCTCCAGTACCAGACGAGGCCGAGCAGACCAACGGCGGTCAGTAGGCCGAACGGAGTCAGCGAGAGGAACGGGAATGGATTCAGCGTCAACCCGGGATTCGGGTGGTGCAACGCCGTCCCCTGGAGCCCGTGGGTGAGTGCCCATGACAGGTAGGGGATCCAGTACCAGGAGGTGATCCCCAAGGCCGTCAGCCCGATCGCCGCCACGTGGGCCACGAAACGCCGACGGTCGGGGGCGCGCCGCCACTCGCGCACGATCAGGCCGATGATCCCGAGCATCGCGAAAACCAGAAACGCCTGGTAAAGCAGGAGCAACAGGCCGCCGATTACCCCCGCCGGTAGCCAGCGGAGGCGCCCTACGGGTGGGCCGGCGAACGAAGCCAGCGCCCACGGGATCGTCACATCGAGCGCCATGACCTCATACGCCTTGGCGGGCTCGATGAACGTGGCAAACACGGCCAGGGTGACGGCAAGCGCGACCCAGTTGGGGAGCATCCGGCGCCACAGAGCGAATGAAGTCAGCACCACCAACGACATGAGCAGCGTCTCCGAGAGACCCACGAGCCTCCATGCCGGGACACCTGTGAGCACGGCCGCGCGTGCAATCAGCCACGGGAACAGCGGTGGGTACTCCGCGGGGACAGAGCCGACTATCCCATCGGCGCTGTGCATGGTGGTCGTGTAGCGCTCGGCCTGCGCCGACAGCCTTCCGGCGTCGACGCTGATGCCGTTAAAGCCGTAAGGAGATCCGTACAGGCCGGTATGCATCGCGAAGACCACCCATCCGGCAAACACTCCGACCACCACCCCAACCACCCAAGGGCTTCGCCAGCGGTGCGCAACGAGCACGCCGGCGAACACGAGCACGATTGCCACAACCAGCGTGGGAGCGGAGCCTCGCGCCGTGTTCGGGGGCAGTCCGATCACGCCGGGTAACGCCAGCGCCAGCGGGAGGCAGAGGGCCCACACCGCCACGGCCCACACCATCGGGTTGCCCATCAACTCAGGACGGCGCGCCAACCGCGGACCGGACTTCGCGGCCTGGTCAAGGGTGGAGGCCTTTGCTTTGGAGAGGACGCTCATCGCCGCACCGCCATCACGAGCCCGGACGGCAAATCGCGAAAGATCGCGAAAGTCGGTGAGGCGAACTGGTTCGGCTTGAATCGAACGGTCCCCCGCTGATCGTCCGCCGTCCAATCCCAGGTCGGGCCGTCGGCGCGCAGGATGAATACGCCGATCGGACCATCGGCTGTGTGCGCCGATGCCCGACCGAAGGCGCTCGCATTGGTGACGTGGGAAAGCTTTTGGAGTGCCGCGAACCGCGAGGACCAGCGAGAGGTGCCCGCCGCGGCCGTGGGGTCGACGGCGATGAAGCCGGGCCAGGGCTCGGTCGCGAACAACTGCTCGCTCGTGGAGAGCGTGACCGGGCGCGCCCCGGGACCGAGCACGGATTGAACGTCGCCGACGACCGGGTCAACCGGGAACCACTGCAAGCGGCCCTTGGCCGGCGCATAACGCGGATAGCTTCCGTCCGGAAGCGGTTGTCGAAACGCCGCGCTGGCCTCGTTGTATGAACTCGTCAGCGCAGGGTTGAAGACGGGTGAGGAGACCGTCGGTGCCCCGGGGATCCACTCATACCACGCGCTTGTCGCCGCCCACACAACCACGACCGCCAGCGCCAGCGTACGCAGTCCCGATGGCTCGGCGGCGGACATGCGCTTCAGGACCGCCGGCACAGCTCGAGCGAGAGTCAGAACTCCTGCTGTCGTGAGCGCCGCGGTCGCCAGGACCGTGGTGCTTGCGAACAGCAAGGTGTTTCCACTTCCGACAAAGATTGCCTGCGCCCCGAACCGGTACACGTACACGCTGAGGGTCAGCAAGATCAGCGGCAGGGCCCACCAAGCTCGTCGCCGGTACCACACCAGTCCGAGCACGCCGATCGCCGTCAGCACATCCAGCGGCGTCGCAAGCGACAGGAACGGGAACGGGTTCGCGGCATTGGGAACGGGGTTGGCGTACGGGAAAGCAAACACCTGCGCTCCGTGTGCGGCCGCGGAAATCAGTATCGGGACGAAGTACCACGAGCTGACCACGAGGCTGACAGCGACCACTCCACCGACGTGTCTCAGGTAGGGCCCGCGAGCCGAGGCAGAACGGGCCACCAGCACGATCATCGCCAAGATTCCGAGAGCACTGAACATCAGGTAGGGCGGATACAGGAGGATCTGCACCCCACCCAGGATTCCGGCGGCCAGCCAGCCAAGCCGACCGCGCGCGGGGGTCGCGAACGTCGCGAGCGCCCAGGGAACGACCAGGATCAAGGCGATCACCTGGTATGGCCGGGCGGGGTCCATGAATACGGCGAAGACGGCAATGGTGACCGCGAGCGCCACCGCATCTGGCACCAGGCGGCGCCAGAGCAAAAAGCCCGCGAGAATCGCGACCGACATCGCGAGCGCCTCGGCGATGCCGAGCATCTGCCATGCGGGAACGCCCGCAATCGCTGAGGCGCGACCAACGAGCCAAGGGAACAGTGGCGGGAACCCGGCGGGGACGGAACCGACGATCCCGTCCGCGCTGTGCACAGTGGTGGTGTAGCGCTCGGCCTGCGCCGCCAGCCGGCCTGCGTCTCCGACCAAGCCCCCAAATCCATACGGCGTGCCATGCAGGCCTGTGTGCATCGTCAGCACAACCCAACCGGCAAACGCTCCCGCCGCCAGCCCAACACCTCCCGGAACGCGCTTCGTGCGCCCAATTAGGACGCCGGCAGCCACAAGCACTAAGCCGACAATGAGCGGCGCGGCCGAGCCGCGGATGGTCAACGGAGAGATGTCGATCGCATCGGGAAGGACGATCGCGATGGGCAAGCACAGCAGCCATACGCCGACGGCGAGCACGCCCGGGTGGTCCCAGCGCAGCCTGACCCGCCCCCGGGGCGGAGACACCGCGGCGACCCAGCGTGCGCGGGCGCGGCGCGCTGCAGAGACAGTTGTCATAGCGGCGGCGACCCCATCGGTCGAGTCAGGCACACTCCTGGTGCGTAGAGATTACGGGCGGGAAAGGCAGCAGGATGGCGCGCCGCGCTGAGGCTTCCAACGCGGTTAGCTTGCGTCTCCTACAACGGCGCCTTTCCTCTGATCGGGGAGACAGGATTTGAACCTGCGACCGCCCGGCCCCCAGCCGGGTGCGCTACCAGACTGCGCCACTCCCCGTGGGTCGGGACGGATTCTACGACCCGATCGCGCAAATGAGCTCTGGCCTTCAGCCGATCGTCGCCTGCTTCACCGGCACCCCAAAGCGCCGCTCCAGCACCGCGACGTCCACATCCTCGCGGTAGCTCTGCTCGTCCTCAGGATGGGTAAACACGAGGATCTCATCGGCGGGGAACGTCTGAAGTGCATCCTGGATGGCCTGCTCCGGATCGCTCTCCCCCGTCTCGCTGTCCACCTGGACCCCTTCCGCGCCGAGTCGCTGAACCGTTTCCTGCTCTGTGCGCTGGGCGCGGGCGATCGCCTCGTCGGCGTCTGACAGCCAGAATCGCAGCGCCGACGGTTGAAGAGCGGGCGTGACGATCAGGAGCTCGACATCCTTCGGATCGAGATCGCCAGGCAGCGCCGACGAAAGTTTCGCCGCGGAAATGGGCTCGCTCGTCAGGACCAGGACTCTCATGGGGCGACTACGATACGCCCCGATACCCCTCCTCGGGATATCCGTAACCGTCCGGAACGCGCTCGGTGTGCTCCAAGGAGCGTTACCCACGCGGTGGTAGCTCAATGGTAGAGCCTCGGCCTTCCAAGCCGATGATGCGGGTTCAATTCCCGTCCGCCGCTCTTGTGTCGCCAGGCCGTCTCTCAGACGGCCGGCGGCTGGCGTACCTCGGTTGGCACGCCGCCATCCGCAGCAAGTGACTCCGGGGGCCATGGCCCGAACCAATTGTCGAGGGCTCCGTCCAGCGTGATCACAGAGCCCGACAGCGCCTGGCCTAGCGGAGAGGCGAGCAGGGCCACCAGCCAGCCGTATTCCTCCACCAGTCCAAGCCTCTGCAGCGGGACCGACTCGGCCGCCCGGCGCCACAGCTCGGCCGGGTACTTCCGGATCGACTCGGTGGCGAAGCGGCCGAGTGCGATCGCCGCGACCGCGACTCGATCGTGCGCCCAGCGGGTCGCAAGCTCGCGCGTGAGTTGCTCCACCATCGCGCGCGCCGCTCCCGTGTGGGCCATGGCCGGCATCCCGTGATGAGGTGAGACCGTTACGTTCACGATCGTCCCGCACCCGGCCTCGGACATCGCGAGGTCGTGTGCGGTGTGAGCCATGTTCAGCGTGCCGACGACGTTGAGCCGCTGCACGGCCCGCCACCCCTTCGACGTGATCTGCTCGGCCGCCGCGAAGTACTGGCCGCCTGCATTGTTCAAGAGGAAATCGAGGCGGCCATGCCTCTTCAGGACAGCGCGAACGATTCCCTCCGCGTCCTGACGTTCGCGGATATCTCCTGTTACCCACGAACTACGCTCGCCCAACTCACGGCTGGCTGCCTCGAGGACATCCTCACGCCGACCCGCGATAACGACTGCGGCACCGCACCTGGCGAGTTCGGCGGCTGCCGCCTTGCCCAGATTCGTACCCCCGCCGGTGACGAGTGCGACTTTGCCGCCGAGGAGGTCGTCGGCGAAGACGCGCGAGGAGTCCGTCGCTACTCCCCCATGACCTTGATCACCAGCCGCTTGGACCGCTGGCCGTCGAACTCGCAGTAGAAGACCTGCTGCCACGGACCGAGATCGAGCCGTCCCTCGGTGACCGGAATGACGACCTGATGGTGAACCAGCAAGTTCTTCAGATGGGCGTCGCCGTTGTCCTCGCCGCCGCGGTGGTGGCGGTAGTCGCCTGGATCGGGCAACAACTCTGCGGCCATATCGTTCGGCGGAGCCTGCCAGCTCGGCGGCGCCAGCTTGTCGAGCCACTCCAGCGCATCGGCCTGGATCCCCGGCTCATCGTCGTTCACCCACACCCCGGCGGTGATGTGCATGGCGGACACGAGCACCATCCCCTCGCTGATGCCGGCTTCGTCGACGGCCTCCGCGACGTCCTCGGTGATGCGAACGAACTCCCGCCTGCGCTCGGTGTTGAAAGTGCGGTAGGTGGTGTGGGATTTCATCGGGCGCATGGTACGTCGAGCGCGCTCCATTCGCTCCGTCCACCCGGCCACTATGGTGGGCTTACTTCTTTGAGAGATCCGGATCCACTCCTCGCCTAGACTTCCGCGAGACAGAGGGGAGTAGCTCAACTGGAAGAGCTCCGGTCTCCAAAACCGGCGGTTGCAGGTTCGAGTCCTGTCTCCCCTGCTACGCCAGTCGTGGCCTAGCTGAGTGCAGCGCGTTGGGTCACTGTCCAGCCCGCGCGTAGGAGCAGCCGCTCGTGCGGGTATCGGTTCCGTCCGCCGACGAACGTATGTTCGTGCAATGCCTCGAGCCCGGCCCGGTGCCGACCGTCGCAAACGTCCAACAGATCCGCTCGCGCTCGCTGCGAAGGTTGCGCGCGGAGTTGGAGCACGGTGGTCGCAAACGCCGTCGAATCTTGCCCGTGGAGAACGAGGGCGCTCGGGGTTAGGCTTGCTCGCGGACAAACATGCGCGCTCCCTCCCTGCACCACGTCACCCAGGGCTCGGTCCACCTCGGGTGGGACAACTCCATCCCGCCGGCGCTGGAGGTCGAATCGGGCGCAGAGATGGAACTTGAGGTGCGAGACGCGTCGGGCGGCCAGCTCCATCGCCACTCCGATGCTTCAGCCGTCGCCGAACTGGACTTCACGCGCGTCAACCCGGTGACCGGTCCGGTCTTCGTCAAGGCCGCGCGGCCAGGCGAGGTGCTCGCGATCGACATCCTGGAGCTGCGTCCGCGCGATTGGGGATGGACCGCGATCATCCCGGGCTTCGGCTTGCTGGCCGACGAGTATCCGGACCCGTGGTTGCGAATCTCGGAGGTCGACGCGTCCGCTGACCGCGTCCGATTCGGCGCCGGCGTCTCTCTGCCCTATGACCCGTTCCCGGGCACCATCGGCGTGGCGCCGCCGGAGCCGGGCCATCACTCGATTGTCCCGCCACGGAAGTGGGGCGGCAACATGGACATCCGGCACCTGCGGGCAGGTTCGAGGCTGTTTCTCCCGATCGGCGTTGAGGGTGCGTTGCTCTCAGTCGGAGATACGCACGCCGCGATGGGCGATGGAGAGGTGTGCGGGACCGCCGTGGAGTCTTCGATGGACATCACTTTGCGTCTGACCGTCCGCAAGGACCTGCGGATCCGGACGCCGCAGTACTTCGTGCCTCATGCGGCGACACCGGCGCGCTCCGGCCCTCATCACGTTTGCACCGGCGTTGGTCCAGACCTTCTCGAGGCCGCCCGGGAGGCGACGCGCGAGCTCGTAGACCACCTGATGCAGCACCACGGGCGAGACCGCGAGGAGGCCTACGCAATCGCGTCGGTGGCTGCTGATCTGCGTATTCACGAAGTCGTCGATGCCCCGAACTGGGTCGTGGGCGCGTTTTTGCCGCTCGACATATTCGAGCGGCACGGCCGCTGACAACGCAGAACTGAGCCTGCGTTTCAGTGCGGGCGGAGGGACTCGAACCCCCAAGGGCTTTCGCCCACCGGCACCTAAAGCCGGCGCGTCTGCCAATTTCGCCACGCCCGCGCTGGGCCGACCCGATTCTAGGTCCCGGCTGTTCCTGAGCCAGCAGACTTCAATCAGGTGAATTGATACACATGGTCCCGATGCCGGGTAAGGTCCGCGCTGTGGCACACAGACGCACCCTGACGCCCGGCTATACGGTCATCCATCCCAACCGCGACAAACCGGAATGCAAGGTGGTGAAGGTCATCGTCGTGGCGATCTTGCTGGTCTCAGTCGCGCTCATGGTGCTGGTGACGTTTGGCGGGTGGTCGAAGCTCGAGGGCCTTACCCCGCTGAACTTCGTGTGGTGCCTCGCGTATTTGGTGCTGGCCTATTACGTGTGGCGCTGGAGCCGGGGGTCGTTGCCCGTCGCCGCGGGCCTGGCGATTCTGCTCGTAATGGTCGCGGTGGTCGCGGCAATGGGACTCTCGGGGACGAGCTGGTTTGACCGCAGCAATGCCGGATTCGCGTCAGCCCAGTCGATCTTTGGCGGCGGCGGGCTATCGGCGGACGTGCTCGGGACATTGACGTTGCTGATGATCCCGGTCCAGGTGCTTCTGATCATGTTCGCCATGATCGGCTTCGCGCAGGGGTGGAACGTCGAGCTCGAGGTGCCGATCGAGGAGGCAAAGCGGCGCGGTTCGCCGCCCGTGGTGCCGCCGGCTCAGCCCTCGGCTGCCTGACGGGCCGACCACCCACGTGGGCAGCGCACTTTTATACTCGCGCTTGCGTTTCGGTCTTCTACGGGAGAGAACGTCCAGGGGAGGCTGACTTGAGCTGTCATCCGAAGACCGCAGGCTTGCTTGCTGGCTTGGCCGCTGTGGCATTGGTGCTGGCCTTCACCGCCACCGGCGCGAGCGCGTCCGCGCCGGTCCGCTCGCAGATGCCTACTGCGGCCTCGCCTCCGTACCGGGTGAGGGGCAATGAAGTCGTCGGAACCAACGGCGTGCAGTTCGTGCCCTACGGCTTCGTCATCGACTGCACCTCACTCACCGATGTCCCTGAAAACGAGCTGTGTCAGGGCGACTCGAACCAGAGTCCCTGGCCCGGTTCGGAGATGCTGAGCGCGGCCGCAAGCTTCTGGCACGCAGACGTGATCCGCCTTCAGGTCTCGCAGGAGTATCTCTTTTCGTCCGACGGGCAGGTCAACACTCAGTACCGCGACCTGATTCACAGCCTCGTCAATCAGGCGACCAGCCTTCACATGGCCTCGATCCTCACCCTCCAGGAAGAGCGCTTCCATGCTCCGCCGCTGCCGACCGCGTCGGCGATTCAGTTTTGGTCGTACATGGCCAAGCACTTCCGGCGAAACCGACACGTGCTATTCGACCTCTTCAACGAACCCCGCCTCCCGACCTCCGCAGTCGGCGGCAGTGAGCGCAGGGTATGGCAGATCTGGCGCAATGGCGGGACTGTCGACGGCGCGCAGTATGTCGGCGATCAGGCCCTGGTGCGAACGATCAGGAATGCGGGCGCAAACAACGTGATCATCGCCGAGGGCAA
>DASRHQ010000008.1:0-48477 GCA_035650455.1 Solirubrobacteraceae bacterium
GGGTCGGCGAGCCGCTCAGCAGTTCTGAGATTCGCCCCGGGCGGGAGCCTGAGACTGCGCCTACGGGTTGCGAACTGGTGGTGAGAGAGTTGTGTGGGCTTTCTGGCGTCATCGCGTCGAAGAAGTTGACCGGGGGTGGGCTCAGTCGTTGTGTGCGGTGCAGGTCGGTGCGGGTGGCGCGTTGGGGCCGACGCGTGGCCGGGCTGGCTGGTGGCGGCGCGTGTAGGTCCACACGCGTCCGGCGGCGTAGCTCGTGGCGCTGATCACGCCGACGTAGAAGCCGACCGGCCAGTTGGTCTGGTATGAGAGGGCGATCGCCGCCCAGGTGATGATCAGGGCGATGGCGACCGAGAGCACGGTTGCGGTGAGGGGCCGGGTGGTGAAGGCACGGGCGGCGGCGGGAGGGCCGATCATCAGGCTGAAGATGAGCGCCGTGCCGACCACGGGGACGGTCATCGTCGTGGCGAGCGCGACGAGCAGCAGGAACCCGAACTCCAGGCCGTACGGGCTGATCCCGCGGGCGTGGGCCGAGTCAGGCAGAGTCGAGGAAAGCAGCAGCGGCCGGTACAGCACCCCCAGCACGGCCAAGCACACGCTGGCGAGCCCGATCGTCGGCCCGAGCTGGTTGGTGCTGATCCCGAGCACCTCGCCGAACAGCAGGGAGTAGATCTCTGGTGCATATTCGACGCTGAAGCTGAGAAACAACGCGCCGAGGCCGAGTAGGAACACGAGCGTGAGCGCGGTCGCGACGTCGTGGCGCCCGCGGCGGCTGAGAAATCCGATCCCCAGCGCCGCACCGACGGAGAATACGCCGAGCCCGAGGATGGTACTTACGCCGACCAGGCTGGCGGCGGCCGCCCCGGCAAACGAGCCGTTGGGGATCGCGTGGGCGACGAACGCCGACCCGCGCAGCACGACGAAGAAGCCCACGGCGCCCCCGACGACGGCCACAACCGTTGCCACGATCCAGGCGTTGACCATGAACCCGGAGAACATGGTTACTCAGTGGCGCGCGCGGATTCCGGGGAGCAGCCGGGAGGCCAGGTACGCGAACAGGACCAGCGTGACCACGAAGAAGCTGACGGGCCAGCCGTGATGCAGGGGCGGCCAGGCGTAGCTGTCGTACGCGAGCAGGATCCCGAGCCACATTGCGCCAACGCCAACCAGCGAGGCTCCTACGATGGCCCGGCCCGGGCGGCGGGTGAGGTGCAGCGCCGTGGCGGCGGGTCCGACGAGCAGCGCGGTGGACAGAATGGCGCCGATCGTGACCGCCGACAGCGCCACCGCGAGCGCCATCGCCAGCAGGTAGAGGCCGCCGACGAGTCGGACCGGGAGCCGGCGCGCGGCGGCCAGCTCGGGGCTGACCGAGACCATCAGTAGCGGCCTGTAGAGCACGAGGATAAGCGCGAACGCGATCGCTCCGAACGCCGCCACGAGCGGCAGGATCGAGTTCTCCAGCGCGAAGATCGAGCCGAACAGGATTGTGACGGTCGCGCCGGTGGTGCTGCCGTAGGTGGTGCCCAGGTACAGGAAAAGCGCGGCAAGTCCGAAGCCGGCCCCGAGCACGATCCCGGTGGCCAGATCGCGACCGCGCGGGCGCTGGATTCCGATCAGCTCCATGATCCCGGCCGCCGCGACCGAGATCCCCACAAACCCCCACACCGGCGCGATCCCAGCCAGGTAGGCGCTCGATCCGCCCGTTGCGCCGATGTCGCCAAGCGCCTCGCCGGCGAACGACTGGCCGCGGATCACGGTGAACACCCCGACCGATCCGGCCACGATCGCGACCAGCGCGCCGACCACGAGCGCGAGCTCGACCGAGCTGCTTGAGAAAAACCCCGGCTCGATGATCGCCGCCAGATCCGCAGTCACGACACTCGCTAGACGATCTCGACAGAAGCCGACTTATCGCCAGCCTCGTCGAGTGCCGCATGCTCGTCCTGACCGGCGCCGGCGACGACCAGCACACGGCCGTGCACTCGCAGCACGTCAACGTGGTGGCCGTAGAGGTTGCTCAGCACGTCGGAGCGGACCACCTCGTCGGCCGTGCCGCTGGCGGCGCGGCCGGCGGCCAAATACACGATCCGTTCCATCACTGGAAGCAGCGGGTTCATCTCGTGCGCGGAGATCAGCACCGCGATCTGCTGCTCGGCAGCGATTCTCGACAGCAGACCGACCACCTCTTGGGCGCTGCGCAGGTCGAGGTTGGCCAGCGGCTCGTCGAGTAGCAGCAGCTGCGGGCTGCTGATCAGAGCGTGCGCGATCAGGATCCGCTGCTGCTCGCCGCCCGAAAGCCGGCCCACCCGCTCGTCAGCGAACGAGCCCGCGTCGACCGCCTCGACCATTTCCTGCACCCTCACCCGGCGCGAGCGCGAGGGCAACCGTATCCCGAGGCGCTGCCCGTCGAGCCCGAGCGCGATCAGGTCCAGGCCGCGCAAAGGCATGTCCGGGTCAAGAAAGAACTTCTGTGGCACGTAACCAACGTCGCGTCCGGAGCGCCGGCGGCGGCCGACTGCCACTTGCCCAGAGGCGGGTGGCTGTAGACCGAGGATCACCCGGAACAGGGTCGTCTTGCCGGCGCCGTTGGCGCCGATCAGGCCGCAGAACTCGCCCGTCCGGATCGAGAAGCTGACGTCGTCAAGCACCGTCCGGCCGCCGAGGCGGACGGTCACCCCGTCGACCTCGAGCGCCCGTCGCGCGTCGGTGGCGGCCAGCACGTCAGTAGTCAATGCAGCCTCACGGTGGAGATATGGTCGGCGACCGCCCGCTGCAGCGCGTCGATTTCGGCCAGCATCCACGACTGGTAGTCATACCCCGGCGTTGGCATCGTCTCGTACACCCCGACGACCGGTATCCCGTGTTGCTTGGCCTTGGCCAAAAACGACTGGGTCAGCGAGTCGGTGACTTGCTGGTTATAGACAAACGCCTTGACCCGGTGCCCGGAGAAGAGTCCGTCCTGAAGGGTCACGTCCTGCGGGGCCGGGTCCACCCCGTTCATGATGTCGGCCTGAAACGCGAACGGCGTCAGGTTCGCCGTACCCGCGGCCTCGAGCATGTAATCCCCCACGGGCTCGGTCGTGGCGACGGGCGTGCGCGGATAACGGGCGGCGAACTGCTTGAGCGCGTGATACCACGGGTGCAGCGAGGCATCGAACCGGCGGGCGTTGGCGGCGAAGTAAGCAGCGTGGGACGGGTCGATCGCCGACAAATCCTTGGCCAGCGCGCCCGCAACCGCCGGCATCGTCCGCGGCGCATACCATAGGTGCGGGTTGGGAGTCGAGTCCGGCAGCCCCAAGAGGGTCTGGACGTCGATCACTTTGCGCGACGAGCTCGGCGAAGCCGACTCGATCTTGTTCATGAACGTGTCATACCCCACCCCGTTTTGCACCACCAATTGTGCTGAGGCGACAGTGCGCGCCACGCTCGGGCTCGCCTCGAACGTATGCGGATCAGTGTTAGGGTTGCTCTCGATCGCGGTCACCGACACATAGCGCCCCCCGATCTGCGAGATCACGTTGGCGTACTCGTTCTCGGCCCCCACCGCCACGATCTGACCCTTCCCAGCCGACGCCACGGCCGAGCCGCAGCCGGCCACCGCCAGCGCGATCGCGATCAACAACCCGCCCCCACGGCCAACTTCGAGCCACCAACCGACCCTGACCACCGCCACCTCACGTGGGAATTGCCGGAACCAACTAACCGCCGCCCTAGCCTACCATAGAATGAGAGCAAGTCTCAATCTCGTGAGTTCGAGACCTACTCTCACTCCGATCCGACACGTTCGGCGGCTATGCTTGGCTAGTTGGCAATTCACCCCTCCACCCTCACCGGCACCGACTGGGCCAAACACGCCCGGAGCGTTCTCGGGCAAGCCGGTCACCACCGCGGTGCAGCCCGCGACCGACTGATCGACCTACTCGCCGGGCAAGGCTGTGCGCTCAGCGCACTGGAGATCGAGGACGCGATGCGCCGCGCCCGCCGCGGGCGCCGCCCGGTCGGCCGGGCGAGCATCTACAGGGTGCTCGAACTGCTCCACACCCACGGCCTCGTCAACCGGCTCGACCTTGGCGACGGGATCGCTCGGTATGAGCCGACCGATCCCGCCGGTGAGCATCATCACCACCACCTCGTCTGCGCCGAATGCGGCAAGCTGGTCCCGTTCAACGACCCCGGCCTGGAGCGCTCAATCGACCAGCTGTCTCACCGGCTCGGCTTCACAACCACCGACCACGAAGTCACCCTTCGCGGCAGCTGTTCCGACTGCCAGTAGAGACCACCACCCCGCCGCGGAACACGAAGCATCGCACCCCAAAGCGCACGCATGCTTTCTCGCTCCGTCCGCTGCCTGCGGACGAGCGCTTCAGGACGAATGTATGCGCTGGCGCACAAGGGCCGATGCTCGCAAACGCCCAATCTGGACAGCGTCCAGCGTTCAATCTCAGGCTTCAGCCAGAGCTTGGTACGACCTTTGCTGCAGTCAGCCACAGGCCGCGGCATGTCCGGATAGCGGTGCTGGTAGACGCTGACGGTATTTCGGTGGGCGAGTCCAAGCAGGAGGGATGCCAACCGCGTGGAAGCCTGCTGGAAGCCTCCGATGTCGTTACGCGGTCATCAGGTGATCGAACGTGATGACAGAAGCCCGATGCGAGCGCCGCACCCGGTTGGAGCACACCAACCTATGCTTGATCGCGATGGCATACACGGAAGTAGAAGCGCGCGTTCAGCTCCTCGACAAGCTGGCGGATGCGACCGACCAGCTCGGCGAAGCACTCACCTCGCTTGGCGCGGCATATGAGCAGCTGGATGAGCAGCAGGCCGATCGCCTCGAGGACCAGCTGTTTCGTCCGGTTCAGCGGGCTTACGGTCGAGCCAAGCGGACCCACGCGCAGTTCGCCAGCCGATATCGGCTCGGCGACCGGGAGTTCACGATGAAGTCGGCCAAGCTGCCCTCAACTGGCGTGCTGGGCTTCATCGAGGACGCGATAGGGGCCGTCGAACGCGCCGATTTCGAGCTCGTGGCGCTCCAGGAATCCTCACTCGCGATCGAGGTCGGCGACGTCAACCTCCGCGCCGGCGTGGCCGAGGTCCGCCAGCTGATCGACGGGGTCTCAGCAGTTGCGCGCTCGTTCGTTCGCTCGTTCGGGCGATAGCAACCCTCAAGGCGCGATTTTGGCGACCGCGATGATAGTGCCAGCAGAGGAGCAGGACCGTACGGGGGCTCATCGTGATCGCGCTGAATGTTGAACGGGTCCGGCCCGCTAGGTCAGCGACTTTTCCAGCCAGTGGTCGGCGAACGGCTCGTCGTTGAACGGAGGCACCTCGGCCCAGCCAGCTGAGCGGTACAGGGCGAGGGCCTCGGTGAGAACAGCGCTCGTCTCGATGTGGGCGACCCGCGCGCCGCCGGCCAGAGCGCACGCCTCGAGCGTTTCCAGTAGGCGGCGTCCAAGCCCCAGCCCGCGCGCTTGGGGTGCAATCCACATCCGCTTGATCTCAGCCGGCCCGTCATCATGATGCTTGACCGCACCGCAGCCGATCGCCTCCCCGTGCAGGTATGCGACGAAGAACTGACCGGCGGGCGGCCGGACCTCGTGCGGCAGGGCGGTAGCACCCACCAATGGGTCGAAGCCGCGCGTCGAGCGCCCATTCAGTTCCGCCACGTACTCCGCCAGGCAGTACCGCGCATCCGGGTGCTCGGGATCGAGGTGGTTGATCTCAACACTGGCCGCGATGAGCAGGAGCTCGACCTCGCGCATCGCCGCGACCAACCGCTCCCGCTGCTGCCAGCTCAGGGGTCCGAGCAGAGAGTGCGCAAGCTCGTCGGACCGCTCGTCGAGCGTCGCGCGCTCACGCCGGCCCGCAGCGGTCAGCCGTGCGACGCGAATCCGCCGGTCACCCCGGCTCGCCGACACCTTGACCAGCCCGGCAGCCTCGAGTGAGCGCAAGAGCCGGCTCAGGTACCCGGAGTCCAGGCCCAACCGGGAACGCAGCAGACGCAACTCACATCCGTCGAGCCCGATTTCCCACAGCAGGCGCGCCTCGCCGAGCGGCCTGGCACGCCCTAGGAAATGATCGTTGAGCGCCCCCACCCGCTCGGTCACGACGCGATTGAAACGACGGACCTGGTCGACCATCGCACCCGACATTCTCTGACCTTAGTCAGCAAGCCGCCAAGATGTCAAGCAGGTGTGGTGTCGGGCTGGATCGGGCGCACCGACCGCTGCGCAGGATTGCGCCTGTGTCAGCAGGCCATGGGGTGCTCGGTACGAGCTATTGCGGCGATCCGTTGTTCGGCCCGCGCGGAGCTACGTTCAGCGCCGCGCGGGTCACCGCGGTCGCCAACGCCAGGCTCGGGGGTCGACGCAACGGTCCTTTCACAGTCGCGGTCACGTAGCTGCCGCCCCGGATCTCTCCGCCGTTGGTAGCGAAAAGCTCCTTCTGCCCCGGCACCCAAAACGCGTTGCCGACAGCACCTCGCCCACCGCCGTCCTCGCCGTCCAGGCTCGGGCAACAGACCTGGGGGATCTCCGAGGGGACGTGGACGGGGCCGGTACCGAACGCCTGGATGAAGTGATTGCCCATTTCCCCCCATTCGACCAACGCCATCGCCTGGGCCTCGGCAATGGTGTCGACCTTGATCCGGCCTCGGGACGCTACACACTCGATGTTCGTCGGGTCCGAATCTGCGATCCGCATCCGCGCCCTAGGCAGCAGCGCAGCGGCCGCGTGGAGCTCGGCGCGGCAGACGCGCTGTGCAACCGGGACCCGAGAGGCCGCGAGCGTGTGGCGGGACGAATCCGAGCACGCCGCGAGAGCAAGGCACGCGAGCGCTAAGGCGCCCGGCCCCTGGAGCGAGCGCATGCAGGCAGCAAAGCGTTGGTTTCGCATAGACGCCACTCGCTCCTCGACTCGATACGTCGACGTCCCCATTCTGTAGGCGAGACTCGTTGCCGGTACTATTCAACCAGAAGTTTGATAAACCAACAAGGTGAATATGGCCGGAGATCAGCTCAGCAAGACATTCGCGGCCCTAGCTGACCCCACCCGGCGGGAAATCATCGCCCGGCTGGCCCAGGGGGAAGCAACGGTCAATGAGCTGGCCGCGCCGTTCCCGGTGACCGTTCAGGCGATCTCAAAGCACCTCAAAGTGCTCGAAGGCGCCGGCCTCATAACCCGGGGTCGCGAGGCGCAGCTCCGTCCGTCGAAGCTCGAGGGCGGTCCGCTCAAGGGCGTGGACGACTGGGTTAGGACGTACCGTCGTTTCTGGGAGGCCAGTTTCGATCATTTGGACGCGCGCCTCCAATCACACCAAAACCGGCCTGAACATGGCTGACCAGCTGATACGGCTACGCACAGCTGAACGCCAGATCACGATTACGCGGATGTTTCAGGCGCCCCGCGAGCTCGTTTGGAAGGAATGGACAGAGCCGCGTCGCTTCGCGGATTGGTTCGGCGGACCCGAGACCGAGGTGCCGCTGTCGAGCGTTTCGATCGACCTAAGACCGGGAGGGGCGTGGAGGGCGACGACGCTTGCCTACGGCCCTGACCGTCGCGACATCCGCTGGGAGGGCGAGTACATCGACGTCATCGAGCCCGAGCGACTAGCGTTCACAATTGGCGGTCTCGCGAACGTGCCGACACCGGACGTAGTGACGGTGATCCTCGCTGACCTCGGCGACGGCCGGACGAAGATGCTCTTCCAACAACGCGGCCACCGTACCGCCGAGCAATACGAGCAAACCCGGAAAGCCTGGTCGGCCGAATTCGATCACCTTGCCGGTCGCCTATGCAGCTAGATTGCGCTCACATGGCCATCCAGCGGATGGACAACGTAGGCATCGTCGTTGACGACCTACCGGCGACGATCGCGTTTTTTCGCGAGCTCGGCCTCGAGCTTGAAGGCCAAGCCACGGTCGAAGGAGAGTGGGCTGGGCGCGTTACTGGACTGGGAGACCAGCGGGTCGAAATCGCCATGATGCGCACCCCGGACGGCCAAAGCCGGCTCGAGCTCTCGCGATTCCTCACGCCGGCTGCGGTTGCCGATCACCGGAACGCCCCGGTGAACGCTCTCGGCTATCTGCGCGTCATGTTCGTCGTGGACGACATCGACGAGACGCTCAGCCGGCTCGGCAAGCACGACGTGCGGCTTGTCGGCGATGTGGTCCAGTACGAAGACGCGTATCGGCTCTGCTATATCCGCGGGCCTGGAGGACTTCTTATAGGACTCTCGCAAGAACTCGGCTGAGCGCCAGGCGGTAGCCCGCCGCCGACTACAAGGTCAGCCCCAACCTCTTGAGTGCGACGCGTCGGATATGTGTTCCGCCCGGCCGGGTAGTGCTAGGACGTGGTCACGCAAACCAGAGGAGGCATCGGTGGCCGATCGGGCGCAGCGAGCCACCGGTAAGCCATCGCGCCGAAAGGGACCAGCTGGAGGTCGCGCTTCGGCTTCGGACGCGCAGCGAGGCCGAGAGCGAGCGAGCGCTGTCGGGCGGCGGCCGAATCCATCCGGCCCGACCAAGGCGCGGCCGTCTCGCACCGCGACCAAGACAACCGAGGCGGCCAGAAAGCCGGCGCCTCACGCCCCGGGGTTCCGGCCGGCCGCGACCGCAGACGAAGACCGGCGCGGGTCAGAGCGGCGGCCCGCCGCGCGCGCACGCGCGCCGGCGCGACGCAGCACCGGCACAGCACGGGACTGGCCTTCTGAACGTCCTAGCTCGTCAGCCGGCTGCTCAGCGAGCGTGAGACGGTGGGCGTGACGCCAGCGCCGATCACTCCGCCCGATAGTCCAGGAGAGCCTCCGCCGGAGGAGGTGCCGGCGGGTCCTGACCCGGGGATTGTGCCCGACTACCCGCCGCCCGAGGAAGAGCCGCAGCCGGCGGTGATCCCCGATCCGCCGCACGAGCCGCTTCCCGCGGAGGACCCGCCGCCAGTCGAGCCCGAGCCCAACCCCGAGCCTGTCCACCCGCCAGGAGAAGATCCGGTTCCGGCCTAAATGATCCTCGAAACCGGTATGGCCTCGAACTGGCGCAAGCGGCCATACGATTCGATCGTGGAGCCCGATGACGAGGTGATCCAGATCGCTGAGCGCCAGCTCGCCGAAGCGGAGGAGGCGTATCGGAGGGATCCGTCGCCGACGAACCAGCGTCGGATTGTCAAATGCTGGGATGCCGTTCGCGAAGCTCGCGGCGAACCGGCGGGTGGTCAAGACGACCTCCCATGGTGGCCCGCACGTCCTCGCCCTCCTCTCGAGTAAGGCCGGGCCGAAGCATCGGTTTCAGCCTATTTGGCTACGGGTGACGTGGAGGCTGGGCGACGGGATTTCGGACGTTGGATGCGCTGCGCATCTAGATCGCCGGAAGCTCGCGGATCCAGTCGGCCTCAACCGCGTAGTCGCACTGACAGGCAGGTGACACCGCCGTCGAGCTTCTCGTATTCGGAAATGTCAACCGCGACCACGCTCAGTCCACGGGACTCAAATATGGCTCGTGTGGCGGGCGCGCGCGTGGACATCAGCACCGCCGATGAGTCGAGCACCACAACGTGCGCGCCGGCCTCCTCGGGCACCGAGAGGAACGACGGCCACAGCCCCGGCTCATCGACGAGCGGCGCGAAGCCGACGATGGTGCCGTCCGGCAGCGCAGTGACACAGGACTTCAAGTGCAGCACCCGGGAGACAGGGACGGCGACGACCCGCACGCTCAGCGGCCTGAGCAGTTTTGCGAGCTGCTCAGCCCCGGATGCGTTGGTCCGCCCGCTGACGCCGACAAACACCACGCCCTGAACCTTGAGGACATCACCGCCGTCAAGAGTGCCGGGCGCCTCGATCCGGCTGATTCGGAAGCCCAGCGAGGCCAGCGTCGCTTCGGTGCCGGCGATCTCGGGCTTGCGCTCGTCGGCGCCCGGGCGAGAGATGACAGCGAGGTCACCATGGACCACGACCGTGTCCTCCACGAACACCGCATCGGGGCAATCGTCGGCCGGCGGAACTTCGATGAGCTCCCAGCCCTCGGCCCGCAGCGAGTCGACGTACCCATGCCACTGTCGTCCCGCGAGGTCGAGGTCGACCGGCGCCGGGATGCGATGCGAGACCAAGCCCTCAGCCAAACGCGGGCCTGGACGGCGGACGAGTGCACGCTTGTTCCCCATGCGATCGTCAGTCACCGCAGCACCGCGCGTCGTCGGCTCGGCGACCAACGAGTGACGAAGACGGTTGCCCGCACCGGCGCCGAGCCATGCCATGCTCGCGGCGTGACGTGCCTAGCGGTGCCACGAGGAGCGGCACCCGCGGAATGATGGGCAGTGGCGGTCGCGAGCTTTGTTCCTCGGTCGACGCCATCTACTTCGGCGAGCGCCTGCTCGGCTGCCGCCCGACGTCGGGCGGGAACGACAACCTGGGCGCCGGCGCCGGCCAATGCACGGGTGGTCTCGAGCCCGACCCCTGAGTAACCGCCGGTCACGATCGCGAGCTTCCCCGTCAGGTCAATTCCCTGCAGCGTCTCCCACGCGGTGCTGCGCGCTCCGAATCCCGATCCGATCTTGTGTTGAGGCGTAGCCGTTGGCACAGCCGCAGCCTACGACGTCACGCGGAGGTCGACGTTCCACACTCCCTTCAAACCAAGCAATTACGGGCTAGCTTCCCGGGTGTGGAGTTCAGCCGCGAGTTGCGCAGCGATGTTTTGGCGGGAGAAATCACGCTCTCGGTCCGACTGTGGAAGCGGCCACGGGTCAAGCAGGGTGGGCGCTACCGGGTCGGTCTCGGTGAGATCGAGGTCGATGCAATCGAGCTTGTCCCGTTCGCGGCGATCACCAGGGCGGATGTCCGGCGGGCCGGCGAGCCCGATCGCGAGGCGCTGCGTCGGCGCGCTGCGCACGCCGGGCCGATCGACGAGGACACGCTCGTTTATCGAATCAAGTTCCACACGGTGGATTTCTGACTGAGACGGCGCTAGCCGCGGGATGAGCCGTGATCTGCGGGATGGCGAGCGCCGCCGCATTGCCGACTGAGCGACGGTGCTACGTCCCGCCCGGTGTCAGTGCCGTCAGCCTTTGGGTGTGGTGGCGGGGGGACTCTTGCCTGTGTTCTGAGCGATCCGAAACAGCCACGCGGCAAAGCTTCCGCGACCATGGAAGCGCTCAATCCCAGCCAGCGCCGCAATGAACACGTCGCTGGTGATGTCCTCGCACGCGTCCCGGTCGGCGACCCTGATCCGCACATAGCGGTGCACCCGCGGGAAGTAGCGCTCATAAAGCGCCAAGAACGCGGACCTATCCGACCGCGCTGCAGCCGCAAGCGCCGCGTCGGAAAGCCGACCCGCGACCTGCCGCGATCCTTGCTCGCTCACGATCATGACCAGCTCGACATCGCGATCACCGCCTATCGTCAGAATCCTCGCTTGTCTGACGCGCGAGGGCCAGCAGCGTTACAAAGCCCTCCGCCGCGGTCGCGCCACGCCTCCTGCGCGCCCTCGAAATCCTCTCCGCGCAACCTGAAGGTCTGGGAAGCGCGCGTGCGGATTGACGAGCTCGTCGGGTCAAGCCGACGACCTCCGCTCCACTCTCGGAGGCGCGGTCGGTAGTTAGGGTTTAACTCTCAGGCGTCTGGCGCGCTTTTTCGGCGCCTGCTTGCCGGTGACAAGCAGGCGGGCGGCGTTGGTGAGGCCGAGCGCGACCAGCACGCTGGAAACGATGCGGAGCCTCTTCTCGCCGGCGGGCGTTAGCGGCTTGGGCGGTGGATAGCCGATTCGGGCAATGGTGGCCGACGTCCATCCGATCCACCAGCCGCCGCACACGAGCTGAAGCGTGTTCCGGGTCTTGGCATCCAGGCGGCGCCGCGCGGCGAGCAGGATGATCCCCCAAACGCCGGCGCAGCCGATGCTGTAGGCGGTGTAGGTGTTAAGCCGCGTCCTCATCGGCCTTGTTACGAGGCATGGCGTCTAGGGTCCGACGTTCCGCATGCTGATCGCGTCATGTATGGCTCTCGGAAGGCGATTCTGACACTCGCGCAGCAGCGCCGCTGCTGAAGGCTCACATCGGCGGTCATGCAAGCATCAGGTGGTGGGCGAAATGGACAGAACAGGCGAGGTTTTCGAGTCGATCTACGCCGGCGCAGGCGATGACTACTCGCAGATCCCGTGGGCGCGGCTGTCACCAAGGCCGGTGCTGATTGACTGGCTCGACGCGGAGCCACCGGCCGCCAGGACCCTGGCCCTGGTGGTCGCGTGCGGGTTGGGAGACGATGCGGAGGAGCTCGCTCGCCGAGGTTGTGTCGTCGACGCCTTCGATGTGTCACCCACGGCCATCGACACGGCGCGCCGCCGCTTCCCCGACTCGACCGTCGAGTACCGGGTCGCCGATCTGTTCCACTTGCCCGCGAATTGGCGCGAGCGGTTTGAGCTGATCGTCGAGGTGCAGACGATCCAATCGTTGCCTCCGAGCGAGCATCGGGCGGCAATCTCTGCGATCTCGACATGCTTGGCGCCGGGCGGGCGAATGTTTCTGCGGACCGCCGTGCGCGGCGAAGACGAACCCGCGCACTCGCGCCCGTGGCCGTTGACGGGCTCGGAACTGGGCTGGTTCGAGGACGAAGGCCTTCAGCTGACCGCCCGTCTCGGCCCCATGGACAACGAGGTGATTCACCTCGAGTACCGCCGTCCGCGCCGGCCGACTAGAGCCCTTCGGTGATCCGGTAGCCCACTCCAGGGGTGGTGTGGATGATGTCGGGCTGGCCGAGTTTGCGTCGGAGTCGGTTGATCGTGACCTTCACCGTGTTGGTGAACGGGTCGACGTTTTCGTCCCAGGCCTGCTCGAGGAGCCGCTCGGTGCTGAGCGCGTCCGGACTGGCTTTGAGCAGGGCCTCGAGCACGGCGCGCTCTTTCATGGAGAGCTCGATCGTCCGTCCGTCTCGTCTGACGGTGCCGGTGCGTGAATCGAGCTCGATTCCGCCCGCTTGAAGGACGGAACGGCGGGCAACCGGTCTGCGCCGGGCTAGCGCGCGGACGCGGAGCACGAGCTCGGGGAAGTGAAACGGCTTGGGGAGGTAGTCGTCTGCGCCGAGCGCGAGCCCTTTGACGCGGTCGGCGGGGCCGCCGGCCGCCGTCAGCATCAGGATCATCGGGGGATCTCCGGTGTGGGTGATGAGCTGGCAGAGCTGATCGCCGTGGATGCCCGGGAGGTCGCGGTCGAGAAGGACAACGTCGTAGGGGTTGACCGTGACCTTTGAAATGGCTTCCTGGCCGTCATAGGCCACGTCGACGGCGATCCCCTGGTCGCGCAGTCCCTCGGCGATCCGGTTGGCGTGACGGGGAATGTCCTCGACGACGAGAACCCTCATGGACCGGCCTTTCCGAGCTGTCTCACGGCGGCGCCTGGAAGCGTGATTTGGACCCGGAGCCCGCCCTCTTGGCGGGCATGGAGTTCGAGGCTGCCCTCATGCGCGGCTGCGATGGCGGCGACGATCGACAGCCCGAGGCCGTGCCCGTTCTGTGACCCAGTGCGGTCCTGGCTGAGGCGCTTGAACGGCTGGGCAAGCTGTGCGACGGCATGCTGATCGAGCAGCGGGCCACTGCTGTCAACAATCATGCGCACCTGCTCTCCACTCACCAGCGTCAGGCGGAGCTTGACCCTGCCGCCTTGCCGGTTGTGGCACACGGCGTTCTCGATCACGTTCTCGATCATCCGCGCAAGGAGCGTGGTGCTGCCGGCGGTCTCGACCGCGTCGATTTGCGTGCGGACGGTTAGCTGTTTAGCGGCGATCTGGTCGGCGCGGGCCGCGAGGGAGGCAGCGACGAGCGGCTCCAGGGCGACCTGGTCGCGCTCGACGTGCTGGCCGTTTTGGGCGCGGGCCAGGGTGAGGAAACTCTCCAGCAGCTGGTCGGCGTGATCGAGGTCGGTGCGTAACTCGGCGTCCAGCTCACGCGTCTGTCTGGGAACGCCGCCCGGCTTGGCGCTCGCGACGTCGAGGGTGGTGCGCATCATCGCCAACGGGGTCCGCAGCTCATGTGAGACGTTCGCGATGAACCGTCGCTGAGCCTCGAACGCTGTCTCCAAACGCTCAAGCAGCCGATCGATCGTGTCCGCCAGCACGCGCAACTCATCTCGCGGGCCCTGCATCGCCAGACGCTGATGCAGATTCGAATCTGAGATCCGTTCGGTGGCGGCGGTGATTGTCCGCAACGGCGCCAGCACGCGCCCAGCGACCACCCACCCGACGAACCCGGATACGAGCGCCATGATCCCCAGCGCGATCCCCGAACTGAGCAGCAGGCGGTGTAGGTAGGCGTCGCGCACGCTGCCGAGCGCTTGGTCGAGGATCCCGAGCTTTGATTGCCCGGGCCCCGCCTTCGGCGGGTAAGAGAACGCGAACTTGATAAAGAACTCGTACGTGATCGCCAGCAGGGCTGCGCCGCAAAGCAAAAAGAGGCAGCTGTAGAGCAGCGTCAGCCGCCAGCGGACGGTGGAGCGCGGACGGGGCATTTGCGACATGGGCTGGTTGAGTGTTCGCCCGACCTTCACGGCGCTGAGGATGCCGCAGCGCGGGTTACAGCGGAATAACAAGGTAACTGGGCTGTAACCGGGCGTGGTTCAGGCTCGCAACCGCCGCTCCGCGGACTCGACCTTGTCCTCTCGACCGAAAGGAGCCCTGAAATGCTGCGTCGCCGACCACCCTTCGTCTCGATCGTCACCGTTGCCGCAGCCTCGCTACTCGCCGCCGGCTGTGGCGCCTCCGCGTCCAAGACCGCTGCGACGGCCGGCCTGAACGAGCTGCTCGCCTACTCCAATTGCATCCGCTCCCATGGTGTGCAGAGCTTCCCTGATCCGACCGTCAGCCAAGGAATCCCCAAGGAGGAGAGCTGGATCAGGAATCCGAAGATGTCCAGCGCGTCGAAAGCCTGCCGACACCTGATGCCGGCCAGCGGCCTCGGCCCATCGACAACAACCCCGCCGACCCGTGCCCGGTTCGCGGCCGCGTTGGCGTTCGCCAGGTGCGTTCGCGGCCGCGGATTCCCGAACTTCCCCGACCCAACCGTCCAGGGTCAGCTGACCCCGGAGATGGTCTCAGCCGCGGGAATCGACCTCCACCAACCAGCGCTTCTGCACGCTGGACTCGCCTGCGCGCCGGTGACACACGGGCTGATCACTCGCGCTGCGGTCGAACGGGCGGTGCAGGGCGGCTGACGTGCCGGCCTGTGCGCGATGGAAGTCAGTTCGAGATGACGGTGAACTTCTTGAACGGCTCGCTGAAGGTCCAGACCGATCGTGTTCCCTTGGCAAAGGAGGCGGTGTCGCCGGCCCGGAGATCGATGCGGTCACCGGTTTCCGGGAGTTCGATGCTCACGGAGCCCTCCAGGACATAGAAGGACTCATCGCCGTAGAAAAAGTAGTCGTAGCGCGCGGGGGCGTCGGTGCGCCAGAGGCACGCCTCATGCTCATTGCCATGGGTTCCCTCCGCTCGAAGCTCATGAGCCTCGCCGACCTGTTGACCATCGATGAGCATCGGCTGATACTCGATCGCCGCCGCACGATGGACGACGTATTGAGGTGGCGCAACGGCCATCACATTCTCCTTCCGTTTGCCCTTATGAAGGGACCGCGAGTCCGTATTGACGCCGGCAGGGCTGCCGTCAGGATCAGATTGCGGACCTCGGCGCCGAGAAAGCGGTCACGGGGCAGATTTGATGAGCTATGACGTGGATTCTCGCGGACAAGCGGACTCGAAAGGAGAGACCATGGACGATCAACCGCTCCCGCTCACCGGTGAAGCGCTCGAACGCGCGTTGAAGAAGACGGGCACCCCACGTGGCACGCGTCGTTGGCTGCTGGAACGTGCAGCGATTGGCACCGCTGGGGTCGCCGCGTTTGGCGCGTTCGACCCAGCTCCCGCCGCGCTCGCATCCGGCGATCACATCGGGGTCAAGACGTTCGGCACGGTCGCGGTGACCACGGAGGCGCTGACCGTGACGCTTCTGACCGAGCTGCTTCGGCGCGTGAACGCGAACTCGGGTTCGGTGCCACCCGGCGTGAAGGCGGTGTTTGAGGGTGCGTACGCAGCTGAGGTGGACCACTTCCGGTTCACCCGCGCCCATTGGAAACCGACGACGACCAAGTTCTGGATCCCTGACGCGTTCTTCGGCGGCTCGGGGAACAAGCTCTCACTGACGTCCGTTGGCCATGCGCTCGTTGCGGGGGAGACGCTGTTCGTAAACCTCTACCTGATCGGGGTCACTGTGTTCGCCCAGGCTCGGCAGGACACGTTTGCGCGGTACTCCGCTGAGCTTGCGGGGTGCGAATCCGAGCACCGCGTGCTCGCCGAGACGCTGCTCAACGCCAAACCGCCGAACAACGTCGGGTTCGAGGTCTACAAGCTTCAGTCGCCCAAGGGCATCGAGCATGCGCTCGAGGGTGCCGGAGTCGGGTTCGGCGTAAAGGGCTCGGCGCCGGGAAAGTTCTACCACCTTGCGCATCCGATCAAGCCACCGCCGCTTCACATCAACGCCAACAAGCCCAGCTGACCATCCGGCCCGGACAGGTTCTCCGCAGGGCGCGGCGACCTAGCGTCGGCCAGGCTGCCCCGGTGCGTCAGCGAGGGCGGTGTCCGTCAGCTCGTCAATGCCGGCAAACGGCGCGGCGAGCGCGGCCGGCAGCGCATATCGTGCTGCGAGGGCGGCCGGGCTCAGGTAGGACACTCGCGCCTGCCCCTCGTCGTCCCAAACGATCAGCTTCTGCGGCAGGTCCAGGGCCACCAGCGGTACCGCGTCCATGACGGGCGTACCGCCCGCCGGGTTGCCGAAGATGATCAGAACGGTTTCGCGGAGCTCCAGCCCGACGCTGTGGGCGGCGGCGCGCTGGTCGATGGTGGCGAAGATCGTGATTCCTCGCTTCGTCATCAGATTGGTCAGCCGCTCCACCGTCTGGACCACCGGCAATGGGCTGTCCTTGGTCGTGAAATCAGGGTGAGAATCGGCCATCGTCCGGTGAGGGCATCCTGACCGGCGGACCAAAGCCGATCAAAGCGCGCTAAGCGAGTGTCTGGTACTCCTCGTCCGTCAGCTCGATGTCGAGCGCGGCCAGGTTCTCCCCCACGTGCTCTAGGGAAAGCGTTCCAGGGATCGGCAGCATCGTCGACGAGCGCTTGAGCAGCCATGCGAGCGTGATCTGGTTCGGGGTGGCCCGGTGTGCCGCGGCGATCTGCGTCAGCGCCGGTCTCGCGTCGCCCCGCAGGGGAAAGTACGGCACGAACGCGATCTGTTGATCGGCGCAGTAGTCGACAACCTCCTCGTGCCTGCGTTCGGAAAGGTTGTAGTGGTTCTGGACGGCAGCGATCGGCACGACCTCACGTGCTCGCTCAATCTCCTCGATGCCGACCTCTGAGATGCCGATATACCGGATCGCGCCTTGATCGCGATACTCACGGATCATCGAGAGGCTTGTCTCCAACGGCGTCCCCGGATGGACCCGATGGAGGTAGTAGAGCTCGATCACATCGGTGTTCAGACGCTGCAGGCTCTCCTCGATCTGTGTCTTGAGGATCTCCGGTTGCCCCTCGCCGGGTTCGTAGCCGCCCTTGGTAGCGACGATGTAGCCACTCGAGAACGGCGCGAGCGCGGCGCCGATCGTCCGCTCGCTGTCGCCGCGGGTGTATAGGTAGGCGGTGTCGATGAAATTAATCCCGGCATCAATCGCCTCTCTGAGGAGCGCCTGATTAACCGGCGTGTTTGTCAGCCGATTCGTGCCCAGACCGATGCGCCTGACGCTGGTTTCGCCGACTGTCAGCTCGCTCCACACCGATCCCGATGCTACGTGAACTGCCAACATGGCTGGATGAACCGCCTCCACAACCTGATCTGCTCGTCCGGTTGGTGGGCGCGCGGCGTCGAGCGCGAGCTGCTTCCTTGGGCGCTCGACGGCGTGTCGCTCGGCGACGCGGTGCTCGAGTTCGGCCCTGGATTCGGTGCCACGACTCGCGTGCTCGCGCGGCGGTGCAACAGACTAACCGTGCTGGAGCTCGACGAGGGTTACTGCCGACGGCTGCGCGCGCAGCTCGGCGACAAGGTTGCGGTGACGCAGGGCGATGCGACGCGCATGCCGTTCGAAGATCAGCGCTTCTCTGGGGTGGTGTGCTTCACGATGCTGCACCACATCCCATCACGAGAGCTCCAGGATCGCGCGCTCGCCGAGGCCGCCCGCGTGCTCCGGCCAGGTGGGTTATTCGCCGGGAGCGACAGTATCGGCGGCGGCGCTGTGTTCAAAGCGATCCACATTGGCGACACGCTCAACCTGCTGGACCCTGACACGTTCGCGAAGCGCATCACTGACGCAGGATTCCTGCGCCCGGGTATCGACAGGTCCAAGCGATCGATCCGGTGGCACGCGGTCAAGCCCGGGAAACACGCATGAACAAGACATCCTTCATCGGCGACAAGGCCGTCAACCGCATGGGCTTCGGAGCGATGCAGCTCGCCGGCCCCGGCGTGTTTGGCCCGCCGCGTGATCCGGATGCGGCGCGCGCAGTGCTGCGCCGGGCGATCGAGCTCGGGGTCGACCACATCGATACCGCTCAGTACTACGGCCCGGACATCGTCAACGACCTGATCCGTGAGGCTCTGCATCCCTACCCAGAGGACCTAAAGCTCGTTACCAAGGTTGGAAGCGCCCGCGACCGCCGGGGCGGCTGGCTGCCCGCCCAAAGCCCGGCCGAGCTGCGCGCCGGCGTCGAGGACAACCTCCGCTCCTTGCGGGTTGAGCGGATGGACCTCGTCAACCTCCGTCTGATGGGTGGCGACGCTTCAGGCGACCTGCTCGCCGAGCAGCTTGGAACGCTCGAGGATCTGCGCAGCGAGGGCAAGCTTGACCTGATCGGGATCAGTGAGGCCGGCGTCGATGAATGCCGGCGAGCATTCGAACTGGTGGACATCGCAGAGGTGCAGAACTCCTACAGCGTCGTCAACCGCTACGGCGAGGACGTGCTCGAGTTGTGCATTGAGCGAGAGATCGCGTTCGTGCCCTATTTCCCGCTCGGTTCCGCGTTCACCGGGGGCCCGAAAAAGCTGGCGCAGGATCCGGTCATCGCTGGAGTCGCGCGGCGGCATCGGATCACCGTGACGCAGGTCGCGCTCGCATGGCTGTTGTCCCGCTACCAACGGATACTCCTCATCCCCGGTACCAGCTCGGTACCGCACCTTGAGCAGAACATGGCCGCGGTCGATATTGAGCTTGACGAGCCAGACCTAGCTGAGCTCGAAGGGGCGACTCAGCTCGGAGGTCCGGCAAGCGCTGCGCACGACTGACGAGAGTCCCGCCAAATCACTTCTCAGCCGTCATACACCGAGAAGTGATGAGCGACCGCGTAGCTCGGGGTAGAGAACTCGGTACGTTGAGCTGCTGGACGCCGGCGATCACCCTGCGCCGTTTGGACGCCGGGCGATCGCCCTGGACCGATTGCCCACATGCGGGTCGCGATGGAGGTAGCGTCTCGGGATGGCCGACGAAAGCACGAAGGAGAACAAGGCCGCCGCGGCAGCGGACTATGAGCCCCCCGCTGGGGCGCAGACGACCGCAGTGTGGACGGCGGGGGCCACGTCGATTGAGTACACCGCCAGCGCGAAGTGGATCGTCCTTCGCAAGAAGGAGAAGCCGGCGGCAGAGATCTTTTCGGTCTCCTACATCGCGAACCGAGATGGCGACCGCCCGCTTACGTTTGTCTTCAACGGCGGCCCAGGCGCCTCGTCGGCCTATCTGCACATGGGCGCGGTCGGGCCCGTGCGCGTGGCGTTTCCGGCGGACGGAACGCTGCCACCGATGCCGCCACGGCTCGTCCCGAATGAGGAGTCCTGGTTGGCCTTCACCGATCTGGTGTTCGTCGATCCGGTGGGTACGGGCTTCAGTCGGGTGATCGACGACGACAGCAAGGACGGTGAGAACAAAAAGAAACAGGGAGACGGCGAGGAGCACAGGAGACGGCAAGACGGAGAGGAAGGCGCCGCCGGGGAGTACTTCGGCTACAAGCGTGATCTCGAGTCACTGTGCGAATTCATGGGCCGGTGGCTCTCTGAGCAGGGACGATGGGGCTCTGCGGTGTTCATCGCCGGCGAGAGCTACGGGGGATATCGCGTTGGGCGCCTCGTGCGGATGTTGCAGGAGACGGCGGGGATCGGGCTCAGCGGTGCGGTCCTCATCTCCCCGGCGCTGGAGCTCGGATCGCTCTCGGGGACGGACTACGACGTGCTCGGATGGGTCGACCGTCTGCCGACGATGGCGCTCGCCGCTGCACATCACGGGCGGTCGCGCGCATTTGCGGCCGGCTCGTCGCCGGACGATGTTCGTCGGGAGGCGGAGACGTTCGCCACCGGCGACTACGCGACCTTTCTCACGCGTGGCGCCTCCATGCCTGCGGGCGCACGCGACCAGGTCCTGGGGCGCCTCGCCGACCTCATCGGCCTTGCGCCCGACACGGTGACGCGTGCCGAGGGCCGCATCACCATCGGCGTGTTCACGCGCGAACTGCTCAGAGACGAACGCAAGGTGCTCGGGTTGTACGACACGGCGATCACCACCATCGACCCGTTCCCCGATCGGGAGTCATTCGCCGGCCCCGACCCCACGCTCGCGGGCATCAGTCCCGCGTACACCACCGCGATCAACAGGCAGTTGCGATCGGAGATCGGTGTCCAAACCGATCGCGAGTACACCGTCTTGAGCTACGAGGTGTGGGAGATGTGGACCAACGACGCGCCCGAGGACTTTTTTGAGCCGCCGGTCGGCGCCACCGACGATTTCCGGTATGGCATGTCGCTCAACCCGCACATGAAGGCCTTCGTCACTCACGGCCGATACGACCTCGTGACGCCGTACTACGGGAGCGAACGGCTGCGAAACCTCATGCGGCTCGACCCCGAGACGGCGGGGCGCCTGACCGTCCGCCACTTCGACGGCGGCCACATGTTCTACGCCTGGGAAGACAGCCGGCGTCAGTTCTCCGCAGCGATCGCCGCGTTTGTCTCCGACGCGGCTGCGACCGCTTAGTCGAAGTGGCGACTAGACGTCTGTGGTGCGTAGCTTCCTTGTCATCCCTTCGCGTTCTGCTGTCTGCACGATCGCAGCGGCGACCGCAGGAGCCACTTCGGCGTTGAAGACGCTCGGAATGATGTAGTCAGGATCGAGTTGGTCGTCCGGAATCACCGAGGCGATCGCGCGTGCGGCGGCAAACTTCATTTCGCTCGTGATGCTCCGAGTACCGACGTCGAGCGCGCCGCGGAACACGCCGGGGAAGGCCAGGACGTTGTTGATCTGGTTCGGGTAGTCCGAGCGTCCGGTCGCGATCACCGCGGCCACGCCCTGGATCTCCTCGGGAATCACCTCCGGGACGGGATTGGCCATCGCGAACACGATCGGATCTGGCGCCATCGTGCGCACCGCTGCGGGCGGTACAGCCCTCGGTCCCGATAGCCCGATGAACACGTCCGCGCCCGCCAGCGCGTCGACCGCGCTACCTCGGATTTGCCGCGGATTGGTGCGTTGCGCGTACTCTGATCTGACCCTGTCGAGATCCGGACGCCCTTGATACAAGGCGCCGCCAAGGTCGCAGCCGACCACATCGTGGGCGCCGGCGGCGAGCAGGATGTCCGTGGTCGCCACACCCGCTGCCCCCACACCGGTGATCACCACGCCAACCTCGCTCAGGTTCTTGTCCACGACCCGCAGAGCGTTGAGCAGCGCCGCAAGCACCACGATCGCTGTGCCGTGCTGGTCGTCGTGAAAGACGGGGATTTCCAGCAGGTCGTCGAGCCTGCGCTCGATTTCGAAGCAACGCGGAGCCGAGATGTCCTCCAGATTGATGCCGCCGAAGACCGGAGCGATTGCGGCGACAGTGCTAATGATGCGCTCAGGATCCGTCGTGTCGAGGCAAAGTGGCCAGGCGTCGACGCCCGCAAACTCCTTGAACAGCATGGCCTTGCCCTCCATGACTGGAAGCGCGGCGCCCGGGCCGATATCTCCAAGCCCCAGCACCGCCGTGCCGTCGCTGACGATCGCGACGGCGTTCCGCTTCACGGTCAGGTTCCAGACCTTGGTCGGATCCTCGGCAATCGCCTCGCACACACGAGCCACGCCCGGCGTGTACGCCATCGACAGGTTGTCGCGTGTCTTGACCGGCGTCTTGGGCTTCACCTCCAGCTTGCCGCCGAGATGAAGCAGGAACGTCCGATCGGACACGTGCTCGACCTCGACCCCGTCGAGTGTCTCCACGGCGCTCGCGATACGCGCTATGTGAGCTGCGTCCTCGGCGAGAACCGTGACGTCGCGAACCTTGGTCGCCCCTTCAGCTCGGACCAGGTCGATCGCGTCAAGCAAGCCTCCCGCCTGCCCGATCGCCTCTGCGACGTGGGCAAACGAGCCGGGTGTGTTGTCGAGACGTACCCGCAACGTCGCGCTGAACGATGCGGAGAAGTGAGACATGCGACATACAGTATGCGCGCGCGTCCCCGTCCGCCTCGATACCCAAGCGACGGAACCGGTGTCAGAGCGAGCTTGCCCCGACCGCCCGGGCCTTGATGGCGTCGAACTCTTGCTGGGTGATCGTGCCGTTATCGAGAAGCTGCTTGGCCTTCTCGATCTCACTCGCCGGGCCGCCGGCGCCGGCGGCATGGCGGATGTACTGATCGAAACTGGCCTGTGCCGCCTGGGATTCCTTGGCCCTGCGCTCGGCCATCCCGGCGTGATTGACGATCAGGTAGACCAATACGCCGATCCACGGGAGGACGACGATGAAGACCACCCACGCAGCCTTCACCCAGCCAGAAATGTCGTGACGCCTGAAGAGGTCGATGAAAACAGTGATCGCGATCCAGATAAAGAGGACCCACGCGCAAATGATGAGAATGTCCCAGAGGACGTTCAGGAAGGGGTACGACGAGGCTGCGATGAGCATTTGATCGACCTCCGATCCGGCCCGTTGGTTGGAACTTCTTCCACGTCATTGCTCGAACTCCTGCCCTCTCGGGCCCTCAAAGCGATGCAGCAGGCCGCGGTTGCGATGCGCTTGACACCTAGCAACTCTATGCTTTATTGTGCTAGGTATGAAGCCAGACGCGTTCAACGGTCAGCTCGACTCGCTGATCCTGGCAACCGTTGCCGACGAGCCCGCCCACGGCTACGCCATCCTGCAGCGACTCCAGCAACGCAGCAGCGGGGCCTTTGAACTGGCGGAGGGCACGCTCTATCCAGCGCTGCACCGCCTCGAGCGGGATGCCCTGCTGACGAGTTCCTGGTCGGCCGAAAGCAAACGGCGCCGCCGGATCTATGACGTCACACCGGCTGGGCGGGCCGCCCTGAGCAAGCGTCGACGCGAGTGGCGGCGCTTCTCGACCGCGGTAGAGGCGGTGCTCGGGTGAACTGGCTGCAAATACTCGCCGACGAGCTCGCAGCGCGCGGTGTGTCCGGCCGCGCTCGCCATCGGATCGTGCTCGAGCTCCGCGACCATATCGCCTGCGAACCCGGCTGCGAGGAGCGTCTGGGTGATCCCGGTGCACTGGCCGCGACCTTCGCCGACGAGCTGGCCAGCGCGCGGTCGCGGCGCTCGGCGCTGAGTGCCTTTGGTGCGCTTGCGGTGACGGCTGTGGCGCTCGCGATATCTCAGCTGATGCTCGGCCGGGTCGGATACCCGGGTTTTGATCACGGGCTCACGCCCGCACTGTTCTGGCCGGCCTTGGTCGGCATGTTCCTCGCGCCCCAGGTCGCGCTCGTGTCAGGCACGCTTGCCGCGCTGCGTGCGGTCCGCCGCCGAGGCGCGATCGTCCTTCCGGCCGCCGAACTTGCGCTCATCACACGTCGAACCCGGATCGCCCTGGCGGCTGGGTTGGCGACCGTCGCCGGGATGGAGCTCTATGTACTCAACTTCTCGCAACGGCTCCCCTCCTGGTGGCTTGGGCTGACGGGCGGGCTCGCGCTCGTGGCCGGTGGAGCGCTTATCTGTGCATGGCGCAGCCTGGACGGGGCGGTGCGACTTCGTTCGAGCACGCCCGGCCCTGCAGGCAACATCTTCGATGACCTACCCGTATTGCGCTGGCGATGGCTGCGCGCTCGGCCGTGGCGCCTGGGAGTCCTCGCTGCGCTCCTCGCCGGCGTGATGATGGCTGTCTTCGAAGCCCACGCCGAGCACTCGCTCGCCGAAGGTGTCCAGCGCGGCGTCGTCGAGGGGCTGGTCGCAGCGCTTGGATTGGCAGTGCTCGGTCGCGCCATGGGGGTGGTGACCTCTCGAGAACTGCTCGCCGGCTCTCCGAGCGACTCGGTCTTCGCGCTCGAATCAGGATCCGGCAGCCGCCGGGTTGGTGAAGATGACCGCGTTCAGGCTGAACGCGTCATCCGCGATGGCTTCGCTCGGGGTCAAATCTCGCTCGACGAACTGAGTGAGCGGGTGTCGGCGATCCACGCCGCCGAAACGCTGGCGCAACTGCGCGCCACACTGACCGACCTGCTCTGACGCCGCGCTCACTGCGGGTTTAGACCCGCAGGCGGCGAGGCCTTCGGCCGCCCCGCGCTGGTGAGACACTGGGCCGATGCACGGATCACCCGATCAGCCCCTTCGCGGAAGCTGCCTGTGCGGCGGCGTGCGCTTCCTGATCACGGCGCCGTTTCGCCGCGCGAACCTCTGTCACTGCTCGCGCTGTCGCAAGCACTCGGGCGGGGCCGGCCTGGCGCAAGGGCGGGTACCGCGTCACGGGTTCGCGTTGCTCGAGGGCGCTGAGCTGATCGAGACGTACCGACCCGATAACGGAATGGCGAAGGCGTTCTGCCGTGTCTGCGGCTCCAGTCTATTCGGCGGCACCTGGCCCGACGGACCGGAGATATCCGTACGCCTGGGAAGCCTGGACGACGAGCCTCCGATCGGACCGCAGTACCACAGCTTCGTCAGCTCCAAGGCCGGCTGGGATCAACTACCCGACGACGGCTTTCCGCGCTACGAGGGTCGCAAGCCCGCGGCGTAGCCGGCGAGCCAACCGATTCGACGCGATGCTGCCTATGAGCGTGAAGTCGCGGAGCGTGCTCGCCAGGCTGCCGAGCTCGCTCGTTCACGCGCCGCGGGATATCGACACGCCCGACCCTGGCAATAGGGCTGGGGTCGGCTGACGACCAACGCACGTCTCCTTTAGGATCAGTCCATGCTGCTCGAGGGCGCCGAGCTGGCCGCCCCATCTGCTCCGCTGAACGACTTGTTGCGGATCGGCTTGGGTGCGGCACCCGATGACACCGCATTGGTGTCGCTCGCCCGCTCCCTGACCTGGCGTGAGCTCGAGGACGAGAGCGCCGCGTTGGCCGGCGCCTATCTCGGACTCGGGTTGCGGGAAGGCGATCGGATCGCGTCATTGATGCCTAACCGAGTCGACTTGCTCGTTCACTATCTCGCCTGCTTCAAGGCGGGTCTGGTCGCCACGCCGCTCAACTACCGCTACACCTTTCGGGAGATCGACCATGCGCTCGAGGTGAGCGCTGCCGGCGCGCTGTTGGCTCATGTCGAGCGCGCCGAGGATGTCGCGGCGAGCCGCCTAGCCGGCGACCTCGCCTGTGGGGTGATCGCCTATCGAGACCCGGAGGTGGCCCGCGACGATGCTGTCGACTGGCCGCTGAGCTTTGCGGCGCTGCTGGGCAGCGCACCGCCCGATCCCCTTGGCGTGCCGGATCCCTCGATTCCCGCGGTGATCTTCTTCACCTCGGGTAGCACCGGGCCGGCCAAGGGCGTCACTCATACGCGCGAGTCCCTGAGGTGGATGATTGCGAGCGCCGCGGCCGCGTTCGAGCTCGATGCCGATGATGCGTTTCTTCCCGGATCGTCGATGTCGCATCTGGGCTCGTTTCTGTGGACGCTGAGCATCCTCGCCGTCGGCGGCCGGGTGGTCGTGGCCCGGACCACTGATGCCCACGAACTCCTGCCGCTGTTGCGCAAGCAGCAGCCCACTGTGCTGGCGATGCTGCCGGCAGCGCTAATGGCGCTCGTGCGCGATCACGGTCTCCGCCCCCATGATTTCGCGTCGCTTCGGATCTGCCGGGCGGGCTCTGACAAGGTCTCGACCGAGCTGCTGACCGAGTTCGCAGCCGCTGCTGGATTTCCGATCGTGGAGGGCTACGGGATGACCGAGGTCGGCTTGGCGACGCTCAATCCTCCCTCCGGCATCAACAAACCCGGATCCATAGGACAGCCCACGAACGGCGTGAGCATCGTCCTGCGGGACGACGACGGCAACGTCGTGGAGCCTGGAGCGATCGGACGCATCTTTATCCGCACACACGGCTGCATGGCGGGTTACTGGAACGCCCCAGCCGCAACCAAAGAGGTCGTTTCTGACGAATGGTTGGACTCCGGCGACATGGCCCACGCGGATGAAGACGGCTACCTATGGTTCTTCGGCCGCAAAAAGCAGATCATCGTCCACGACGGATCCAACATCAGCCCCTTCGAGGTTGAGGATGCACTGCTCGAGCATCCGGACGTCGGACTCGCCGGAGTCGTGGGCATCCATGACGCCGTGCACGGAGAAAACGTGCGTGCGTATGTCGCGTTACGGGAGGATGCAGAGCGCCCTTCCAGTGCCGACCTAATTCTGTTCTGCCGTGACCGAGTCGGCTACAAGGCGCCGGAGGAGATCGTCTTCCTCGATTCCATGCCGCTCAATGCGACGGGCAAAGTCGACCGCGTAGCGCTCAAACGTCTCGCCGAGGATCACCTGCACCCGCACGGGCTCGACGCCGACGCAAGCCCTCAGGCAGCACCCAAATAGCCTGCGATCACCTCACTCAGCTGCCGCGGATAGCTGAGCGCGCTTCCGGCTAGTCCGGTGGCTCATGACAGACCGCCTCAATGTTGTTGCCATCGGGATCGAGGACGTATGCCCCGTAGTAGTCGGGGTGGTAGATGTCGCGCACGCCTGGCGCTCCATTGTCGGTTCCGCCCGCTGCGATCGCGGCGGCGTGGAAAGCGTCTACTAGGTCGCGGCTCTTGGCCTCGAACGCGACGTGGAGCCGGCCCTGCACCGGGCGGCCCTGTGCCTCGATCCAAAACGAAGCCTTCCCGTCTTTGCCGAAGCCGGCGGCCTGCCCCATGGGCTCCTTAACGAGCACAAACCCCAGCGGGGCGAGGGTCTTTTCATAGAACGCCCTGCTGCGGCCATAGTCCGACACGGCAAATCCCATGTGGTCAAGCACGCTCAAACCTCCTTCGATAAGCCAGCGTTGTGTCGACGGGCTCGCGTCCCAGCCCGCTTGACGATACGTCCCAGTCGGAGGATCCGGTTCGGCCGCTGTCAGGTTCTCTGCGCGCCGCGTGTCTAGCAGGTATGCATGTCACCTATTTCGTTATCACGGCTGTGGCGGCGCTGGCGAATGGGTACGCCGCCTCCTTGAACTTCGTCGGGGCCGAGTCAGTCAAGGTCGTCGCTGACCGGGTAAAGGTTTCGCGCGCGTGGATGGTTCCTCTCGGCGTGGTGCTGGCCGCGGGCGCCGGCGGGCTGTTGGCGGGCTTTGCCGTGCCGGCGCTCGGGACGGCCGCGGCGATTGGGCTTGTCTTCTATTTCATTTGTGCCGTGTCCGCTCATCTGCGAGTCCGTGATCCCCAGGTGCAAGGAGCAGCGTTCTTTTTGCTCCTGGCGGCCGCAGCCCTGTTCGCCGACCTCGCCTACCACAGCCACTGGTGACCCAACCGACCGCGGGAGCGCGAAGCTGAGAATGGACGAGAGCGAGTGGCTGACCGACCGGTTTGAGCAGTACAGACCGCATCTGCGCGGGGTGGCTTATCGGATGCTGGGATCGGTGAGCGAAACCGACGATGCCCTCCAGGAGGCTTGGCTGAGAGTTCGCGACCACGACCCTGCGACCGTAGAGAACATGCGGGGCTGGCTGACGACGGTCGTCGGCCGGGTGTGCCTGAACATGCTGCGCTCTCGCAAGGCGCGACGCGAGGAGCTTTCCGTGCACGTCCCTGACCCCCTGGTCACATTCGAGGATGACGTCGAACACGAGATGCTGCTGGCCGAGTCCGTCGGCCTGGCGCTGCTCGTGGTCCTTGACTCGCTAACCCCCGCCGAACGACTGGCATTTGTGCTGCACGATGTGTTCGGCGTGCCATTCGCCGACATCGCCACAGCGCTCGACCGCTCCGAAGCGGCCACCCAGCAGCTCGCCAGCCGCGCGCGTCGGCGCCTGCGCACCTCGCCGGAGCCCGACCGGGACATCGCGCGGCAGAGGAGCGTCGTCGATGCATTCTTCGCGGCTTCGCGCGACGGCGACTTCGATGCGCTGCTGAACGTTCTCGATCCGGACGTGGAATTGAGGATCGACGGCGGCGTCCTGCGCGCAGAGGCCTCCCTGCTCCTCCACGGGGCGAACGACGTGGCAGCCCAAACGACCACGTACTCGAAGCTTTACCCGTTCGTCAGAGCCGCGCTGGTGAACGGGGCCGCCGGGGCGGTTGTGGCCCCACACCGGCGCGTTTTCTCGGTGATGGCTTTCACCGTGACCAACGGACGAATCGCTCAGATCGACGTCCTGCTCGACCCGGAGCGCTTGGCGCGGCTCGACCTCAGCATCCCGCCGGTGGCCGACCAGCGCGGCCGCCCTCAGTGAAGGAGAAGCTTCAACCCAATGATCGCGAAGCCGATCAGCGTTCCCATGACCGCTTGAAGCCACAGTCGCTCGAGCCCTAGGTGCGACCGCCAGCCGGCGATGAACTCCAAAACCAGGATTGCGATTGCGGCAGTCCATGTCGCGATGGTGACGCCGGTGCTCACGCTCGCTCCGGCGGCCCACGAGACTAAGAGCACGACCAGTGGGAGCAGCGCACCCTCAACGACGGGCAATTCGTGAATGCAGCTGCGCCAGAACACTCGGGTATTGAGGGGCTCGCCGGTGCGCAAGCGCGTCCCCAAGGTGTAGGTGTAAAGGTGCGTCAGCCAGTAGAGCGCGAGCACGACCAGCGCCGCGCCGATTGTGTCCGTATACCCAACGTTGACGGGGTCTTCGGCGGCTAAGAGCACGCCAAGCATCACCGTCCCGTACACGGCTCCGGCGGCGTTGTCGAGGGTTACCTCGGCGAGCCAGCCGAGCGCCCGCCGCACCCTCGTATCAGCGGTTCCTTGGGCCACTCAGTCCACCGTCAGTCCTGAGCATACGGGTAGACGCACGCCTCCTGGAACGGCCCTGGGCGGCGGTCGCCCGCGGCCGATTAAACTGCGCACGCTCGTCCCGGTTGGGGGCGCCGGCTGGGAGCACGATGCAGATGCGGAGAGCGTTATCTCACGCAACCGTTTGCTCGCTGGCTGCAGTCGCGACCGCGGCCGTGCTGTCGTGGATATACATCGCGAGCGCTGGCGCCGCGACCCTGAAGGTGACCACGACGACGGATCAGCTCGGGCCTCAGGGTAGGAAGTGCTCACTGCGAGAGGCCATCGCGACCGTGGATTCGCCGGGGATCAAATCGGTCTGCGGAGTCGCCGGGCGCGCCTCGAACACGATCGTGCTCGGCGCGGGGCGTTACCGGTTGTCGATCGCACCCCAAGGCAACGATGGCAACGCCAACGGCGATCTGGACGTGACTGGAGGATCCAGGCTCACGATCGTTGGCGGCGGGAAGCTCGCCACGGTGATAGACGCCACCGGTCTTGGTGACCGGGTGCTCCACGTCGCCAGAAGAGCGACCCTAAGGCTGAGCCAGCTCACGGTCAGCAGCGGCCATGCGCGCGGTGGGCCGGCAGGAACAACCGGTGCCGGGGGCTCGGCGTGCGCGACGGACGGTGCGGGAGGCGACGGTGGGCGAGCCGGCAGCGCGGGCCGAGGCGGGGGCATTTACAACAGCGGAACTCTGATGCTGGAGAGGGTTCTTGTAAGCGATAACACCGCCGGTGCCGGCGGAGCCGGCGGATCGGGCGCGACTCTGGACACGGCCGGGGGCTGCACGGGGGCAGAGGGCGGTGCCGGCGGCAACGGCGGCGGGATTTACAACGACGGCAAGCTGATCCTGGTCGCGACCACCATCCGGACCAACGATGCAGGAGCCGGGGGCAACGGGGGCGCGGGTGGAGGCAGCTCGGTCGACGCCGGCGGATCTGGCGGGGGCGGCGGGGCAGGCGGTCGCGGCGGCGGCATCTACAACCGAGGCAGGCTTTCGGTAGTCGCCTCGACAGTCAGTCAAAACGACGCCGGGGTCGGCGGCTCCGGCGGGCCTGCCGGGAGTGGTGCGGTGCAGGGCGCGTCCGACGGCAACGGCGGCAGCGGCGGGTCGGGCGGTGGCATCCTCAACACGGTCGGCGGGCTGCGAATCGTCAACAGCACCTTCTATGCGAACTTCGCTGGGGAGGGTGGGGCGGGGGGAGGTCTGCTCGGAAATGGAGGGGCCGGCGGAAGCGGTGGCGCGGTCCAAATGACCGACGGCGTCAGCGCTCTGCGCAACGCAACAGTGGCGAGCAACGGTGTGGGTTCGGGCGGCGCCGGCGGATCCTCCGGCGGCAGTGCGGGCCAAGCCGGGTCAGGCGGGGGTGTCGCCGTCGACTCCTCCTCGGCAAAGGCAGCGCTGAGGCTTCAAAACACGATCGTCGCTTCGAGCGTTGGCGCAGGCTGCGCAGCCAACAAACCGTCGGCGATCATGGACGGCGGTTTCAACCTGAGCTACGGCGACGCGAGCTGTCCCGGCGCCAACGGCGATCCCGAACTTGGCTCGCTCGGCAACTACGGCGGCCCGACTGCGACACTGCCGCTCGGGTCCGGCAGCGCGGCCATCGACCAGGTGCCTGCGGCCGGTGCCGACTGCCCGGCGACGGACCAGCGAGGGGTCGCCCGCCCCCAGGGCGGGGAATGTGACATCGGCGCGTTTGAGTTTGCGACTCCGACGATTGACGTCCTCGCGCCTCGCGGCCGCGCCGACTACGGTCTCGGTGAGCGAGCGCTAGCTCACTTTCGCTGCACCGAGGGGGGGATCGTCAGTCCCATTACCGCGTGCACCGGAACCGTTCCGAGCGGCCACCCAATCAACACACGCACCGTCGGCGTTGAGAGCTTCGACGTGACCGCAGTCGACGCGACCGCCCAAGAGGCGGCAAGGCACCTGCACTACACGGTGTTGCCCTATAGAAATCCGTTGAGCGGGGTGCATGACTTGGCGCCCGGCCGAATCGACATGGGCGTTGACTACGGCGGCAGAGGCAAAATTCTCGCGCTCGGGGCGGGGACTGTGATCAGGGCCAGCGACCACGACCCCGGCTGGCCGGACGGAGGATGGCTGATGTACCGGCTCTCGGCGGGCCCCTTCGCCGGCAGATATGTCTATGTCGCAGAGAACATCACGGTCAAGGTCAGGCCGGGCCAGCACATACAGATGGGCGCAACGATCGCCAAGCTGCATTTGGCGTATCCGCATCTGGAGACAGGGTGGGCAGCTGGCAGGGGCGACTCGACGCTCGCCGAGCTCGATGGGCACAAGTGTCCGTGCGGCGATCCGGGGGGCTGGTCGTCGATCGAGGGGCGAAATTTCAACCGACTTCTGATGGTGCTCGGCGCACCGCCTGGCTACCTCCAGCCGGACCCACCCAAGCAGCGCATGCCTGCTGGGTGGCCGAAACTGCACTCGCCGACCAGCGCATCGATTCCGCGGTCGGCATCGCCGTTAGGCGAGGGCTGGACCGTGCGATCCCCTTAGGGCAGGGCCGCTCACGCTGGCGCCACCGGGCTCATTCCGTCACCATTGTTACGTGGCGACGGGAGAGGTGGCGATCAGTCCGAGCTCGCGGTCGGTTGCTCGGGACGTCGTGCGCATCGGATTGGTGGCCGCTGCGTACTTCGGAGTGGCAAAGCTTTGCCTGTTGCTGGCGTTCGCGAACTCGAGCGTCACGGCCGTGTGGCCGCCGAGCGGTCTGGCGCTGGCGGCCATCGTTGTGTGGGGCCGCCGGGTCTGGCCGGGCATCTGGCTGGGAGCGTTTTTGGTCAACCTCACCACCCAGGGAAGCGTCCTGGCGGTGGCTGGGATCGCGACTGGGAATACGCTCGAGCCCTTGGTGGGGGCGTTTCTGCTCTCGCGGGTTGGCTTTCGACGCAACCTGGAGAGGATCCGCGACGTCGTTGCCCTCGTCGTCTTGGCCGGAGTGCTCAGCACGACTGTCAGCGCGACGATCGGGGTCGCGAGCCTCGCCGCCGACGGGCTCGTACGCCACGGCATGCTCTTCTCGACCTGGCGCGTGTGGTGGCTTGGGGACCTCGGGGGCGTCGTGCTGGTGGCCTCTGCTCTGATGGTGATGACGGCGTCGCCGCGCCCGCCGCAGCGCCGCCTATGGCAGGCCGAGGCGGCCGCACTATCGGTCGCGCTCGTGGCCGTCAGCGTTATCGCCTTCTCTGGTGGTGGGCTTCGGACTTATGCGACCCTGCCGCTTCTCTTCTGGGCCGCGCTGCGATTCGGGCAGCCGGGCGCGGTGTGCGGCGGCCTTCTGGTGGCAGCGCTGGCGACCTGGTTTACCACGCATGGGCAGGGGCCGTTCCTTGGAGGCTCCCCCGACGGTGAACTCTTGCGGTCTCAGACCTTTGTGGCCATCGCGACCGTCACGGCATTGCTGGTCGGCGCAGCGCGCAGCGAACAGCGCAGCTCCGAGGAAGCGGAGGTGAACTTGCGGGAAGTGCTCTCCGCGCAGCGTCGACAGGCCGAGGCGCTTCGCGAGGCCGAAGAGAGATTTCGCGGCGCGTTTGAGAACGCGGCGATCGGGATGGCGCTGGTTGCTCCGGACGGCCGCTGGCTGAGGGTCAACCCGGCCGTATGCGAGATCGTCGGCTACAGCGAGGAGGAGATGCTCGCCCGCTCATTTCAGGACATCACCCATCCAGACGATCTGGACGCCGACCTCGAGGGCCTACGTCGCATGCTCACGGGAGACATCCGCAGCTACCGGATGGACAAGCGTTACATCCATCGCGACGGCCATGTCGTCTGGATCACCCTGTCGGTCTCACTGGTTGACGATCCGGCCGGCGAGCCTCTGTATTTCGTGACCCAGGTCGAAGACATCACCGAGCGCAAGCGCTCACAGATGGTGCTCGAGGCGAATGTGGAGATCGCGCGTGCGGTCGCGGGCGAGACCGAGCTTGGCCGCGTACTGCAGCTGATAGCCGAGCAATCGCGGGCGCTCGTTGATGCCTCCGGCCTCGCGATTCTGCTGGCCGACGGTGACCAGTTCGTGGTTGCGGCGACCGCGGGGGCACTCGCGAAGACGCTCGTGGGGCGTCGTGTAGAGGCCCGCGGGTCGATCGCAGAACGTGTTTGCGCGACCGGACAAGCACAGCGGGTCGGGCTGCTGAACGGTTCGAGCGGCTTCGGGCTGGCCACGTTCGGGGTGAGCGCGACGTCGGTGCTCGCGGTGCCGCTCGGCTTCCGCCGCACCACGCTGGGCGTGATCGAAGCGATTGACCGCGCCGCCGGCCCGCAGTTTGGCGATGAAGATGAGCGGCTGCTGCTCGGTGCCGCGGCGAGCGCCGGGACCGCCATCGCTACTGCACAATCGGTCGGTCAAGATCGAGTCCGCCGCACCATGCAAGCGTCCGAAAACGAACGCCGGCGATGGGCACGCGAACTCCACGACGACACCCTCCAAGCGCTTGCCGGCCTGCGGGTCCTGCTATCAACCGCTCAGCGCAGCGACGACGATCACCTCTTCCGTCGGGCCACGGGCGACGCACTGGATCAGCTGGACGCTGAAATCGAGAGCCTGCGCGTGTTGATTTCGGAGCTGCGCCCGGCAGCCTTAGACGAGCTGGGCCTGCGAGCCGCGCTGGTGGCGCTGGCGGAGCGAACGAGCGTCCGGCACGGCATCCACGTGTCGACCGCGATCGACCCGCCGCGCGATTCAAACCGGTCAAGCGGCCTCGATTCCGAGCGCGAGACGGTCGTCTACAGGGTGGTCCAGGAAGCGTTGACTAACGCTGCGCGGCACGCACGCTCCGAGTCGGTCGCCGTGCGGCTCCGGCAGAGCAACGGAGAAGTCCACGTGTCGATCACTGATGACGGGCAGGGTTTTGACCCGACTGCTCCCACCGAAGGGTTCGGCCTCGTCGGAATGCGCGAGCGAGTGTCGCTCGTGGGCGGTCGCTTCGAGCTGACCAGCTCCCGGGGGGGAACGACCGTTGCCATTTCGGTACCTGCCAGGGGTGACGTTCCCGCGCGTCCGGGCCGCAATCAGGTGACCCAGAATGACTGAGAGCCCCGCCACCGGCGAGGCTCTCACGTGACTGCAGGCCCCGTGGACGCAAAGCGCCCTCTGCAACCAACTTGTCCACCGGCCCCCGATCCGCGGTGGAATCTTGGCGGTAGTCTTCTAGAGGGTCGGGGCGCTGCCAAGTCGCGGCGACTACGGATTTCTATCCGTAGTTTCCCGCAGCGACCGGGGTGAGGCCCGCGAAACTCATCGACTCACGCCGAGTTCGCGAGCCAGCGCAACCAACTCCGCGCGTGTTGTTCGCCCGGTCTTGCGATGAATGTGCGCGCGATGGGATTCGACCGTACGCACGCTGAGGGAGAGGCGGTTCGCGATCTCGGCGTTCGTATAACCATCAGCGATCATGCTGAGCACTTCGGTCTCGCGGACCGAGAGTGCAGTCGGCTGCTCGATCTGTCCGCCTCCCTCGGTGGCGAGCCGCACCCCCAGGCCGGGATTGACGTACATCTGGTCGGCGGCGGCGCTCCTCACCGCGGCCACCACCTCCGTGTCCGCGGCCTCCTTGAGCACATATCCGAGCGCTCCAGAACTCAACGCCTCCCGCGCGAACACGGGGTCGTTCTGCATCGTGAGCACGACAATTCGAGTGTCGGGTGAGGCTTCCAGGATGCTGGGGATTGCCGACAGCCCCGAGGCTCCTGGCAGATTCAGGTCGAGGATCAACACCCTCGGGCGGTGCCCGCGGACCTTTCGCATCGCGGTCGGGACATCGCCTGCCTCGGCCACCACGCTCAACCCTTCCTCGGCCTCGAGCAGCAACCGCAGACCGCTCCGCAGGATCGCGTGATCGTCAGCCAGCAGAACGGTGATGACGTCGTCCGCTACCTCGGAGCCCAAACCCTCCTCCTCTACTTGCCCACTTACCTCCGCCCCAAGCACCGGAGGACGATAACCGCTCAAAGCTCAGCGGGGCACCGTGGCGTCTACCGAGCTCGTCCGTAGTTTCCCGACCTTCCAGAAGCTCATCGAGCAGTGGCGGTCAGAGCTCTCCTTTGCGGCCTAAGGGCTCGCGCGCCGGTTCAGCGCGCGAGCCCCCGCCGCAATCAGGCCTAGAGCTCCGCCAGATAGCGGGGCTACGCCCCGGCGTATAGCTCGGCCAGATAGCGGGGCTCGGCGAACACGCTTCGAACCGTCGGCGCAAAGAACTCGATCCGCAGCGACTCGTATGCGGGGTCGAAGCAGTTCTGGTCGTAGCGCTCACAGAATTCGGCGCATGCAGCGAAGTAGGAGTGGTCGCGGTAGCGGTCGCGCGCGTTGCGGTCCTCGCCGAAATGGTGCGCGTAGTAGTACGACTGGAAGATGCCGTGGTGACCGACCACCCAGCAAAGCTCCGCGGAGACGTACGGCCGCAGGATCGCCGCGACCATCTCGCCATGTGTGTGGGGAGCGAGCTCGTCTCCGAGGTCGTGGAGCAGCGCCGCCACGACATACTCGTCGTCCCGTCCGTCACGGTACGCGCGGGTGGCGGACTGCAGGGAGTGTTCGTACCGGTTGACCTGGTAGCCGGCATATGACTGCTTGAGACCCTCGAGCGCCGCCAGCAGGCGGTCGGGGAGGGACCGGGCGTACTCGTCTGCGAAGCGGTCGAGCAGCTCGTAGTCCTCCTTGGTCCCGTCCTCCATGCTGGTGAAGCCGACGGTTTCCACGTGTCCCTCCTTACTTCGGGGCGACCGCGACCGCGACGGGGTAGCGGCCGACGCTGGTCTTCGCTTGCCTGCGGCCGGTTCGAGTGTTCAGTATCGAGATCTTCCCGCCGTACGTCCCCACGACGATCGCCTTGGCCGCTCCTGGGACGAGCGCGATGTCGGTCGGGTACGCGTACACGCCGACCGAAACGGAATGTCCCGCGCGCCGGCTCAGGGTGTTGATCGGCGTGACAGTCCCAGAAATGGCGTTGGCGACCCACGCGGTCCGGTGCGACACAACGACTGACTCCGGCGAGTACGCGACCGCAATCGGAGCTGTCGCTCGGCGGGTGGCCGTGTCGATCTGAGTGACGGAATCGGTGTCGCCGCTGACGACGTCGAGCGTCGAGCCGTCCGAGCTGATCGCAAGCGCGTTTGGAGCCTGTCCGACCGGGATGGGTCGCTCCCGTCGAAGGTGCGCGATGTCTATTGGCGTGACCGTGTTCGCTCCATAGCTTGTGACGTACGCCGTCGCGCCGGCGGGAGCGATCGCAATGGCGGAGGGGTAGGAGCCGACCGGTATCGGCGCCCTGGCGCGGCCTGTCGCGAGGTCGATCGGTGTGACCGAGGCGCCGCCCCAGTCGAGCACAAATGCGATTCTGCCGTCCGGCGTGATCGCGATCGACCTCGGATCGGCCCCGACCCGTATCGGCCGACGGGCGCGGTTGCTGCTCGTGTCGATCGGCGTCACGGAATCGGATCCGGCGTTGACCACGTAGGCCGTACGGCCGTCGGGCGTGATTGCAATTGCCCGCGGCCCCGACCCGACCCGGATAGGTCTGCCGGGCTTTCTTGTCCGCGTCGCGATCGGCGTGACGTTCGCTGAGCCGCTGTTGACGGCGTATGCGGTCCGGCCGTTGGGGGTGACGGCGATGGCCGCAGGACGCGAGCCCACCGGGATTGCGCGTCCCGCCTTGGCCGTTGACAGCGACACGGGGGTGACGTTGGCCGAGCCATAGTTGGCGGTGAACGCGGTCGCCGAGCGCCGCGGGCTCGGTCGGTTCCGGCTCGGCCCGGCCGACCGGCCGCCGAAGACACCGGCTAGTGAACGCGCGACCCGGTCCGTGTGGGGCTTCGTGGCCGCTGACCGGCCGGCGAGATGACCCGGACTCCCTCGGCGCGGGCGCTCGACGGCTGCGTCGGGCCCGGGTCGATCGCCTGCCGCATTGGGATTCTTGGTGAAGACGTCGTTGAGCGGCCGCGCATAGAGGTCGTTCTTGGTCAGAGTGCCAAGGTGAAGAGCCGCCTCGATCGTTCGCAGCAGGCTGTAGTGGGTGTACCGATGATGCGAGACGAATCCCCGGCGCACGCCGCTGGACCCGAGCACGATTGTCGGTACCCGCTGCGGAGGGTATTGGTGGTCGTAGGCATCCTCGTCGAAGGTGATGATCGCGAGCGATCGCTGCGTGCGCCAGGCCGGAGAAGCGAGGATCCTGTGAAGCGTTCGGGCCAGGAAGCGATCTCCGGTCCTGACTCCGCACCCTTCCATGTCACTGCAGTCATCCGGCCCGACCCAGACGAAATTTGGCGTGGTCGAAGCTTTGGCCAGATCGGGCTCCAGCGCGGAGAGCGGAACGTCATGCGACCTGCAGTAGGCCGGACGATCGCGGACCTGCGGGAAGTACAGGAACGGGAGATCGTCGTCCCAGTAATAGCCGTGAACTGTGTCGTCACACGGACCAGCCGCGCTCTGGAGGTAGGCCTTCCATGTCTCGTGCGCAGCGTCGACCAGTTCTCCGATCTGGCGGGTCCTGACGGTGTAGCGTGGATTGATCTCGAGTGGGTCGGTGAGGGGTATCCCGAATACACCTCCGGCCGCGAGCGCAAGGTAGTTGCCGTCGCTCGGGTGCTCTTCGGCGAACAGATTCGACAGCAGGCCTCCGCGTGACCGCAGACTGTTCAGATAGGGGGCCTGCCGGCGGTTGCCGATCACCGTTCGAAAGTCCTGGTTCTCGAACATGAACAAGAACACGTGGTCAAAGCGCGGTACATGGACGACGGGGGGCCTGAGCGCCGGACGCGCCAGCGCCGCGGAGACGGTGAAGCGCAGGCGGCCTGCGACGGCTCGGTTGTAACCGACGCGTGGTGCGTTGGGCCCGTCGAAGTTCCGAAGCGTCGTGGCCAGCCGCAGAACGATCTGCGCGGAGACGGCCCCGTGCGGGATGACTCCGGTGACGGACCTGAACGCAAGCCTCGGCGTTCCTTTTTCTCCGACCGGCCCGGCTGTCACCGCGGCGAGCGTCTTGCCGCTCGCCGACCGAAATACCGCCCTGAGAGACGCCGCGCTGGTTGCGGTGCCACCCAGCCAGGCCGACAGCCGGTAGCGCGTTCTCCGTGGCAAGGGCGTTCCGCCCGTCGGGAGCAACGAGACCTGCTGCGCGAGGAGCGCCGGCCCCCCGGGTCCGCCCGCGAACAGTCTCCTGCCGGCGGCGCCCGTGCTCGGGAAGCCCCGCGTGCCATGGCCGACAACCGTGGGCAGCCCCTCGCGCACCTGCCATCCCGGAATCGTGACGCTGTCCCATCCCTGCGCCGAGATTGCACCGACGCCGCCGGCTGAATTCAGAAGGAGGTTCGTCGCTGCGCTTGTGCGAGCGCTCGCAGCGGAGCAAAGGATCGAGACCACCGTGCATGTGATCGCGGAGACGGCCAACACGCCCGCGAGGCGCAGGCCGCACGCCCCGCGCGGCGCAGACGCCTCGGCGCGCGAGGAATATGTCATCAGGTCCCGCTCATCCCGGCAGCGTGTGCCCCCACCCGCAGGCCGCTTTCGATTGCGCCGTCGATGAAGCCGGCCCAACCGTTTGCGATGTCGGATCCTGCGAACAGGACCTTGCCCTCGGGCGCCTGCATCGCGGTGTGGTGGTGCTCGTACCAGCCGGGTCGGTGGATCGCCCAGGTGCCGCGGGAGAACTCGTCGGCAAGCCAGTCGTGCGCCGTGGCCTGGACCACCTCGTAGCCGGGCAGCAGGTTGTCGAGCGAGCGTTGGACCCAGGCCAGATTGTCCGCCTCGCAAACACTCGCATCTCTCCCGAAGCCGATCAGCAACTGCGTGCCGTCCTCGAATAGCTCCTCGCTCGCGAGGTAGCCGAATGGATGCCCGGGCCGGATCGAGTTGTTGAGCACCGGCTCGCCGCGGGCGCGGACGAACAGCTTGATCCCCCTCGACGCTTGACCCAGAGCGATCCCCGCGAGCTTGCCCTCGGACAGCCCGGGCGAGAAGCTGATCGCCTGCAACGCGTTGACCGGGACGGCCACCACCGCCACGCGACCACGGAGGCCCTCGCCCTCGGTCGTCTGCACCTCGACTCCCCCGCCGCGTTGCGTGACGGCAGCCACCTTCGTGCCGAGTCGCCGCTCGAACGGCGCCGCCGAAGCGATCGCGCGCAGGAGCGCACCCGTTCCTTGCGCGATCAGCACCCGACCCCCCGTGAACTGCGTCAGGGCGAGGCTGTATCCCGAGAGCGCGTGCCAGCGCAGCACCGAGACAGCGCCGGCGTCGTCGAGGGGCGCGTTTGCCAGCGACTCGAGTTCGGCGATCAGGACCGCTCGTTCTTCGGCGTCGAGGTCGAGCTGATCGAGGCGCTGTTCGATCGTCAGTCGGTCGAAGCGCCGCAGCTTTTCGATCGCGTACAGGGGGTCGTGCGGCAGCGGGAGCGCCTCCTCGACCCCGTCGACGAAGCTGTCCCATCCGCGTTGGGCGATTGCGTCGCGCTCCTCGATCGTCGCTGTGCGCCGTTGGCCATCGACGTACCAGCCCGCTCGTTCGGTGTCGTCTCCCAGCGCGACGGCGAGCCCCGCACGCGTCAGCTCCGAGAAGGTGTGTGGTTGGTGCCAGTGAACCCACGCCCCGCCATACTCGATCTGGCTTCCATTCCAGGGCGCACTCCATGTTCGGCCGCCGAGCCGGTCGCGCGCCTCGAGCAGCAGGACGGACCGTCCCCGGAGCGCGGACTCACGCGCCGCGGTGACCCCGGCGAAGCCGCCGCCGATGACGATCACGTCGTGTACTGGACCACCTCCTCGTCCAGCACAGCGGCTCCCGCTGCGGAGACAGCGCGACGACGCATGACTGCGTCGACCGCGATGGCTCCGTGCTCGTCCACGAGCACCGGGTTGAGCTCGACCAGCGCGAGCGAGGCCTCAACCAGCACCTCGCCCGTGCGCTGCGCGAGCCGGGAAAGCGCCCCCACGTCGACGGGCGGCTGGCCCCGCCCGCCGAACAGCAGGCGTGCGCCGCGCAACTCACGCAGCGCCCGCTCTATGCGGGACGCGCTGGCGGGCAAGGGCACGATTACGACGTCCGCGATCACCTCGGTCCAGATTCCGCCCATCCCGATCACGAGGGCGGGAACGAGGGCGTCCGCTCGCGCCGCCACGAGCAGCTCTACGCCGGGGCCGATCATCTCCTCGGCGACAACCGTGCCGCCGCACTCGGCGGCGAGAGCGGAGAGACGTCCGTACACGGCGCCGGCCTCGTCGACCGAGCTGAGCCCGAGTGCCACCGCGCCTAGCTCGGACTTGTGCTGAAGGTCGCTCGCGCTCACCTTGAGCGCGATCGTCCCCCCAAGCTCCTGGATGGCGGCCGCCAGCTCATGTTCGTGATGCACCATCTGGCTCCGAGCGACGTCGACTCCCGCGGAGCCAAGGAGCTCCTTGGCCTCGTGCTCGGGCACCCAAGTGCCTGGTTGCGCCGGCGCGCCCGCGGCTCGAGCGAGCGTGGCGATCTCGCGCAGCCGGTCCGGGTCCCCTGGGCTCCTGGCCATGCCCGCCACGCAGCGCAAGCCCGTCCGCAGCCCGGCGGCCGCGGGGATACCCGCACGCAGAAACGCCCACGCGGCCTGGTCGTCGAGCAGCTCCGGAAGGGTGGCGCAAACCATCGTGGGGGCAGCGCCGCGCTGCCCTCCGGCGATGATTCCTTCGCGCACGGCCCTCCACGAGGATTCGACGGCGTCAATCAGGTCGGCAGGCTGGTCGTAGAAAACCAGGACCTGGTCGATCTCGGGATCCTCTGAAACCGCGACCACCAACTCGCTCAGAGCCTCGCTGTCCCCCCAAATCATCGCGGTGTAGTCGAGGGGATTTGCGACGGTCGCGGCCGGCGGGAGCAGTTTTCCGAGCCGGTCGCGCGTTTCATGCGCGAAGACTGGGAGAGCCACCCCATGACGGTCGGCCTCGTCGGCGCCTTGGGCCGAGTCGCCTCCCGAGCAGGTCATGATCGCGAGGCCGGGGCGCGGTGGCAGCCTCCGCGCAACGCTCAGGGTCTTGGCGAGCTCCAGCAGGTCGTGGACGTCGTCCGCCCACTCGGCACCTGCCTCCTCGATGAGGCGGCGAAAGATTCGCTGATCCCCCGCCAGGGCGGCAGTGTGAGCTGCCGCGCTGGCGGCTCCGGCGAGCGAGCTGCCGACTTTCAGCACCACAACCCGGATGCCCGCGTCCGTGCAAGCCGCCAAGCCTTCGCACAGTTCCGGACCGCCGTCGTCCTCCAGGTAAAGCGCGATCGCGGATACGCCCTCCTCAGCGGCCAGGAATTCCAGGTAATCGGCCGCCCCCAGGACCGCCTGGTTGCCCCCCGCGATCACGGTGTGGAAACGCAGCCCGCGGCGAGCGTTCAGCGCGTTGACGGCGACGTTGCCGCTCTGGGACACCAGAGCGACGGGTCCGGGTTCACGTGGGGCGAGGGCGTCGCCCCACAGAGCCGCCCGCGCGTGCATGGCCACAATGCCGTTGCCATTGGGTCCGCAAACGGGGAGATCATGGCGCTCGGAGGCGGCCACCAGGTCGCGTTGGAGTGCCTCTCCCAGCTCCACCTCGCCGAACCCCGCGCTCAGCACCACGGCACCACCGCACCCTCGAGCGCCCGCTTGATCGACCACGCTCGCCACCCCGGCGGCGGGGATCGCCACCACCACCGCGTCGACTGCTACCGGCAGGTCGGCCACCGTCGGAACGCACGGGTGGCCCAAGACGGAACCTCGGCGAGGGTTGACGCCCCATACCTCGCCCGAGTAGCCCAGCGCTGCAAGGTTGACGAGGGTCTGGTGGCCGTAGCTGCCCGCCCGTTCGGTGGCGCCGACGACGGCGACCGAGGCAGGTCGGAAGAGGCGTTCGAGGCCGCTGTGCATCAGTGGATCGTCGCCTCGACACCCCGGCGCTCCAGCGCGCGGGCGATGATCAGACGCTGGATCTCGCTCGTGCCCTCCCAGATCCGATCGACCCGCAGCTCCCGCAGGAACCGCTCGGCGACGTTGCTGCGGAGATAGCCGCGGCCGCCGAAGATCTGCACCGCGCGGTCGGCGCAGCGGCCGGCCGCCTCGGAGACGAAGAGCTTCGCCATCGACGCCTTGGCGTGAATCAGCTTCGGGTCCGCACCGCCGTCGACCATCGAGGCGACCTGCATCGCCAGCAGCCGCCCCAACGCGGTGTCGGTGGCCGAGTCCGCGAGCGGGAAGGAAACGCCCTGGTAATCCATGATCCGCTGACCGCCCTGTTCGCGCGCCAGCGCCCATTCCGTGGTTTCGTCGAGGAGTCGCCACATCGCGCCCAAGCCGTGCGTCGCGATCCCCAGCCGTTCCTCGGTAAACCACGCTCGCTGGAGCGCTTCTCCGTTGCCCACCCCGCCGATCACCGCGTCGGGGCCGACCTCCGCGTTCTCAAACCGGATCGTCGGGTGGCCGTGCGGGTAGTTGTGCGTGAACTTCGGGCTCTCCACGAATTCGACTCCGGCACAGGTCGGCTCGATCATGAACAGCGTCGGCAGCCGGTCTTCGCCGTCGACGACATTCGCCATCACGATCAGGACGCGCGCCACGTCGCCCGAGGTCACAAACCACTTCTCGCCGCTGATCGACCAGCCGCCGTCGGTGGGAACCGCGGTCGTATTGATCCCGCCCGGATCCGAACCCGCCTCGGCTTCGGTCACGGCATAGGCGTCGCCGCCCTCGCCGGCGAGCGCCGGGACGAGGTAGCGCTCGATCTGGTCCGGCGTGCCCTGCATCAGGACGTTGTAGGCGTTGGGCACGTGCCAATGAAGGCCGTTGGTGACCCGCCCGAATTGCTCGTTGACGACAAACCACTCCAACATCGACCAGCCCTGGCCGCCGAGCTCGGGCGTGAACCGCCCCCCGTTCAGGCGGGCTGCGATTGCTTCGCGCTTGATCTGCGCGATCGTTTGCTGCGGTAGCTCGCCGCCTCGCTCCTCGGCCTCGATCTCGAGCGGCATCAGCACGTTTTCGACGAAAGTGCGCGCCCGCTGCTGCAACTCGAGCAGCTCAGGCTCGAGCTGATGGGGTGACTGCGGCGCGATCAGGGTGGTGCTCATTCGTATCCCTTCGATTCAGTGTTGCCTGTGACGAGCCGCGTCAGGTGACCGCGGTCCGATGCGGTGAGCTCGGCACTGCGGCCTCCGAGGCCGAGCAGCAGGTTGTGATGGTTTGAGATGACAGCGGCGGCCTGGGTACGGGCACGCTGGACCTCTCCGTCATGGTCGCGGGCGCGGCTATCGATCAGCTCGACAACGCCGTGCAGATATCCCAGCCACGCCCGCTCGCTGCCGCGCAGGATCAAGCGTTCGATCCGCTCGGTCTCGGCGGCAACTTCGGCGGGCGGGGGCGTTCCCCCGTGGTTGAGAGTGGCCACGGCTGCTGGAAGTTCGCGTTCGGGTTCGGGAGTTATCGAAAGCCAGGTGGCGGTCCTGACCATGGCCCGGTAGACTAACAACAACTGATCACAAAGTCAGGATTCGGCCTTCGCACCCGGCCGAGCCCGGAATCGAGGAAAGATGTCGGCTTCGACAGCGCGCAGTTCAGCCACTCCAGCTCCCCCCGTCTCTCCTCCACAATCCGCCGTAGCTCCCGCCGCCGAACGGGGTTTTGCGCTGTCGCGACGGCTGTACACGGACCCCTCGCTGTTGGAAGCCGAGCAGGAGCTGATCTTCGAGCGCACCTGGCAACTGGCGGGTCACGTGTCCTCTCTGCCGCGCTCCGGTAGCTATCTGACCGCAAGGGCCGGCTCACAACCCGTCCTAGTGGTTCGCGACGAAGAGGGCAGCCTGCGCGCCTACCGCAATGTCTGTCGTCACCGTGGCTCGCGGCTGCTGAGCGGGTCGGGCCAGTGCAAAGCGGCGATCCGCTGCCGCTACCACGGCTGGACCTACCGCTTCGACGGGAGCCTGATCGGGGTCCCCGAGTCGCGGGCCTTCGGCGAACGCCTCGATAAGGCGTCCCTGGGGCTACTGCCGGCGCGGGTCGAGGAACTCTGCGGTCTGGTGTTTGTGAACCTCGACCCGGACGCGACTCCCCTCGTCGAGCTCGTGGGCGACCTCCCCGCGCGCATGGCGCGCTACCGGATCGCGTCGCTGCAACCGTTCGCGCCCGCCACCGACACGCAGCCCGCCAACTGGAAGGCGATCGTCGACAACTACGTCGAGGGGTACCACATCCCGATCGCCCACCCCGGCCTGATGCGTCTGCTCGATTACAAGCACTACGACGTCGAATGCTTCGAGGACTACGTTTGGTTCGAGGCGCCGCTGCGCGCAAAGCAGAGCAGCAACCGGGTGGAACGCGCGTACGCTCAGCTCGTCACGGCGATGCCGGGGCTGGGCGAGGAGGACCGCCGGGTGTGGCGCTACGCGTTCATCTATCCGAACACTGCGATCGACCTTTATCCCGACCAGGTCACGACCTGGCAGATCTTGCCCGACGGGGTGGATCGGATCCGGAGCACCTACGGCTCCTACCGCCCGCCACATACCGATGCCCGGACGCGGGTGACGCAATGGCTCAATCAGCGCATGAACCAGCTTGTGACCGACGAGGACATCGATCTCGTCGCCAACGTCCAGGAGGGGTTGCAGACGCGCGGTTATGAGTGCGGTCCTCTGGGGCGCCGCGAGGCCGCGGTGGCGTGGTTCGCGGATCGCGTGCGCAGGGACCTCGCTCCGGTTCTCAAGGAAGATGAGTAGCGCGGCCGCTGAGCCGACCCAGAAGGCCAATTCGCGCCACAGCGCCCGCGACCGCATCCTCGCTGCCGCGGTTCGGCGGATCGCCAGCGAGGGGATCGACGATGTGCGGATCGCCAGGATCGCCATGGATGCAGGCGTGTCGACCTCGCTTGTGCACTACCACTTTGAGACCCGCGAGGCACTCCTCGCGGAGGCACTCGAGTACTCCTACATGCGTGCGGGCGATGTCCGCATCTCCGACGGTGAGCTGCCGGCGGCCTCGCACGCGCAGCGGCTCGCGTCGATGATCGACCAGTGCCTGCCGACCACCGCTTCGCTACAGGACGATTGGGTGTTGTGGGTGGAGCTGTGGCTGCGCGCGGTACGTCATCCCGACCTGCGCCCCGTGGCCGAGCGGCTCTACGGGAGGCTTCACAAATGGTTCGCCGACGAGATCGGGGCGGGCCTACAGGGAGGCGAATTCGGGCCTTGCGATGCGGACGCGGTCGCGGACCGGACGCTGGCTCTGATCGACGGCTTCGGCGTCAGGACGCTGATCGGCGATCGCAGGATCCCGCTGGGGCACGCGCGCAACGCGGTGAAAGCGGCGCTCTCGCAGGAGCTTGGACTCGGCGATCGACTTCGCTGAGCGATCGAGGGCGCGCTCGGGCGCCGATCGATCAGGGTGCGCTCGGGGCTCACCCCTCCGTAATGCCTCCTTAATCACCCGCGCTTGACAGCGGCGACATGACGAGAGTAGTTTTCTGAACGCTGTTCAGTATTCGTTTTTGAACGAGGGGCTGGCAAGCGAGGGATGAGTCCACGACCCAAGGTCGACCACCTGCGCAAGCCGCAGATAGTCGCCGCCGCCGCAGAAGTGATCTATCAGCGGGGCTTGTTGGGCGCGCGCATTGGGGACATCGCGAAGCGAGCCGGAACCAGCGGCCCCACGATTCTTTACTACTTCGAATCCAAGGACAGGCTCTTCGAAGAGGTTGTCGATAAGAGCGACCGTGAGTTCTACGGTCGCTTGGCCGAGGGCCAAGCGCTGCACGAGTCCGCCGGCGACAAGCTGGTGCACTTGATCGAGGAGACGAGCCGCGGGCCCGGCGGAATCGCCGACTACACGCTGTGGATGGAATTGTGGGTGCGGGCACGACGAGATCGCACCGTCCAGCACAATTACTTCCGGCTGAACCAGCGCGAGCGCAGCTTGATCGCCGACATCGTCAAGGAGGGCCAGTGCAACGGCGAATTCAGCCCCGACGCGGATCCCGAGGAATTCGCATTGGCACTGAGCGCATTGATGGACGGGCTCGGGGTGCAGGTGACGCTCGGACAACCCGACGTCACCCCCGAGCGGATGGTGGCGCGCTGCCTGGCGCTTGCATCCAGCGAGCTTGGCTGCGATCTTCGTGCTACCGAAGAGGAGAGTTTGCGTGCATCCACGTGAGGGATGGTCCGAAGGGGGGATCCGGCGCCTGCCCGCCCCGTTGCAGGACCCGGTGTCACGGCGCGAACTGCTTGGCGCGGGCGCTGGCCTTGCGCTCGCGGGACTGCTCGCCGGCTGCAGCACGATCAACCCAGCGGCTGCCACCAGCCGACCCCCCCTGCCACGCCAGAACAACCCCATCAAGTGGCCGGTGTACTCGGACAACAAGGCGATCGCCTCGGGTCTTGAGCCCGAGAAGGGTGCCACCCTTCAGCTTTACAACTGGGTCGCGTACATCAACGAGGCGGTGATCAAGAACTTCTGCAAGAAGTACAACTGCAATTACTCGCTGACAACGTTTAACACCATCGAGGAGGCGATGGCGAAGCTCGCCAGCGGGCAGTTGAAGTTCGACGTTTTCTTCCCCGAGGTCGATGTGCTGGGCCAGCTCATCAAGGCCAAGATGATCCGGCCGCTGAACCACACCTACATCCCCAACATCGCCAACACCTGGGCCGACTATCGCAATCCGTTCTACGACGTGGCCTGGCAGTACACGACGCCCTACTCGATCTACACCACCGGAATGGCCTGGCGCAGGGACAAGGTGAACCTGCGCCCCTCATGGAACATGCCGTGGGAGGGCGCACCGTACAAGGGCAAGGTTGCGCTCCTCGACGATTACCGGGAGGGGATCAGCCTGGCGCTGCTGCGAGCCGGGAACCTGGACGTCAACACAACAAACGCAGCCCAGATCAACGCGGCCGGCAGGGCGCTCCAGCGCCTCTCCGCGCTGACCAACGTCCGGATCGACAACAACGACTACACCGACCTCCCGACCGGAAAGACATGGATACACCATGCATGGTCGGGCGACATGGCTTCCTCATATGAATACCTGCCCTCGGGCACCTCGGTTGACACCCTGGGTTACTGGTTCCCGGCGAACCATAGAGGTCCCGTCGCCAACGACCTCATGGTCAATCTGACCGGCGGCGCAAACCCTGTCCTGGCGCATAAGTTCATCGACTACATGCTCGACGTGAACAACGCACTGGAGAACTACAGCTATGTCGGTTACATGCAGCCGCTGACAGCGGTCACCCCCGCCAAGCTGACAGCCGAGAAGCTGCTGCCTCACCAGTTGGCGTCCACCGTGGTGCTGCCGGATTACTTCCGCCACGGCCTGTTCGAGCTGGAGCTGCCTCCGGCCGCCAATGCGCTGTGGGAGTCCACGTGGAACTCGTTCTCCAAGGGGCTATAGGGTAAGGCCATGGCTGTCCACCAGGGCACCCATGACCGGCGCTACCGCGGGCTGTGGATGGGGCTGACGCTGCCGGGAGCGATCGCGCTGCTCGTTCTGTTCGTGGCGCCGTTCTATGTGATGCTCTCGGTCGCCGGCGGCGGCATCAACGAGTTCTTTCAGACGGTGGTTCCGGTGTGGAATCCGCTGCACTGGTCGAGCTGGAACCTGAGCGCGGTCTGGCACGACATCTTCGGACACGGGTCGTTCATCGGCGGAGCGGCTGTCCGGACACTCATCTATACGGCGATCGCAACTGCGATCTCACTGGCGATCGCCTACCCGGTGGCCTATTTCGTCTCCCGCTACGGCGGCCGGCGCAAGACCCTGTTCCTGGTGCTGTTGATCGCGCCCTTCTGGGTCAGCTACATGATGCGCATGCTCGCCTGGATCGATCTGCTCCAGCAGGGCGGTTTCGTTAACAGCGCCTTGTCTTTCTTCGGCCTGCCCGGAAACACCGACTGGCTCGGCGGCAAATCCGTGACCGTGATCCTGGGGCTCGTGTACGGATACATCCCGTACGTGATCCTGGTGCTGTACGCGTTCCTGGACCGTATCGACCAGAGCCTGATCGAGGCGGCACGAGATCTCGGGCTCAGCAGGTGGCGGACCTTCTGGCACGTCACGCTTCGCTTGAGCAAACCGGCGATCATCGCCGGGACCTTCATCACGGCGCTGCCGATGCTGGGCGACTACTTCACCAACCAGCTCATGTCGGGGGCACCAGGCACGACCATGATCGGGAACGCCATCGAGGGACTGCTGGAGGCCCCCGGCGAGACCGGACAGGGCGCGGTGCTTGCCCTGATGGTGCTTGTCGTGCTGCTGATCCCAATGCTCTATTACGTGATCAGCACCGCGCGATCCTCGAGGGACTACGCCTGATGGCCAGC
>DASRHQ010000009.1:0-60196 GCA_035650455.1 Solirubrobacteraceae bacterium
CTCGGGGAACTCGAGGTCGTAGCAGATCATCACTCCGATCCGTCCCACCGGCAGGTCGAGCACCGGGGGCGGCTGGCCGCCGGGTTCGAAGAACAGCTTCTCGCGGTCCCACAGGTGCACCTTCCGATACACCGCCCGGACGCCCGAGGGGTCCACGACGGCGGCGCTGTTGTAGAGCCTGCCGTCCTCGCCACGCTCGCAAAAGCCGCCGATCACGACCCCGCGACCGGCGGGCACGAGCGCCACCTCGGCCGCCCACTCTGAGAACAGCTCGTCATCGGCAGCAATCGCCACCGATGCGGCCTCCTCATGCGAGGCGAACACGTACCCGGAGGTGACCAGCTCCGGGAGCACGATGATCTCCGCCCCGTGCGTCACCGCCTCGCCGATCGCGCTCACCGAGACCGCCCGGTTGCCCTCGAGGTCGCCGACGCGGGGAGCGAGTTGTCGGCAGGCGATCCGCACGGGCATCGTAAGGACGAGCTTAGTCCTCCCTGGCGTAAGTTTCGTTGCCGAATTGGCGAGCACAAACCGAGCCTGCCGGGGACGACGGACTTACAGCCGCTAGCGTCCCGTTTCAGATGAACCCGGGTGACCCGCCGCTCACGGGCCTGCGCGTGCTCGATCTGTCGCGCGTGCTGGCCGGCCCTTACTGCACGATGATGTTGGCCGATCTGGGGGCCGAGGTGATCAAGGTCGAGCAACCCGGCGCCGGCGATGAGACGCGCGGCTGGGGGCCGCCGTTCGTGGGTGCGGACGCCGCCTACTTCATCGCAGTCAATCGCAGCAAGCGAAGCGTCGCGCTCGATCTCAAGGACCCCGCCGACCGCGAGTCGGCGCTTGCGCTCGCAGCTCGATGCGACGTGGTCATCCAGAACTTCCGCCCCGGCACGATCGAGCGCCTGGGCTTCGGATACGAAGATTTGCGGTCACTTCGTCCCGGGCTCGTCTACTGCTCGCTGACGGGCTTCGGTTCAGATCGACAGCCACCGGACCGAGCGGGCTACGACTTCATCGGCCAGGCCGAATCTGGGCTGATGCATATCACCGGGTCCGACGAGCCCACCAAGGTGGGCGTGGCGGTGGTGGACATCCTCGCCGGCATGAACGCCGCAGTCGCGATCCTGGCCGCCCTGCGCCGCCGCGACCACACGGGCGAGGGTGAGCACATCGAGGTCTCCCTGCTCGACAGCGGCCTCGCGGTGCTCATAAACGTCGCGCAGGCCGCGCTGCTGACCGGCGAGGAGGCGCGCCGGTACGGAAACGCCCACCCCCACATCGTGCCCTACGAAACTTTCGAGGCGAGCGATGGGTGGGTCGCCGTGGCGGCTGCCAACGACCGCCTCTACCGCCGCCTGTGCGATGCGATCGGGTTACCCGAGCTTGCGCAGGATGAGCGCTTTGTCAAGAACGTAGATAGGGTTATAAATCGCGACCAGCTCACCGGCCTGTTGGCGCGACGATTCCGTGAGCGCACCACGGATGAGTGGGTAGAGGCGCTCGATGCCGCCGGTGTCCCGGTGGGCAAGGTCCGCGGGGTGCTCGAAGCCTTGGCCGCCGCCGAGGCCGCCGGCCGCTCGGCTACGGCGGCCGTGCCGCATCCCGCCGTCGGAGAGATCCGCTTGGTGTCTTCGCCGATTCGGCTGACCGAGGCACCGCTGCGCCCACCGCAGGCGCCGCCCCTTCTGGGAGAGCACACAGCGGAGATTGCCGGCGACACCGAATCGGCAAGCTGACGCCGGCGAGCTAACGGTCGCGACGAGCGACCGCATGCCAGACGCACATCCCAATCGCCAGCGCGGCGAGGACGCCGCCGATAATCGCGACAGACGTCGAGAGGCCGTAGCCGTCGGCGAGCAGGCCCGTCGCCACGCTGGTGATCGCGACGCCCCCATACAGGCAGCTGATGAATGCTGCCGTGACCTCACCGCGTCGGTCGGTCGGCGCCAGCTGGTTGATGTCCTTCTGCGCCCCGAACAGCACGACGCCGAGACCCAGCCCAGCGAGGAGGGCGGCAGCGAGTACCGGTACCAGCGAGTGCAGCGGAAAGGCAACGACAAGCAGCACGACGCCCATCGCCATCATCGCCAGCCCCGCCGGTTGCGCTTCCGAAGGCCGTGCGTCGATCCGCAGCAGCCCAAGCTGGGCAACACATGAGGTGGCCAGCATCAGCGCGGTAATCGCGCCGAGCAATGCGAGGTCGGTTGTGTGCAACAGCTGCGCCGCGTATGAGGGGACAACCGAGAGAAACAGGGCACCCACGGCCCACACGCAAGCGCCGCTCAACGAAGCACGAGCAAAGCGTCCCCTGACCGCAGCCGGAACGGAGGGCCGCTGGATGCGCCACTGGCCGCTGGGCTGAACCGGCTCTTGGATCGACAGGATTCCCAGCAGCGCGAGTCCGATGCACCCGATGCCCACGAGATAGGGCAGGACCAGCCGTTCGGGCGCCCACTGCGCGAGCATGCCGGCGACAAGCGGCCCCGCGCCCGACCCGCCGTTGTTGCCCAGGACGGTCGCCGCAGCGGCTCGGCCGTGGTGCCCCTCGGTCTCGAGCTCCACCAGCGCGGCAGCGGCGGCCGCGGTCATCAGCCCCGTGGCGAGTCCCTGGACCGCCCGTGCCGCAAACAGCCAGACCGTGCTTTGCGCGGCGGCGAACAGGGCAAGACTCACCACGCCCCCAAGGAGCCCCACCAGGATCACCGGGCGACGCCCGACTCGGTCTGACAGCTGGCCGAAGAGGATCAGCGAGGGGACCAGGCAAATCGCGTAGGTGGCAAAGATCAGGGTCAGCTCCACCGCGGAGAAGCCCAGCTTTTGCCTGTAGACCGCGTATAGCGGAGTCGGCATGTTTGAGGCCATCAGCATCACGAAGAGGCCTCCGGCAACTAGGAAGAACGGAACCCGCGATCGGACCCGCTGTCCTTGCACCGGCCCGCTGGGCGGGCGATAACGCGTCGTCGCGCGAATCGCGCTCAGGCCACCGGCGATGCCGCCGGAACCGGCGCCTGCTTCCAGGATGCCTCTATCTCCTGAACCGACGGCGTGATCCCGAACATCACGTCGATCGTCTCCGCCGTGACGCGTTTTACCTCGGGCGACGCGCCGCCGGTGAGCTCAGGCGGGAACACGACGTAGTAGCCGTTGAAGTAGGCGTGGCGCGCGGTCGAGTCGACACAGCCATGCGTCACCAGTCCCGCCAGGATGACGGTCTTGACCCCCCAGGCGCGCAGGATCAGGTCAAGCTCGGTGTCGTAGAACGCGTCGAAGCGATGCTTGACGACCTCGGGCTCGCCTGCGCGCGGCTCGAGGCCGGGATAGAAGTCGCTGGCGGGATCGTCGCTCTGACAGTAGAGGCGACTGCCGTGCCGGTGAAGCCGCTCGAACATCGGATCGCTCATGTGGTGGCGGTCGTAGATGGCGCGCACGTGGACGATCCGCACCCCGAACTCCCGGGCCCGCTCCAGAAAGCCCGCGATCCGTTCGGCCACAATGCGTGTCTCTGAGACGTCTTGACCCAGCTCATCCCAAAAGCCACCATCCGCGATGAACTCGTGCTGGCAGTCGATCACGATCACGGCGGCGTGGTCCGGCGCGACCTTTTCGTCGAGGGTCTCGAGGATCTCGCGATCGTCGATCTTGATCATGAACTCAGCACCTCCTTCGACTATCCGTAACGCTCGCGGAACGCCGCCGCGGCCTGCTCGAAACATGCCATCGGCGGAGAGACGAGCCCGAACCCAATCATCCCGCGGCCGGCCTCGCGATGCAGCATCACTATGTCGATCACGGGCCGAACACCGGTCTGCACCACCTTGAGCAGGTCTACCCCAACTGGGGCGCCGCGGCCCTCGAGGGCCGGCACACGGTAGCGCGAGTGTTCGCCAAGCGCGATGTTCGTGGCGTCCTCGTGGATCCGGAGAGCGCGCTGCTCATCCACCCCGATCAGCGGCCACAGCGCGGGCGCCGCGGGCAGCACCGAGGCCCCAAGCCCCGCGCACTCGACAAGCAGAGAGTCGCCGCACGCGGGAGCGGCATCGGCGGCGGTGAAACCCTTCATGGGCACGCCCCGCGGCGGCTCGGCCCTCGCTACGAACCATGTATCGCCCAGGCCGGAGACCTTGAGCCCGCATTCGGTGCCGTTGGCCCCGACAGCCGAGACGAGACTCGAGCCCTCGATCCCGTGGCCGGCATCGAGCATCAGCTTGGTCGACGCCAGCGAGACGGCCACGAAGAACTGCGAGTTGTTTCGCAGGAACTCGAACAACCGCTCCTGCACATCGACAGAAACCCGCGCCCCCGCAAGGCCGGGCGCGAGCCGCTCGGCGAGCATCGAGGTGGCCGCCGCGTTGCGGTTGTGAAGTTCGTCGCCGCGCCCGAGAGCCTCGCCGATGATCTCGTCGCAATCGATCCCACCAAGATGACCAAGGGCACTGTCGAGCGCGGGCGCGACCTCGTCGCGCAGCCACCGCAGCCGTTCGAACACATCCTCGCCGCTCATCCCGAGGATCAACGTCCGACCAAAGCCCTCCATCAGAAAGTGGTACGCCCGCCGGCCGCTTGTCGCGTCTTGCACCACGACCACCGGCGTCGAGGCGGTGATCGCCCCCGCGCCTCCGGCCATGGCGCCGTGGTCCTGGGCTGCGGCCAAACGCGCTCGCGAGCGAGGGATCCCTTCGAACTCGGCGGCGGCCGCGAGTGCGGCCTCGAGCGGAGCCGCCAGCGTACCGTCGCCTCCGGGCGGAGCTGCGTGGAGGATCAGCTCTGGAGACATCCCGGGTACGACCTCCAAAGCGGGCTTGACACCGACAAGGCGCGGCTGGGACTGGATTGCCTTAGCGACGGCGCTGCGGTTGGCGGCGGTTGAGTCCACCGACCCAGCCTCTCAGTCCGCGGTCCATGGATCAAGCCGCGCGCGAGCGAATCAGTGACCGCGAATATGATCGCGCTGGTGAGCGCGACAGCGACCGGCGAGGAGGCGTATGACGGCTGATCAAGAGCGTCGGCAAGCTGCGGAGGTCCTGTGGCGGGCGTGGACGTCCGAGCAACCGCTCGAGGCGGTCCCGTCCGAGCTGCGACCCGACACCGTCGAGGAGGGCTATGCCGTGCAGCGCGCCCTCGACGAGCTCGCGGGACCTGCGACCGGGTGGAAGATCGCCGCAACGAGCAAGGCGGGACAGGAACACCTGGGCGCCAGCGGGCCCCTGGTGGGACGGCTGTATGAGTTCGAGCACCGCCCCTCGGGCAGCGCGCTTTCGGTGCATGCAATGCAGATGCGCTCGGCCGAGCCCGAGTTCGCCTTCGTTCTAGAGCGGAACCTGGACCGCGGCCGGGATGAGCTCGCCGTCGAGGATGTTCTAGCGGCGGTCGGGTCGATGGTGCTCGCGATCGAGGTGCCCGATTCGAGGTTCGTCGACTTCAAGCAGGCGGGGCTTGCTTCGCTGGTCGCAGACGGAATGTGCGGAGGTCACTTCATCACCGGCCCATCGGTCGATGACTGGCGCTCTCTCGATTTGCGCGAGCAGGCGGCCCGGGTGCTGTGCAACGGCGAGGAGCGCTCGGTGGGCCGCGGCGCGGACGTGATGGGCGATCCACGGTCAGCGCTCGCGTGGATGGCCAACGAAGTGCTGGGCCACGGATGGCCGCTGCGAGCTGGTGACATCATCATCACGGGCGCGAGTGCAGCGCCGATCTCGGTGCAGGCCGGCGACGAGGTGCAGGCGACGTTCGACGGCCTGGGAACCGTCCCCGTGAGGTTCGTGGAATGACCCGGCTGGGATGGATCGGCACAGGAGTAATGGGTGCGCCGATGGCGGGCCACATGCTCGACGCCGGGCACGAGCTGGAGGTGTACAACCGGACCCGCGACCGCGCCCGCGCGCTGCTCGACCGCGGCGCCGCGTGGTGCGACTCGCCGGCGCAGGTCGCGGCGCGGGCCGAGGTCGTTTTCACCATGCTCGGCTACCCGGACGACGTCAGAGAGACGGTGCTTGGAGAGGGCGGGCTCTTAGCGGCGATGCAACCCGGGTCGCTGCTTGTCGACATGACCACGAGCCTTCCCACGCTGGCCGCTGAGATCGCCACGGCAGCCGCACAGCGCGGCATCGCTGCGCTCGATGCCCCCGTCTCCGGCGGCGACGTCGGCGCGCGGAACGCGACGCTCGTGATCATGGTCGGCGGCGAACGTGAACCGTTCGGGCGCGCCGTTGGGCTCCTCTCGGTGCTGGGATCAACCGTCACGCTCCACGGCGGCCCCGGCTCCGGTCAGCACACCAAGATGATGAACCAGATCGCGATCGCTTCCGGAATGATCGGCGTCTGCGAGGCCCTCCTGTACGCCCACCGCTCAGGGCTCGACGTCGAGCAGGCGCTCGAGACGATCAAGGCCGGGGCCGCGGGTTCCTGGTCGCTCTCGAACTACGGGCCCCGGCTGCTGAAGGGCGACCTGGCTCCCGGTTTCAAGATCGACCATTTCCTCAAGGATCTGGGGATCGCGCTTTCGGAGGCCCGAAGGATGAATCTCGCCTTGCCGGGCACCGCACTCGCCGAGCAGCTCTATCTCGCCGCTCGCAGCCAGGGGCTGGGCGAAAACGGCACCCAGGCGCTGGCCGTCGCGCTTGCCCGCCTGTCGAACGAGGAGTGGCCCGCTTCGCCGGGCTAGAAGAGGCGGAGGCGGCGAGCGCGTTGGCTGGGCAGGAGATCCAGCTTGGGTTGTTCCTCTCGGGCCAACACCCGCCAGAGGCGTCTGCCAGCGCGGCGGCGCGAGAGCACCTCGAGCAGGTGGAGCTGGCCCGAGAGCTCGGGTTCTCCTCGGTGTGGGCGGGGCAGCACTTCTTGTCGCAGCCCTTCCAGATGTTTCAGAGTGTGCCGCTGCTGGCGCGCGTAGCGGCGGTCGCGGAGGGACTTACGGTCGGGACGGCGGTGGTGCTTCTCGCGTTGCTCAACCCCGTGGAGGTCGCAGAAAACGCCGCGACGTTGTCCGCGCTCGCCGGGGGAAAGTTCGTGCTCGGCCTGGGGCTCGGATACCGCGCGCCCGAGAACGCCGCGTTCGGCGTGGCTGAGCTGTCGGCGAGCCGCAGGGCAGAGTTCTTCGAGCGCAAGCTCGACGTGGTGCGGCGGCTGCTCGCGGGCGAGTCGGTGACCGCATCGGGAGAGGGGTTCGACCTCCGGGAGGCGCGCCTTGCGCTCCTCGCCGAGCCCCCGCCTCCGATCTGGATCGCCGCCAACTCTGACCGGGCCGTGCGCCGCGCGGCTCGCCTGGGCGACGCCTGGTTCGTCAACCCGCACACGCGACTCGATGAGCTTGAGCGCCAGATGCGGATTTACGACGAGACGCGGACTGAGTGCGGCCTTTCGCCTTCTGCCGCCACACCTGTGCTCAAGGAGGTCTGCGTCGCGGAGACCGACGAGGCGGCCGCCGATGCTGCGCGCCCGTTCTTGGAAAGCAAGTACGCGGCCTATGTCGATTGGGGTCAAAGCGAAGTGCTACCGCGGGGCGACACGCTGCGTCGCGAGTTCGAGGAGCTGACGGCTGGTGGTCGCTTCGTCCTCGGCGCGCCGAAGACCTGCGCCCGGATTTTGGCCGACCACATCGATCGTCTCGGCGCCGATCACTTCGTCTGCAGGGTTCAGTGGCCGGGAATGCCACAGCACGCGGTCATGAATTCGATGAGACTGCTGGCGACCGAGGTGCTCCCGGCGCTCCAGTCCCACGCCCAAGCCGGCTCCCGGTCATGACGCGCTTGGAGGGCAAGCGCGCGCTCATCACCGGTGCTGCCTCGGGAATCGGGCGCGAGATCGCTCAGCGCTTCGTCGCGGAAGGGGCCCGGATCGCCTTGATCGACCTCGATGCGGAACGAGTAAACGCTGCGGCGCGCGAGCTTGGTCCACGAGTGGTCGCCGGCATCGACACCGACGTCGCGGATGCTTGCGCCGTCGATCGCGCGACAGCGGTAGCCCTCGAGCGTCTGGGAGGGCTCGACACGCTTGTGAACAACGCGGGGATCCCGATGGTGGGCGCTGTACACGAGCTTTCGGAGGCCGACTGGGATCGCGCGCTCGCCGTCGACCTGAAAAGCGTGTACCTGGTGTCGCGCGCAGTCTGGCCTCACCTGCAAGCCAGCGCAGCGGAGCACCACACCGCCTCGATCACCAGCACGGCATCGGTCGCCGGCGTGTGGGCAACCGCGGATCAGGCGGCGTACGCCGCCGCGAAAGCTGGGGTGATCATGCTCACCAAGTGCATGGCCCTCGACGGGGCCCGCGATCGCATCCGGGTAAACGCAGTCGCCCCGGGCTTCGTTGAGACGCCGATGCTCCAGAGCTACCTCGCGGCACAGCAGGATCCCGCCGCGGCACGGGCGGAGGTCACGGCGATTCACCCGTTGGGCCGGCTTGGAGATCCGCGTGACATCGCCGCCGCGTTCGTCTATCTCGCGAGCGATGAGGCGGGCTGGGTAACCGGCACCACCGTCCCTGTCGACGGCGGGTTGACGGCCGGGATCGCGACCCGCTGAAGCTCTTCACCCGGGGGCTGTAGGGGCGGTATAGTCGCCCCGCATACACTTGCATACCAAGTCGCCGCCGCCCCGGCGGTCCCGGGGTCCGCGGTAGCGAGAGGTGAGGGTGAAGCGGTGACCATGAAGCTTGGAGTCGACGTGGGCGGCACGTTCACAGACGTGCTGCTGCTGGCCGAGGAGACCGGCGAGCTGACGATCGCGAAGGTGCTCTCCACGCCGGAGGACCAGTCGGCCGGAGTGATCGCGGGGGTGCGACAGGCGTGCCAGACGCGCGGCATCTCGCCGGCCGAGCTTTCGCTGATCCTCCACGGCAGCACCGTCGTGACGAACATGATCCTCGAGGAGAAGGGGGCCTCGGGCGGCCTGCTCACGACCTCCGGCCACGAGCAGATCCTGCACCTCGCCCGCGCCTGGACGCCGGGCCCCCTGTATGCGTGGATGGGGATGGTCAAGCCCGACCCGCTGGTACCGCTGTGGCGTACGCACGGCGTGCCGGAAAGGATGGGAGCCGACGGGGAGGTGGTCGAGCCACTCGACGAGGACGTCGCGCGCAGTGTAGTTCGGGCGCTGATCGACGACGGGATCGAATCGCTCACGATCGCCTTTCTCAACGCCTACGTCAATCCAGCGCATGAGCGCCGTGCCCGCGAGATCGCACTCGAACTCGACCCGCACCTTCCCGTCTCGATCTCGTCGGATCTGATGTCCGAGTACCGCGAGTACGAGCGTGCCCTGACCGCCGTATTGAACGCATACGTGCAGCCGCAGGTACTGAAGTACGTCGATCATCTGGACTCTGAGCTACGCGAGGAGGGCTTCGCCGGCCGCTTCAACATCGTCCGCTCCGACGGCGGCACGATGAGTGCCAACGCGACCAAGGAGCGCCCAGTCGACATCGCGTTCTCGGGACCCTCTGGCGGTGTTGTGGGAGCGGCGTACCTGGCGCGCCAGGCGGGCGTGCCAAACGTGCTCACGCTCGACATGGGCGGAACCTCTACCGACGTCTCGCTGTGCATCGACGGAGCGGTCACGATCAAGCGCGAGGCGCAGCTGGGCTACTACCAGTTCCAGGCGCGCGGAGCCGACATTCACAGCGTGGGCGCCGGCGGCGGCTCGATCGCATACCTGAACCTCGCGGGCGCGCTGCGAGTGGGACCGGTCAGCGCCGGCGCCGATCCAGGACCCGCCTGTTATGGACAGGGGGGCGAGGAACCAACCGTCACCGATGCGAACGTGGTCCTGGGCCGGATCCCCGCCCAATCTCGCCTGGGCGGCTCGCTCGAGCTCGACGTTGACGCGGCTCACCGCGCGGTTGAGAAGGTCGGCAAGGGGTTGGGCATCGACACCGTGGCGGCGGCGCAGGCGATCATCGACATCTCCAACGAAAACATGCACGCCGCGCTGCGGGTGGTCAGCGTGGAGCGTGGCTACGACCCGCGTGACTTCGGCCTGGTCGCATTCGGCGGCGCGGGACCCGTGCATGCGAACGCGTTGGTGAAGCTGATCGGCGCCAAGCCGCTGATCATCCCGTCGGCGCCCGGCGTGCTCAGCGCCTACGGCTTCATCGCGGCAGACGTCCAGAACGAGTTCGCACGCACCTACCTCCGCACCACCGACGTGGCCGGCGCGAGCGAGCTTCGTGCCGCGGTCGATGCGCTCATTTCCGAGGCCCGCGACTGGCTGGACGGCGAGGAAGTGGCGCCCGCCGACCAGGAGTTCGAGGTCTACGCCGACTGCCGCTACTACCGGCAGGACATTCAGATTCCGTGCACGCTCTCCCCCGAGGCTCTGACCGACGGCTATGTGGGCGCCTTGCGCGCCGATTTCGAGGGCGAGCACCGTCGCCGCTACGGCTTTGACCTCGATTCGCCGATCGAGATTGCCACGCTGCGGGTGGTGGGACGTGGCGTGACCCCCGACCTCCCTCGGGCGCCCGGCCGCGCCGACGAGGTGGCGCTCGAAGATGCCGTGGATCGCCACGAGACAGCTGTGTTCGACGGCGAGTCCTGCACCACTCCGATCTACGACCGCGAACGCCTGCGCCCCGGCCACCTGATCGACGGTCCGGCAATCGTCGTCCAGGACGACAGCACGGTCGTGATCGAGCCCGGCTATGCCGGCGCCGTCGACGGATACGCGAACATCATCATCACCGCAAGCGAGGACCGATGAGCGTCACTGAGAAGTCCCCAACCGAGGTTCCCGACTTCGTCCGGGAATACGACATCGACCACGTCACGCTCGACATCATCGAGAACACGCTGTCGAACACCCGCTACGAGATGGATCGCGTGCTCGAGACGACGGCTGTCAGCCCGGTCATCCGCGAGCAATCGGACCAGTTCCCGCTGATGGCCGACCGCAAGGCGCGAATGGTGATGGGCCAGTTCGGTTGCGCGATCAAAACCATCATCGACCACTCCCCCTACGAAGTCGAAGACCTTCGCGACGGGGACGTGATCGCGCTCAACGACCCCTACCTGTGCGAGGGATCGATCTCGCACACACCGGACTTCATGCTGCTGCGGCCCGTGTTCTACGAGGGCGACCTGGTCGGATACACCTCGCAGTGGGGCAACCTGATCGACGTCGGCGGCACCGCCGCGGGGAGCATGCCGATCAGCGCGCGCGACATCTATCACGAGGGCATCCGCATGCCCCCGATCAAGCTCTATGACCAGGGACGGTTGAACGCAGAGGCGCTGCGCATGTTCTGCCACAACACGCGCGTACCGGCCCACGTCGAGGCCGACATAAAGGCGATCGCCGCGGGCACTGCCGCGGGCGCCGCGCGCATCATCGAGCTCTGTGATCGCTTCGGCAAGGAAACCTATCTGGAGGCCTGCGACGCCATCCTCAACCGGACCCGTTCGGCGGTGATCGAGCTCATCCGGACACACCTTCCGGATGGGGAGCGCTTCAGCTTCGAGGATCTAGCGGACGACGACGGGCTCGGCACCGGTCCGATCAAGCTTCACATGACCATGTGGCGCGACGGGGACACGCTCAATGTCGACTGGGAGGGATGCGACCCACAGGTCCCCGGCTCGGTCAACTTCTACTTGAACCCCGAGATGTTCAAGATGTTCTGCGGCGTCTTCTTGATCATGGCGTTCGCCCCCGACGTCGCGTTCAACGACGGCTACAACGACATCATCAACGTCCACATTCCCGAGGGATCCGTGCTCAGGCCGCGCTTCCCGGCACCCCTCGGCAACAGGCTCACGCTGATGGCGCGCCACTTTGACGTGGTCGGCGCGGTGTTCTCAAAAGCGCTCTCCCAGTTCTCGGTCTCCGGCAGCTACGGGACGAGCCCCAACTTCGTCTACTCGGGCGTCGACTCTCGCGGTGAGCCTTACCAGATCCTCGAGATCCTGTACGGCGGGATCCCCGCGAGGCCGGTCGGCGACGGGCTCGACGGCCACTCCTGGTGGCCGCTGTTCAAGGCCGTTCCCACGGAATATCTCGAGAAGTACTATCCCCTGCGCGTCGACGCCTACCGCACGCGCAGCGATTCGGGAGGCGCCGGCTACCACCGGGGTGGCCACGGCGTGGACAAGACCTACACGTTTTTGGAAGACGGGCAGATCAGCTTCCAGGACGACCGTGCGCACACCTTCCCCTGGGGCGTCGCCGGAGGGCGTTTCGGCGCAAGCTCGCACAAGCGCCTGATCCGAGCCGACGGGACCGAGCAGGATCTGCCCTCCAAGGTCGAGAATCTGCCGGTCCGCCGCGGAGACAAGCTCGTGTTCGCGACGGCCGGGGCCGGAGGCCTGGGTTCGCCGTTCGACCGCGAGCCGGAGCGGGTCGCAAAGGACGTGCGCGCCGGCCTGGTGAGCAAGGAGGCCGCCGCCGAGCAGTACGGCGTCATTCTCACCGACGACGGCACGCCCGACGTAGCGGCGACCGAGTCTCAGCGTGGGAAGCTGCGCGAGCGCAGCACCACTGGCCAGTTCGATTTCGGTCCGCTGCCGCCTCTGGAGTCACTCCGCTCCCAGATCGCCCAGGAGCGGCGCGACTTCGACGCGGAGATGGCCGCGCGCGAAGAGCTCCGCGACTAGGCGAGCAATTGCGTATCGCGATCGTCGGAACCGGCGCGACCGGATCCGTTTACGCCGGCCTGCTCGCCGATGCCGGGCACCAGGTATGGGCGATAGAGCGCTGGCGTGAACACGTCGAAGCGATCCGCACTCGCGGCCTGCGCGTGACTGGAGCAAGTGGCTACCGCGTGAGCAGGCCGGCCGCCACCACGGATCCGCGGGAGGTGGGCACGGTCGATCTGGTCGTGATCGCCACCAAGGCAGCAGACGTCGATTGCGCCGCCGGCGCCGCGATCGAGCTGCTGGGGGCAGATACGGTCGTCCTCCCGATCCAGAACGGTCTGGGCAGCCGCGAACGCGTGGCTTCGATCGTCGGCCCGCGCCGGGTGCTGGCGGGCGTCATCGGCGGCTTTGGCGCCTCGATCGTCGCCCCAGGACACGTCCACCATCACGGCATGGAGCTGGTGCGGCTCGGCGAATGCTCGGGGCCGGTGAGCGAGCGCGTCGAAACCGTAGCGGAGGCCTGGCGCGCGGCGGGCTTCACCGTCCGTACCTACGACGACATCGACCAGTTGGTGTGGGAAAAGCTGATCTGTAATGCCGCCTTCAGCGCCGTCTGCGCGTTGACCGGGCTGACGATCGGCGAGGTGATGGCAGACACGGACGCATGGTCGATCGCGTCGGCATGCGCGACCGAGGCGTTTGGGGTGGCCAGGGCGCAGCAAATCGTCCTGTCCTTCGAGGACCCGGTCGCGTGGGTGCGCGCTTTCGGCGAGGCGATCCCAGACGCAAGCCCTTCCATGCTCCTCGACGTGCGCGCGGGCCGTGCGTCCGAAATCGACGTGATCAACGGCGCGATCCCGCCGCTGGCGACGAAGCTGGGACTTGACGCGCCCGTCAACCGGACCGTGAGCGGCCTTGTGCACGCGATCGAGCGCTCAGGGGCTGCTAGTCGCGCGACGCTCCGTCATCGATCTCGGCAAACACCGAGCGAGCATGGCGAAACGCCTCCATCCCCGCCGGAATTCCGGCGTAAACCGCCAGCTGGGTGAGCGCGTCTTTGATCTCCTCGCGGGTGCAACCGTTGCGCAGCGCCGCCCGTGTGTGAAGCTTGAACTCCGCGGCGCGGCCCAGAGCGCCCAGCATCACCAGGTTCAGCAGGCTCCGATCACGCCGGGTGAGTACGCCGCGACTCCAGGCCGCGCCCCAGCAGTATTCGGTGACCAGGTGCTGAAACTCGCCGTTGAAGTCGTCTGCGCCTGACATGGCGGCATCGACGTACTCCGCGCCGAGCACCTCGCGTCGGGTCGCAAGCCCCGTCTCATACAGCTCTTCGCTCATGACTCTCCTTTGTGTTGATCGTTTCTGACTCGTTCGATGCGATGCCTCCAAGGAGCGTGACGCGAGTGGGCTGGAGGAACGACCAACCATCCGGATCCTGTCGCGCCGCCCGGTGGAAATGCTCCTCGACTTGGCTCGCGCGAGCCGCGAAAGCGCTCGCGCGTTGGCACCCCGCCATCAGCATCCGATCTCGAAACGCTCCAAAGTCACGGTGGCGAACCAGCGCGTCGTACTCAAGCTCCCGGATCACCTCCAGACCCACGCCGCGGGCACCGCGCAGGGCGTCCTGAGCGGCGGCACGGACCTCACGCTCGTCGTCAAGCAGCCGCACGACCTCGAAGTACTCACCCTCTGCCAGTGGTTCCTGGACGTAGACGATGCCGTCCGCTCGCAGAACCCGCCGGGCCTCGGCGAGTGCCTGGACCAGCGCCGCAATCGAGACGTGGTGAAGGCTGTTGAGAAAAGTCACGATGTCTGCGGACCGATCCTCAACAGGGAGATCTTCGGCGCGCCCGACGAGATAGCGTTCGCTTGGCTCGCCACGGCCCGACGCACGGGCGATCGCATCGGCCGACGGATCAACGCCGACCACCCGCGCCCCCTCCTCGGCGAGGCGGTGGGTCAACGCGCCTGTGCCACAACCCACGTCGATAACCATGGCGCCCGAGAGCTTCAGCTCGGACCGGAGGACCTCAAGATGCGTGCGCTGCGGACGCACGCGACTACGGCGTCGTCATCCCGCCGCGAGGGCGTCGACGATCGCGACGCGGCCGTCGCTCACGCCGCCACCGGCGCGAACGTGCCGGCCTTGTACGTCTGGCCGGGCAGCTCCTTCCCGAGGGCCTCGGACAGCCAGCCGGCCGTGGCGATCACCGCCTCCAGGTCGACCCCGGTCCGATAGCCCATCCCGTGGAGCAGATAGATGAGATCTTCGGTGGCGATATTTCCTGTCGCCCGCGGGGCGAAGGGGCACCCGCCGGTGCCTCCACAGGAAGCGTCGAGTAAGCGGACGCCGGCGTCCACCGCCGCGAGGGCGTTCGCATAACCGGTATTACGAGTGTTGTGAAAGTGACAGCCGACGGTGGCCCCGAGCGCAGACACACCGCTCACGAGCTCGCGCACCTGCGACGGGACCCCCACCCCGATGGTGTCCGCCAAAATGATCTCCTGCGGGTTGTGGGCCTGGACGTCCGCCGCCACCTCGAATACCCGCTCCGGCTCCACGCGTCCCTCGAAGGGACACCCAAACGATGCTCCGATCGTGACCGTGATTCTCTTTCCGTCGGCGTGCGCTCTGTCGCAAAGGCGGCCGGCGAGCTCACGCGCACGCGCCAGCGTGGTGCCCTGATTGCGCTCGCAGAAGGTGTCCGTCGTCGAAAACGCGTAGTGCACCTCGTCGACGTCGCACGCCAAAGCGCGCTCGTATCCGCGCTCGTTGAGGACCAGGCCGGCGAAGATGGTGTCCCCGTCGCGCGCGAGCCCAGCCATGACCTCCTCGGCGCCGGCCATCTGCGGAACACGGTCGGGATGAACGAAGCTGACCGCCTCCACGCGCGGCAGCCCGGCGCGTGCCAGCCGGTTACAGAGCTCCGCTCGCACGGATGGGGGCAGTGACCGCGACTCGTTCTGCAGCCCGTCGCGGGCCCCGACATCGCAAACGACGACTTCCGCGGCGCTCAAAGCGTTTGTATGCAACTGCACACCAAGAACCCTAGTATGCGCGAGAAGCTAACTCAACCGCCGCGCAGGAGGTAGACCACGCTCACCAAGTGCATGGCGCTCGACGGCGCGCGCGATGGCATTCGCGTCAACTGCGTGTGCCCCGGCTTCGTCAGACTCCGATGATCGACGGCTTCTTCTCCGACCAGCCCGACCCGGAAGCGGCCCGCGCCTTTGCCACCGGACTCCATCCGCTGGGACGGCTCGGCGATTCCGTCAACATCGCCGACGCGTTGGTCTACCTCGCCTCCGACGAGGCCCGCTGGGTCACCGGCACCGCGCTCGTTGTCTACGGAGGCCTGACATCCGGAATCTGGTCCGGCGGGGACTCACCGTGAGTGACGTCACCGAGGAGGAGCTTCGCAGTGGCGTGCGCGAGCTGTGTGCCCGATTCCCCGACGAGTACTGGCGCCGGATCGACCGGGACGAGGCCTACCCGCAGGATTTCGTCGCGGCGCTCACCGAGGCGGGTTGGCTCGCGGCTCTGATCCCCGCCGAGTACGGCGGCGCGGGGCTCCGTATCCCGGAGGCCGCGATCATCATGGAGGAGATCAACCGCTCCGGCGCGAACGGCGGGGCGTGCCATGCCCAGATGTACATCATGGGCACTGTCCTGCGACACGGATCGGAGGAGCAAAAGCGAGAGTGGCTTCCACCGATCGCATCTGGAGAGCTGCGACTTCAGGCTTTCGGGGTCACCGAGCCCGATGCCGGCCTGGATACGCTCAGTATCCGCACCCGCGCGCGGCGAAGCGGTGACACCTACGTCGTCAACGGGCAAAAGATCTGGACCTCGCGGGCGCTTCAGAGCGACCTCATGCTCCTGCTGGCCCGGACTAACGAACCTGACGAAGAGCGTCCGCGCTGGTGGGGACTATCCACGTTTCTGGTGGACCTACGGTCGGCGGTGGGCGAGCAGGTCCGCATTACGCCGATCGAAACGATGCTCAACCACAACACCACCGAGGTCTTCATCGACAACCTGGAGATCCCGGCGAGCAACCGCATCGGTGAGGAGGGCATGGGTTTCCGCTACATCCTCGACGGGATGAATGCCGAGCGGATCTTGATCGCGGCCGAATGCGTGGGCGACGGACGCTGGTTCGTCGAGCGCGCCGTCGCACACGCTAAGGATCGGATCGTGTTCGGGCGGCCCATCGGGCAAAACCAGGGCGTCGCCTTCCCGATCGCCTGGTCCCATGCCCGGATCGAGGCGGCGGACCTTATGCGCAGGCGGGCGTCGGAGCTGTATGAGCGCGGCGAGCGTTGCGCCGCTGAGGCGAATATGGCGAAGCTGCTGGCGGCCGATGCCTCATGGCAGGCGGCAAACGCATGTCTCGACACATACGGCGGCTTCGGCTTCGCCCGGGAATTCGACGTCGAGCGCAAGTTCCGCGAGAACAAGCTCTACCAGGTCGCGCCCGTGACGACGAACATGATCCTGTCGTTTCTGGCTCAGAACGTACTGGGGCTGCCGCGCTCCTACTGATCAAGCCGTCCACATGCTCTTGTACGTGCGGCTCAGGTAGCGCAGATGCTCATCCATCTCGGCCGCGGCGGCATCGCCGTCGCCGCGCTCGATGGCGTGAAGGATCGCACGGTGATCGCTGTCGACCCGCTGGGCGAATCGGGCGTTGAGAGCCTCCCGGGTCAGATTGGTCTGGAGGATCGAGAAGATCGGCTGCGCGGCGATCCGCAACAGCGTGTTGCCCGCACCATCGAGCACCGCTCCATGGAAGTCCTTGTTGTGCAGAAACTGCTCCTCGACCGCAAGACCACTTGGCTCCACCACTGCCTGGCGCAACCGCTCGATGTCGGCATCGGTGCGGCGCAGCGCGCACTGACGCGCCGCGAACACCTCCAAGAGCCTCCGCACCTCCAGAAACTCCTCGAGCGTCACGTCGTTGGCCTCCGAGAGAAGGGCGATGTTGGCCTGCAGAAACGCGGAGATGTGGTCGACCGTCGGCAGCGTGACGAAGGTACCGCCGGTGGCGCCCTTGGCAGTCCGCACCAGGTTGTGCGCCGCCAGTGCGCGGAGCGCCTCCCGCACCGTCCCCCGGCTGACTCCGAATTGGCGAGCAAGGACGATCTCGCCCGGGAGGCGCTCGCCCCGCTTGAGCTCCCCTCGGACGATCAGCTCGCGCAGCTGGTCGTACACCTGCTCGTAGGCCTTGCGTACGCGTTTGACCGGCGGGGCGTCTGAGCCTTCGACAGACCTCCCCGCGACGACTCGGATAGTCCGCCGACCGCCCGATCCACCTGCCCTATCGCGTTCTGCTGTCATGGCGCTCAAACAACCGGCGAGCGATCACGAGCTGTTGTATCTCGTTGGACCCCTCCCCCAGGATCAGCACGGGCGCGTCCCGGTACAGCCGCTCGATGGGGTACTCCTGCGAGTAGCCGTATCCACCGTGGATCCGCATGGCCTCCAGCGCCGCCTCTTCGGCCACTTCGGTTGCGAACAGCTTTGCCATGCCCGCTTCCAAGTCGGCTCGCTCACCGCTGTCCTTGCGCTGTGCGGCGTCGAGCATGAGCAGCTCCGCCGCGCGGATCTTGGTCGCCATCGTCGCGATCTTGGCCTGGATCAGCTGGTGGTTGGCGATCGGCTTGCCGAAGGTCTCCCGCTCGCGCGCGTAGCGGATCGCGTTCTCGAGCGCAGAGTGGGCGATGCCCAGACCGCGCGCCGCGACATTTACGCGACCCAGCTCGATGCCGGCCATGAACTGCCTGAACCCCTGCCCAATCTGGCCGGGGCCGCCGAGGATGCTCGTGGCAGGCGCGCGGAACCCCTCAAAGACGAGCTCGGTGGACTCGACGCCCTTATAGCCGAGCTTTTTCAGTGGCGCGGGAATCGTCAGTCCCGACTGCTGGGAGACCCCGGGCTCTTTCTCCACGATGAACGCGGTCATGCCGGCGTGGCGCGGCTGGGCCGACGGATCAGTGACAGCCAGCAGCATGACGATGCCAGCTCGCAGGCCGTTGGTGACCCACATCTTTTGACCGGTAATCACGAAGTCTTCGCCGTCGGGGACGGCGCGCGTGCGGATCGCCTGGACGTCGGACCCGGCATGCGGCTCGGTCATGGAGAAGGCACAGCGGATCTCGCCTGAGGCCATGGTCGGCAGCAGCCGGTCCTTCTGCTCCTCCGAGCCGAAGGTCTTGATCATGAAGGAAGCCATGAAATGGGTATTGAGCACGCCCGAGAGTGAGATCCATCCGCGCGACAGCTCCTCGACGATCAGGGCGTAGGTGGTCAGGTCGAGGCCCAGCCCGCCATATCGCTCGGGGATGGTCACGCCGAACAGTCCCATCTCCTTCATCGTCTCCACCAGCGGCGCCGGAAACTCGTCCGCGTGGTCGTAGCGCGCGACGTTGGGAACAACATCGCGATCCACGAAGTCGCGGATCGTTGAAAGGATCTCCGTCTGCTCGTTGCTCAGATTCAGCGTCGCGGTCATGCGACCGCGACGCTGTGATCCCGGGCCGTGGCAGACAGCACTTCGAATGCCCGCAGATCGCCTCTGCGCTCCAGCGTCATGACCGCCTCCTCGAGCGACTCCAACTCGTCGCCCGCAATCGCCAAGCCGGCATTGGCGCGAAACTTCTCGCGCACCTCGTCGGCGGTCATGGGGTTGTCTGGGCCGCCCCGCTGGTAGAGAAGCTCGGCCTCCAGCGTGCGGCCGTCGCGGGTGCGGATGCGCACGCCGCCGGGAAGTGCCCGGGGGAAGGTCTCATAGTCCTTGACCTCGTAGCGGACCTTCGCCGCGAGCGCGAGCACCTCGGAATCGGTGATCGCCTCTTCGGTGTACGTGGCGACGCCCACGGGTCCGCGCAGCAGCAGCCATGCGATCGAGTAAGGGAGGCTGAACTTGGCCTCGTACAGCGTCCGCGGCCGGTGCTTGTCGGCGAGCGGCTCGAGTACAAGCGAGACACCGGCCTCGGTGCTCAGCACAACGATCTCTTCGACCTCGTCTGCCCGAATGCGGGTCTGAGCAACGACTTGCGCCGTGGCATCGAGCGGCGCATGTATGTAGTGGCACGCGGGGTACGGCTTAAAGGCGATATTCGGGGTCTCCCAGCGGTCCCCGAGACCTGCAGTCAGCGCCTCCGGATCGACGTCCGCCTCCACGAAGGCCCGGTAGATCCCGAACCGGCCCTCGAAGACGGTGCTCGGTCCACTCGCGCCGTGAGCGGCCAGCCGTGAGGCGAGGATCGCCGCGTGGGCCGCCCAACCCGGATGCAGTTGCTTGGTGGAAGAGCCGTCGGCGAGGTACTCGAGCAGGCCCGAGGCCATGCTCCCGGCGATGCCCAGGGCGTTCGTAACCGTGTCGCCGTCGAGCCCACCTAGGCGAGAGGCGGCCGCGGTCGCGCCGAAAACGCCGCACACCGAGGTGGGATGGAACCCGCGCGCATGAAACGCCGAGCCGACCGCCATGCCCAGCCGAGTCACAATCTCGTTGCCAGCGATCGCGGCGACCAGAAGGTCCTCGCCGCGCGCGCCCCGCGCCTGGGCGGCAGCCAGCGCCGCCGGGACGACCGCCACGCTCACGTGCGCGATCGCTCCTGTATGCGTGTCGTCGTAGTCGAGGGCATGGCAGGTGACGCCGTTTACGAGCGCCGCGTCGGCGGGCGGTAGCCCAGCGGCAACGCCGATCGCGGTGGCGGGGCCCGATACCTCGTTCTCGGTCATCGCCTGGCGCCCGGCCGGTGCGGCATCCAGCGCGTGGGCCGCCAGGCCACAGCCGATGGTGTCGAGGATGTGGAGCTTCTCAGACTCCACCACCTCCTCGGGCACCTGATCGATGGTCAGAGACGAGCTGAAGTTGGCGATGCGGTGTGCAGCTGTGTCCATGTGGGCCTCTCAAACAGTCCAATCGGTGTCGGTGCCAGGAAACGTGCTCGTGACCTCGGGGGCACCGCGCTTGTAGAGCATGAATGTGCGCCGGAACTCGACCACCACTTCCCGGCGCTGGTTGATACCGCGGCAGCGGACGCTGACGATGCCAACCTCGGGGCGCGACTGCGACTCGCGCTTGGAGACGATCTCCGTCTCGCACCACAGCGTGTCCCCGACGTAAACCGGGTTTGGCAACTTGATATCGGTCCAGGACAGGTTCGCGGTCGCGTTCTCGCTGGTGTCCGGGACGCTCATGCCCGTGACCAGCGCCAGTGTGAAAGTGCTGTTGACGAGTGCCTTGCCGAACCGCGTCCCGGCGGCGAACTCGTTGTTGAAGTGGACCTGGTTTGTGTTGAGCGTGAGGCAGGTGAACCACACGTTGTCCGTCTCGGTGATGGTGCGCCCGAGCCGACTCTGGAACACGTCCCCCACGTCGAGGTCCTCATAGAACCGGCCTCGCCAAATCTTGGGTGCCGGATCGCCCTTTATGGCCATCGGTTACTCCTCGTGTGATCAGCGCGGACCCGGGCGCCGGACGCAGGGCCCACGAGCCCAGCCACTTTGCACGCGCCGACGCCCAGCGTCTTGCACGTTATATGTCAGACATCAGCCGATGTCAACCTCCCGCATCGCCTCCCTCGTGCGTTAAACCGCTTTCGTCCGCCTTGACATGGGTAATGTCGGGCATAAGAATGACGGCCGGCCCGGTCGCCTGGCGCGTGGAGGGCGATTCGAGCGGCTACAGAAAGGACGAACGGCGTGAAGGCTGTGCGGATGCACCAGTACGGCGGTCGTGACCAGTTGAGCGTGGACGAGGTTCCCGACCCCGAACCGGGACCCGGCGAGGTCAGGATCAAGGTTGACGTCTGCGCTCTGAACCACGTTGACGTTGACATTCGCGAGGGCATCTCGCGCTTCGAGATCTCCCTCCCCCACATTCTCGGGCTGGAGGTCGTGGGGCGCGTCGACACCCTCGGCGCCGGCGCGGAGGGCTTTGACCCCGGCGACCGCGTGATGCCCTACCTACTCGGCGGCGATCGTTTCATCGGCGTCAGCGGCCCCGGCGGCTTCGCCGACTATGTCGTCGCGCCGACCAGGCAGCTCGTCAGCCTCCCGGAGGACATTGCCGACGAGCAGGCGGGCGCGCTGCAGGTCGCGTTCGGAACCGCTTGGCACATGCTGTTCGGACGGGGCGGGCTGCGAATCGGGGAGGTGGTGCTGGTCAACTCGGTCTCCAGCGGCATCGGCTCCGCGGCCGTTCAGCTGGCGCACCTGGCGGGCGCCACGGTGATCGGCACTTCGAGCTCGCGGGAGAAACTCGAGCACGCTCGGAGCAACGGGCTGGACGTCGGTATCGACTACACCAGCGAGGACGTCCCTGGACGGGTGATGGAAGTGACGGGTGGCCGCGGCGTCGACCTGGTCTTCGAGCACGTCGGCGGCGAGCTGTTCCAGAAGGCGATCGAATCGCTGAGCCAGAACGGGCGCCTGGTCACCTGCGGCGCCCACGGCGGCGAGGTCGTCCCCTTCGACATCATCCCCTTCTTCCGCGCACAGCACACGATCATCGGCTCATTCGTCTACGACCGTGACGAGCTCGAGAAGGTGCTCGACTTCGCGGCCCGCGGGCTGCTGGCGCCGCTGGTGGCGAAAACGTTCCCGCTCGCTGACGCCCGGACCGCGTTCGAGCTGCTCGAGAGCCGTGACTTCTTTGGAAAGATCCTCTTGCGGCCTTAAGACGCATGACCCCGCCCAACCACGCATCCTGGAGAACGCCATGAAACGCCTCGGAGTGGATGTCGGCGGTACGTTCACCGACCTGATCTACGTGGATGACGAGGCCGGCAGCATCCTCATCCACAAGATCGCCTCCACCCCTGACGACCCCTCCCGGGGGACGGTGCAGGGAATCAGAGAGCTCACCGAGCAGGCCAACGTCACGCCCGCCGACCTGGATCAGGTTTTCCACGGGACCACGATCGCGACGAACATCGTCATCGAGCACAACGGCGCGACCGTCGGGATGATCACCACCGAGGGCTACCGGGACATCCTCCACATCGCCCGGCACAAGAAGCCCCTGAACTTCTCCAACTACCAGGACCTCCCCTGGCAGCGCTATCCGCTGGTCCGGCGCCGCTACCGCCTCACCGTCCCCGAGCGAATCACCGCCCAGGGCGAGGTGCTGGTGCAACTCGATGAGCGGCGCGCTAGGGAACAGGTGCGCCGCCTCAAGGAGATGGGCGTCGAAGCGGTGGCCGTCTGTCTGTTGTTCTCATTTTTGAACGGCGAGCACGAGCAGCGGGTCGCCGAAATCGTGCGAGAGGAATTCCCCGATGCCTTCCTGTCGGTCTCATCCGAAGTGCTGCCGCAGTACCGGGAATACGAGCGCTTTTCCACCGTCGCCCTCAACGCGTTCGTCGGTCCGAAGGTGGCCGGTTACGTGCGGCGCTTGGAGGACGAATTGCGCACGCTGGGAGTCCGGACCGGGCTGCATCTGATGAGCTCGGCGAGCGGCGTGGTCACGGCACAGGGCGCGGTGCAGCGGCCCGTGAACCTGCTCATGTCCGGTCCCGTCGCCGGGGTAGTGGGCGGGATCTGGGTCGGCCGCCAGGCGGGATTCGACAACGTCATCACCCTCGACGTGGGCGGTACTTCGGCCGACATTGGACTGTCGCAGGGCGGGAAGCTGCGCATGAAGCACCTGCTGGACACGCGCGTGGGGCCCTACCAGGCGATGATCCCGATGGTCGACGTGGACACCATCGGGGCCGGCGGCGGGTCGATCGCGTATGTCGACACCGGCGGCATCTTCCGCTCTGGCCCCCGCTCGGCGGGCGCCGTCCCCGGACCGGCCGCCTATGGGCGGGGCGGCGAGGAGCCCACGTCCACCGACGCCATGGTCAACCTCGGGTGGCTGCAGGCCGAGGCGTTTCTCGGCGGCACCATGGACCTCTCGCCGGAGCTCGCGCGGCGCTCATTCGAGCCTCTGGCGCAGCGGCTCGGGATGACGGTTGAGGAGGCCTCCATGGGTGCGATCCAGATCGCCAGCCACTCCATGGTCCAGTCAATCGAGGAGAACTCGGTCCGGAAGGGATACGACCCCCGTGACTTCGCTCTGGTCGCCGAGGGTGGTGCCGGGCCGATGTTCGCCGCGAACATCGCCGCCGAAGTCGGCACCCCGGCCGTGATCGTGCCGCCCTACCCGGGCGTGACGGCGGCGCTTGGGCTGCTCGTAACGGACTCCGTTTACGAGTTCGTGACGACCACCTACCAGCGGATGTCGCAGCTCAACGCCTCCGAGCTCGAAGCGCGCTTCGAGGAGCTCGAGGAGCAGGCGCGCGCCCAGCTGGAGGCCGACGGCATCCCCCAAGAGCGCCGGGTCATCCAGCGGGTGGCCGACTGTCGCTACCTGGGCCAGGGTTACGAGTTGCGCGTGGAGGCCGGCTCGGGCCGGATCGACGAGGGTTGGGCGTCGCGACTGGCCGGCGAGTTCCACGACGCCCACGAGCGCGAATACTCCCGCCGCTTCGAGGAGTCCGACATCGAAATCCCGAACATCCGGGTGCGCGGCATCGGACTGATACCGCCGCTTCAGATGCGGGAAGTTCCCCGCGCCGACGAGTCCCCGACCGCCGCGCTTCGCCACGAGCGCGAAGCCTGGTTCCGCGTCGAGGGGCAGCTGATGGAACTGCCCACGCGCTTCTTTGCGCGCGAGGCCCTGGCCGCCGGCAACAGGATCGATGGCCCGGCGGTGATCAACCAGTACGACACCACGACAGTGGTCCCGCCGGGGCTGACCGCCGAGATCGACCGCTTCGGGAACATCGTGGTTTGGATAGACCAGTCGGCCCGCGATGCTGCGTTGGGTGCCACAGGCGTGGCGGCCGGGTTCTGACCGTCGGCAAAGTGGTTTCGGCTTAGCGAGCAAGAGAGAGGACTGAAAGCGATGTCAATCGTCACCTACGAGGTGGGTCGCTCGCCCGGCCCGCCCACCCGAGCCCGCGTCGACGTCGACCCCATCACGATGCGCGTCCTCGGCGGCGCCTTCCACGCCATCGCGAAGGAGATGGCGGGCGTGCTCTTCCGCATGTCCTACTCCTCGATCATCCGCGAGTCCGAGGACCTCGGTGCCGGGATCTTCGACGCCCAGGGGCGCGAGCTTTGTGAGTCGGACTCGACCCCGATGCACATCGGCTCGCTGCCGTGGTACATCCGCGGCTTTCTCGACCGCATCGGAGACGACATCCGAGACGGCGACGTCATCGTCCACAACCATCCCTTCCTGGGAGCCTCGCACAGTCCCGACGTGGCGGTGGCGGTACCGATCTTCCACGACAAGGAGCTGGTGGGCTTCGCTGCTGTCACCGCACACGTGCTCGACGTGGGAGGCTCCTTCCCGGGGATCAACGCAGACGCCTTCGATGTCTACGCGGAGGCAAAGCTCTACAACGGACTGCGCTGGTACCGCCGGGGCGAGCTCAACGTCGACGTCGATCGAATGATCTTCGACAACGTGCGCACCGAGACGATGAACCGCGGCGACATGAACGCGATGATGGCGGCCTGCCAGCTCGGCCGGGATCGGTTCCTGCGGCTGATCGAGCGCTACGGCGCAGAGACGGTGATGAGCGCTGCGTACGGGTGGATGGACTACTCCGAGAACATGCTTCGCGAGCAGATCGCAAAGATCCCCGACGGCGAGTACGTCGCCCCCACCGCGTGGCTGGATGACGACGCCCGCAACCGCGGCCGGCGGCTGCGCGTCGAGACCAAGGTGGTCGTTGACGGCGACAGCATCACGATCGACCTCACCGGCTCCGAGGCCGAGGTCCCCACCGGCTTCAACGTTCCCTTCGAGGGATCGCTGCTGGTCGGCGCCTACTACGCGGTCCGCACGCTGCTACTGGATGAGACCACCTTTCCCGAGCATGTGCCGCAAAACGACGGCGTGTTTCGTCCGGTCGAAGTGATCGCCCCCAAGGGAACGATCTTCAATCCGAATTTCCCGCGCGCCTGCTTCTCGCGCTTCTGTCAAGTCCAGCGCGTGGTCGACAACACCATCCTGGCGCTCGCCGACGAACTCCCGCAGCAGGTCACGGCCGGCAACTCGGCCGGGATCCACTTTTGCTCGTATTCGGGCTTCCAGCCCGAAACCGGCGAGTACTGGCTGTACCTGGAGGTGAACGAAGGCGCCTACGGCGGCCGCTATGGCAAGGACGCGATGGACTCCGTCGACAACCTCATGGCCAACACGCGCAACAACCCGATCGAGGAGCTCGACCTGCGCTTCCCGGTGCGCTGCGATCAGTACGAGCTGCGCCCCGAGCCGGCCGCGCCCGGGCGCTGGAGGGGCGGGGTCGGCATCATCAGACGCAACCGCTTCCTGGTCGACGGGACCTACTCCTGCGAGGGCGATCGCCAGTGGGATCCTCCGCGCGGTGTTTTTGGCGGCTGGGACGGGCTGGTTGCCTCGGCCCACAAGAACCCGGGCACGGTCAGCGAGGAGTACGTCGAGGCGAAGGTGACGGGCGTTCCGTTCAAAGCCGGCGAGTACATCGAGCTTCGCGAACCGAACGCCGGCGGGTACGGCGATCCGCTGGATCGCGAGCCGGAGCTGGTTCGCGAAGACGTGCTCGACGACTTCACCACGGTTGAGCTCGCGCGCGACGCCTACGGCGTGGTCTTTCGCGACGAAAAGAGCCTGGAGGTGGACGCTGAAGGGACTGAGCGGCGGCGGGCGGAGCTTCGAGCTGCACGCGACGGCGGGTCGCTGAACGCGCTGTTCGACCGAAGCGAGGGCCGGCTGCTGCCCTCCGTGAGCCCGGTGTCCGAGGCCGGCAACAAAGCCTTCGGGCTGGCCTAGAGCGGAGCATGCAGGCCGCCGAGGCGGTGAGCTTCCCGCCCCTCGACCGCTCGATCGCCCAGACGCGCGAGCTGATTGGGAGCCGGGAGGTCTCGGCCGTCGAGCTCGTCGAGGCGGCTTTGGGCCGCATCGCGGCGGGCGAGAAGCTCAACGCGTTCCGGACCGTCCTGCGCGAAAACGCACTCGCGCAGGCACGTGAGGTCGATGACGCGGCCAAGCGCGGCGACCCGCTCGGCCCGCTGGCGGGCATCCCGCTCGCGCTGAAGGACAACATCGAGGTGGCGGGCGTGACGATGACGGCCGGCACCCCTCACCTAGGCGATCCGATTCCCTCTTCTGACGCGCCAGTATGGGAGCGGCTGCGCGAGGCCGGCGCGATCCTTGTCGGCAAGCTGCATATGTCCGAGTGGGCGATCGGCGGGACCACCCAGAACGTTCACTATGGTCCTTGCCGCAACCCGTGGGATCCAGAGCGCGTCTGCGGCGGGTCCTCGGGTGGCTCCGGCGCCGCGCTGGCCGCGAGCATGGCGATGGGCGCGCTGGGCACGGACACGGCGGGCTCCGCTCGTATCCCGGCTGCTCTCTGCGGCGTCAGCGCAATGCGCTGCACAGCGGGGCGGGTGAGCAATCGCGGCAGCATCCCGGTGGCCTGGACATTCGACGCGATCTGTCCGATGGCGCGCCGCGCCGAGGACGTCGCACAGATGCTCACCGTGATCGCGGGATATGACCCCGAGGATCCGGCTTCTCTCGACGTCCCAACCGAGGACTACGTCGCGGGCCTCCGCCGCGGCGCGGAGGGACTGCGGATCGGCCTGCTCACCGACGATTGGCTGCAGGACACGGTTGTGCCGGTCGCCGAAGCGCTGCGGGAAGCCGCCACCACGCTCCAACGGCTGGGCGCGGAGGTCGAGGAGATCGAGCTCCCCGGACGGGCCCAGGCTTTCGACGTGACGGGCGAGCTCGTGCTCGCGGAGGCTGCCTGGTTTCACCGCGACCGCCTCGAGCAGACCCCCGAGGTTTTCGGACCCGACGTGGTGACGAGGCTTCGCCGCGGCGCGGCGATCAGCGGCCCCCGCTACGGCTGGGGTCGCCAGCAGCAGCGCGCCTGGCGCCGTCGCGTGCTCCAGGCGCTGGCAGATCGTGACCTTTTGCTGGTTCCGGGGTGTGGAATACCTGCGCCGAGGATCGCCGACAGCGATCCGCTTGCGATGACCGCGCGCCTAACCCAGACCATCTCCATGTGGGTACTCTCGCGGACGCCGGTGATGTCGGTGCCCGTGGGCTTCCACGAGGGACTCCCGGTTGGTATGCAGCTGGTGGGCAGGCCGTTCGCTGAGGGGACCCTGCTGGCGGCGGCGCACGCCTACCAGCAAGCGACCGACTGGCATCTCCGGCGTGCGCCCGAGCCGCCCGCCGCCTAGAGTGCAACAACGTCGGAAAGGCGCGACTCAGACGGGCGCTTGGAGTCCCGGCGCCTGCGCTTGCTGCGCTCCAAAGGTGCCTTGCGCGCGCAGCTCCGCGATCGCCTCGCTCGAGTAGCCACACAGGTCGCGTAGGACCTCCTCGGTGTGCTCGCCCCGGAACGGAGCGCGCTCGAGCGGATTCGGCTCGCCGCTCATCCTCAACGGTGAGGCAACCTGGCGCACCGCTCCGAGCTGCGGATGCTCGAACTCGACCACGTCACCTCTGGCCTGGGCCTGCGGGTCGGCAAGCGCTTCGGCCACCTCATAGACGGGCCCGTGCGGGACTCCTGCCTGTGAGAGCACCTCGAGCCAATCCCCGGTGCTTCGGTTTAGGAAGTCATCGCGCAGGACCCCAAGCAGCTCCTGACGGTTGCGATCGCGCGCGGAAAAGTCGGCGTAGCGCGGGTCGTCGAGGAGGTCCTCGCGGCCCAGGGCGACGCACAGCCGTTCCCAGAACTTCTGCTTGGCACACGCGACCGTGATCCAGCCGTCGGCCGTCTGAAATGCCTGGAAGGGCACGATCGACGGGTGCGCCGACTCCGGCATTCGCGTGGGTGCGTAGCCGGCGCTTGCGGTCCAGGTCGCCAGATACATCAGCTCGTGAAGCGCCGTCTCGTAGAGGGAGATGTCACAGTCGCAGCCGACCCCATCGCGGCGCGCACGCCACAATCCGCTGAGCAACGCAATCGCGGACACGTACCCGCCCGACAGGTCCACCAGCGACAGTCCGCTCTTGGTCGGAGGGCCGTCGGGATCGCCCGTGAGGCTCATCCAGCCGGCCATCGCCTGCATGACGTAGTCGTAGCCCGCTTCGGCCGCGCGTGGCCCGCTCATCCCGAACCCCGAGAGAGAGCAGCACACGATTCGCGGGTTGATGTCGCGCAGGTCCTCATAGGTCAGGCGGAGGCGGCGGGGTTGATCGCCGCGAAGGTTGGAGTAGACCGCGTCCGACCTGGTCACAAGCGCCTCGAACACCTCGCGACCACGCGCGGAGCGAAGGTCCAGGGAGATGCTCTTCTTGTTGCGGTTGAAGGTCTCAAAGAACAGCGAGTCCTCGCCTTCCTGATACGGCGGCACGTAGCGACCCACGTCTCCACTCGACTGCGGGTCCTCGATCTTGATCACCTCGGCGCCGAGATCGGCGAGCTGCAACGTTCCCCACGGACCTGCCCCGTACTGCTCGACCGCGATCACGCGGACGTCGCCCAGTGGCAGCGTCATCGCCGCCGTGCGCCCGCGCTGGGAATCGATATCTGTTTCAAGGAGCGCGCCGAGACACCTAGCCGAAAGGTCGGACTTTTCCCTTTGTACTCGTCTGCATCTTGCCTGTCAACCGGTGTGGGGCCAATCACCTTTCTGCAGCAGACCTGCAGGCCACTCCCCGCGTTTACCGAGGCGGATGTCTGACATATACTCCGGCGCGGACCACGACCAGGAGGTGAGGCATGGCTGGCGGCTACATCGACGTCAACGGCGCGCGGCTCTGGTACGAGATCAGCGGTGAGGGCGAGCCTGTGCTGCAGATCCATGGAGCCGGCTTTGGGCACTTTAATTTCGCGCCGGTGACGCCGCTGCTGAGCCGCGAGTTTCGCTGCATCGACTACGACCAGCGCGGGTACGGGCAATCCGAGAAGCCCGAGCAGCGCTACGACCTTGAGGTATGGGCCGATGACGCGGTGGGGGTGCTCGATGCGCTGGACATCGGCAGGGCGCACATCCACGGGACTTCGATGGGCGGCATGGTCGCCACGGTGATGGCGGGCAAGTACCCGGATCGCATTCAATCGGTCGTGATCAACTGCGCAGCCGCCAAGCTTGGCTTCTCCGGCCGCCTGGTGTTCAAGAACTGGATCGATCTGATCGGGCTTGAAGGCGTCGGCAGCCGGATCCTCGCCGAGTTGATCTCCTGGCAGTGCCTCTCGAAGGCCTACATGGAGACCCCCGAGGGACAGGCCGGTGTCGATACGATCCAGCAGATCCTGCGCGATTCCAATGTGCCGCGGGTGATGATCGCCGCTTGCGAGTCCATGAACGCGATGGACAATCGGGACTGGGTCAAGAAGATCACCGCGCCCGCGCTCGTCGTCGGGGGCGACGAGGACGTCATGACCCCCTGGGACCAGGGGCCGAACGGCGCGGGTCAGCAGTGGATCGCGGACAATCTGCCAAACGGCGAGACTTTCCTCGTCAAGGGGTCAAACCACTCGACGATCTTCGACAACTCCGAGGAACACGCGCGCGGCGTGGCCGAGTTCTTTCACCGCCATAGCGGCGCGGGCTGATCCGCTCGACGGTTTGTCGTGATCCGCGCCCGGGGCGACGAGGAGGGCGAGGACGGTCAGTCGGGAGCGTCAGGTCGGGAGCGTTCGAGGCCAGCGGCAGGCGGGCAAAAATCGCCACACCCCCGGCCCTGGGAGGAGGTGTGGCGAATAGTGCCCGATATGCAGGCAAGAATCGCATCACCGCGCGCAACCCTTAGGGGGTTGAGCGATTTTTCCCGAGCCCGGCTAGCTCACCGCGACCGGCCGGGTCGATCATCCGGCCCCGGTTCGCAGTCGCGCCCACTCCACCAGCCCCCCCGCATCCTGAAGCTCCAGCACGAAGCGCGGGACCGGCTCGGCCTGGAAGTTTCTGCCGTCCACGTCAACCTCGCCGCTATCGGTATCGATGTTGATACTCGAACCTGAACGAGTCACCTCCACTGCTTCGGGACACGCCAGCACGGGCAGTCCGAGGTTGACGCAGTTGCGACGGAATATGCGGGCAAAGCTCTTGCCGAGAACGCACCGCACACCCCAGGCCTTGATTGCGAGCGGCACGTGCTCACGGGAAGAGCCGATCCCGAAGTTCGATCCGGTCACGAGGATGGCGTCCTCGCCCAGGAGGTCGCGCAGCCCGGGGTCGTAACCCTCAAAGAGGTGCCCCTTCATCTTGTCCGGATCCTCGATGTTGAGGTACTGGCCCGGATACATCACGTCGGTGTCGACGTTGTCGCCGTCGATCACCACGGCGCGGCCCTCGATGATCAAGGCGCCACCGCCGGTGAGAGCTCCGCGGGATCGACGATCTCGCCGGCCACCGCCGCCGCTGCCGCCACGTACGCGTTGGCCAGGTGAATTTCGGCCTGGGGCGATCCCATCCGGCCACGGAAGTTTCGGTTGGTGGTCGTGATGGCCCGCTCGCCGGCACCAAGGACGCCCATGTGGCCGCCGAAGCAGGCGCCGCAGGTTGGCGTCGATACGATCGCGCCGGCGGCGACGAACAGATCGAGGAGGCCCTCCGCGAGCGCCTGGCGGTAGATGCGCTGTGTGGCGGGGACCACGATCATCCGGCAGTCACGATGGATCGAACGGCCGCTGAGGATCTGCGCCGTCTGGCGCAGGTCGGTCATGGTGCCGTTGGCGCAGTTGCCGATGTAGACCTCGTCGATCTTGGTCCCCGAGACGTCGCCCACCGCGGCGACGTTGCCGGGCAGGTGGGGAAGCGCAATCAGCGGTGCCAGCTGCCCAAGCTCGATGCGCACCGCGCGGGCGACCTCGGCATCGGGATCGGAGCTCTCGGCCACCCAACGGTGGTCGGTGCGTTCTTCCAGATAACCGGCGGTGGTCTCGTCAGCGGGGAAGAGGCCGGTCTCGGCGCCCGCCTCGACCGCCATGTTCGCGACGGCCAGGCGCTCGTCGATCGAAAGCGCCTGCGCTCCGATTCCCCCAAACTCGAGTGCGGCGTTCGTCGCGCCCCCGACCCCGATCCGATCGAGTACGGCCAGGATCAGATCTTTTCCCGTGACGAACGGTCTCTTCTCGCCCGAGAACTCGACGCTGACCGTCGCCGGCACCGTCTGCCAGAACTCGCCAAACGCCAGGCATGCGGCGATGTCGGTCGACCCGAGCCCCGTCCCGAACGCGCCAAGCGCGCCGTAGGTGCACGTATGTGAGTCGCCGCCGGCGACCACGGCGCCCGGCCAGATCCACCCCTCCTCACACAGCAGAGTGTGCTCGATGCCGCCCCGTCCCTGGCCGTAGAACGCCACCCCGTGGTCATCGGCCCACTGCTTCAGTCGCTTCTGGAGTTCTGCGGAGCGCGCGTCCTTGGCCGGCATGAAGTGATCCGCAACCATCACGATCTTGGCGGGATCGAATACTTCGGTTGCGCCCATCTTCTCGAGCGCGCGGAAGGCCACGGGTCCGGAGACATCGTTCGCCATCACGACGTCACAACGAACCATCACGACATCGCCGGGCCGTACCTCGTCGGCGTCGCAATGCGAGAGCAGAATCTTCTCAGCGAGCGTGTGGCCCAGGGCGTTCGCATACTAACGTATGCAAGCTCGTAGTAGACTCGCGGCGGATGCGTGTCGCCGTTGCGCAGACCGAACCTCAGCTCGGCGAGAAGGAGCGCAACCTCGAGGTCTGCGTGGCCCGCCTCGAGGAGGCGGCTACGAAAGGAGCAGCACTGCTGGTCCTCCCGGAATGCATGATCCCGGGCTATATGTTCGACAGCGCCGAGGAAGCATTGCCCTTTGCCGAGGGGATTCCGGGGCCATCGACGGAGATCCTCGAACGCGAAGCTCGCCGCTTGGGCATGCACGTGGTTTGCGGACTGCTCGAGCGCGACGGCGACGTCATGCACAACGCGGCCGTCCTTGTCGGCCCGGACGGGCTTATCGGTGTCTACCGCAAGACCCATTTGCCGTTTTTGGGCGTCGACCGGTTCGTTGTGGCCGGTGACGAACTGCCCATATTTGAGACGCCGCTGGGCCGGATCGGGATCGAGATCTGCTACGACCTGCGCTTTCCCGAGGCCACGCGCGCGTTGGGCCTCGGGGGCGCGGACCTGGTCGCACTCCCGACAAATTTTCCTGTGGCCGCGAGGCTCCAAACCGAGTTCATCACCCGCACTCGAGCCGCGGAGAACCGGGTGTACCTGCTCGCGGCGAACCGCGTCGGTAAGGAGCGATGGGCCGAGTTCTGCGGCTGGAGCCAGATCGTCGATCCGTACGGCGAGCGCGTCGCGGAGGCTGGAGCCGATGAGGAGGCGCTGCTGGTCGCCGATATCGATCTGGAGCGTGCGCGCGATAAGGACTACGTGATCCCGGGTGAGTACGAGCTCTATCTCTTCGGACACCGCCGCCCGGAGCTATACGGAGCCCTGGTGCAGGAGAGCGTCAGGGCCTGATCGCGATGCGACGGGGCCCCGGCCCCCATCTCGCAGCGGCCCCGGCCCCCATCTCCCAGCGCTACCCGTTCACGGAGAAGCTTGATTCAGGGTTGATCTCGCGCAGGCGAGAGTAAAAGCCCGCGTCGAGTTCGAGGCCGGTGTAGGGCGCCTTGACACGGACGGGGTCGGCGTCGTGATCGTGCCCGCGCTCCACCCGGTCGATCAGCTCGGCCATCAGGTGGCCGACCACGGGCGCGTTCTTGAATTGGTTGCCGCTCGTGCCGATGGCCATGTAGAAGCCGGACAGCCGCGAGCGGTCGTAGATCGGAATCCAGTCGTCTGAGACGTCGTAGAGATCGACGATGCCTTTGCGCTCAAGGGGTATGCGAAGCGTGGGGATCCGCCGCGCGAGGCGGTAAACCTGAGCCTCCCACTGGGCCTCGGTGACCGCGCGGTCATAGTGATCGGGATCCTCGACCCAGATCTTCGGGTCGCAGTCTGGATCCTCGGAGCCGATCAAGATGTTGTTGCCCGATTCCGGGCGGAAGTAGATCCCCGTGTCGCCGTCGGAGGTGTGAAACCCATCGGACTCGAAGTCAAAGTCGGGTGGCGACGGCACGTGGTGGACCTCGTGGCGCAGCGGCCGGGTCTTCACGTTCATCTCCTCCTCGACGCCGGCCAGCCTGTTGATCAGAAACGAATGTGGCCCCGCGACGTTGACCAGCACTGGGGCATCTAGCTTCTCGCCGCCGGCGAGCGTGACTCCGCGCACCTGGTCCCCGTCGTTGCGTATCTCCACGACACTCTCTCTGAAGCGAAAGGTCCCACCATGAGCCTCCGCCGCGCGCTGGAGGTTGTGGGTGGCGAGCTGGGGATCGTTCACGTAGCCGGACCCCGGCGTGAAGATCGCGCCGTCGAGTTCCTTGCTGGCTGGATCCCAGAAATGAGAGTCCGACGGCCGCCTCGGAGGCCAGAAGGCTCCGGTGTCGTAGATCGGCATACGTCGCCGCAGCTCCTCGCGGTCCCACTCCTCGAACTCGACGCCCAGCCGGCGGTAGTGCTCGAGCACCTTCTCGTGGTGGCCCGTGTCGCTCTTGAGCAGAATCGTCCCCGACTGCATATAGCGCGCGAGGCCCGCCTCGTCCTCCACACCGAGATAGCGCTCCCAATCCTGCCAATAGAAGAAGCCCTCGTATGCCATCGCCACGCCGTCGGGCGAGGAATAGTGCGCGCGGACGATCGAGCACGAGTTGCCCGTCGGCCCGTACCCGGCGGCAGGCAGCTTGTCGAGGTTTACGGTGCGGTAACCCCGCTTGCCGAGTTCGAATGCGATCGCCGCCCCGATAACCCCCGCACCGATGATGATCGCATCCGCGTCACGGCCCATCTTCGGCTCCCTCAGGCGGCGCTCGAAGCCGCCGCGGTCTCAGCGAAGCTCGCGTTTGAAAGCAGCTCCATCGCCTCCTCAGTCGAGACGACATCGCCGTACTTGGCGTCGATATCGAACAGGTTTGCCTCGTGTGGAGCAGGCGCCCTGTCCGCCACCGCCTCCCGGGGGACCACGACCTTGTAGCCGTACTGCATTGCGTCGACGACCGTGGCGCGGACGCAACCTGAGGTCGATGCACCCGTTATCACGACCGTGTCGCAGTGAGCGGCCGCGAGCATCGGCGCGAGCGGCGTCCCGAAGAACGCCGAGGCAAAGAGCTTGTTCAACACGGGCTCTCCGGGAAGGGGCGAAATCCGCCCGTCAATCTCCGGCCACGGGCTGTCGGCAGCAAGCGTCAGCAGCGAAGGCACCTTATCGATGAAGGACTTTGCCACTCGCTTGCCGCTTTCGTCGTACGAGATCGTTGTGAATGCGACCGGGCAGCCGCTCGCGCGGGCGGCCTCCAGCAGGCGCGCGGTCACCTCGACGGCGCCATCGGTCTCGCAGTGCAAAGGCGAAGCGGGATCGGTGAACCCACGATTAAGGTCGACGACCACAAGCGCCGGCCGTGTTCCGGCGCCCTGTCGGTGGCCCAGCCCACGCTCGGAATAGAGCTTCTGCGTCGCGTCATCCATTTGGTCTCTCCTCTCGAACGCCACTCACACCATGGTGACATTTTCGGGCAGCTCGCTCGAATCCACTCAAACCACGGTGACATTTTCGGGCAGCTCGCCATAGTCGAATAGTCGGTGTCGTGGAGCAGAAGGTCGGTGAATGTTCCACCTACGTCGACCCCGAGCCGCAGCACGGAGGCAGTGTATGGACTCGGTGATCCGCGGGGACACCACCGCCGCCGCCCGCCGCCGCCGGTGCCGCCGCCCGGTGCCGCCGCCCGGTGCCGCCGCCCGCCGCCGCCGCCCGTCCGAGCGCGGCCGGCTATTCCCCGACGCCGAAGAGGCGGGCCACAGCCGAGTAGTCGAGCTCGCCGAACTCGGCTTCCTGCGCCTCCCGATAGCGGGTCAGCGCCATCTCCGCGACCGGCAAGGTCAGGCCATGTTCCCGAGCGGTCGTCAGCGCCAGCCTCACGTCCTTGGCGATCAGATCGACTGGGAACAGCGGTGCCCACTCATTGCTGGCGGGCGCGTCGGGGAGGACGCCCGGCACGGGATAGCGGTTGCGCAACACGCGCGAGTCGCCGGTCCCGTTGGAGACGATCTCGTACACGGCGGCGGGGTCGAGCCCCTCGCTCCGGGCCAGGGCCACGGCCTCGGCCAGGACCGCCATGTGCGTGGCGGCGAGGACGTTATTCGTGAGCTTCGTCGCCTGGCCGCTCCCGGCCGGACCCATATGGCGGACGACCTTTCCCATCGCCTCGAACAACGGCAAAGCGCGCTCAAACGCGCTCGCGTCTCCCCCGACCATGATCGCCAGCGTTCCGGCCTTGGCCCCGCGCGGGCCTCCGGTGACCGGCGCGTCGAGCACCGGAACCCCGCGCTCTTTCCCGGCTCCGGCGAGACGCCGGGCCAGGCTCGGCAACGAGGTGCTCATGTCGACGATGATCCCGTCCGGCAGCGCACCGGCGAGTACCCCGCGCTTGCCCAGAACCACGCTCTCGATGATTTCGGGCGACGGCAGGCAGGTGATCGTGATCTCCGCGGCGGCGGCCGCCCCGGCCGGGTCCTCGGCCTGCCCGGCGCCCAGTGCGCAGAGCCCCTGCACCGCCCCCTCGGAGGGATCGCAGACCGTCAGCTGGTGACCCGCAGCGAGCAGCCGTCGCGCCATTGGCCCGCCCATTCGTCCGACGCCGATGACACCGACGCGGGTCATCGAGCCCGCACCGCAGACGCGCTGCCCTCGCTTGGCGCAGCCGGCTCGAGCGGATAGCGCGGGCGCGCGTCAGGGCCCGTCGGCGTCTCAATCACCGACGCCGCTGTCCATCCGGGCGAGCTGGTGCTCCCCGTGATGCGTCCACAACCGCACGTACGTCTCGCGCAGCATCGCGAGGTGCGCGCGCATTTGCTGTTCGGCGGCGTTGGCGTCTCCCTTCTCCACCGCGGCCAGGATCCGGCGGTGGTCTTCATTGACCCTGGCCAAGGTCCCACGCTCGATCTCGCGCCGTCGCATGTTCGTCTGGAGGATGCCGAAGACCGGCTGCGCGGCGATCGCCAGCAGCGTGTTCCCGGAGGCTTCGAGCAGGGCCGTGTGAAAGCCGGTGTTCTGCGCGTGTTGGCGCTCGGTCCCGAGCTCGAGTGGATCGTCGATGATGCACACGCGCAGCCGCTGGAGATCCGCCTCCCCGCGCCGCCTGGCCGCCATCCGTGCGGCAAAGGCCTCGAGCAGCTCGCGGGCCTCGAGCATGTCTTCGGCGGAAACCTCGCGCGATTCGCTCAGCAGACGAATGTTTGCCTGCAGGACCTCCGATACGTGGTCTGCGGTGGGCAACGTCACGAAACTGCCGCCGCCCGCCCCCTTCGCAGTACGGATGAGGTTTTGGGCGGCAAGCAGCCGCAACGCCTCGCGGACCGTCCCGCGGCTCACGCCGAACTCGCCGGCCAGGGCGGCCTCGCCCGGGAGTCGCTGCCCCCGCTGGAGCTCTCCGCGCATGATCAGCTCTCGAAGCTGGTCGTATACCTGCTCGTAGGCCTTGCGGACCCGTTGCAGCGGGGCGCCGATGGTCGGCTCCTTGCCTGGATCGCCAGGCGGCGCCTCCCGCGCCCGCGGCCGGCGCCCCGCGGGTGCACTCTCGGTGGGAATTCCGCCGCGGGCGCTGCTCATGCTCGTTGGACGCTGATCACAGTGGCGAGAGCAGTGAGCATATCTGGACGGTCGGCAGCCGCTACCCAGCGTGCCGCGGGGGCTGATGCGGGTTCGCCGGCGCATCAGATCGCCGTATAGCCCCCGTCGGCCACGAGGGCGGCCCCGGTCACGTAGGAGGAGTCGTCGCTCGCCAGAAACAATGCCGCGGCCGCAATTTCGTCGGGCGACGCAAGGCGGCGCAGCAGAGTCGATCCGGCGAGCTGCTCTCGCACATCGGGTTCCCCCGCATCCTTCAGCCAGCCCTCGAGGCCCGGCGTCAGCGTTGGCCCGGGACAGAGCGCATTGACTCTGATCCCGCGCGCGCCTGTCTCTCCGGCAAGCGAGCGTGCGAAATTGATCGCCGCCCCCTTGGCGGAGGCGTAGGCGGCCGCGCCCGGGTAGCCGACCAGCCCGAGCTGGCTGGCGGTGAGGATGATCGAGCCGGAGCGCCGCTCCAGCATGCTTGGCAGAAACGCTCGGCATATCAGCCAGAGCCCCTTCACATCGACTTCGAAGACGCGGTCCCAGTCCGCCTCGGTCATTGCGATCGCATCGCCATGGCTCAACAGCCCGGCGTTCGCGAAGAGAATGTCCACGTGACCCATCCGCTCGAGCGCGTGCTCGGCAAGTCGCTGCACTTCCGCGGCACTTGTCACGTCGCAGCGGACGATTCCTTCTCCCCCCTCCTCGTCCCGGATGTCGGCGACGATCACGTCCGCTCCTTCCAGGCGAAAGCGCTCCGCTGCTGCGCGGCCGATGCCGGAGGCTCCGCCGGTGACGACCGCCGTCTTGCCCGTCAGCCTGGCCATCCTGTTGCCCTAGGCCGGGGCCTGAGAGTGCTCTGAGGCTTCCTGCGCCCCGACCACTTCCTTGAAAAAGGCCGTCACGACCCGGACCGCCTCATCGGGTACCTCGAGCAGGTCGGCGTGCCCGATCGTGGGGAACTCGTGCAGACGCGCGAACTCCGGCACTTGCTCGACGATCTGGCGAGCGCTGAAGCCAGACGGCGCCAGGTCCGGCGGGGTCATGATGTCGCGCAATCCGTTGGTGAACAGGATCGGCCGCCTGATCCGTCCCACAAGTGGCTCGAGGTCCATCCTCTCCATCGCCAGGCAGGCCTGCCTGACCGTGTAGGGGGAGTTGAATCCGACGATCCGCTTGACGTTGTCAAAGACCTCGGGGTGCTCCTCCAAAAAACCTGCTCCGACCGCCTGGATCGTCAGTAGATCGCAGAAGTCATCGAGCGGAAGCGCCTCGCACTGCTGTCTCCAATTGCGGAACATCACGCGCCTGTAGGTGTCGCAGCGAGCCATCGCGCAGTCCGCGCACGAGGCGATTGTCTTCTCGGGATACATCGCGGTGAAGGCCAGCGCGATCATCCCCCCCATCGAGGTGCCGTGGGTCAGAGCGCGCTCGATCCCGAGAGCGTCGAGGAGCCCCGCTCCCTCCTGCGCCCAGTTCTCGATGCTGTACTCGGTCAGCGGCTGTGTTGAGCGCCCGTAGCCTGAGGCGTCGAAGCTCAAAAGCCGAAAGTTTTCTCGGAATCCGTCGTTGACCGCGTCGAAGTTCTGGCGCCCGAACAGCGATCCGCCGAACTGAAGGATCAAGGGAGCGTTTTCGGGCCCCGTGAACTCGTAATACAGGCTCACATCGTTCACGTCGGCGAACGGCATCGCTTCTCCTCTCTGCGCAGTCGTTCCTGTAGGCGGGCGCGAGTCGACGTCGCGCCACCACAGTAGCCGCGGGGTCGAAAGTGCGGGTCCTAGCGACACTGTATGCGATTGCACACGATATGTTCCCCGCCGGTGATGACGTCGAGGTACGGAGACTGAAAGTGACAACTGAGGCCTATGAACAGCTGAGAGCTGCCGCACTCGAGGCGATCATTTCAAGCGTCCGCGCCCAGGTCGGCGTCGACCGTTGCACGCTGCGGCTCGAAGTTCCCGGCGAGTACTTCCCGGTTGTGCATGAGTCGCGAACACCAGACGCGCGGACGCTCATCGGAGACCGCGAGGTCTCCCTAGAAGGTCAACCGGTGGTGGAGGCCATCCTTTCCGGCGTCGACCAGGTCGTGCAGCCGGACACCGCGACCGCTTCCGAGGACCCCGCGTTCCGGACGATGCTGCGCCATTACGGCGGCCTCGGCGCGCAGATAGTGACGCCCGTGCGCGACCACGACAGGCTGCTCGGCATCATCTCACTGCACCACCTGGGCGGCCGGCGGGAATGGTCCAAGGCCGAGAAGGACGCCGCCTTTGACGCCGTCGAACTGGTACGTCGCCTCGTCGCTGACGACGCGTCGGCCGACGGGGAGTAGCGATGAGCGTCCGCGTATCCGTGCAGCGCGAGCGTTCGATCGTCGACAGTCCAGAAAACAGCCACAACCGCATCTGGCCCGAGCTTGCGCCCATCGCCACAATCGAGCCTGGCGAGGTGATCGAGCTGGAGCTGCGCGACGGCATGGATGGTCAGCTGACTCCCAGCAGCGATAAGGGAACCCTGCAGACGATCGACCTCGACGCCAACCACCCATTGACGGGTCCGATCGAGGTCCGGGGGGCGCAACCCGGGGACGTGCTTGTGGTTTCGCCGCGTCGGATCGAGTGCGACCGATTCGGGACGACCGCGGTGATCCCGGGCTTTGGCCTGCTCGGCGATCTCTTCTCCGAACCTTTCCTGGTCAGGTGGGAGATCGAGGATGGTCTCGCCCGTTCGCGCGATTTGCCGGGAGTGGCGATCCGGGGCCGCCCCTTCCTGGGCTGCGTGGCGGTGGCGCCCTCCGCGGAGCTCTTCGCCCGCGCGGCGCGGCGCGAGCAGGCACTTGGGCGTCGCGGGGTGGCGGTACTCGGTCCGGAGCGGCGATCCGCCGTGCCCGCCGTCGAGCCGTATGCCTCCCAGGCCCTGCGCACGATCCCGCCGCGCGAGAACGGCGGCAACCTCGACGTCCCGCAGGTACGGGAGGGCAGCCGGCTGCTGCTCCCGGTCCACGTTCCGGGCGCCCTGCTGTCGGTCGGCGACGCTCACTTCGCCCAGGGGGAGGGCGAAGTGTGCGGGACCGCGATCGAGGTAGCCGCGACGGTGACACTGGAGGTGTCGCTGCGCCGGCACGAGATGGTCCGCTGGCGACAGCGCTTCCCTGCGATCGAGCACACCGAGCTACCCCCTGAGACGGCCCGGCCCTGCTTTCAGACGACCGGGATTCCTCTGGATGACGGCGGCGAGAACGAGGACGTCAACGTGACCGTCGCGGCCCGGCGCGCGCTGCTCGAGATGATCGATTGGCTCGGCGCTGAGCGCGGCCTGCGTCGCGAGCAGGCCTATGTCCTTGCTAGCGTCGCGGCGGACCTGCGCGTCGCCGAGGTGGTGAACATCCCCAACGCGCTGGTCACATGCAGTCTCGCGCTCGACGTCTTCGAGCACGACGAGTAGGGCTGATAGCGCCGCTCGATCACGCCGCTTCGATCTGCGAAAGCTCGCGCTCGAGCGCTTCGCGGATCGCCTGACCGGCGACGCGGGTGCCCGCCGACCCGCCGAGATCGGGCGTACGGCTCTGGGGATTGGCCGTGCTGGAGTTCACCGCCCGCTCGACGGCAGCCGCGCAATCGCCCTCGCCGAGGAACTCGAGCATCAAAGCGACGGACAGGATCTCGCCCACGGGGTTGGCGATTCCCCGCCCCGCGATGTCCGGCGCCGAGCCGTGAACCGCCTGGAACAGGCTCGGATGAGACCCGGAGGGGTCGATGTTGGCGCTCGGCGCGGTCCCGAGACCTCCAGCCGCCGCGGCGGTCAGGTCGCTCAGTACGTCACCGAAGAGGTTGCTCGCAACCACCACGTCGAGCGCGGCCGGATCGCTGACCACGCGGGCCGCGAGCGCGTCGATCAGGACGCTCTCATGTTCGATCTCGGGGTACTGCGCACACACCTCGTCCATGACCTCGTCCCAGAACGGCATCGCGTGTCGCAGTGCATTTGACTTGGTCGCGCTGGTCACCCGGCGTCGGCCTCGCGCGCGCGCGTAACTAAACGCATAGCGGATCACGCGTTCGGTGCCGGCGCGGGTGAAGATCGCCACCTCCACCGCGACCTCGGCCTCGCGGCCGCGATGGACCCGCCCCCCCGCTCCGGAGTACTCGCCCTCGGTGTTCTCACGGACAACGACGATGTCGAGGGGACGCGTGTCGAGAGATCGCAGCGCACCCGGTACGCCGGCCAGAGTCCGCACGGGTCGGAGGTTGACGTACTGGTCAAACCGCTTGCGGAGCTCCAGGATCGTCCCCCACAGGATCAAGCTGTCCGGCACCCGGGGATCACCGAACGGCCCGGCCAGGATTGCGTCGAACTCGGCGAGTCGCTCCGCCACGTCGGGAGCCATCGGTGCGCCCGTCGAAAGGTAATGCGCGCCGCCGGCTTCGAATGTCTCGAGCTCCACGCCGAACCCGCCAAGGCCCGCCGCGAGCTCGAGAGTCTCTCGGGCCTCCACGATCACCTCGGGCCCAATCCCGTCCCCGGGGAGGACCGCTATGCGGTAGTTCGCTTCCGCGGCGCAAGCCATTACCGCGGCCTCACGCGGGAGCCTTTTCGCTATCCGCGGCGGCCTGCGCCATCGCTTGGATCATCGCCCGCTTCTCCACATTTGGCTGCGGATAGGCTTGCCGGCTCTGGCTGAGCCCCAGCGACAGCATCGTCTCGGCAAGCTTGTACGTAAGGGGGCCCGGGTTGATCACGGGAACCGGAAGGTTCTCGGCGAGGTAGGCATGCGCCTGGTGCATCGTGGTCGATCCGAGGCAGATCACGTCAGCGCCGTCCTGCACGCATTGCAGGCCGGCGTCGCGCAGCTTGGGAAAGACAACGTCTTCCTTGCCTCCCAAGAGGTTTTCAACGTCAGGGGGCGTGTTGATCGAGCGCACGGAAACCAGATGGTCCTCCAAGCCGTATTCGCGCGCGCCCTTGTGATACAGCGCGATCCAGCCGTCCCACTGCGTCAGCACCGAGAATTTATGGCCGAGCATCAACGCCGTTAGGTACGAGGCCCGTCCCGGCGCGATCACTGGAATGTCCAGCATCGAGCGCAGCGCGTTAGCTCCAGAGTCGCTCATGGTGTCGATGCAAATCGCGTCGTACCCCTCTGCGGCGGCCTCCAGCCCCGCCTCGAGCATTGCGAAGTCGGCAAGGACGTAGTCGTGATAGCTGTCGTATAGAGCCGGACCGGCCTTCACGGGCTTGAAATCGAGCTCCACGTCCGGCGAGAGCCGCACCGACTCCTGTTGCGCCCGACGATTCGCGAGCCCCTTTTCATCGAAGGCGAATGGCACGAGTACGCAAACTCTGGGCACCGTTTCTCTCCATATCTCGAGGGCTTCAGACGGTCCATCCTACGCCGGGACCGACTCGGTCGCCGAGTGGGCGAGGCTGACGATCGCAACGCCCCCGATCGCCAGGGCCATGCCCAATATGACAACCGGGCCCGGAGCGTTGCCGCGTGCAGCTTCGACCACGACCGCCACCACCGGGGCCAGGAATTGCCATGCGGTCGCCCGCGCCGCGGAGATCCGGCGAAGAGCCAGGTTGAAGCAAATCGACGCCGTGGCGGAGCTTCCGAGCGCGACCCACGCGACGGCTTCCCAGAGGGCCGCCGACCCCCAGTCGGTGCTCTGCGGATGGCCGTAGATCACCATCGCAACGGCCAGCGCCAGCGAACCGACCACGTACTGAAAAGCCGTGAACCCGAACATGTCGAGTCCGGGATCGCGGACGGCGATGTTGGCGATCATGAGCGCGCCGACGGCAAATCCTGCCGCCGCCAGCAGCGCGACGGCCATGCCGAGGGCAAGGTGCTCGATCGAGCCGCCTCCCAGCTGGCTGGAGACCATGATGACCACGCCACCGAAGCCGACGACGAGCCCGCCGATCGCGACGCGAGGCGTATGCGAGCCCAGCACCAGCCACGCGAACAACACCGTGAAGAAGGGTGCGGTATTGGTGAGCACAGCGGCGTTGCCCGGGCCGGCCAGCTTGGTGGCCTCCGCGATACCTGCGAAGGTGAGCGACACGGTCAGGATGCCGGAGACGGCGCCGACTACGAGCGTTCGCCTGTCGCGCGGAAGACGCCCGCGCATCAGCGCGGTGACCGCCAGCAGCGCGAGCGTCGCGGGGGCGGCGCGCAGCGTCGAGAAGACGATCGGCGAGGCGTGCTGTGCTCCCACCGCAGTGGCGCGGAAGGCGGTGCCCCAGAAGAACATCGTGACGCCAAGCAGCGCCGCGGGACCGGCGCCGATGGGCCCCGCTCGTCTCATTGCGCCCTGCGGGCGGCGACGACCCGCTCCAACACCAGCGCCAGCAGCACTCCCCACAGCATCGGATTGGCCAAAAGCTGCGCGGTGGGCGCGAGCGAGCTTCCGACCACGATCCAAGCGACGCTCGGAATGAGCGCGGGCAGCACAACGAAGCCGACCACAACCCGTGACTCACGAGCGACGCCGCGCGCCGCGTGTATCAGGATCAGCACGAGCAGCACCGCGAGGAGCGCCGCGGAGACGCTCAATGGGATCGCGGCCGCGATCCGGACAAATGGACGCACGAACGCCAGTGCTCCCACCAGGATGCTGCACAGCACCAGCGGCGCCTGTCCTCGATGATCCAGCAGACGGGCGATCGGCACCGAGTCCACCCGCGACACCGTGCCCACGAGACTGCCGAACATCGCGCCGGCGGCCTGCGCTGCGCCGTGCATGACGAACGACCTACGCTGGGCGCCCCGCCCGGCGGGCACGTCGTGGGCCATCGACACGACCTTGCCCGATGCGATCGTGTTGAACGCCGCCAGCGCGCCCGCCAGGATGAACGGGAGCACCACGCCGGCACTGGCTTTGGGCGCTCCCCACGGGAAGAGCGCCGGGGCCACGAAGCTGCCGCCAAGCTCAACCCGCGGTACCCCCGCCAGGGCGATGTACACGCCCGTCCCGGCCACTAGCGCGACGAGCAGGCTGTAGGGGACCAGCCGCCGGAACCGGCGCAGCCCCAGGGCCGACGCCACCACGACGATCGTGGCGGTCCATGCCGCCGCCTTGTCGTGAACCTCGCCCGTGGCGCCGACCGCCCGCTCGAGCGTCTCCGGAATCACCGCGAGCGTCACCGTCAGTACGAACACGTTGGCGACCAAGGGCGTGAACGCCTTCGCCATCAACCGATCGGCACCCACCGCGCCCAGTAGGGCCACGAATGCCCCCGCCGCCAGCAGGCCACCCGTGATCGCGGCCAGGCTGTGGTGTCCCTCGGCGATGACCACCGTGACGGCGGCGAGATATGCGGCTGCCGGGCCTTCGTACATGGGCAGCCGGAATCCGAATACGACCTGCAGCAGCGTTCCGATCCCCAGGCTCAACAGTGAGGCGGCGACGAGTGCCGGGACCTCGGACGGGGCCACTCCCGCAACCGACCCCGCGACGAGCCAGAACCCCATCCCCGCCGGCACGACCGCGAGCATCCAGAGGACCGCGGCGATCGCGTCGCGCCTCCAGCCGGATCGACGCGCGACCAGCGGCGCAGGCCCCGCCTCCGGCACAGGGATTTGGCGTGGCAAACCCTGCGGCGGTGTCGTGGGAGCGCTCAAAGGTAACGGGGTTAACTGCAAACGCCAGGCTCTGGCGGCAGTGCCGTAGGTAATGTACTGTTCGCGTATGCCATTGCATACCGGAGGCGGGATCAACGTCGCCGATCTGTACCCCGGTCCCACCACCCCCGGCGAAGAGACGTATACCGCGATCAGACGGGCGATCCTCGAAGGCACTTTGCGACCCGGAGAGCGGATCGTCGAGCAGCAGCTCGCCGAGACGCTCAATGTGAGCCGCACCCCGGTCCGCGAGGCACTGCTGAAGCTGGAGCGCGAAAACCTGGTCGCACGCGTGGGCCGGGGAATGGCCGTCCGCCGCTATTCCAGCGACGAGGTCCGGGATATCTATGGCCTCCGCGCTCATCTCGAAAGCTTCGCTGCCCGGATGGCCGCACAGCGGGTCACCGACGGCGACCTTGCCACCCTGGCGCGGATCCAGGATCAGATGGATCACGAGCCGATGGAGATGACCCCGGACGTGATCAGGGCGCTCTCCCGCGACAACCAGCGGTTCCACGCCATGGTCGTGCGCTGTGCCCGCAACGGCCCGCTGGATCGCTGCTTCGTGCAGGTGTTTCAGCTGCCGCTTCTCTATAAGGCTTATGTCTACTTCGACGAGGAGCGCCGCAAGCGTTCGGACGAGGACCATCGCGAGTTGATTGAGATGCTGCGCGCGGGCGACGCCGCTGCCGCCGAGGAGCACTGGCGCAGTCACCTGCGGCGGGGCGGGGATATCCTCGCCCAGCACCTCGCTGCCGGCGAGGCCGGGGAGTTGTGAGGCACCCCCGGCCTATCTGACTCGGGACACTAGATGACCTGGGTCACCCCGCCCGTTCTGGTCGGGCTGACAGTTTCCGTGGCCGCCATGGCCGCGAGCACATTTACGACGCTCGGACTGGGGGCGCTCGCGCCCGAGCTTCGCTCAAGCCTTCACCTGACGACGTTCGAGGTGGGACTCATCCCGGGCCTGGTGTTTCTCGGAGCGCTTGCCGCCTCCGTCCCCGCTGGACACGTCACGGATAGGATCGGAGCCGGGCGCTCCCTCACGCTGGCCCAGCTGGGCCTCGCCTTCGGGCTCGGCATCGCGCTCGCTTCATCGAGTCGCTGGATCTTCCTCGCGGGCGTGGCAATCGCGGGGATGGGCTACGGCGCGGTCAACCCGGCCACCAACGTCCTGTCCACGGGGCTGGTGCCGCGCCGCCATCGAGCACTCTTCTTGAGCATCAAGCAGATGGGGGTGACTCTGGGCGGGTTGATAGCGGGCCTTGTTTTGCCACGGGTCGGCGAGGCGCTCGGATGGCGGCCCGCGGTGGCCGTGGCCGTTTCAGTGCTCCTGTGCGGCGCGCTGGCGGGGTTGTGGATCGCCCGCCGGGAGGCCGCGGGGTGGTTCAGGGCGGCACGCAGACCGCTTCTCCATCCAGAACCACCGACCGCGCGCGCGTCGATACCGGGCGTGGCACCGACCGCGCTGTTCGGATTCGTGATGTCGGGGGTACAGCTCAGCCTCGCGGGCTATCTGACCCTCTACCTGGTCGACGCCCACGGCTTCTCCAAGACCGCCGCCGGCGTGGCGCTCAGCGTCGCGTTCGCCTCCGCCTGCCTGGGGCGGATCGGATGGGGGTGGCTGTCGGATCGTTTCTTTGACTCGCACGCGACCACGCTGGTGGTGATATCGGGTGCGAGCGTCGTCGGACTTGCGGCTATGGCCAGCGGGGTGGTGGGGGTCTCGTTGTGGCTGATCGTGGCGTTGGTCGGCCTTTGCTCGATTGGCTGGAACGGCGTCTACATGGCATTGATCACCGATTCGGCGAGTCGCGGCGGACTCGGTCGGGCGACCGGCCGCGGTTTGACTGCGATCTACGGGGGAGTGGCCGTGGTGCCCCCCGTGCTTGGGGTGATCAAGGACGTCAGTCACTCGTGGTCGGCGGTTTGGACGGTCTCGATCGGCGCGGTGCTGGTCGCGGGAGTCACCCTCGCGGTCAGCCCTCGCAGGCTCGTGCGCGTGGAATCCGATGAGACCGCGCTGCTCGACGCGCCCTCGACCGGCGCGGTATGACTCCGCCCCGTTCAGAGTCTGTGGACTGGCGAGCGCGGCCACTCAGAACGCTTCTGTTCGTACCCGGAAACGACGAGCGCAAGCTCGCCAAGGCGGGGACGACGGGAGCGGACCTCGTGGTCATTGATCTCGAGGACGCGGTCGCCGAGGCCGCCAAGACGGAGGCTCGGGCCACGGCCGCCCAAGCGGTGGCCCGGGTCTCTCGAACCGCCGCGGTCGCGGTGCGCGTCAATGGCCTCGAGACGGGCCGCCTCCACGACGACATCACGGCGGTCGCGCAAGCGGGGCTGTCGGCGATCGTGGTCCCGAAGGTCGAGGCGCCCGATTCGCTGGCTGCTGCGCAGGAGTCGCTCGCTATGTTCGAGCGCGATGCACCGGCGCCTCCGGGCACCGTCGTGCTGATTGCCCTGCTCGAAACGCCGCTCGGGATCGCACGCTGCGAGGAGATCCTGCTCAACGCACCCGAGCGCACAGTCGCGGCGATGTTCGGAGTGGCGGACTTTTCGGCTGCGCTGGGCGTCGAGCCGACCGCGGAGGGCACGGAGTTGCTGTATGCCCGGGGGCGCCTGATCGTCGCTGCTCGGGCTGCGAGGATGGCGGCCACCATCGACGGGCCATACCTGCGGATAGACGACAGCGAGGGACTCCTCGATGACAGCCGCCGATCCCGCGCGCTCGGCTTCCAGGGCCGGGTCGCGCTTCACCCTCGCCAGGTGGCGCCGATCAACCAGGCCTTCTCCGAGTTGAGCTCCGAGCAGTTGGCCCTGGCCAGACAGATCGTGCAGGCCTTCGAAGAGGCCGAGGCGGCGGGCACAGCCTCTATCCGCGTCGAGGGCAGATTCGTCGACTATCCCGTCTATGAGCAGGCGCGCGCAAAGCTCCGGCGCCACGAGGCCTACCTGCGAACAGTCAATTAGGCGCCCGGTGCAGGAGGGCCGCGCGACACCGCTCGCACTTTTCGTGCGCGACACCACGCGCGCTTCCGTGCCCCACAACACTCGCGCACTCCGTGCGCGACACCACGCGCGCTTCCGTGCCCGACAACACTCGCGCACTCCGTGGGCGACACCACGCGCCTCTCCATGCCCGGTATGCTGCGGTATACAAGCTTGGGCGCGTCATGGGTACCGGGTGGCGTTAGGAGAGTGCCGGATGGAACCACGAGTAGGCGAGCAGCACGAACCCGGTCTCGCGACCCCTGAGGTTCCGGCCTCGGCGCTGCCTGACGGCCCACTTTCCGGCCTGCGCGCAGTGGAGTTCGGCCAGCTGCTTGCCGGGCCCTACGTGGGGACGCTACTGGGCGACTTCGGCGCCGATGTGATCAAGGTTGAGCCGCCGCCGCGGGGAGATGCCATGCGTGAGTGGGGACGCCTGCGCCACAACGACCACTCGCTGTGGTGGTCGATCCTCTCGCGCAACAAACGGTCTGTGACGCTCAACCTGCGGCTCGAGGAGGGCCAGCGGATCGCCCGTGAGCTCGCCGTCGGCGCCGATGTGGTGCTTGAGAATTTCCGGCCGGGGACAATGGAGCGCTGGGGCCTCGGACCGGCCGATATCCACGCGCTGAACCCCAACGTCGTCTACGCCCGGGTGAGTGGCTATGGCCAGACCGGCGGCTACAAAGACCGTCCTGGTTTCGCCGCTGCTGGCGAGGCGATCTCGGGCCTGCGCTATATCAACGGCTATCCGGATCAGGCCCCACCTCGGTACGGAATCTCGATTGGAGACACGCTCGCCGCGCAGTCGGCGTTTACAGGAATCGTCCTGGCGCTGTACGCACGCGACGCCCGCGGCATCCAGGGTCAGGTCGTCGACGCCTCGATCACCGACGCCTGCTTTGCGGTGACCGAGTCCGCGGTGCTCGAGTATGAGAAGACCGGCGTGGTGCGGGAGCCGACCGGCCCCAGGCTGCCCCGGATCGCTCCGTCAAACGTGTACCGCTCGAAGGATGACCACTGGGTGGTGATCGCCGCCAACCACGACACCCTCTGGCGCCGCCTGGCTGCTTTGATGGGCAGGCCCGAACTCGGTGACGACCCTCGCTTCGCCACGCACGTCGCCCGCGGACAGAACGAGGACCTGCTCGACGAGTTGATCGGCAAGTGGGCGGCTCAGTACACCGCTACGGAGCTGGACCAGATGGTCAACGACGCAGGTGTGGTGTGCTCACCCGTCTACACCGCCGCCGACGTCTACGACGATCCCTATTTCCGCGAACGCGGTCTGCTGATCGAGTACGAGGACCCCGTACACGGGACGGTAACCGCCCCGGGAGTTGTGCCCCGGCTCACCGGCACGCCCGGCAGGGTCCGTTCAGCGGCGCGATGGAGCGTGGGCGAAGACACCGGCGCCGTGCTGCAGGACCTCGGCCTCGACGACGAGCAGGTGCAGCGGCTGCGCAGTGAGGGCGTCATCTGAGGGTCCGGAGATGAATAAGTGCGCGGTTGAGACGTTCGAGGGGCGAGCATGGCAAGGACACAGGACCGAAGGCGCAGCAGCGCTGCGTCGAGGTCCGAGGACGCAGCCAGGCGAAGCTCAGTCGGACGGATCAACAAGCAGTTATTCATCGACGGGCCCTAACACTCGGTCACGGTGGCGGACTTAACCCGCCGGCGGGTACGGTGATCGCGGTGCAACGCCCTCCCGCGGTCGCGGCGAGGGCGATGGTCGCGTCAAGCCAGCCCACCGCCACAGCCGCGGGACTTCACATGTTGCGCAGCGGTGGCAACGCGGTCGATGCCGCCGTGGCTGCGGCAGCGGTCCTGTGCGTATCCGAGCCGATGGCCACCGGACCGGGCGGCGACCTGTTCGCGGTTGTATTTGCCGGTGGGCGCGTCGAGGGGATAGACGCCGCGGGCCCGGCCCCCCGGGGTGCCGTCGACGGAGAGGCCCCCGACCGCTACGGGCCGAGGTCGGTGACCGTCCCCGGCGCGGTCGCCGGGTGGGCACTGCTGGCGCAGCGGTACGGCCGCCTGGGACTGGAGGCATGTCTGCAGGACGCGATCGCGCTCGCGCACGAGGGGTTCGCAGTCGCTCCGCGGTGCGTCGCCTCGTGGGCGGGCGCGCCCACTCACCCCGACGGCTACGGCCCCCCTCCCCCAGTGGGCAGTCGGATCCGGCTGCCCGAGCTCGGGCGGACGCTCGCCACGATCGCTCGGGAGGGAGCCTCCGGGTTCTACGGCGGCTCCGTGGCTGCGGCTATCTGCGCGGCCAGCTGGCTGACCGAGGATGACCTGTCCGACTTCCGCGCGCAGGTCACCGCGCCGTTGGCGGCGGACTACGGCGGTCACACGGTTGTTGAGCTACCGCCGCCGACGCAGGGAATCGCCGCGCTGGAGGGGCTCGCGCTGCTGGAGCGGACCGAGGGTGAGCTGGTGGACGAGATCGAGTGCTGCCGGCTGGCACTCGAGGACGCCTTCAGGGAGGTACGTGACGGCGCCGACGTGCGTGGACTGATCGACCCCGGCGCACTTGACCGCCGGGTGCTCGAGCCTTCGCAGCTGGTGATCGAGCCCGCCGGGGGGACCATATACCTCTGCGCGGTGGACGAAGACGGGATGGCCGTCTCGTTGGTGCAGAGCCTCTTTGAGCGGTTCGGGTCGGGTGTGGTCGCGCCGGGAACCGGAGTGATCCTGCAGAATCGCGGCTTCGGTTTCGCGGTGACAGGCGGCGTTGTTCCGGGCCGGCGCCCCTATCACACGATCATCCCGGGAATGTTGCTGCGAGACGGCGAGCTGGGTGGTCCGTTCGGAGTGATGGGAGGATTCATCCAGGCCCAGGCGCACGTGCAGTTGGTTCATCGACTGCTTGCCAAGGGACTCGATCCCCAGAGCGCGCTTGACCAACCGCGCTTTCGTGTGTCAGGACGGAGAGTGCTACTCGAGCGCGGCCTGTGGGAGCGTGCCGGCGAAGTCAGCTCGATCGGTCTCGAGCCGGTCGCAGAATCCGACACCTACCTGTTCGGAGGCGGCCAGGTGATCATGCGAACGCCGACCGGTACGCTGCTCGGCGGTTCGGATTCGCGTAAGGATGGATATGCCGGCGGCTGGTGAGGTCTCTTTCTTCTATGACGTCGTGTGCCCGTACTCGTACCTCGAGACGCACGTCATGGAGCAGGCGGTGGACGCCGGAGAGGTCAAGGTCACCTGGCTCCCGTTCGAGCTGCGTCCGGCGCCACGCCCGCTGCTCGAGCCTCGCGGCGACCACCTTCGCGTCGACTGGACCCGCCAGGTCTACCGTCGGGCGCTGGCGCTCGGGATCGAGATCCACCTACCGCGCTACCAGCCACGATCGACGCTGCCGCTGGCGGCGTGCCTGTGGGCACAGGACCTCGGCGAGCTGCGGGCGTTCAAGCACGCCCTGTACGAGGCGTTCTTCTGCGAGGGCGAAGACATAGCGACCGACGCCGAGATTGCACGCGCCGCGAAACGTTGTGGCCTTGACCCCGACGGCGCCGTCGCCGCCGCCTACTCTCCCGCGACGATCGATCGCATCGCCTCGATCCGCTCAGACGCCGAGCGCGCCGGCGTCCACGGCGTGCCTTCGATCCTGACGCCTGACGGCGAGACGCATTGGGGGATGGGCGGCCTGGAGCGCATGCTCGAGGGCGAGCCTCTGATTCCGCGCGCGCTTTAGGCAGTAGCCCTCATTAAGGCCGGGCCACATGTGGCCCGCCCCCGGCGCGCACATGTGCGCGCCGGCCGACCGGCACATGTGCCGGTCGGAACAGCATTTAGTTCTGTTTGCCCGAAGGGGTGTGCCGCGGCCGCCTGGCCCCGCGGACCTGCGGCGAGAAGTAGTACTGGGTATGGATCATCGGCGCACTCATGACGCGTTGCGCCGTGGCCCCGCAGACGACGCACTGGACCGCCGGCGTCTCACCCATGCGGTGGAAAACCTCCGTGCTGTGGCCCGCTGGGCACCTGTACTCGTACAACGCCACGGGCGAACTGTATCGTCCGAGAGGCGCCGATTTCGCTGGCGGCGGGCATGGCTTGATGCCGGAGGTGCGGGCCGTATACAGTCGTACGCAAAAGATCGGCAGTCAACGAAGGAGAGATAAAGGTGCCCAAGGAGATCATGGGGATATTCGGCGTCGACATCGATGCCGTGGGAGGCTGGCTCGGATCCTACGGCGGCGAGGATTCGCCTTCGGACATCCAGCGCGGGATGTTCTCGGGCGAGGTCGGTACCCCGAGGATGCTCAACCTTTTCAAGAAGTACGACATCCCCGCCAGCTGGTTCATTCCGGGCCACTCGATCGAGACGTTCCCGGATTCAGTCAAGATGATCGTCGACGCGGGCCACGAGATCGGCGCCCATGGCTACTCGCACGAAAATCCGATCGCGATGTCTCCCAAGCAGGAGGAGGACGTGCTCGCGAAGTCCGTCGACCTCATCGAGAAGGTGTCTGGACAGCGACCGCGCGGCTATGTGGCGCCGTGGTGGGAGATGTCTGCGGTCACTGCCGAGCTGCTACAGAAATACGGCTTCACATACGACCACAGCCAGGGGTACAACGACTTCACGCCGTTCTATGCCCGGGTCGGGGATGAGTGGACCAAGATCGACTACACCAAGGAGGCCGGCGAGTGGATGAAACCTCTCGTGCGCGGCCGAGAGATCGATCTCGTCGAGATCGGCGCGAACTGGTACCTCGACGACCTCCCCCCGATGATGTTCATCAAGGGGTCGCCCAACAGTCATGGATTTGTCAACCCCCGCCAGATCGAGGAGATGTGGCGCGACCAGTTTGACTGGGTGTACGCCAACATGGACTACGCGGTCTTCCCATTCACGATCCACCCCGACGTGAGCGGCCGTCCGCAGGTCCTGCTGATGCTGGAACGCCTGATCCAGTACATCAACGAACACGACGGCGTCAAGTGGGTGACGATGGAAGAGGCGACGAATGATTTCCGACGTCGCCAGCCGTTTAAGGGCTAACACCGAAAGCCGGTCGGAATGTGCATCCTCTGCTACGGGCTGACGGGGGAGGAGCACTGGAGCGACGCCCGTGTGGGAGCGGAATCCACCAGCAGCGTCCGCGCGCGACGGCGGGCGCTGCTGACCACGATCATGGCCGCGCAGGGGCTGCGTTACAGCGACGACCCCACTGGCGTCACTTCGCTGATCTCCGACCGCAAGGGAAAGGTGCAGGTCGCACGCAGCCTCGGCGAGGTCTGGGCAGCCGCTGAGGAGCTGGTCAAGCACCCGCTGGATCCGTTGGAGTCGGCGCTGCTGGCACGGCTGGACCGCGGAGCGCCGGCGCCTTGACCCCAGCGACAGGGATCCCGGTTCTCCTCGTGGGCGGGTTCCTCGGCTCGGGGAAGACCTCGCTGCTGAGACACATGCTCACTGGGAGTCGCGACACGGCGGTGATCGTCAACGAGTTCGGGGCCGTCGGCCTCGACCACGAATTGCTGCGCGCGTGCGAGGAACGCGTGGAGCTGGTGGGTGGTGGTTGCGCCTGCTGCACCCGGCGCGAGGACTTGGTTGCAGTGTTGCGCGAGCTGCTCGATGCCCGCGACCGCGGCCTGCAGAAGCTAAGCCGCGTGGTGATCGAGACCAGCGGCCTGGCCGACCCGGCCCCGATCGTGTTCACGGTCACCAATGACCCCATGCTTCGACATCACTTCTCCGTCGAGAGATTGGTGGTTACGGTCGACGCGCTCAACTGCACCGAGCAGCTCGCCACCCATCCCGAGGCACGCAAACAGGTCCTCGTGGCCGACGAGCTGGTGATCACAAAGGTCGATCTGGTCGAGCCCGAGACGTGCCAGACGATTGCGGGGGCGCTCCGCGCGCTCAATCCCGCCGCGACGATCCGTACGGCGCTGCACGGGGTGGTCGACACCGAGCCGCTCGGGCTCGCAGGGGGGCCACGCCCAGCTTTGCCGTCTAACCAGGTTTTGGAGGACGATTCGGGCGATGTGCCCCACACCGACAACACGTCCAGTCTGACTCTGCGTACCGACGGCCCGGTCGACTGGCTTGGGTTCGCCGTATGGCTGAGCATGCTCCTCCACGCGCGAGGACAGGAGGTCCTGCGCGTAAAGGGCCTGCTCGAACTCGACGACGGCACGCTCGTATCGGTGAACGGGGTACAGCACGTGGTGCATTCCCCCGAGCACCTGGACCGCGCCGCGATTTCCGACGTGTCCTCGAACGTCGTCTTCATCACCCGTGGGATCGACAACGACCGGCTGCGCGAATCGTTTGACGCCTTCCAACGCCTGGCGCGTGCGACGGACCGCCTCCAGGCCGGATGAACCGAGACGATCTCCCGTCGGTCAGCGTGCTCGCGCTCGGCGGGACGATCGCGTCGACGGGCTCGGGAGGGGTCACACCGCGCCTGACGGCCGACGAGCTGGTGCAAAGCGTGCCGGGACTGGCCGAGGTCGCTCGGATCGACGCCGACACGTTCAGGCAAGTGCCGTCGCCCGAGCTGACCTTGCCGGATCTGGTGGCGCTCGCCAAAGAGATCGACGAGCGTCTGCGGCGCGGTGCCACAGGAGTCGTTGTGACCCAGGGCACCAACACGATCGAGGAGACGGCGTTTGCGCTCGATCTGATGGTGGACTCGGAAAACCCGGTTGTCATCACCGGCGCGATGCGCAATCCCACGCTGGCGGGGGCGGACGGTCCAGCGAACCTGCTGGGGGCGGTGCGGACCGCTGTGTCAGAGCAGGCCCGCGGTCTGGGCACCGTGGTCGTGTTCGCCGACGAGATCCACGCAGCAAGATTCGCGCGCAAGGCGCACACGCAGAGCATCTCCCCGTTTCGGTCCTCTCCCATCGGGCCGATCGGATGGCTGAGCGAGGGAGCCGTGCGCATCGGCGCGCGACCGGTGGGGCGGCGGCGACTGAGGCTCGCCGAGCTCGGCGAGTCGCCCCCGGTGGCCCTGCTCACGTTCGGCGCGGGGGACGAGGGGCTTCTGGTCGGGGCCGTCGCGCGCGCGGGTTACCGCGGGCTGGTGGTCGAGGCCACCGGAGGTGGCCATGTGACCGCCCGCACCGTGGAGAACTTCGAGCGGCTGGCGGCGGAGATGCCGGTCATCCTGGCGTCCCGCACCGGAGCGGGCGAGGTGCTGCGGCGCACGTACTCGTTCGTCGGGTCCGAGGATGACCTGGCCCGGCGGGGACTGATCTCGGCCGGCGCGATGACCGCCTCGCACGCGCGGATTCTCCTTCGGATGCTGCTCGCGGCCGGCGCGGCAATAGCCGACGTGCGCGAGGCGTTTGAGGCCCTAGGCGCTCCGGGCTCGCGGACCGAGTTGCTCGGCGGCCGCCTGTCGGTCACCTCCTGAGTCGCGCCAGGCTCAGCGGCTCGCTTTAGCGGATCCGCATCCGGCGCAGCTCCTCGACATCCATCCGCGCCGCCTGGTTCAGCCGCGGCTGGAGCACCAGCGGCAGCAGGGCGGGAATCACGAAACTGACCACGCACACCGCGAGGTATCCAACGGTGGGAAGAGGGCGCCGTGTCGCGATCTCCACACGCGCCACGATCCTCGCCTGGGCAATCGCATAGGGGACTATCAGCAGCATGCCCGGAAAGAGCATCGCCATCCAAAACCAGGGGTCAGAGTCGCGATCCAGCAGTCGCGAGCACTCGCGCGTGGCCCGGAAATACCAGACGAAATAGCCGATCAGCGACAGCGAGAGGATCGTCCACAGGACGGTGGAATGCGGGTCGATCGGCCGGTGCCCGGGCGGCGCGTCAGGACGAAGGCGTAGGCGATCTTGCGGGCGCTCCGACACGGGCGTCACCGCGCCCCCGCCTCCTCCAGGGCCCGGTTTACGAGTCCGTCAAGGGCACGGAGGGCCAGCGCCAGGTCCGGCTCATCGGTGTCCTCCTCGCGCGTGTGCGAGAGGCCGCGCTTACTGCGCACGAACAACATCACCGTCGGCACGCCGGTTTCCGCGACGCGCGCGGCGTCGTGCAGCGGCCCGCTCGGGAGGCGCATGTCTGAGCCCTGCAGCTCGACCACAACCTCAGCCGCCGATTCGATCAGATGCTCGTCGAAGGGGATCGGCGCGATCCTGAAGAGCGGCGACCAGTTCACTTCCACCCCCTCCTCGGCCGCAATCGAGCGGCTCGCCCGCTCCGCCTGCTCGCGGACGTCGGCGAGCACCGCCGCGTCAACGTGGCGCTGATCCACAAGTGCCGTCGCCACCCCCGCCACGGCCGTCGGGATCCCGGGCTGCGCATCGATTCGGCCCACCGTGGCGACACCGCCTCGGTTCCTGGCCAGCTCGCGCACCTCCAGCGCGAGTCGCGCCGCGGCCGCGAGCGCATCGTGCCGCTGATCCATGGGCGTTGATCCGGAGTGGGCGGCCTGGCCCGTAAACCGAGTGGCCCACCGCTCGGTGCCGTAGGTGCCGGTGACAACCCCCAGCGGGAGGTCGCGCGCCTCGAGCACCGGCCCCTGCTCGATATGCAATTCGATGTAGCCGATCGCGCCCCGGAGCCTGGATCGCGCTTGAAGCATGTTGTCGAGGTGGACCCCGTGCGCCGCCATCGCCTCTGCGGCCGTGATGCCGTCGACGTCACGGGCCTCGCGTAGTGACTCCGGAACAAGCGATCCGGCCACGGCCGCCGAGCCCACCAGGCTGGTCCCGAAGCGCGCGCCCTCCTCATCCGCCCAATCGACCAGCTTGAGCGTGACCGGCGGCCGTCCCGAGCCGGCGACGCCACGCACCACCTCGAGCGCTGCGAGCACTCCGAGACAGCCGTCGAGCCAGCCGCCGTCCGGTACCGAATCGATGTGGCTCCCGATGATCAGTGCCTCGGGCCTCTCGCCCTCGAGCGTTGCCCACACGTTTCCGGCCTCATCGACATCCACCGTGACGGGCAACTCGGAGAGCAGCCCTCGTTCCCACTCTCGCGCCCTCGCCCACGTGTCGGTCCAAGCGACACGCTGCGCCCCGCGCTCGGTGGCAGTCAGGTCCGCGAGTGCCCGCAGGTCGCCGAGCATCCGCTCTGGCTCGACGGACATCAGTCCTTGTTGTAGTCCCAGGTCAGCCAGTGCTCGGGCCTGATCGTGACGATCGTACGGCCCTCGGCCATGATGGGATCGAGGTAAGCGGTCGCCTCAGGACCGAGATAGCGAACCAGGATCTGCTCCGTGACCTCGCGGATCAAATCCTCGTCGGTGGATAGCTCGGCAAGCCCGAAGGCGACCGCCGCCTGTGCGCCGGCCTCGAGGCCTTCCACGAGCCGGGGGTCCTGGTCGACGCAGACCGTGGCGTGCGGGTCTCGACGCAGGTTGCGCAGATGCCGACGCCCGGACCCGAGGGTGTGACGGAAACAGCCGCCCTCCCAGATGTACCAGATCGGAGTGATGTGCCACCAGCCGTCGCCTCTGTTGGTCCCCAGCCTGGCGTCCTGTCGGACCGCCAGAAGCGCATCTCGCTCTTCTGCTGCGAGGGCATTTTCCTTCGTGGCGGTCGACTTGCTCCGGGGGTTCGGCATGGGCGCTAGTGGGCCGCTAGGCGCCCTCGAGCGCCGGCGCCGCTCGTGCCTGCTCGGCGAGGGTCACTGCCTCCTCGTCGGTCTGGAAGGCGGCCGCCTGCGTGCGCGCTGTCCGACGCACCATCAAAGCGACGGCGATCAGCATCAGGAACACGATCAGGATCGTGCCGAACGTGGTTATCACGCCGAGTGCATAGAGGTTGGGTTGCAGCGCGGCGCTCGTCAGCTCTCCGTAGATCTCAAGCGGCAGCGTGTTGGTTGTCGACACCAGCAGCGTGCGCTCGAACTCGTTCCAGGACAGGGTGAACGCGAACAGCGCTGCACCGAAGACTCCACCCCAGATGATCGGCAGCGTCACCCGAGTGAACGTCTGCATCACCGAAGCGCCCAGATCGCGGGCGGCTTCCTCGACCGCGACGTCGTAGCGGTTGAAGATCGAGAGCATCACCAGGAACCCGAACGGCAGGGCCCAGACCACGTGCACGCCGAGGCCGGCGGGATATAGAGACGGGCTCAGACCGAGCAGCTTCCACCACAGGATCATTCCGAGGCCCAGCAGGATCCCGGGCGTCATCAGCGCGAGCAGGACGACGTACAGAAGGATGGTGGCGGTCCGGCGACTCATCCGCCGGTAGGCCATGATCAGCGACAACGCCAGCGCACCGCCGATGACCCCGACGATCAGCGCGAGCACCAGCGAAACAACCACGGCCGAGCGGATCGCCGAGGAGTTGGGCCCCGTGAGGTAGTTGTACCAATAGCCGCTGGGGAGGCCTACCGCGGGGAAACCTGACCCGCCCTTCTCGCTCTGCAGAGACAGCACCAACATGACGAGAACCGGCCCGTAGAGGAACACCAGGAACGCGGCGAACCACACTCCGAGTCCGATCTTGGATAGCCGCTCCCTCAGCTGCTGCGACATGCCTAAACCTGGTCCTGGAGCTTGGCGAACCGCAACAGCAGGACCACCCCGATGGCCATCGCCACCACGAGGATGGCCGCCTGCGCCGCGGCCTGCGGATAGTTCAGCAGCGAGACGAGGTTCTGGATGTTCAGCCCGATCGACCCGACCGACCCACCGCCGACAAGCTTGTAGGTGGCGAAATCACCCATCGAAAGCACGAACACGAACACGCAGCCGATCATGATCCCCGCCCGGGTCAGCGGCAGCGTCACGTTCATGAAGACGCGAAAGCCACTCGCGCCCAGGTCGCGGGCGGCCTCGATCGCGCTCTGGTCAAGCGCCGCGAGCTGAAAGAAGATCGGCGTCACCATGAACAGCACCAGCAGCTGGACGAGCGCGACGATCACGGCGAAGTTTGAGAACAGCAGGATGCCCAGCGGGTGGTGGATGATCCCAATGTCCTTGAGGATCGAGTTGACTGCGCCGTTGATGGCCATGGTTGGGACCCATGCCTCGGCGCGGATAAGCGTGCTGGTGAAGAAGGGCGCGAGCGCGATCAGGAACAACCCGAACGCGTACTGGACCTTCTTGACCTTCACGGCCAGGAAGTACGCCACCGGGTATCCGATGACGAGGCACACCGCGGTAACGATCGCGGAATTGCGCGCCACCCCCTCAAGCGTGCTCAGGTAAGTCGAGGAGCTCGAAAAAATCGCGCTGTAGTTGGAGGTCGTGAACACCTCTTTGAACCCGGTGATGGTGCCCGTGAAGAACGACACGACCAGCACCACGATCACCGGAGCGATCAGGAATATCAGCAGCCAGAGCGCGCCGGGAAGCATCCACAGCAATGTGACCAGCTTGGAGGCGCCGGGCGGCGCCCGGAGCGCAAGACCGGCACCTTTTTCTTCACCATAGATCTCGGCACCTGCGGCGTCGGAGAGCGCGATGTCGCCGGGGAGAGCCGGCTCTAACGCGGGCAGCCCTTCGGTCGCAGGCTTGGTGGGAGTGAGCTCCGGCTCAGTCACGCAGTAGCTGAACGTCGCCGGCGTTCCAGCTGGCGGTCGCGGTCTTGCCCGCGAGCCCCACGAGCTCGTCATACCGCTGCTCAGGCAACTTGGCCAGCAGCGGCTGTTCGCCCGCACGCATGTGCACCTTGATGGTGTCGCCGAGGTACTCCGTGGCGGTCACCGTGCAGGCCAGCTCGTTCGGGCCTCGGCCCGCCTCGCCGGCGGCCAGTTGCATGCAGTTGGCGCGCACCGCCACGGTGACCGCGTCTCCGACCGCGGGCCCACCGTCCGGGGTGGGCATGGCGATCTGGCCCACGGTCGCATCAACGAGCATTTGGCCGTTGTTCACCTGGGACACCTGTCCCTTGAGGATGTTGTTGTCACCCATGAAGGCGGCGACGAACACGTTTGACGGGCGCTGGCTGATCTCGGCCGGCGTACCAACCTGCTGAATGTGGCCGCCCTCCATCACGACGATGCGGTCGGCCATCGAGAGCGCCTCCTCCTGGTTGTGCGTCACGTGCACGAACGCGATCCCGAGCTCGCGTTGAAGCTCGCGCAGCTCGACACGCATGCGCAGCTGGAGAAGGCGGTCGAGGTCTCCGAACGGCTCGTCGAGGAGGAGGAGCTTGGGCTTGGTGACGAGCACCCGGGCCAGCGCAACGCGCTGCTGCTGACCGCCCGAAAGCTCGGAGGGCTTCCGGAATCGCATCTCGGAGAGTCCGACAAGGTCGATCATCTCCATCGCGCGCTTGCGACGTTGCGCTTTGTCCATGCCCTGCATGCGAAGCCCGAACTCCACATTGCCCAACACGCTGCGGTGCGGAAACAGCGCAAAGTGCTGGAACACGGTGGTGGTCGGCCGCTTGGCCGGAGGCACCCCCACGAGCGATTTGCCGTCTAGCAGCACGTCG
>DASRHQ010000010.1:0-70892 GCA_035650455.1 Solirubrobacteraceae bacterium
GACTGCAGCAGAGGGATCAGGCCAAAGCCGAAGGTGCCTGTGGGGCCCGTGACGGCGACGGAAAGGGGGGTGTGGCTCGTCGACATGCCTTGTCCTCCTACCCCGTCACTCGCGCCCAAACCGGACACCACGGACCTCACCCCGTTAGTGGGGCGGGGGTGGGGTCCCACATGTCCGGGTAGCGCGGTCCCCCCCGGTGGTTAGGTCCCCCCGCGCCGCGGTCCCCCCGGTGGTTTGGTCCCCCCCCGCAATTCGCCCTCTCATGACTGCGCCTGCGAAGATCAGGCCATGACCGAGAACATGATCAAGTGCATCGTGGAGACGCCGAAGGGAAGCCGCAACAAATACGAGTTCCATCCCGACGCCGGCGGGATCGTGCTGGATCGATTCCTCTCGTCCTCGGTCGTCTACCCCACCGACTACGGATACGTGCCCGACACGCTGGCACTGGACGGGGACGCGCTTGACGTCCTGATCTGCGTCTCGGAGCCGACCTTTCCCGGCTGCATGATCATGTGCCGCGCGATCGGCCTCTTCGACATGGAGGACGAGCACGGAATCGATTCGAAGCTTCTGTGCGTCCCCTGCAACGATCCCGGGTGGAACACGCTCGAACGCCTTGACGATCTCCCCGAGCAGCTGCGCGCAGAAATCGGGCAGTTCTTCGCGATCTACAAAGACCTCGAGGCCGGCCGCGAATCGACGGTAAAGGGCTGGCGCGATCTTGACGCGGCGCTCAATGAACTCGAGGAGTCGCGTCAGCGCTACGCCGCACAGCACGCCCGGGTTTAGCGCATCACCTGATGCCCCACACGCCCATCCGTGATGAGATCGAACCGCCGGTACCCGAGCTGTGAGCGACCCGCGATTGCTGTATCGACGCCTAAGGCGGCTCTGGGTAGGGGAACTCGCGCCCAGGTGGTAGCCACCTCGCGTGCAGCGACGCGTCGTAGATGTACCAATCGGACGCGCGCGGGTACTCGGCGTCCGAGGTCTTAGTCAGCAACCAGACGAGGAAGTCCACGGCAACGTCGATCGGAATCAGGTTGGGCTCGTTCTGGCGGAAGAACTCGGCTAGCGCGAACACGCCCGGATCAGGTGCACGAAGATCGGCCTGCATCCCCGTGTCGACCTCGCCCGGGATCGCCGAAGCGACAAGTACCTCAGGAGCGAGTTCGAGCCGCAGGCTGGCCACGACCGAGTGCTGGGCGTGCTTGGCCATCGCGTACATCGAGACGCCCGGAAACGTGGCATGCGCCGCGCGCGTCGAAATGCTGAGCACGCGCGCGCCACTGGACAGGACGTTCCTCAGGCCGGTCGTGAGCAGCAACGGTGCCTTGGCGTGCAGCGTCAGCACCGTGTCGATCTCGTCTTCGGTGCGCTCGTAGACGGGTCCGAGCGCCCCGACCGTGCCCGCGCAGTGGACCAGGATGTCAATTCGCTCGCCGTTTTCATTGATGACGTCGTGAATCCGATCAAGCGCCCGCGCGATGCCCTCGCTGGTGCTCAGGTCTGCGGCGACGACATCAAATCCGGCCGGCAGTGAGGCTCTCGCTGCCCAGCCCCCTAGATCGCGCGACACCCCGAGTACGTGCCCGCCGTGCCCGGCCAGGCGCTCCGCGAGCGCTCGCGCGATCCCGCCCCCCACACCGGTGATCACCGCGAGGCCCTCTGTGCTGCTCGACCCGGCGGTCATGCACGCACGATAGCCGTACGCAAGTGACCGGAACAGGGCGTTCGATGACGGCGGGTGAGCTTAGCCTCGGCGTGGGGCCACGAGGTTCCGACGCTTACGTGAGTATTAATGGGTGACTTGCGACGGCGCCGTGGCCCAATACGTGGCGGCCATGTCCTCGTCGCCGTGACCATCCGCTTCGGCGCGACGCATGCGCTCGCGTAGCGCGGTCAGCACCGGGAGCTCGAGCCGAGCGGTATCGGCCGCGTCGAGGGCCAGGTCCGCGTCCTTGCGCGATAGCGAGAGGCGAAACGCTGGATTGTCGAATTGCTTGTCGATCATCGCCGCTCCCTTTATCCGGGCGTACGGCAGATCGAGGGTGCCGCCCTCGGACGCGTCGAAGAAGACCTGCGGGTCGACCTCGAGCGCCTCGGCCAGGTTGATCGTCTCGGCCAGCACACCTACCACACCCACGATCCAGTTGTTGATGACGATCTTGGCGCGGGTGCCCCGACCGGCCTCTCCCAGCCAAAGCGTCCGCTTGCCGAGGGTGTCGAACAGCGGCTCGATGCGAGGGCGAGCCGCCTCCGGGCCCGAGGCGAGAACAACCAGCTGGCCCTTCTCGGCGGGCTCGCGGGTCCCCAGCACGGGCGCATCGATGAACTCGACTCCTGCCTCGCCGGCGGCCCGTTGGCACATCTCGGTCCCCTCGATTCCGATCGTGCTCATCTGCACCCACGTCGCTCCCGGCGCCAGCGCAGAAAGTGCCGCGCCGGCGCTGTCGAGCACCGCGACGGTGTCGCTGAGCATGGTGACGAGCAACTCGCTGTCCGCTGCCGCCTCGCGCGGTTCGGCCACCACGGTCACGCCATCTCCTTCAAGCGGCCGCGCCCGCTCGGGCGTGCGGTTCCAAGCGCGGATCTCGAAACCCGCTCCAGCCAGGTTTCGCGCCATCGGCAGGCCCATCGTCCCGGTCCCCAGGAATGCGAGCGTGGTCATGGTCAGGGCCTACCCGATATGGGTATCACCAAGCAGGATGCCTACACGTAACGAAATAACGAGTGCCGGCCTGCGGCAGCTTGCGGAGCTTCGAGCCGATGGGCCGGTGGTGCTAAGTGCCTATCTGAACCTTGATCCGGAGCGGTTTGCGACGGCTGGCGCGAGAGAAAGCGAAGTGCGCTCGCTGATCGACTCGGGGCACCGCCAGATCGAGTCAGCCGACCTCGATCACGACCACCGCGAGCAGGTGCGCGGAGATCTCGAGCGGGTGCAGGACTACCTGAGCGGCGGCGACGCCCCCTCCGGTGCGCACGGTCTGGCGGTCTTCTCTTGCTCCTCGCTGGACCTGTTCGAGGCCCTCTCCCTTCCGGAGCCGGTGGAGAGCTCGATCTCGTTCGACGCGGGCCCGCTGATCGCGCCGCTGGCGGAGATCGGGCCTTCCGGCCACTGGTGCGTGACCCTCGTCAACCGGCGGGTCGCGCGAATCATGCGCGGCTCGCAGGACCGGTTGTTTTCGGTTGCCGAGATCGGGGATTCGATTCAGGGCCGCCGCACGCGGGACGGGTGGTACGAACACGACGTCCAGGCGCACCTGCGCCACACGGCGGAGGTCCTGCTCAGCCAGCAGCGCCGCCGGCCGTTTCAGGGTCTACTCGTGGCCGCGCCGCACGACCTGCGCGACACCTTCGAGAAGACGCTGCACTCCTATGTACGCGAGCGGCTGGTGGGCTATCTGGACGACCTGGACGTCGAGGCCGCGACGGAGGAGGATGTGCGTGAGCGCGCCGCCGACGTGATCGCCGAGCACGAGCGAGAGCACCTGACCGAAAAGCTGGGACGTCTGCGGGCGGAGCTGGGGCGGGACGGCCGGGCGGTTGGAGGTGCTGACGGCGTGATGGACGCACTCCAGCAACGCCGGGTGGAAGCGCTTCTGTTCACGCGGGGCGACAAGGTTCCCGATGAGACGATCGAGGAGGCGACCGAGGCAGCCATCGCCCAGGACGCCGAGGTGCTGGCGGTCGACGGCCCAGATCTCGGGCCGCTCGGCGGCATAGCGGCTCTCCTTCGCTTCTGAGCCCTCAGCATTGAAACAATCTCCGGTGGGTGCCGGAGTACGTACTCGACCATCACAACAAGGGGGAGCGCGACCGACTCGCGTTGATGTCGGAGCTCCTCGATCCCATGCACCGCCGCCACATCGAGGGGTTGGGGGTGGGACGGGGCGCGCGGACGCTCGAGGTGGGGTGCGGCAACGGATCGATCTCCGCGTGGCTGGCAGAGCGAGTGGCTCCCGGCGGCCGGGCGGTGGCGGTGGACCTCGACCTGTCGCTGGTCGACGCACAGGTGCCGGGGCTCGAGCTGCGCCAGGCAGACATCGTCGCCGGGCCGATCGAGCCGGGGACGTTCGATCTGGTCACCGCGCGCGCAGTGCTTCATCACGTCGCCGACGCTGGGGCGGCCATAGCGAATCTGGTTGCGAGCGCCAGGCCCGGCGGCGCCATCCTGCTGATCGAACCCGATTTCCTGCCCGTAAAGGTCGCGGAGCCGGCCGAGATCAGGGCGTTTTGGGACGAGTGGCTTCAGTGGTCGCGCGAGCAGGGCATCGACTACATGATCGGCCGCCGCCTCCCCGCGAGCCTCGCCGGCATGGGGGTTCAAGAAGTGCAGGCCATCGCGGAGACGGCCCTTTACAACGGCCGCTCCCCGTGGGCGCAATTCTGGCTCGAGACCATCGTCGAACTGCGCGACCGACTCGAAGCATCGGGCAAGCTGCGCAAGGGATTGATCGATGCGTTCCTTGCCTATTGCCAGGATCCAGAGTGGTGGACGCAGACGATCGCTTTCACCGCGGTCGCCGGCCGTGCGTCAAAGGACCGGCTTGACGACTGAGCACACCGCCGACGGCTCCGAGGCGCGGGCTGTGACCGAAGTCGCGGACAGCGGCGCTGTCGCGCTGCCGTGGCTGCGCCGACCCTCCACGGGCTTCGTCGCGATCTGCCTCGGGTACTTCGCGATCATCCTCGACGGGAGCGTGCTCAACGTGGCCATCCCGGCGATCCATACGGACCTCAACGGCTCGTTGGGTGGGGCGCAGTGGGTCCTTAACGCGTACACGCTTACTCTGGCCTGTCTCCTGCTCACGTTTGGCGCCCTGGGCGACCGCATCGGGCTCAGACGGATCTACATCGTCGGCGCCGCCGTGTTCACGCTCGCATCCGCGGCCTGTGCGACGGCGCCGTCGATCATCGTGCTGATCGTCGAACGCGTCGCTCAGGGCGTTGGCGCCGCTGCCCTGCTGCCGGCCACGCTGGCCCTGATTCGATACCTGTTCCCGGATCGCCGCGGCCAGACTCGTGCGGCGGTGGTGTGGGTGGGCATCGGAGCCGGTGCGGTCGCGCTTGGACCACTCGTGGGTGGCGTGCTGATCGACGCCCTGAGCTGGCGCGCGATCTTTTTGATCAACGTACCTGTTGGTTTGGTGAGCATCGTGCTGGCAGCCACCGCCATTGCGGAGACGCCGCGTCGCCGCCGTTCGGTCGACCGGCTCGGTCAGGCGACCGCAATCGTGGCGCTCGGACTCGTTACGGCAGGGATCATCCGGGGGGGAGAGTCCGGCTGGACGTCTCCGGTCACCATCGCGATGCTTGCGGTCGGGCTGGCCGTAGGGGTGGCCTTTTGGATGATCGAGCATCGAGCCGCCGCGCCCATGGTGCCTCCCGTCTTCTTTTCCGACCGCCCGCGCGCCGTCGCGGTCGTCTGCGCAGCGTTGATGGGCTTTCTGTTCTACGGGACCCTCTTCATGATGTCGCTGTACTTCCAGCTCGTGCGTGGTTGGTCACCCGCTGCGGCGGGCATTGCGCTGCTCCCGCTCACCGTCGGGACGCTGGTGGGGCCATTCGTCCTCTACCGACCCCTCGCCAACCAGTTCGGTCACCCGCGGTTGTTGGTGGCCGGGTTCGCGGGAGCTGGAGTGGGCATCGCGATCCTCTCGGGAACGGTCCCCCGCACTCAGTACGAACTGATCGCGGTCGGGCTTGCGCTGCTCGGACTCGCCTCGACGGTGGCTTTCTCCGCGCTGACGTCGTTGCTGCTCGCGAATGTCGCCCCCAAGCACGTAGGCCTAGCGTCGGGGATGCAGAACACCACCAGGCAAACCGGCGCGCTGATGGCGGTGTCGATCCTGGGCGCGGCCCTGAACGCTCACGCCATCGGCACCCGTCTCTCGCTCGCGTTTGGCGTGCTCGCGGCGGCGGCCGTGGTCGCGGTCATCGTCTCCTCGCTCTCGCTGGTCCCGGCCCGCGGGACGCAGATCAATCCCGTCGAGCAGTCGGATCGTGCGCTTCCGTGAGCTCTAGCAGCCGGTCTGCCTGCTCTGAACCGGCCACGGGCAGCTGCGCGGGATCGAGCAGGCCGAGTTGCACGAGCACCGACGCCTGGTCCCAGTAGATGTGCTCGTGGGCCACCTTCCCCGCTTGGAATCCCATCACCACGACCGTCGGGATGCGCACTCTGCGGCCGGTCGGGGCCACCCCGGGGAGCATGAACGGCATCTCGCAGTCGTGGGTGAACTCGAGTACAAACTCATCGATGACGCGATCCGCCGAGACCGTGCGCGAGATCGGCTTGAGCACCGAGTCGGCGGGCGTGCACCCGATCAGTGCGCTCGTGTAGAACCGCCGTACGGCCTCGCCCCCCGCGCCCCCGGTCAGCGCGGGCACATGCCAGACGTACGGCTCCTTGACCATGGTCTCCATCGTGGCGTCGATGTCCTTGGCCACGAACTCCGCCTCGACGTGCTGGTCGAACACAGCTCCGAGGTCACTCGCCCCGCTCATGTCGCCCTCCAGGTTTCGCTTGTGGCTACAAGCTACCTGGGGTCCGAGACCACGAGCCTGACGATCTCGCCTCGTTGGCCGGGCCCCACGGTCAGCTCGTCGGCAAAGTCGCGCAGAGGGGAGGCGGGGTTGCCGGATCCATCGCCGGTGAACACGGCCCCGCTCCCCGGCGTGAAATGTCCGGCGGCGATCTCAAGCCGCCGTTCGCTGGCGGTGATCGCGAACGCCAGCCGGTGATCGCTGGCGGCCGCGCGCGCGTGCGCGCCGAGCGTGTCGGTTAGAACGCGCAGCGCCGAAAACCGATCGATGCGGAAATGGTTGCCGGCAGCCAGCGCGCGAACCAGCCTCCCCAACGCTGGACCCAGCAGCGCGGCCGGGGAGATCACGCCCACCACATCGCCCTGCAGCAGCTCATCATCGCCAACCAGCGTGGACACCGTGTCAGCGGTCCAGCTACCGGCCATCTCGCTCAGCATGGCGGCGTCGGGGCCCCACCTCCGCTGTCCTGCCTGCACGAGCTCGGGAGGCTGTGCGGGGGCAACGCGGTCGCGGGCTCTGAAGAACATGCGCACCTCCGTGCCACCCTCCGGCGGGCTCAGGTACTCGACCCGCTCGGCCAGTGAGCTGATCACCGGTAGCCCGACGTGGAGATGGTCGTCGCCGGCGGCCACTCCGCGAAATCCCTCCCCCTCATCGCAGACCAATACCTCGATCCACTCGCCCTCGGCCTCCAGGCGCATCACGAGCTTGCCCACGCCGCCTGGATAAGCGTGGAGAACTACGTTGTTGCAGGCTTCGGTCACAGCCGTCTTGAGGTCGTCGACCAGTTCGCCGTCCCAGGCGAGCGAGTGGCCGACCCCCATCAATATGGCGCGCACGAACGTCCCGCATTCGGGCGTGCTGGGCAACTCAAGCCTCAGCATGGACGCGTCCCGCTGCGCGTTGGTGGGGATCGTGCCTAGACCGCTTCCCGGCCGTCAACGGCATGAAACCGCGACCTTTAGCCGTCGTCGCGGTCGAGCTCGCGAGCATCTCCGCGCTGAGCGGCCGCACACTCCAGCACCATGGCATGTACGAAGGCCTGCGGAATGTTTCCCCGCAGCTGACGCTGGGTGACGTCGAACTCCTCGGAGAGCAATCCCGGCGGCCCGCATGACGCGCGGTTGCGCTCGAACCAGCGCGCGGCCGCGACCACCTCTCCTTGCTGCTCGTAGGCCAGCGAAAGAATGAACCCGCATAAAAGAAATGCCCCCTCGGCCTGCCCCAGCGGGCGCTCGTCTGGCCGATAGCGATAGCAGTAGCCGTCTTGGGTGAGCTCGCGCTCGACTGCCCTCAGCGTAGCGATCGAGCGCGGGTCCTCGGGCGCGACCGCACCCCTGATCGCGGGTAGCAACAGGGCCGCGTCGATCCGGTCGTCGGTGGGGGAGCGCTGCCACCGCCCGCTCGGGTGAAGAGCCTGCGCGGAGGCCGTGGCGGTGATCTGGTCGGCGAGAGCGAGCCATTCGCGGCCCTTCTCGGGTCCTGGATGGTGCCGCGAGATCTGCCGCAGGCCCGCGGCGCAGATCAGGCGGCTGTGGGTGAAGTGGTCGGGATCAAGCTCCCAGATCCCGGCGTCTGGCTCACCCCAGCGGCTCGCGATCGCCTCGGCTGCGGTCTCAGCGGCGCGCCAGCCGTCGGCGTCGATGCGGTCGTGGTTGGCGGCCGCCGCGAGCAGCAGGAGCGCCTCGCCGAAGGCGTCCAGCTGAAACTGCTGATTGACCCAGTTGCCGATCGTGTCGCAGCCCCCGGGGTAGCCCGGCAGATCGAGCTGGAGCTCGTCGGGGACGCTGTCGCCTCTGGTCGTGTAGGCCGGCCGCAGCTCGGGGCCGTGGGCCAGCAGCTGCGCGGAAACGAATCTGACCGCGTCGTCCAGCAAGGAGTAGGCCCCAGAACGCGCCACCGCCTGACCCGCATAGGACTGATCGCGGATCCAGACAAAGCGGTAGTCGTAACTGCGACCCTCCGAGGCTCGCTCGGGAAGCGACGTCGTGGCAGCGGCGACCATTCCGCCGGCGGCGCTGGTCAGTCCCGAGAGCACCGCATAGGAGTGGCGGGCGTCGCGCGGCGCGATCGTGTCCTCGAACTCCGGGACCCGCTCGCGCCAGGCCACTTCGGTTCCCACCCAGGCGTGATCCGACTCGGGGACGGGTGTGTCCCCGGTCTGATCGAGCACCAGCACGAGGTCGTGGTGTTCGCCTGCGTCAAGCTTGACCTCGAGCTCCAGCACCGTTCCCCCCTGTTGACGGCGTGGCTTTGCCTTCTCGGCGCCAACCCAGCGGCCGCGGACATCGCCGCCATGGATGTTCCAGATTCCCTGGTCGGTTTTGCGGGCCGTCGCGCCGCGGCGACCGAAGTCAAACCGCAGATCGAGCAGCGCGTGCATCCGCGCCGGGCCCTTGACCGCAACGATGCGTCGGAGGATCACCGCGCGGTCGGGGCTGGAGGGCAGAGCGAGGGCATCGCGGCATTCCACGATCGTGTCGTCGTCCGAGAGCCAGCGGCCGCGCCAGATGAGGCCGGGATGCTCGTAGTAGCCGCCCCACACAAAGCGCTTGGTGGGAGTGACCGAGTAGACGCCGCCGCCTCCGATCAGCGACGCGAAGACGCCGTCTCCATCCCAGCCGGGAAAGCACAGCCAGCAGAGGTCTCCGCGCGGACCAACCAGCGCGCCACGTTCCCCGTCGGCCAGCAGGGCGTACTCCCGCAGCACATGCGGGACGCCTGCGTCGAGTCGTGAGCCGGCGCTCACTGCGCTGCCGCGCCCGTGCCCGCGCTCATTGCACCGCTGCCCGCTCGGAGGACGACGCCGCCCCATCCTCGGAGAATGCGTGGCCCGCCGTGATCTGCGCGGTGTTGCTTATCGACAGCTCCCGCCGGTCGCGGGCCGCGATCGCCCATACCCAGCGGCCCACGATGCCGAGGCGATTGCCCCAACCGACCAGGTAGGCGACGTGAACGAGCCCCCAAACGAGCACCCCGGGAAGGCCTCCGAACTTGACTCCGAACGCGTCCACGACCGCCTGGCGGTGACCAATCGCGGCCATCGTTCCCTTATCGAAATAGCGAAACGGCTTGCGTTTGCTGCGCCCCCGCAGGCGGGCCCGGATCGTTTGCGCGACGAAGCGGCCTTCCTGAAGCGCCGGTTGCGCCACTCCGGGAAGGTCGTCGAGCGAGATCATGTCGCCGATCGCGAACACCTCGGGACGGTTTGGCAGGGTGCAATCGGGGTGCACCTCCACGCGCCCGGCTCGGTCGACCTTCGCGCCACTTGCCTGCGCCAGCATCCGCGCGAGTGGAGAGGCCTCGACTCCGGCTGCCCAGACGATCGTCCTCGCGAGAATGCGAAAGCGCCGGCCGGACTTGTCCTGCGCCTCCACGCCCTCCCCATCGACGCCCGTGACCTCGGCGTCGGTGCGGATCTCAACCCCCATCTCCGCGAGGTCGCGGTGGGCGATCTCCTGAAGCCGTTGGGGGAAGGAGCCGAGCACCGTCGGTGCGGCATCGAGCAACACGATGCGCGCGTTTTGGGCGCTCATGGAGCCGTACACCCGCCCCAATAGGCGGCGCGACAGCTCCGCGATCTGGCCCGCGAGCTCGACCCCTGTGGGCCCGGCACCCACGATCACGAAGGTGAGCCATCGCTCACGGTCTGAGTCGTGCGGGGCCTCGGCGCCCAGCTCAAATGCACCCAGGATGCGCGCGCGCAGCAAGTGGGCGTCCGTCAGCGACTTGAGGCCGGGCGCAAACCGCTCCCACTCGTCGTGGCCGAAATAGGCGTGTGCCGAGCCCGCCGCCACGATCAAGAACTCATACGGGAGCGTCAGGCGCTCGCCGTCCGGCGTCACCGCATAGACCGTGCGGCGCTCCAGGTCAAACCCGGTGACCTCCGCGAGGCGGACCTGCAGATTGGTCTGGTCCGAGAAGATGCTCCGTAGCGGCGGCGCGATCTGCCCGTCGGACAGGATTCCAGTGGCGACCTGATAGAGCAGGGGCTGAAATAGGTGATGGTTGATGCGGTCGACGAGCGTTACGTCCACCTCCGCACCCGCCAGGGCTTTTGCCGCGGTCAGGCCGCCGAATCCCCCGCCGACTATCACCACCCGGGGACGGTTGGCGGTCCGCTCGAGCATTCAGCCGACCGGCTTTTCTGCGTGGCCGCCGAACTGCTTGCGCATCGCCGAGAGCACCTGATTGGCGAAGTGATCGAGATCGCGCGAGCCGAAGCGGGAGAAGAGCGCGCTCGAGAGCACCGGCGCCGGCACGCCCTCTTCGATCGCGGCGATTGCCGTCCAGCGCCCCTCGCCGGAATCCGAGACGCGGCCTGAGAAGTCCTTCAGATCGGGCGATTCGAACAGGGCCGTAGCGCTGAGGTCGAGCAGCCACGACGCGATCACGCTCCCGCGCCGCCACACCTCGGCGACCGAGGCGATGTCGATGTCATAGCGGTAGTACTCGGGGTGCTCCAGCGGCGCCGTCTCGGCATCCTCTTCACGCGTGACGCTGCCGGCGTCGGCGTTGCGAAGGATGTTGAGACCCTCGGCGTAGGCCGCCATGATGCCGTACTCGATCCCGTTGTGGACCATCTTCACGAAGTGTCCGGCGCCCGCAGGGCCGCAGTGGAGATAGCCGTACTCCGCTTGCGCGGCGTCTCCCTGGCGGCCTGGGGTCCGCTCCGCCGCCTCTACGCCCGGCGCGATCGCCTCGAACAACGGCGCAAGCCGCTGGACAGCTTCTTGGTCGCCGCCGATCATCAGGCAGAAGCCGCGCTCAAGTCCCCACACGCCGCCGCTGGTGCCGCAGTCGATGTAGTGGATTTGACGCTCGGAGAGCTCGTTCGCGCGGCGCATGTCGTCGCGGTAGTAAGTGTTGCCGCCGTCGATGATGGTGTCGTCGGAGTCCATGAGCGCGGCCAGGTCGTGCACGGTCTTCTCGGTCAGCTCGCCGGCCGGCACCATGACCCATGCGGCCCGTGGAACAGTGAGCTTCTGTATGAACTCCTCAAGCGATCCGGCTCCAGTGGCGCCCTCATCCACGAGCGCCTTCACCGCATCGGCGCTGACGTCGTAGACAACGCATTCGTGGCCTGCGCGCATCAATCGCCGGACCAGATTCGCGCCCATCCGTCCGAGTCCGACCATTCCAAGCTGCATCCCGAGCCTCCGTTCGCGTCGTCGCTGAGTGTGTGGAGAAGCTTACTTTTGAGGGCGTTGCCGGGCTTTCGCCAATACGGCGAGAGTCCATCGCATGCGATGATCCCTGGATGCCCGATTCCGACCGAGTGTCTGACGTAATGCAGGGTGAGGGGTACGCCGTCGGAAACATCGACGCAATGGGGGACGGCTACGGCTTCCGCAAGGTTCGCCGCGAGCTGGACGTCAGCGCCTTCGGCATCAACGTCCTCGTTATGCCGCCGGGCTCCGCCGGCCCTGCTCACTACCACGAGCGCCAGCAGGAGGTCTACTTCGTCCATCGCGGCGAGATCGAGATCGAGTTCGGCGATGGCTCGCATCACCTCCTCGGTCCGGGCAGCTTGGCCCGCGTGGACCCTTCCACGGTACGCCGCCTGCACGGCCGCGGATCAGAGGACGCTGTGCTGCTGATCGCGGGCGGCGCGGAGGGATACGTCGGCCGCGATGGGAAGCCGGCAGGCGCCGAGGCGGGGTCCTGAATGCGCATCTCGGCCAAGGCGGACTACGCAGTAAGAGCGGCGATCGAGCTGGCCACCAGCCCGGACGGTAAGCCGGTCAAGGCCGAGAGGGTCGCGACCGCCCAGGATATCCCGCTCAATTTCCTCGAGAACATTCTCGGCGAGATGCGCCACGCCGGGATCGTGCGCAGCCAGCGCGGCGCCGACGGCGGCTTCAGGCTGGCCAAGCCTGCGGAGCGCGTGACGATCGCTGACGTCATGCGGGCCGTGGAGGGTCCGCTGGCCACCGTTCGAGGAGGGCCGCCGGAAGAATCGAACTATCCCGGGTCGGCCGCCGAGCTACCGCGTGTCTGGATCGCGGTGCGAAAGAGCTTGCGCCAGGTGGTCGAGCAGGTGACGGTCGCCGACGTGGCCAAGGGTCAGCTGCCCAAAGCGATCGTGAAGCTGGCCGACGATCCCGAGGCCTGGGTTACGCGCTGAGGCGCTCAGGCGACGGCCTTTTCCCTAGCCGTGGCCGGTGCCTTGACGTAGACGGTGTCGCCTGTGCCCAGGTCGAGCTCGCCGGCCTGAGCGCGCGTCAGCTGCGCCCGGGCTTGGGACCCGTCCGGTAGCTCGATCTCGACGCGGACCTCGAACCCCAGGTGCACGATGCGAGTGATGACCGCCTCGATGTCCCCGTTGTTGCGCTGATGCGAGATCGTGAGATCGTGCGGACGCACCAGGTGGCCATCCAGGCGCACGGCCGGTCCCAGAAAGCCCATCACGAAATCGTTTACCGGCTTGTCATAGACCTCGCTCGGTGAGCCAACCTGCTCGATCCGCCCCTCGTGCATGACCGCGATCCTGTCGGAGACCTCCATCGCCTCCTCCTGGTCGTGGGTGACGAGAACGGTGGTCACCTGCTGCTCCTCGTGCAGCCGCCTCAGCCACAGCCGCAGCTCGGCGCGGACGTTTGCGTCCAGGGCGCCGAACGGCTCGTCGAGGAGCAGCACTCGGGGGTCGACGGCGAGGGCGCGGGCAAGCGCCATCCTCTGGCGCTGGCCCCCGGACAGCTGCGCGGGGCGCTGACCTGACCACGCGGTCAGTCCGACGAGCGCAAGGAGTTCGTCTACCTTGGCTTTGATCTCTGCCTTGGGCCGCTTGCGAATGCGCAAGCCGAAGGCCACGTTCTCGCGCACGCTCATGTGATTGAAAGGGGCGTAGTGCTGAAAAACGAAGCCGATCCCGCGGTCCTGGGGGCGGGCTCGGGTGACATCTCCCCCGTCGAGCTGCACGGATCCGGTGTCCGGCGCTTCCAGGCCCGCGATGATGCGCAGAAGCGTCGACTTTCCCGACCCGCTCGGGCCGAGGAGCGCCGTAAGCGAGCCCTCGGCCACTTCCATTGAGACATCGGCGAGGGCGACGAAGTCGCCGAAGCGCTTCCCCACGTCAAGGATGTCAATCCTCATCGCACCTGCTCCCTTCGTTGTCCAAGCAGTGTCATCAGCAAAAGAACCGCCAGCGAGATAACGATCAGCTCCGTCGCGGCCGCGTAGGCGCCGCTCACCGCCTCCGGCCCGATCTGCGAGTCGCGCTGGTAGACCAGCAGCGGCAGGGTCAGCGTCGACCCCGCCACGTTCGAGGAGACGACGAGCACCGCCCCGATCTCGCCCAGAGCCCGGGCACTCGTCAGGACCACTCCGTACGCCACGCCCCACCGGATCGACGGCATCGTCACCCGGCGAAAGGTCTGCCACCAGGAGGCCCCGAGCGTCGCCGCCGCCTCCTCCTGCTCTTCACCGGCCTCGCGCAGAACCGGGGCGACTTCGCGCACAACAAACGGCAGCGAGACGAACACCGTCGCGATCACCATTCCGGCCGGCGCGTAGATGATCCGGATCCCGTGGTTGATAAACCAGTTGCCGAACCAGCCGCTCTCGCCGTACACGAGGATTAGGGCCAGCCCCACGATGATCGGCGACACCACGAAGGGCAGATCGATCAGAGCGTCGAGAATCGCTCGCCCGCGCACGCGTCCACGCACCAGGACGTGCGCGCAGATGATGCCGAAGATCGTGTTCAGCGGCACGGCAATCGCGGCGATCAGGAGCGTCAGCGAAAGCGCGCTGATCGCCGCGGGGGTGGTCATCCACCCCCAGGCCTCGCTGAAGCCGTGCTGGAAGGTGCGGTAGAAGACCAGCCCCAGCGGAACCAGCAGCAAGACGGCCAGATACAGCACCGCGACGGTTCGCAGCGAGAGCCTGGCCGGGGTGCTAATGCGCATGCCGGTTCCCCAGTACTCGGAGCAGAACGAGGATGATCAGCGAGATCAGGAGCAGGACGACCGATAGCGACGCCGCCGCCTGGGGAGCGTCGCTCTCGATATCGGCAAAGATCACGATGCTCGCGATCTGGACCTTGCCGGCGAGCAGCACGATCGCGCCGAACTCGCCCACCCCCCGCGCGAAGGACAGCGCGGCCCCGGAGACGATCGACTGGCGTATCGAGGGAAATACGATCCGCCTGAACGTTGTCCAGTTGGAAGCGCCCAGGGAGGCGGCACACTCCTCGGCCTCGGGATTCAGGTCGATCAGAACGGGCTGAACCGACCGCACGACGAACGGCAGGGTCACGAACATCAGCGCGAGCAGGACGCCTGCCCGCGTGTATGCGAGGCTCAACCCAAAGGGACTGTCGGGACCGTAGAGCGCGACCAGCGTGAGCCCCGCCACGATTGTCGGCAGGGCGAACGGCAAATCGATCAGGGCGTTCACGAAGCGCTGTCCGGGGAACCGATCGCGAACCAATACCCACGCAACCAAAGTGCCCATGACCGCGCTGATCGCGGCGACCACGAGCGAGGCTCCGAGCGTGACGCCCAGAGCGTTCAACGCGACGCTGTTGGTGATCGCGTCGAAGAACGTGCTGGGGCCCTGAGCGAAGGCCTTGACCACGACCGCCGCCAGCGGAATCAAGACGAAGATGCTCAGGTAGATCATCGAGATCCCGAGCCCCAGGGTCCCGCGAGGCGCGCGAGCGAGCGCCCGCCTTCGGGCGGGCGCTCGCTCTGCGGCGTAAGGGGTGGCGGTAGTCAGCCTGAGTCCCTAGCTCGATGCGGTTGGGAACCCAGCTGCCGCCTGGATCTTGGTAATCAGCCCCGACGAGGGATCGAAGAACTTCGTCTTGACCTTCGTCCACCCCCCGAGCGAGTCCATCGTGAACAGGTCCGGAGGCGTCGGGAACTTGCTCTTGTACTTGTTCAGGACCGAGGACACCACGGGGCGATAGCCCTTTTGGGCCCAGATGTTCTGAGCCGCCGGAGTCCACAGCCAGTTCAGAAACGCCTGTGCCTGCTTGATGTGCGAGCTCTTCTTGACGACCGCGTCCGGCGTCTGGATGAGGATCGTCTGCTTGGGGATGACGTACTGGACGTTCTCGCCCGCCTTCTCGGCCGAGATGGCCTCGTTCTCGTAGGAGAGCAGGACGTCTCCCTTGCCCCCGGTGAAGGTAGACATCGCGGTACTTCCGCTGGGATCCTCGACGCTGACGTGCTTTGTCAGAAGCGTCTTGACGTAGGCGAGTGCCTCAGAGGGGCTCTTGCCTTGCTTTAGCTGAGCGCCGTAGGCGGCCATGATGTTCCACTGGGCGCTGCCCGATGTCGAGGGGTTGGGCGTCACGACGCTGACCCCCGGCTTGATCAGGTCATTCCAGGTCGTGATGTGCTTGGGGTTTCCCTTGCGCACGACGAATACGACGACAGAGTTGGCCACGATCCCCTTGTATGTGTTGGCATCCCAATTCGACGAAACGAGCCCGCCCTTCACGAGCCGGCTGACGTCGGGCTCGGTCGAGAACGCGACCACGTCCGCCGGCTGTCCCGCAAGCACCGCCTTGCTCTGGGAGCCGGAGGGGCCGTAGGAAGCGGAGAACGAGATTCCCTTGCCCTGGGACGTCTTGGCGTAAGCCGCGGTCAAGGCGTCATAGGCATGCTTGGGGGTCGAGTAGGCGACAAGCGCCAACTGGGCCTTTGACCCTGATGAAGAACTCGATGCGCTGGCGCTGTCAGACGACCCGCCGCAAGCTGCGAGGCCGCCCGAAGCAGCCAGGGCGCCGCACAGTGCAAGGGCGCTCCACATCTTCGCCCCGATCCGTCGTTTCATAAGCCCCTCCAGATTCCGGACTCAATTGATTGAGTAGGTGAACAGCGGCAGAGTAGCAGTAAGTTCACTGGAAAAGTCAAACTAGTCGAATTGGTCGATTTAGTTGCAAGGCGGGTTGCTGCGATACCACTCGGCGCGTCGGCTTTTGCGGGAGTGGTCAGCCCGCGACGGCGGCGGCGCGCAGCTCTTGCTCGGAGGACTGAGATACGCGCTGAAGCTCGCCTTCCGCCGTGAGCCAATAGGCGCCGGTGCGCCGCAGCGGCGGCGAGTATGCGTGGAGCGTGACCGCAGGCGTGGCGCCGGCGTGCAGGACCCGATGGATCGCGCTCGGCGGCACGTAGAAGGCGGCGCCCGAGGGCAGCACCCGGGAGATCGGGGGGCCCGCCAGGCGCAACCGTTGCTCTCTGATTTGTCCCTCGAGCACGAGGATCGCGGCCGCGGCGGTGTCGTGGTCATGCCACCCCGTGTCGTGCTGCTCATCCCAGCAGATCAGCCACGCGTTGACGTGGCGATCGGCCCACACCTGCTCGAAGCTGCGACCCTCGCGGGATCGCCTCACGAGGTGCTCCCACCGCGTCTGCCTGCCGGCGAGGGCACGCACGAAGGTCTGAAGCTCGTCGCGGGCCAGGGTCATGTGACCAGGACCCTCCCCGCGATCAGCTCGCCGGCCTGAGCCTTCAGGACCGGGTCGCGGCCCGTCAACGTCGGCTCGACCACGGGCCGGTCCGACCCGTAGACGAGCTGCCGCTCCCCGACCAGGCGCGCCATCGTGTCGACGGCGGCGGGGCCATAGCTCGAGGTCTCATAGAAGGTGAGCGGATCGCTTAGATCGAGCGAGGGGCCGTGCCTCGCCGACAGGCGCTCGGCCTGCAACGGAGCGCAGCCGGCGAGCATCGCGTAGACCACGATCAGATCCGGGTGGTCACGCCGACCGACGCAGGCAAAAGTAAGCCATGCCGCCTGCATCTGCGCGACATAGCTGGTCAAGGCTCCCCACCACGGCGGCTCCGAGAACGAGGTCGCGGCAGACCAGTTGCCAGGTGCCGGGCCCGGATGTATGAAAAGTGGGGCCCCGCGGGCCGCGACCCGCTGGAGCAGCGGAGAGGCGAGCTCCAAGCGCTCACGCCCCACCAGCGCCCCAGCGGGCACCGAGACCCCCACACAGCCCCAATCAAGCACGGCGTCGACGTCAGATATCTCCGGTTCATCGAGCGCCACCGGCCCCCATGCCGCAAAGTCGTCGGAGAGGGCGTCCACGGCCTCGAGGTGAGCCTCGAGGAGCCCGAGCGCCTCGGGACGCGGAAGCGCTTCGATCCCCAGAGGGCTCGAGATCGCTGCAACCGCGCGATCAAGGCCGTCGCTTCGCTCCACCCGGGCCTGGACGCGGGCCGCCTCGGCTGCCGTTGCGATCGCGTAGGGGAGCTCGCCCGCGGCATGAATCGTGGTAACGCCGTCCAGACGGCGCGCGAACGGAAGGCTGCGCCGGCGTTCGAGCCGATCCAGCAGCGGCTGCGTGTAGAGGTGTTGGTGAAGGTCGACGCGCACGGTCGCAGCATACTACAGTGAATCAATTGACTTTGTGTAGTAAATGCTTCTGACCCGTGACCGGTCTCTGCATGCGGCCGTCTGCGCGGTGTTACGGAGATCGGACCTGTGCCAGCTACGATGCGATCGGTGACGGCCGAACGGGGGATGGATCGGGAGCAGCTTCGCGCGGCGCAGGGACCGCTCAAGGAGCGCTACCGACAAGCGCCCGAGACGGCGCTCGTCACGTTGAGCGCCAATGGATCGCTGGACGATCAGGAGGTCGCGTGCTCGGTGCAGACCGGCCGGGCGCTCGTGCGGGCTGGATTGCATCCGGCGACGGGAGGTTCGGGGACGCTCGCCTGCTCCGGGGACATGCTGCTTGAGGCGCTGGTCGCCTGTGCCGGCGTGACGCTGCGATCCGTGGCGACGTCGCTTGAGATCCCGGCGATGGGAACGGTGCACGCGGAAGGCGACCTCGACTTCCGCGGCACGCTTGGAGTGGCGAGCGACGACGAGGCACCGGTCGGCTTTCGCGCAATTCGGCTTACGTTCGTGCTGGAGAGCGAGGCGACGGACGAGGAGTTGGAGACGCTGATGAAGCTCACCGAGCGCTACTGCGTCGTCTTTCAAACGCTCGCCGGCGGGGTTCCGGTCACGTGTCAACTCCGGGCATCTGGCGCGCCGAGTTGAACCTGGGGCGCCGACGCATCGGGCGCGACGAACGCCAGTAGCCGCCGCCCTTCCTCTTGCACCGCCCGGCGATCGGCGGCGCTCAGGGCTCTGAACGGCTCGATCGCGAGGACGGCGCCGTCAAGCCGCCAGCTGCCGGCGACGAAACCGTCGACCAGGAAGGTCCGCATTAGCCGGTCGGCGAAGACGCGACCGCGATCTTCGGGGGCGATGATCCTCGCGCGGTCGGCGTGGGCCAGAATCGCGTTGTCAAAGGGCGCGAGGAAGCGGACGGGGACAGGGGCCTCGGGGTCGGGCAGCGGACCATCGGGTAGGTCGAACAGCTCCCGTCCCTGCTCGTCTTCAAAGCTCGCAAGCCGCCCGCGGAGCGCGTCGATGACCACGCGAAGCTGGGTCAGCCCCGACCACGCCTGGATGTCTTGGATGGTTGCCGGCCCAAACGCAGCGAGGTATCTGAGGGTCAGGTGTTGCAGGGAGACTTCCGACAGGGGAGCCGGCCCGAGCCACTCTCGGTCCGTCGTCCAGCGAGCCTGGCCGCCGCGGCGCCAGAGCCCACGGGGCGGTACCTGTAAGAGCGGCTCGAGGTAACTCACGGCGTAGGCCAGTGAGGTCGGATCGGCCGAGAACTTTTCGGCCAGGAGCGGACCAAGCTCGGCTCGGGTCCGCGGGCGCTCCGCCAGGAGCTTGCGCCCAAGCGCGAGCACCTCTTCCAGGTCGATCTCCGTGAGCACCCGGCCGAACGGGCTCGAGTTCAAGCCGCGCGCGAGTACCGGCGTGATGAGAGGCCGCAGCGCCCTCCAGTCACGCGCAGTGACGAGGTGCAGCGTCGCTCGAAACAGCGAACCACGGACCGCGCCCCGAGTCTCGAGCAGTTGCGAGAGCTCTTTTGGTTCGAAGCCCTCCAAGCGCGACCACAGCCCCACGTAAGGCGCCTGCGGTTCCTGCGCCTGCATGCCGACGAGCGCCTCGAGCGCCTCGCCTACGGGCAGCCGCCGGCGCCCGACCAGCATCTGGCGCGCCAGCAGGGCACGGTTCAGGGCACGGCGATCCAACACAGTGCGCGGACCGCGCCGGGCTTTACGGTTGGTGTGGCGGTTCATACCGTGGTCGCGGATTGGGTTCCGTCCGCAGGTGGATGTTGGCGCCCCGGCGGCTAGGTACGGGCGCCCGCCCTAGATGGCCAAGCCATTGGGGGATGGTTACGAAGCGGTTTTGGGGCTCGACCGAAGCGGCCGAGGCGATGTCTGCGCACGTAGATTGGGCGGTCAAGGCATGGAACGCGAAGGCGGTCTTCTGTCCCGGCAGTTCCCGGTTCGGGTCGTGCTTCTCGCGGCCGCCCTCGCCGTCCTCGTGATCGCGCCCGGATGTGGAACCGATGGCGATCCCCCGTCGAGGACAAGCCACGGCACGGGCGGACTCGCTGCACCGTCATCAGCCCGCCGGCCGCCGCTGATCGCGGTAACCGTGCGCCGGGGAGCTCGCCCCCGTCCGATCCCAAGGTCGTTCCTGGGGCTCTCGACGGAGTATTGGACCCTGTACCTCGACGAGCGCCACACGGCGCTCTGGGGACGTGTGCTATCGCTGCTGCACGTACGCGGGGACGGGCCGCTCGTTCTACGCATCGGCGGTGATTCAGCTGATCACGCCATCTATGAGCCTCCCACGCTCCGCCGGGCGCGCTGGGCATTTCCCCTCACCTCCCGCTTCGCCAGCCGCACCGCAAGAATCGTTCGCGCTCTGCATCTCCGCGTGATCTTCGACCTGAATCTGCTCACGGCCTCTCCAACGTCCGCTGCGGCCTGGGTCACCGAAACTCGAAGGGTGTTCCCTCCCGGCAGCATCATCGGATACGAGGTCGGCAACGAGCCAGATCTGTACAGCCACGCCTACTGGGTGCGATCGACGGAACCCGGCAGCTTCGCGCCCTTGCTCCCGGGGGCGGCCACTCCGACCACGTATGCCGCCGATTACGACGCCGTAGCTCAAGCCATTCGGCGCGCGGATCCGAGAGCTGCGCTGCTGGGCCCGGCCGTTTCAAACCCCGCCAGCGCCCTCGGTTGGATCCGGACGCTGCTGGCCAGACCTCATCCCGGCCTCAGCGAAATAACCGCACATCGGTATCCCTACTCCGGCTGCGCGCTGCCTGAGTCGTCGCGCCATCCGACAATCGGCGAGATCCTCAGCGAGCAGGCATCAGCGGGGATGGCCCAGAGCGTGCGGCCCATGGTCGCGCTTGCACGCCACGCTGGGCTATCGGCTCGCCTGACCGAGTTCAACTCGGTGACCTGCGGGGGCCTGCGCGGCGTGAGCAACACGTTTGCCACGGCGCTATGGGCACCCGATGCGATCTTCGAGCTCATACGCGCAGGCCTCAACGCGGCCAACCTGCACGTCCGCGTCCGTGCGATCAACGCCCCGTTCACATTCGGCGCCCGCGGGCTCCTGGCCCGTCCTCTGCTGTACGGGTTGATCCTCTTCACGCGCACCCTCGGGCCGCACGCGCAACTGATGCCCGTCCAGGTTCACTGCCCGCGGTCGCTGCATCTAAAGGCCTGGGCCGTCAAGGTCGCCCGCCACAAGCTGCATGTGCTGCTGATCGACAAAGGCCCTCGAGCGGCCGTCCTGAGCCTGGACGTTCCCGCAACCAAGCCGGCGCAGGTCCAGCACCTGCTGGCTCCGTCAGCGCGCTCCAGCTCCGGGGTGACCCTGGCCGGACAGACTCTGGGCCAAAACGGCAGGTGGAGCGGTCCGCGAGACATCGAGCGGGTCACATCCCAGGCGGACCACTACTCGGTCACCCTGTCGCCGTACAGCGCCGCGCTTTTCTCCGTGGCTGAGCAGAGTCGACGCGGCTCGTGACGCCGTCGGTCAATGTTTGACATCTCGCTTTAGACCAAGTAGAAGTCCTTTGGGCGAGGATTCGCCAAGGGGCCTTAGCGAACATGAATAAGAGGGGCTGGACGTGGCCGAAAAGCTGCACGTGGCCGAAGGGTTGGGGCGTGGTCGACCGTCGATCGCGTTGCGATTGCTGATTGCGCTGGCGGCGGCGTTGATCGTCGGGTGCTTCACCGCATCCGGCGCACAGGCCGACTGCACTCCGTTCACGCCGGACTATCCGCTGGTGTCGAAGACCTGCAAGGCCACCACGATCCACACGGCGAACCGCCCGTTCGACATTCCGATCGATTCGATCATGATCCACGACACGGAGGGTTCGTGGCAGAGCGCCATAGATGTGTTCACCGGGCAGACGGTGTCAGCGGCGCACTACCTCGTATCCGGTCAGGTCGACTCATCCGACCCCGAGGTGACGCAGTTCGCGAACGACAAGGACTGGGTCCAATCGGTGAACAACTGGTGGTTCAACGAGACCTCGATCGGGATCGAGCACGTCGGCTTTGCGGTCGCGCCTGCGGGCTATTTCACTCAGCAGCTGTACGAGCGCTCGGCCAGTCTCACCGGGTGGGTCGCATGGAAGTACCACATCCCTGTGGACCGCGCCCACATCCTCGGGCACGACAACATCCCGGCCTCCATCGACACCCCGCACGTACAGCACTGGGATCCCGGACCGTCATGGGATTGGCCGTACTACATGACCCTGGTTCGTGCCGCGTACGAGCGTTGGTCCCACCACGCGTCGCTGCCCAAACCAGAAATCCCGTCGAAATTCAGGAAGCCCAGCCCGAACATCCGGGAGATCTCGGTGGGCGACAACGTTGCTTCGGGCCGTGACTGGTTCCTGTGGACGTCGGGGCAGCAGAACAACTATGCAAATGTCTACGAGGATAAGAATGGCCGGCCCGCGCCAGACACCCTGGTCAGGGGCGCCAGCTACCCCTCGACGTACGTAGTGGCGCCGAAGGTCGGCGATCCCCCGCAATACAACCAGCGCGACTTCTCCTGCGACAACTTCCCCTGGGTCATCGTGCCCAACGGATCGCCCGTCATCTCGGAGGTCTCGGCAAGCGATCTCCGCGCAAAGGCGGCATGGGGAGACGAGTTCGCACTACACGGCAAAAAGTACGTCGACGGCATCCTCTACGACAAGATCGACTTCAACGGTACCCCCGGCTGGGTACGCGATTCCGATACAAGCGACGGCTGGGGAGCGCTGATCCGATTCCGCGGCGGCACTCATCCCACGACGCTGTACAGCGGTCCGGACCGGAGCCCCACCTATCTGGACAAGCAAATAGACACCCAGATCTGTCCCGACAGGTTGTATGGATTCAGCAGAGCCGGGCAGACCTACGTGTCGCAGGTCCGACGCGTCGAGAATGGCGAGACCTGGTACCAGATCTACTACAACCACAGGGTCGCTTGGGTGCCGGCCGACGAGGTGAAGGTGGCCGCGCCGTAGTCGGCATTACGGGGTTTCGCGTAGATGTAGGCTGAGCGGGCGCATTATCACGTTCGCACAAGCCTCCGGTTTACCCGACGCCCGCTACGCGGCGGTCTACTTCGGATCGGCCGCCCGTCGACGGTTGTAGAGACGCACGGCCCAGAGGTAGCTAACTGCTGTGATGCCGAGGCTCCACGCGATGGCGGCGATCACGTGGGTGCCGGTGGGTGTGCCTGTGAGCAGGCCGCGCACGGTCTGAGTCACCGGGGTGTAAGGCTGATATTCGGCGAACTGGCGCAGCCCGCCCGGCATCGTGCTGGTCGGGACGAAACCGCTCGAGAGCAGGGGCAGCAGGGTGAGAAACATTGGGGTGTTGCTCGCCGTCTCGACGCTCTTGGCGGCCAGGCCGAGCGCGGCGGAAAGCGAAATGAGCGCGAGGCTGAACAGCACCAGCACCCCAAAGGCGCCCAGCCAGCCGAGCGGCCCCGCGGTGGGGCGGTACCCGATCGCCAGGGCGAGCCCGAGCACAATCGCGAGCCCGATCACCGTCTGGATCAGGCTTCCGAGTATGTGGCCGGTTAGCACGGCGCCGCGGGCGATAGCCATCGTGCGAAACCGGTCGATGATGCCCTCGGTCATGTCCGTCGCGACCGACAGCGCGGTGCCGAGCGCGGCTGAGGCCACGGTCAGAATCAGGATGCCGGGCACGACGTATGTGATGTAGGCGGTGCGGTCACCGTGCACGGCGTGATGCGTGCCGAGGCCGGCGCCCAGCTGGCCCCCGAAGACGTAGACGAACAGGAGCAAGAACACGATCGGCATGGCGACCAGCATCACGGTCACCGACGGATAGCGCAGCTGGTGCTTGAGGTTGCGGCGCAGCATCGTCGCCGAGTCTGTGACGGTGTAGGCGAGGGCGCTCATCGCACAAGTACCTCCTCGGACGTGGGCTGGACATTCGAGCGGCCGGTGACCGCAAAGAACACGTCGTCAAGGTCGGGGGTGTGGATCGAGAGGTCCTCGACCTCCACGCTGGCGTCGTCCAACTGCTCCAGCAGTTCACGCAGCGAAGCGAGGGTGCCGTCGCCCGGCACCTGCAGGGCGAGCTTGCCGTTCTGGGGCGGAGCAACGTCGAGCAGCGCGGCGGCCCGCTGCAGTTCGAGCGGGTCGGAAAACTGGAGGCTGACGTGTCCTCCGGGGATGCGGCGCTTGAGCTCGGCGGGCGTGCCTTCGGCGACGATACGGCCGTCGTCGAGCACCGCAATCCGGTCGGCCAGCCGGTCGGCCTCGTCGAGGTATTGAGTGGTGAGGAAGATCGTGACCCCGTCGGCGATCAGCTCGTCGATGATCCGCCACATCGTGCGACGGCTGCGCGGATCCAGTCCCGTGGTCGGCTCGTCTAGGAAGATCAGCCGCGGATTGCCGACGAGGGTCATCGCCAAATCCAGACGGCGTCGCATTCCGCCGGAGTAGGTCGCGAGCGCCTTGTCCGCCGCCTCGCTGAGGTCGAAGCGCTCGAGCAGCTCGGTCACACGCCGCGATCCGGCCCGCCTCCCGAGATGACGCAGGTCGGCCATCAGACGGAGGTTCTCGGCGCCGGTTAGCAGGTTGTCCACCGCGGAGAACTGGCCGGTGACGCCGATCGCCGCGCGCACCCCGGCTGCGTCGGCTCGCACATCGTGGCCGGCGACGCGGATTTCCCCGGCATCGGCCGGAATCAGAGTCGACAGGATGCGCACCATCGTGGTCTTGCCGGCGCCGTTGGGGCCCAGCAGCGAAAAGATCGTGCCCTCCGCGACGCTGAGGTCCACTTGGTCGAGCACCCGATGCTCGCCAAACGACTTGCCGACTCCCCGGGCAACGATCGCGGCTGTGGTCGAACCAGTGATCATCCTTTGTCCTCCTCTCGGGGTGCGTGAGTTGGATGGGCCGCGATCTGACCGCTGTCGCGGAGCGCCTGACGTCGCTCGTTCCACTCCTGCTCAAGTTGCGGCAGACGCTCGACGAGGAAATCGGCGAACGCGGCAAACTCCAGCAGCACGGCTCGCCGCTCGATCGGGGCATCGGCTAGGACCTCCAGGCCCTCGCGGGCGAGCTCGCCCTGCTCCTCGTACTCAGAGACGTCGAACCCGTACGCACGTCGCGAGGTTCGATCGATGGAAACCCGATCCATACGCTCCCCGGCGGCACGCGACCGGCGGACCAATCCCAGGTTCTCCAAAGCGCTGACAGCGCCGGCGATCGCGCTGCGGCTGGCCAAGAGCGCCTCCGCCAACTCAGCGATGCTCTGCTCCGGAGGCCAGCACACCATCAAGTAGCCCAGGAGCCGGCCCACCATGGGCGCCATCCCGTAGCGACGTGAATACAGACGGCCCGCATGATCGGCGAATGTGATCTCAGCATCAGACGGCATGGTTCGCGAGTATACACGAAATAAGCGAGATGACACAAATTTGTGTTATCTCATGCACATATGAGGATCGGGCGCGCACCTCTGCGCACCGGGAGAATTTGCCCGGCCTTTCGTCCTGCGGCTCAGGCCCCCGTCATCCCCATCCGGCTCGCTCAGGGCCCGGTCACCGTGACCTGCGCCCACCCGGTGGCGTGGCTGCCGACTATGGCGGTGGCCGTGATTCGAGTCGGCCCGGCGGGTCTCGGGACGGTGACCTTGAAGCCACCATCCGCTCCCGCCACGGTGGTGTCAACGCTCATCGAATCTGCCGGCGAACCTGGCTGCCCGGCCCCGACTACCACCGTCGCCCCGGGAGCCGTCCTCCCTCTGACCACGGTCCGCGTGCTTGCGGCGCGCGTACCAGGCGCGGGCGTGATTATTGTGAGCGGCTCCACGGACGGCGCGCCGCCTGATCTGAGGTAGCGCGCGCGTGTAATAGAGGGCTGGTCGAGGACGGTCCGAGTGGCCAGATCGCGCACCAGACGGAGATATTGAGCCTGGCCCCAGACCAACGGGGCGGCGGAGCCGGCCGCCTTGCCGTTGGTGAACCCGATCGAGGCAGTTTTGGGGTCGGCGCCGTAGGGCGAGGCGGGGGTGTTGGGGTCTTCCCACACCTGCTCGGGTACGTATCCAAGGCCCGATGTCATACGTTGCAGGCTGACGGCCAGCGCAGAAGCGGTGCCGTAGTGGCCGGTCTGGAGCTCCTGTTCAGCACGTTCGCCGTCGAGCAGCGGCCACAGATGACCCGAGCCCACTGCGTTGGTAAACCAGGGCTTCCCAGTGGGCGCGCAGTCGGTGGGGTCAGGCTTATAGCAGTCGCCGTAACCATCGGTGCTGCCGCTGGCCTTGATGCCATAGCGATGCCAGCCTGGCCCGGATCCGGTCCGGCGCTCAAGCACCGAGTCGACTACCCGCAGCGAGGCCAGGACGTCGGGGTCACGTGCAGAGAGCTCGCCCAGTCGGGTGAGCTCAAGGAAGCCGGCATCGATCACGGAGCGCTGATCCACGTTGTTGCGTGAACCGTTGCCTAGGTCGTAGGTCTCGGCGGTGTTGGGGCGGCCCTTCGGTGAAAGGCGGATGAAGTACCGCGGCGCGTACGGGCCAGTTGTGGTGACAGTCCACTTCTTGACGTGGCGCTGGAAGTCGTCGGCGGTGGCGAGATAGAGCTTGGCGCGAGCCGTGTCGCCGACAGCGCGGGCCAGATGAGCGGCCGCGACTAGGCCGGCGATCTCAGCCGCGATCGTGGAGGGTGAGTAACCGGGATGCTCCTCCCACCGCTCGACGCCGTAGTTGGGACCGTGGTTGACGATGAAATCCGCGTCGGGCCGGAGATGCGCGCGATAGAAAGCCACATCACCGCCCATCCCCGCTTGCCAAGCCATCAGCAGCGGATAGGAGTCCTCATCGATCTCCGACAGGCCGAACGTGTCCGGCGCGACCGAGCCGTTGAGCTCGGAGTCGCGTGGAAAGCTGCCGTTGCGCCGCTGGACGCGATCGAACAGGAACCGCACCATGGCGCGCGCACTTGCCCGGTCCCCATCAGCCAACAAGCCCGTGAAGGTCTCGTAACTGTCGCGAGCGAAGACTTCGCGATAAGTCCAGCCGGCGTGAGTCGTATCGGCGGGAACGGATTGCCCCCACGGGTCGGTCGGCGACGCGACGAACGCGCCCACGTTGGTCTTGTCCTCAGCCGCCTTGATCACGTTGGCGGACAGCCAGTATGTGCGCTGCAAGGCGGCGACCTGGGCGGCTGAGAGCCCCGCCAAATGCTTAGGCGGCCCGATCAGAGCCCCGTCGTAATGGCGCCAGCCGGCCACATAGCGCGACAGCATCCGGTCGAACGACTCGCGCGCGCTGCGCTGGGCGGTGTCGATCGCGCGCTGTGCGGTCTGCGCGAAACCGAGCGCGAGCGTGAACGGCCGGCCGGGCCGTACAGCGACGCGCGCGGTCTGCACCACGTTGCCGTTCTCGGCGGAGCGATAGTCGTGCACGAGACGGTGATAGGTGTCGAGTTGCCCAAGCCCGTCGCTCGACGTGCCCACAAACCCGCTCGATTCGCTCAGGAACGGCCGGTTTGCCACCAGAGCTCCAACGACCCGAGCCGAGAACGGCCCCTTGGGCGTCTTCGTGTCTGAGGACACCAGCGCCGTGGTGGCGGGGTCGATGGTGGCGTTATTCGGGCCGCCGTTCTTGGCGCCGCCGCCCCCGGTGTTGTCGATCGTCGCGTTGTAACGCACATAAACCTTGAGGTCCCGGATCGACCTCCCATCAGATCCGGACAGAGGCTCAAGCCGGGTGCGGACAACGACGCTGTCGCGCGCCGGGTCGGTGATGTAGTCGCTCACGAGCCGAAACCGATGCGCGCGGTCGGTGCTGGTTATCCGACATACCATGCCGCCGCGGTCAGGCGAGCTGACCGTATACGTCATGTTGCGCTGCTGCAGCGCTGTAAAGGTCCTCCCGTCAGTGACCAGATACTGCACGGTCTTGACATTGGTGTTCTCGAGCGTCGGACTGAATACGTCCGAGAGCACGCCGTCGGCGACCGTGAACCAGACCTTCGAAGCACTGTCGCGCGCGGTGCCGAAGCAGTCCTTGCGAGCCTCGTCGAGGTAGGACTGCGCCCCGGGTCCTCCCGGAGCCTTACCGGAGGGATGGCTGCCGCCGGCCCGAGGCTTTGCGCCCGCAGCACCTCCGGGACTCCAGACCCCGAGCGCTGCGACGACGACCATCGCACCCAGAGCTGCAAACGGCCACCTCGCCTTGCTGGACAGCCGTGTGGATGCGCCGGACATAGTCCCCTCCTCGAAAGCCGTGAGCTACAAGTAGCGCCACGCAGCTACCCACCCGATTTGCGCCAAAACCTGTCCCCCAATTCGGTGCGCCGGGCGATCAGGTGGCGACCGGTGCGGTGCGTTGCGACGAGGCCGGCGTCGCGCAGGATCGCGATCTGCTGTGAGACCGCGCTTGGGGTCACGCCGATGGCCCGCGCGAGGTCGCCGCCGGTGCGCGGCGCCTCCAGGGCTTGCAGAATCGCTGCGCGGGTGGGACCGACCAGTTTCCTGAGCGCGGCGGGCGCGGGCTCCCGGGTCGGCTCCCATGCGGTCGCGGTGCCGCGCGCGGGGTAGATGAGGGTTGGCTGCCACGGCGGGTCGGTAACGACATAGATCCCCGGCCAGGCGAACACTGAGGGGACGAGCAGCAGCCCCCGGTGGTCGAGCGCGACCGGCGCGTCGTAGGAGATCGCCAGCTCGAGCCGCCCGCCCTGGTGCCAGCGCACGGAGGGGTGCAGATCGCTGAACAGAGCCCGCGTGCCGCCCTCGGACAGGCGGTGAGCGCGATGGGAGATGTCCGCCTGCAGCAGGGCCCGGATCCGGGGCCAGTGATCGTCAAGGGCTACCTCGAACCACTGTCGCAGCTGGGCGACGACCGTCTGCAGGCCAGCCGCCGGGTTGGCGAGCAGCACCTCCACCACCGGCGGCGGTTGAGTTCTGAACAGCTCCGCGACCTCGGCGTGGACGCGATCGGGTGGGGTCGCGGCGACGCGCGCCAGGTCGGCGTCCAGGTCGGGCAGCGGGCTGTCGGGCGGCGGGGAGATGAAGTCGGGCGCGTAGCCGTTGGCGGGCACGAGCGCGCGGAGCAGAGCGAGGTCGAGCCGGGCGGCGCGCCCGGCGACGTCGCGATACCACGGCAGGTGCATCGTGTGTGCGGTGGGGTCGTCGAGCACGCGCAGGCTTGCCACGGTCTCCTGCAGCGCGGAGCAGGCGAAACGGGTCGCAGCGAGTTCGTCGGGGCCCAGGTCGAGACGGAGCATTGTTTAGCCCAGACTTAATCGTATGCGAGCAAGGCCGCCCCGGCCGATCCTGGGGCGATGCGCCGCTATCTCGCCCTCGCGTACATTCCCGGCGGCCCGCGGCTGCTCGCGGGCTCGCTGCTCGTGGCGCCCGGCCAAGCGGCCGTCGACCTCGTCATCCTGCTCGCGCTGCATCACAGCAGCGGCTCGTTCGGCCTCGGCGGCGTGGCGGTCGCAGCGGGCACGCTCGCCTTCTCGATTTCGACGATCGTCCAGGGGCGGCTAGTTGATCGCGTCGGAATCCGCCGGGTGCTCATGCCGGCAGCGCTCGCATTGACCGTGGCGACGGCGGCGCTGGCGACCGCCGTCGCCCTCGGCGGCCCGCCCGCGCTGCTCATCGGCCTCACCGCGTTGCTCGGCCTTAGCCAGCCCGCAACCGGACCGGCCGCACGCGCGGCGTGGAGCTCGGCTGCACCCGACGCCGACACCCGAACCACCGCGTTTAGCTATTGCTCGGTGACCCAGGACATCGGCTTCGTCGCCGGCCCCGCGCTCTTCGGGCTGCTCGCCACGGCGGCGACGCCCGCGATCTCGCTGGCGGGCTGTGGCACCCTGATCGCCGGCGGCGCGCTCGCGATCAGCTCGGCCGCCGCGGCGAAGGCCCCGGCCGGCCGAGCCATGCGCACCGGCACGCGCGATCTGCTGCGTTCGGCGGCGCCGCTCGCCGCCGTGATGGTGGCCGTCGGTGCCGCCCTCGGGGCCGTCGACGTCGCCGGGCCGGCCTTTGCCACTCAGCACGGCCAGCCAGGCCTCGCCGGCGTGCTGATTGCCGCGTGCTCGTTGGGCAGCCTGCTCGGCGGGCTCGCCTACGGGGCGCGTTCATGGAGCTTGCCCGTCGTCCACCGGCTGGTCGCCTGCTCCGGCCTGCTCGCCGCACTGCTGGTGCTCCCGGCGCTCGCCTCCGGTCCGGCCGCGGCCGCGGTCGGCCTAGTGATCGCGGGGGCACCGATGGGCGCCGCGCTTACCACCGCCTATCTCCTCGCGGACGACCTCGTTCCCAAAGGCAGCACGACCGTCGGCTTCTCGCTCTTGACGCTCGCGCTCAATGCGGGCGCCGCCACTGGCTACGCGCTAGGCGGCCAGCTCGCCGCCCACGGTTCAGCGGCAAATGGCTTTTTGCTCGGCGCCGGCTCGGCGCTGCTCGCCGCGCTCGGTGCAGCGACCCTCGCCGTCGCCGGGCGGCGCATCGGCCATGCGAAGCTGCCCACCCGATAGGCGAATCAGCCGGGAGGAGGCAGTCGAGGCTGCGGTCGCGCGGGCTCAGTGCTGAGCCTCCCTCGGCCCTTCGCAGGGCCTTCGTTGCTAGTTTCGGCTGTCCATGGAGGTCCGGCTCTATTCGATGCCCGGCTCGCACGCCGCGACGACGGGTCAACTGCTGTTCGATTACAAGCGGATTAGCTACAAGCGGACCGACCTTCTGCCGGTCGTCTCCTGGTTGGTGCTCAAGGCTCTGCGCTTCCCGGACGTGACCGTGCCCGCAGCCAAGATCGATGGCGAGCGCGTGCAGGGAACGCGGGCGATCGCCCGCGCGCTCGAGCGCCGCAAGCCGGAGCCCCCGTTGTTCCCTGACGATGCGAAGCAGAGACAGGCCGTCGAGGAGGCCGAGCGCTTCGGCGACGAGGAGCTTCAGCAAAGGATCCGAGAGATCTTCCTCTGGTCCGCTCGCAAGGATGGCAGCGGGCTAGTCGGCTACCTAGAGGGCGCAAAGATCGGGATGCCGCATCAAGTCGCGGCGAAGACCGCGGGTCCCTTCATCGCCCTGGATGCCCGGTCCCGCGGGGCCACCGACGAGAACGTTCGTCGTGCGATCGTCGCAATCCCCGGGATGCTTCAGCGAATTGACGACTGGATAGCGGAGGGCATCCTCGGGGGTGAGACCTCGAACGCCGCCGACCTCCAGATCGCCCCGAGCCTGCGCTTGGCAATGAGCCTCGACGATCTCCGGCCGGCGATCGAGGGCCGACCGGCGGGACGGCTGGCGACCCGGATCGTCAAACACTTTCCGGGGAGAAGCTCAGCAGTGCTCCCGCCGGAGTGGCTCGCGCCCCTTAACGCTCCCGCGGCCTGATACCCACGTCGGCCGAGCGCCGGACGCCGAGCCCTCTGCTCGGGATTGCTTTGGTCAGGGAACCCGCAGCGTGAGTGGCGCTTCCGGATGTTCGTTTGCCAGTGCGCGTGCGCTATAGGCCAGCTTGACCCACCGACGCTCCGAGTAGAGCTTGGTCATGTTGGAATACCAAGGGGACCTCCGGTTTGTGGCCTGCGAGTAGGTCAGGATCCCCTCGGCGACCGGGCCGCCGGGATTCAGTTGTGTGGTCATGACCAGCGAGGAGCCGTCGTAGACCGTCCCGTAGGGATACCCCACGAGCGGGCCGGTGCTCATGGGCGTGCCGTCGTTCGCGTAGATGGCGTTGAAGCACCCCACTCCCTCGTTGGCGTTAGAGGAGTCGCCCTCGCACCCGGGGACGAACAGGTTCTTGGACTGGGGCGCGTGCTGCACCTGGCCGAAGCTCGCGTCAAGGGGGACGTGGTGCCCTCGCAGGCTCAGCACGGCGTCGGCCAGCCACCTCAGCGGGGTGGCGCTCGGTGAGGTGTTGAGCCCCGAGGGGGTGGACAGGGGATCGGCGGCGTTGAACGGCGTCGCGTAGAAGTGGCTGTCGCCGTCGAGGTCTGCCCAGACCTCGAACAGCCAGCCGCCCTTGGCGCCCAGCCGGCCGGTGCCGTTGTAATGCGCCAGCGCGTGGCAGGCAGGGGTCAAGTTGACCACGTGCCCGTTTGAGGCGATCTGCTCGGGATGGGCCCGGCAATCAGCCGCCAGGGGCCGGAGAACAAGCGCGGCGAGCTCAGAACGGTCGCCCTCCCACATCCGCTGCAGCGTTGGGATGGTGAACTTGGCGGGCCCCAGCCCGTCGGTACCGGCCACGCGCGCGGCGATCATGTGGTTGCCGATCCGCGTGCGCAGGTCCTGCTCGGTCCCAGTGAGCCCGATGATCGGGGAGTAGCCCGTCAGCGGATGTGAGGGATTCGCCAGCCAGTACGAGTCATTCGAGTTCTCCACGTAGTCGCGCCGGAACAGGTGTGGCAGATGCGAGGCCGTGAAGATGCCGTTTTGCGGCGTACCGGGGAAGTTGGCCGGCGCACACGAGCGCTGCGAGCCGTCAAGAGTGATCACCCTGGCCTCGTCGTAGATCAGGGTGGGAACCCCGGGGGGCAGGCACGCATTGAGCTTGCTCTGCGTGACCGCGGGCGTGGCACCGACGTCGCCGTAGTAGGCATTGCCGTGGTCGTCGGCGGCGATCGTGTTGAACGTCGGGATGGCCAGCCACTTGGCCTCCACGTTGTAGAGGTCCTTGACGGAGGTGGCCCGGCCCATCTCGAAGTACTGGTTGGCCGCTCGCGGCCCCACCCCGGCGACAGCGTCATACAGCGCATAGGCGTTCGATGTGCCCCAGCTGTAGAGATTGCCGGGGACGCTCGGAACGTCCAGGACCACTCCCCAATGGGTGGTGTAGAAGGTGTGGTGGACGGTCTTGCCCCGGTAGTGGAGGGTGATCGTGCGGTGCCCCATCTTCACCGCCCTGCCATTCAGGTAATAGCTGGTGGGATGGCCGGGAACGAGCTTGAGCTGGTAGAGCACGAAGCGCCGCGAGGTTGAGACGGTGTGGGTCCAGGCGATGTGGCGGTTGAAGCCGATCCCGATCAGCGGGAAGCCCATCAGCGTCCCGCCCTCCACGTCGTAGCTCCCGGGGACGTCCAATTGAGCCATCCAGAACCGCTCGGCCCCGCGCCACGGGAAGTGTGGATTGGCCAGCACCATGCCCTGTCCCGACCGAGTGTCCTTACTGCCCAGACCGATCCCGTTGGATCCCGCCGGCTGAGCTGCTGGGCCGAGCTGCCGGCGCAAATCGGCGAAGCCTCGAGTGACCCGCTTCGCGTGAGCATCCTTCGCCCCCGCAGTCGGCGGCGTGGCCTGAACGATTCCGGAAATGAACTGCTGCGCAGAACCCTCGGTGACGACCTGCTGGCCGCGCAGGATCATGTCCGTGACCGTGATCGGCTTCACCCAGGGCTTGCCCTTGCAGGTCGGATCGTTCAGCTTGCCCGAGCGCAGGTAGTGGTTGTAGCCCTCCGCGAAGCCGATATAGACATCGCGGACCTGCGGGAGAAGGCCGTTGGGCGGTGAGGCCTTGAGCTCCCGCTGGACGAGGCCGCCGCGCCGGATGTAGCGCCAATAGAGGTCTGACTGGAGATTGGTGGTGTAGGTGCCCGCCGAGTAATTGACTGCCAGCGCCTTGGGACCGAAGTATTTGGAGCGCTGGCCTTCGACGGTCACCATGTCATTGGCCAGCGTGCAGAGGTTGTCCTGGGCGAACGCGTACGCCTCGCCGTACCCCAGCGAGGTGAAGTTGCGGGCCACGATGTGCGGGATGCCTGCCCGGTCGCGGGTGATCGTCACCGGGTTGGCTGATTGGGAAGTCCGGTGAGCGGCTCCGGCAGCAGCCGTAGCTGTGGCCGCAGCCACCGCCATTGCCAGCACCCCGCCGCAGAGAAAAACTCGCCCCACTGAGAATCGCACGCTCCGCAGCCTGGTGATCACGTCGTCTTCCTCCATTGGTTCGCGGACATCAACCACTCCCGCTCCCCACCCGGGCGTCGCCATTCTCTGGGGTCAGCCAGCTTCTGTCAATCGGCTCGCTAATCGGCTCGCGACTGGCTAGCGACTGGCGTGCTTGCGCTAGCCCGACGGCGTCGCCCGGGCGCCGATGTTCACCGACGAGCCCCAGGGATTCCCGGCGAAGTCATAGGGAGGGGTTCCCGTCCGGTCGGAGCCCTGACCGATTGCGGGGCTCGACGCTTGAAGCAAGAAGTCGTTTTCGTCGACGAACTGCGGGTCGGCGGTGATCACATCGGATCCCAGCATTCCCGCAGGCTGCACTTTGCCAGTCGCGAGGTTGTTCGAGGCGTACACAGGTCCGGAGGAGCCGTTGAGCACATGAACTTGGCCCGGCCCGAGGATGTCGTTCCATATCGACACGTTCTCATTGTTACGCGCACCATTGCCATTGAGTGCCAGGTCAACCCCGGTTCCGGCCGACGTTGGACCGACCCCCCACACCGTATTGTTTGCAATGAGCACACCGTCTGATCCGCTCAGGCAAATCCCCGTCCCCGGCCAGTGATAAACCAGATTCGAGAAGATGCTCAGGTTACTATTGTTGCTGGGGGACGAATTCGCTGACACGATGATTGCCTGGAAGGGAAACGATCGTGCAATGCCCTTCACGGGCCATGACGAGAAATGGATGCGGTTGCGAGCAATCGTTACGTTTGACGCATCGACCGCTTGCAAACCGTCATGATGAATTGGGACGATCGTGTATGTGCCGCTTGCGGTGCTAGTTGCGGGGGCAGAAAGCGTGATCGTATGTGACGCCGTGTCCAGCGCTGAGATATACGACGCATTGTTCGCATCAGACCCACGCAGTCCCGGGCCCACGACGTACATGCCGGCTACGATCCCCGCGAGCGACGAGACATTTGCCAATGTCGTCGACCCACTCTGCGCCGCCGCCGTGAACTGTGTGCCGGCCGTGTCCCAGGTGCTGAAGTCGTGGATATCGTTGTCTTCAACGGTAAGTCCATCCACGCCGTCGATGTGCATCAGGTCGCGTGATGCTTTGGAGATGTCATTGCCGGAGATCGTTATGTCGGAGGGAACCGCCCCAGCCCATGGACCGGTGAAGATGCCGTACAAACCACCCACGATCCTGCTGTCCGACAAAGTGATGTGCTTCACGGCACCACTGAGAAGAACTGCGTCGCCATCGTGCACCGACTGATGCTGGGTGAAATGAACGTACATATGATCCAGCACGATGTTGCTGCTTCCCCTCCCGACCTGGATTTCTGCTGTCGAGGCGATGCCGGAGACATCGACGTTTTGGGCCGACGTAAACACCAGGCCGTGGACAGTGGGGGAGTCCCCGGGATTATTGGTGATCAAGACCGGAACCGAGAACGCCTGCGATATCACAGCTTGCCCGTATGACCCTGCGTGGACGACAATCTCGTCGCCGGATGTGGCGGCCGCCAATGCTTGGCTGAGATTCGCAAACTGCTGGCCAGGCCCGACTTGCAAACACGCCGCCGTGGTCACAGAGACCGCCGATGAGGGAGCACTATGATCACCGGCGGCATCGTATGCATCGACGCTAAATGAATACGTCGTCGCGCATTTCAGGTTGTTGACCGTGAAAGAATCCGAGGTTGACTGGCCGATGTTTGCGCCGTTTTCGAAGACGTCGTAACCGGCGGTCCCGGAGCTCGACCCGCCCGGGGACCAAGAAAGGGCCAGTGAGGTGGCCGACACGTCGCCGGCAATGGGTTGCGTTGGGGTCGGCGGTGCCATGACCGAGGTCGGCTTCGCAGCTGACGACGACAGGCCTGGGACCCCAAAGAGAGTGCACACCACCGTAGCGGCCCCGATTGCAAGAACCACGCCTGCCCGCCGGCTGGACGGGTTACGGTTGTGAGCGGTCCGCATTATGTCTCCTGACACGGTAGCTAGTGCCTCACCAATCTACGCACTCACCGTGAACCGCTGTAACGGGTCGTAACCGGTCTGGGACGCGACTGGCCGAGTAACTACCTCCCGCAGTCGTATGATACTACGCGCGCCAAATCCAATCGGCGCACCGCGACGGTGTCGCACGTGAGAATGACACCTGTGTCGTCCTTGTGGTACAGCTGATGTAGTCCGGTTGATGTCGTCCGCGCAGGCTGGCAGAACTTCGCTTCGTCGGTTCCCGTCTCTTGGCGCTCACAGTGGCACTGCGCTGCTCGGCGCTCCGGCCGTCGAGGCTGTTTCACTGAATCCGGGAGCGGCGGCCGCGTCTAGCCGCTACAAGCGCGAGACGAGTTCGGCCACAATTTCTGCTGCTGGCTGTTGCCGCTTGGCGAGCGCGACGCTTTGTCCGGCCCACAGCGATAGCGCTTCGATCTCGCCGGTCGTTCCAATCATCGGCGGCGCGGGCTCATATCGAACGATCGGCTCGCCGGCAGCGAAGTGCGCTATCACCTCCCCGTCTCCCGGTCGACTGCCCGGTGCCGGGCGGCCCGCGGCCTCCCACATCTCGGCCGTTGAGTTGTGGATGGCGCGGTGGGAAGCATTCGGCCATCCCACCTCATAGAGATTCGCGTACCACTCTGCATCGGTCTCGGTCGCGTCTATAAGTCGGCGTCGGTACTCGCCATGAATCGGCATTTCGTCGGCCAGCAGGAAGCGCGTGCCGAGCAAGGCCGCCTGCGCGCCGAGGGCGAGCACAGCCGCGACCCCTCGAGCGTCGCCAATCCCACCAGCGGCGATGACCGGCACAGGCGCCACCGCGTCGACCACCGCCGGTACCAGCGGGAGCGTTGCCACGCCACTCCACACGTGCCCCCCGGCTTCCCAGCCCTGTGCAATGACGATGTCCACGCCAGATTCGACCGCGCGCAGCGCTTCCTCGACGCTGCCGACCGTGTGCATGACAAGCCCCCCGGCGTCATGCACGATGTCGACGTAGCTTCGGGGATCGCCCCAGAAGAGCGACACGATCCGCAGCCCCGCTGCGAGCGCCTGATCGATTCGGTCGTGCTGATCGAAGGCGAGAACGAAGTTGCCCGCAAATGGTCGGTCGGTAAGAGCTGCCGTTTTCCGAACCACCTCTCCGGCATCATCGGCCCACCCCAGCCCCACGGTGCCGAGGCCGCCGGCATTTGAGACCGCAGCGGGCAGGCGTGGATCCACAGACAGCGGCGCCTCCACGATCGGGCGTTCAATCCCTAACAGCTCGCACACCGGCGTCCGATCGCTCATTGGGACGACCCGGGGCCGGTGCCGCCGGCGGCCCCAGCGATCAATGACCGCGCCTCTGCGGCGCCGACCACTCGATCATGAAGGTCGCCGCCCACCTCGAGTCGACTCGACTGTTTGATCCCGCCGACCTTCACCGGCTCGAAGCCTGTCGTTCGGATCAAGTGCTCGACTTCCGCGCCGGCACGGTCATCGTCGGTCAGATAGAAAAGAACCGCCGGCTCCGGTGCCCGCCTGCTGGACGACTCGAGGAGATTGGCCGACATGGTTCCAAACGCCATGGCCAGGCCCGTCCCCGCCGGCAGCCACCCGGCCACGACCTCGCCCGACGATTGTCCTTCTGGCACGAGGCGCATGAGCTTGCCTCGTGAGTCGAGACTGACCGGGTTGCTCGGAATGACTACGACTCTTTCGGCAAGCGAGTCTGAGATCTCGTCGATGACGCTCTCCAGCACACTGAACCGCAGCGCGAGGACGACGGCATCGGCACCCCGCAACGCGTCGTGATTGTCGACTGCGACGGCCGCAGGTGGACCGATCGCTCTAGCCAGGGTCCGTGCCGACTCGGTGTCGGCGCTCGAGAGCCGCAGGCTCTCGCCCCCTGTGCTCAGCTGGCGGGCGATGGCCGATCCGAGGCCTCCCGTGCCGATGATCGCGGTGGTCATGGCCGCGCAGACTCTTCGGCGGGCCTACTCACTGGCCAGTTCGACCAGTCGCCCGTTGGGTCCGTGGTCTGTCCCACCTCGATCAGGTGACCGTCGGGGTCCCGGATATAGCAGCGGATCTCGTACTGGTGCTGTTTGGGCGGCGTCAGGAATTGAGCACCTCTGGCGCTCCATTCGGCGTACACGGTGTGGATGTCCTTGACCCGGATGTTGAGGAAGCTGCTGACTCGGTCGGGATCGCGTGGCGTCTCCAGAGTGACCGATGGCTTGTCGTCGGTCGGGCTTCCGCCGCCATTGATGATGATCCAGCTGTTGGACAGGGCGACATAGGTCAGTCCGCCCGGGCCCGAGAAGATCACCGTGCCGCCGAGTACCTCGGTGTAAAAGCGACGGGACCTCTCGACATCGTCTGAAACGATGAAGTGGGCCAGGACAATCTCCTCGTTGATGTTGCTCATGGTGGCCTCCTTTGCGGAACGGGCTCGGTCGCTGTCACAGGTCCAGCACCAGATCGTCGCGTGGTTGCGAGCAGCAGATGAGTGCGCTTCCCTGGGCGGGAGGTTCGACCGGGTCGGGGTTGTATTTGACATTGCCGGCGATAAGCGTGGTCTCGCAGGTGTGGCAGACGCCGGTGCGACACGACCAGCGAACGGGTACGTCGCATGCTTCGGCGAGTTCGAGCAGGCTGCCGTGCTCGCTGTCCCAGGGGATGGCGAGATTGCTGCGGGCGAATTCAATCGTGGGGCCGTTTCCAGGCTTGCCCGTGGGTGGGTGGGGGCTCCGCGCAGGTGTTGCTGCGATGCCTGGCGTCACACCCGGTGCAGGCCCGAACGGCTCGGTATGGATGTGCGACGCGTCGACCCCCAGCGCCGCCAGGCCCGCGCTGATCTCGTCCATGAAAGGCGCGGGCCCGCATAGGTATGCCTGGGCATCGCCGGGCGGCTGGAGTTCGGCCAGTGCTGACCCGGTGAGATGGCCAGCGGTGTCATAGTCGCGGCCCTCGACGTCATTCGGACCTGGACGGCTGTAATACACGCGCCTGCGTGCGTTCGGAAGCGAAGTCAGGAGCGCCTGGGCCTCCGCAGCGAACGAGTGCTCGCGCCGGTTGCGCGCGGAGTGCAGCCACCAGATCTCGCGATCGGAACGCTCCTCCGCCAACGCCTTGAGCATGGCGAGAACCGGAGTAGCGCCGATTCCGGCGCTGATCAGCAGCACCGGCGCATCCGTGCGGTCGAGGATGAAGGTGCCACGGGGCGCCGCGACGTCGAGTCGGTCGCTGGCGGCGAGCCGGGTGTGCAGATAGCCGCTGGCGATTCCGTCGCGTTCACGCTTGACGGCGATCCGGTAGTAACCGGCGTCGGGCTGTCCGGAGAGGGAGAAGTTGCGCAGCACCGACCTCTGCTGCCGGTCGGGCTGGACTCGTACCGTGAGGTACTGGCCTGGGCGGGCGGCTGGTAGTGGTGCGCCGTTCGGGTCATCGAGGCGTATGGAGATCACCGATTCGCTTTCGCGGGTGATCGCGGTGACAATCAGTTGACGGAAGCCTGGCCAGGCCGGAGGTGGGCTGGTGGCCACAAGCCCTGCGTTCCCGCTATCGGGTTCTTCCTCGAGCAAAGCTTGGAACGAGGCCTGCCAGCCACCGCTGAGGGCAGGGATCCGGAGCGCTCGCAGCAATTGCTGGCGTGGGTGCCCAGGGAGGTAGAGCAGCGCATCTGTCTCCGCGACCGGCATCTGTTCGGGGCCGGAAGCAAGCTTGAGGATCTCGTCTCCGGCCTGTACCTCACCCTCTTCGAGCACGCGGAAATAGAAGCCCGGTCGATGGTGTGAGACGAGCAAGGCGGGAATGCGCGGGTCGTTCATACGGATCCCGACGCGGTAACAGGTGACGCGGGGTTGCGTTACCTCGAAGCAGGCGGTGCCGATCTGGTAGCGGTCGCCGATGCAGACCTCGTCGTCACCAAGTCCTTCGACGGTGAAGTTCTCGCCAAACTGTCCGTAGGCGAAGTCTTTGCGGCCGAGCTCGCGCTCCCAGTACCGATAGGAGTCGAGCTGGTAGACGAACACGGCGCGCTGCTCGCCGCCGTGCCCCGCGAGATCGCCTTGGCCATCGCCCTCGACGTTGAGCTTGCCGACGTGGCGGGGACCGATGACAGAGTCCTTGAAGACGCCGGTATAGACGGTCTTCCCTCGCCAGGACACGTTCTTCGGCATGCCGACGTTGACCGACAGCAGCCTGCCTGCAGGCTGGGCCACCGGCTGCACCGACTCGGGCTGCTCGGGCTTAGAGCGCACGCTTACGAGCCTGCCAGGGTCGTAACCAGCGTCCTAAGAGGTGTATGACGACGGCACCGACTCAGGGGAGCGCCTGTTCCATCCGTGAAATGGCGAATAGTCCTTCGTATCCCAAGCTTGGCGCAGCCCGGGCTTGCTCAGATCCCAGTCGGGGCGGATCTCGGCGGTGACGGCTCGCAGGTCGCGCCACAGGTCGACGAACGAGGGGCGTCCCCAAAACCAGTAGCCGTTGTAGATGCTGTGGATGACCAGCCCGGGCTTTAGCACGAGCGTGTGCGGGATCATCGGATCGTGTTCGGGGTCGGTGTACTCCTGGATGTCGAGGTCCTTCTGAACCGTCCGTTCCGGGTCTTCGAGAAACGGCCATTGGGCGCCGACCGATGCACGGAACTCCTGGCTTGAGTGGTGATTATCGGTCGAGATCGTGGCGATCTGCGTATAGGCAACCGCGATCTCGGGATAGTTGGCGGCGAGTTCGAGGTGCTGTCGGTGCTCCTTGGGGCAGTAGCTGCCGCGCGCGAGGGTCAGGATCAGGGGGTCCTCGCCCTGGATCTCGCTGAGCCTGCGCGTGACGCGGTCTTGGTCGGGCAGCTGGTAATCCGGGAACGTGCCACCGGGGATGATGTCGGAGCGCATCGTGGAGGTCCTTTCAATAGTGGTGTTGGTAACGGCTGATGGGTGTTAGCGGCCGGCCGTCTGGCCGCCGTCGACGTGCAGCGTCTCGCCGGTGATGAACGTCGCTCGCTCGAGATAGAGGATCGCGTCGACGACGTCGGTGATTTCGCCCACGCGCCCGAGCGGGTGGAGAGCGTCGAGTCCCTCGTAGGTCGCGGGATCGTGGCCAGGTGTCTCGATCACCCCCAGCGAGACGGCATTGACGCGGACCCCTCGCGAGGCGTATTCGATCGCCAGCGACCGGCTGGCGGCCACTAGTCCTCCCTTTGTGAGGGCGACTAGTGCTGACGGCCTGGTGCTATCAGCGCGGTCGACCAGGCTCGTGGAAATGTTCACGACGTGCCCGCCGCCACGGGTGATCATGTCCGCGATCGCCAGCTGTGTGATGTGGAAGAAGCCGGTGAGGTTCACGGCCGTGATTGCCGCGTAATCATCGACCGTGTACTCGGTGAACGGCTTGCCGATGTAGATGCCGGCGTTGTTGATCAGGGTGTCGATCCGCCCGAAGCGGTCGCGAGCCTCATCGACTGCCCGTCGTGCGGCTTGCGGATCTGCGATGTCGCCGGCGACCGCGACGTAATCGGTCTCCCCCCGATCGGCTGCCCGGAGCGAACGCGCAACACCTACGACCGCGTAACCAGCACTGCGGTACCCGGCAACAAGCCCGGCGCCAATGCCCCGGGAAGCGCCCGTGATGATCGCGACCGGCGGACTCATTGGGTTGGTCTCACCACCGGCATCCGCGCCAGCATCTGCTCAGTGGTTTCGCGGGTCGTCGTTCGGGTCGACGTACTCCATTCCGAGCGGCCCGATCGCCGTTATCTGCGAAACGTACTCACCTGACTTGGCCCAGTGAAAATGGGGCGTGCCGCCGGGCAAAACGATCACACTACCCGGCGGATACGCCTCCAGCTTATCGCTGTCGAACTCATCTCCCAGACCGATATAGAACACGCCTGAAATAACCGTGTAGACACGATCCTCAGGGTGTGTGTGCGGCATCAGCTTCACGTCCGCGGGGACTTTGACCCTGGTCACATAGGGCCCGGGCTCCGTCGGCTCACCCACAACGACTGCAAGTTTGGCCGGGGGCGGGAACGCGGCAAACGGCTTCCAATCGATGTTCTCGGAAAGGATTGCCCTGAAGGCGGTCTGGTCTGGCGGGTGGGCTCGAGTCATGGCGAATTTCTCCTTTGCTCGATCCTGATAGCTACCGATCGCGCTCATCTTGACTCCGCCTTGACGGGGTGAGCTGGCGCACCGATCTCAGCTCGGAGTGCTTTCAGCGCCGCGGCGTGGATCTCCGAGAAGCTCGGGAACGGCTGGATGGTGTCGCGCAGCACCTCGAGTGGGATGCGGGCGCGGATCGCGAGCGTCGCCTGCTGCAACCACTCGCCGGCTTCGGGCCCGAGGGCGTAGGCGCCGGTTAGGTGCTCGCCGTCGCTCAGCAGCGTCAGGAATCCGTTCGCCTTCGCGAAAGCATGCGTGTAGGTCGCGGTCTTGGCGATCTCGGACAGCACAGCAGTCGAGCTGAACTCGGCCTCGGTGGCGCCCACGGCCGCGGCCTGCGGATCGGTGTAAGTGACGCGTGGGACCGCCTCGTAGTGAGCCTCGCGTGGTTCGCCGAGGATGTTCGAGGCGGCTACCTCGCCTTGATACTCGCCGACGTGTGTCAGCTGCCAGATGCCTGTGACGTCGCCGATCGCCCACAGCCGCTCGCCCGCACGCATCTGCGCGTCGACTGGGACGCCGCGCGGGTCCGGGGTGATGCCGACGGTCTCGAGCCCGATTCCCTCGACGCGCGGGCGCCGTCCGGTCGCCACCAGCAGATGATCGCCGCGCAGGTCCCTCCCATCCTCGAGTCGCAGGACGAAGTCCTCCCCATCGCGGGAGGCCGCGATCGCCTGCACACCGAGCGCGAGCTCGATTCCGTCGCGCCGCAGCGCGTCACTCAACGCCTCGCCCAGGGGCTCCGGCTCCCGGGCGAGCACGCGCTCGCCACCCTCGACAAGCGACACTGCACCGCCCAGACGCCGCACCACCTGGGCGAGTTCGACGCCGGCCGCGCCACCTCCGAGCACCACTAGTCGTCTCGGCACGGCCTTCATCCCGGTGGCCTCGTTCGTGCCCCAGACGCCGTCGAGCTCTCGCAAGCCTGGGACGGGCGGAACGACCGGATCGGCACCGTTGGCAAGGACGATGTGGTCGGCCGTGTGACGAACGCCACCGACCTCGACCGCTCCTGTCCCGGCGAGGCGACCGCCACCGCGCAGCAGGACGATCCCGCGGTCCGCCAGCCACTGCGCGGCTCCGGAATCGGAGTAGTGCGAGACCATGAAGTCGCGCCAATCAAGCGCCCGTTGCACATCCACCTCTGCGCTGGCTGCGGCCTCTCGGGCGCCGTGCACTGCCTCCCCGGGGCGCAGCAGCGACTTCGACGGGATGCACGCCCAATACGAGCACAGGCCGCCGACCAGATCGCGCTCGATGACGGCCACGCGCAAACCTCCCTCCACGAGCGCGGCGGCGCAATGCTCGCCGGGCGCCCCGCCACCGAGGACGATTACGTCGTAGTGGCCGGTCACGACGGGAGCTCCTCGCCCGCCTGCTCGCGAACCATGTACTCGGCGTACCAATCCGGCCAATCAGGATCTTCCCGGCCGATTCGCGTCTCGTGCTCCCCGTGTGCCGCTGCAGCGCGCTGCAGCGCCTTCGACAGGTCGCTGGCTGACGCGAACGAGGTGGCCGCCGCGTCGATCCGGCCGGGCAGCCGCGTGGTGATCTCCTGGAGCAGCCATGTGTTTCCGTCCGGGTCGCCAAACGACGCGAACGATCCGTAGGTGGTGCCGTCCGGCGCGGCGCCGGCGACGCGAGCGGTCGTATCGAAGCGATCGCCGAGCGATCCCTCGTGAAACACGTCCGAGATCGCAACGCCAAGTGCGGCAATGATGTCGCGGGCGGCTTGGACGTCCGGCACGACCAAGTACGTGTTCGTCGCAGAGCCGGGCCGCGCGGACGTCATTTTCGAGCCGAACTGGATCGAGCAAGCCGACCCCGGCGGCGTGAACTGGACGATCCGAAATCCCTGATCGCCGGCCACGTCAGCGTCGAGCCTCCAGCCCAGCCGCTCGTAGAACGCCTTAGCCCGATCTATGTCGGACACAGGGATGACGACCACCTCGAGTTTCAGATCGCCAACAGGCGGTCTGGGCGCATCGCCAGCGCGCTCGCTCCCCATTTGAGTGCTGCTCATGTGTCGGCCTCCATTGGTTGGCGAGCGTGCATGGGCCGACGTGAACTCACCAGCCCCGCAGCTCTCGGTAAACAACGGCTGCAAGCGCCCACCCGGTCCTTTTCCTCAGCCGCTTTCAGCCGAGGACGCTTCGCTGAGTGTGTTCTCACTTTCCTCTCATCCGAAAGAAAGTCAAGTATCTCTAGCGGATTCATGGCCACGACAGTCGAAGGCCACGGCCGTCGACGGCCGTCGACGGCGGGAGCCGACTCTCAGCGCGCGGCCAGCGGCTACGCGCCCGCTTCCCTTGGCTGAGGGGCGGGCCGAAGCCCGCGCTGGTTCGACGGCGGCCACTCAGCGCCTGGTCTCGTACCTGGTCAGCACCACGCCGTCGGGAAACGTCCGAGTCTCCACCAGGCTCAGGCTCACCCAGTTGTCCAGGGCCGTGAAGAACGGCGTGCCGCCGCCCACCAGGACCGGATGGGTAACAATCGCGTACTCGTCAATCAGCCCGGCCCGCATGGCTGCCGCGGCGAGTGCGGCACCGCCGATGTCCATGGGGGCGCCGTCTTCGGCCTTAAGCCTGGTGATCTCGGTGACCGCGTCGCCGGTGACCAGACGGGTGTTCCAGTCGACCGTGCTGGTCTTCGAGGAGAACACCACCTTCGGCATGTCCCGCCAGCGGCTGGCGAACTCGATCGCCGCCGGTGTGGCGCCCGGCTGCTTGTCGGCGGTCGGCCAGTGGGAGCTCATCGTCTCCCACAGCTTGCGCCCGTACAGCGCCAGGCCTGTCGCCCCCACCCGGTCGGACCACCACTGGAACAGCTCGTCGCTTGGGATGCTCCAGCCCAGGTCGTCGCCGGGCGCGGCAATGTAGCCGTCCAGGCTCAGATTCATGCCGAAGGTCAGTTTCCGCATGGCGTGAGCCTCCCGTGAGTCGGTCTTCGGCGTACAGACCAGCACGGCGCGCAAAAACCATCGCTCAGGCCCACCGAGGGCCAGTTGACCACGACGCCAAGCAGATGCTCCGTACGGAAAGGAACCGGATGACGGTGGGACTTGTAGCCGCCCATTACCCAAAGGTTGACCATGCAGCCGAGATGATGGACCGAGTCCGCGCCGCGGCTGAGGTGTTAATCAATACCCCCGGGTGCCTTGAGGCAAGCTGTTGGCGGGAGTCGAACGGTGCGGTCGTCACCATCGGCAAATGGGATTCAGAAGATGCTTTGAAGGCTGGATTTGCCGCCGTTATGTCCGCGGGAGTTGATTTCGATTACGACAATCGTGAATCGCGCCCACGCGACGTCTATCGGATGGTCAGCACTTAGCCGCCGGACGCGCCTTGGTCCCGGCGCGCCAGCTACGTCTGCTCGGCCGATTCGTCGAGCCATGCCGGTGCGTGACGGGCGGCCCATGCGCGGCTGACGCGTCCGCCGAACATGGCGCGCAGTGCTTCGCGATCCGCGAGCGCTAATGCGATATGGCCGACAATCGCGATGACGAAGATGACGGCGAGCCAGTTGTGCACGAATGTGGCGCCCGCACGCCAGGAGAGCGGAAACGGCACGTACCAGCGCAGGAGCGCGCCGGTTCCGAGCATGACCAGCCCCCCGCCAGCGACGAAGGCCCCGTTCAGCTTCTGCCCCGCGTTGAACTTGCCGAGTCGTGGCCGCAGGGCGGCCTGCCGGCGGCCCGAGGCGGTGTTGACGAGGCCGCGCAACCACTGTAGGTCCTCCTCAGTCCAGCGATTGATGCGCCCGACATCGCGGCGCAGGCCCCGGCCCCAGCTGCCGGCGAGCCCGAGTAGCAGCGGCACGGGGAGCGAGAGCCCGGCGTATAGGTGTACCTGCTCGATGAGCCTGCGTCGCCCGACGAGCGCGATCAGCGGCGTGAAGTACAACGCCGCGCCCGTGGCGATGAGGATCAGGAACAGCGAAGCGTTGAGCCAGTGCACGGTGCGCTCCACGCGGTCGAATCGAAGCACCCCTTTCTGCTCGGACTGCTCAGCGGTGGCTTGATTAACACTCATCGTCTGAACACCTTAAGCAGCTGGATTCGGCGCATGGCCGGTGATCCACGCGTTGACCGGATAGCCGTTCTGCTCCCAATAACCAGGCTTGGCGCGCGCCACGAGTTCTATCCGAGAGAGCCACTTGATCGACTTGTAGCCAAACATCTCGGGCACGTAGAGCCGCACCGGGCCACCGTGCTCACGCGTTACCGGCGCGCCCAACATAGAGTACGCGGCGATCGCTCCGGTCTCGTGCGCCTGCTCCATCGTGAGGCTCTCGGTGTACATCCCGTCAAACGACGTCAGTTGGAACGCTGCTGCCGCAGCCTCGACGCCGGCGTGCTGGGCAAGGTCGACGAGGCGCACTCCGACCCAATGGACGTTCGCCACCTCCCATCCAGTGACACACTGGAAGTCACGGGTGAGCCGCGTCGCCGGAAGCGACTGAAGATCGGAGACCCTCAGTGAGAGCGGGCGCCGGACAAGCCCATCTACCCGCAGTCTGTAACCCGCAGGAGCAGCCGGGTACCCGCCGGACACTGTGTAGATCGTGAACTGGCCGCCCCCGGGCAAAATGCTCGCAAGACCGTTCGCGTGTAGCGAGTTGAGCAGGCTGGTGATCCCGGCCTGCACCTGCGAGCCGAACAACGTGCCAACCGCGCCAAGTCCAAGCGCAGCGAGCACCGTGCGCCGCCCGATCGGCTTGCTCCACGGTTTCTGAGCAAGCTCGCCATCTGGCGCTCCGGTGCGCGGCCCGTCGGAAGCCTCGCCGGCTGGCCGATCAGAAGGGAACTGCTGTCGCTCAGTCACTGGGACGACAGACGCGACTCTGAAGCGCGGATATAGGTGGGCGCAGAGTCATCGGCCTTAGCGGATACGACAACCATCAGATGCATTGTGACGGCCAAATCCTTGCCGATTTCTTACGCTTCGCAGGATGAACACGCCGATCGTCCACGAGTCCCAACCGTCGGTCGGGGATAAGACCAGACCGCGCGCCACTCCCCGGGCACCTGCCTTGTGCCGGCGGCGCTGGTGAACGACGGCTGTTGAGCGTTGTCGGCTCGCCGTAACGGGAGGTCGACGGTCGTTGTAACGGTCGGTTAGCCTGTTGGGATGGCGTCGGTTGATGACCTCACGTCCGAGGAGCGGACGACGATTGATCTCGCGGCGCAGCTCCGGGAGTCGGGGAACCTTCATCCACTAATCGCGCGGCTGCGGGATGGAGAGGTCGGACCAGAGCGCGCGCGGGACGCATTGCTGATCCTCGCGGAGCTCGACCTAGATCTGCTCCTGCAGATCACGCTCGATGGCTTGATCAGCGTGTACCTGGAGGACCCGACGCTTGCGCATCAGCCACGGCGTGTGGTTCGCTCGAAGGAAACGAACGCAGACTGAACCGCACGCTATGCGGCCTCGGCAACCCGCGTGGCGACGACGGCCCGCGGAGCTATGACTCCGAGTCACACGGAAACGATCGTGCGGGCGAGCTTCCAGCGATTGTCCTGCAGTCGCTCGAGCACCCCATCTGAGGCGAGCTTCTGAAGCGCGAGCGTCACGGTGGGACGGCGACTGCCGATCAAGCCGCCAATGATTTCCGCCGCAAGGCTGACTGCCCGGGCCGTTCGTCCCCTGTCATCTGGCTGGCGCTCATCTGAGTGCAAGGGTGCTTCGCCTCCATCTCTGACGAAGCGGGCAGACGGCTCGCGGGCCCGACGTCTAACTTCGTCTGGCAGCCGAAATCGTATTCAAGCCCCACGATGCGCCTAGCGTCAACCGGGCGCCGGCCTACTTGACACCGAGGCGTGACGCGCTGATCATCAGCGCGCTCGCCTACGCGGGGCTCCGCCCGAACTGGCGCTCGCGCACCTGGCGCACCGCCTGCGCTAGGGCGGGGCTGGACATGCCCAAACGGAGCGACGCTACGGGACCACAAATCGCCGCATCCGAATCAAATACGCCGCGATTGCAGGCACTTCTACAGCGGGAGCGACGGGACTCGAACCCGCGACCTCCGGCGTGACAGGCCGGCGCTCTAACCAACTGAGCTACGCCCCCGAGACGGGGACCTCGAAGTATGGCAAGAAGCCGGCGCTCTCCCCGCTAACCCAGAGTCCGGGTCGATTGCCGGCGAATCGGAAAGCCGCTGAGCCTAATGTGCCCGCTCGGGGGCGAGGCGCATCGCCCTGCGCACCCCCTCGGGCAGGTACCAGTTCCAGCGACCCAGCAGCTTCATGGTGGCCGGAACCAGCAGCGCGCGAACGATCGTCACGTCGAGCAGTATCGCCGCGGCGAGGCCGATCCCGAACTCCTGGAGCCCCACGAAGCGGCCGGTCGCAAAACCGGAGAACGCCGCGATCATGATCACCGCGGCGGCGGTGATTATGCGACCGGTGCGCTCGAGTCCGGTGGCGACCGCAAGGTCGTTGTCGCCGCTGTGATCCCATTCCTCGCGCATCCGCGTGAGTAGGAAGACCTCGTAGTCCATCGAGAGCCCGAACAGCATCGCGAACAGGAAGATGGGAATCCAGCCGTCGATCTGAGGCGATGACTGAAGGCCGAACAAGACGCGGCCGGCTGAGTGCTGAAAGCAGAAGACGAGCACCCCGTAAGTGGCCGCGACCGATAGGAGATTCATGAACACCGCCTTGATCGGCAGCACTACCGACCGAAAGGCGCGCAGCAGCAAGAAGTAACTGATCAGGAGCACGGCTGCTACCAGCCAGGGAAAGGCCCCATAGGCCTGTGAGATGAAATCGACTCCGAACGCTGGGGCGCCGGTCACGACGACGCTCGCCCCGCCGAAGCGTGCCTCCGGGATGTAGCGACTGCGGATCCGTCGCACCAACCCCATCGCCTGCCGGGTCCCCGCATCCCCGTAGGACGCGACGCGGATCTGCGCAATCTCCTCGCTCGGATCCAGCAGGCTCGCAGCCCGCGCCTGGCGCGGCGCCACGCGCACGGGAGCGGCGATTGTCTTCGGATTGACCGCCGGATCCGCGCGCAGCAGCGCGATGAGCCTACGCTGTCCCGCTTGCACCCGCGGCGCGAGTGCGCCGTGCGGCCGGCCGGTGTCGATGAGGATCTGATCGGGAGCCAGGGACCCCGGTCCGAGCGTCCGCTCGAGCACGTGCAGTCCGTTGGTGGCGGGCGTCCCTGTCGGGTAGCCGCGGTTGTCCCCGGCCGTGACCGCCAGTTGTCTCGCCGGGATCGCGATCACCAGCATGACCGCCGCGGCAGCGATCAGGATTGACACCGGACGGCGCATGATTGTGCGCGCCAGCCGCGTCCAGAACCCGCTGCCCGCAACAGTACGGCGGGCGAGCGCGCGGCGCGGCAAGAGTGGCAGGCTGTTGATGCGTGGGCCGAGCAGCGAGAGCAGCGCGGGGAGCAGGGTGATCGACGCGAGCACGCTGATGACCGGGATCACCAGCCCGCCGACCCCCATCGAGCGGATCAAAGGGACGGGTACGAACACCAGCAGCGCCAGACCGACCGCGACCGTGAGACCCGAGAAGACTGTCGCCCGACCCGCCGTTCCCATCGCACGCAGGAGCGCTTCGCGTGGATCGTCGGGGCGGAGCGCCAGCTCTTCTCGGAACCGGAAGACCACCAGCATCGAGTAGTCGATCGCGATGCCGATCCCGATCAACGAGACTACGTTGGTCACATACGTGGCCATGGTCAGCTCGTGGGCGAGCACCCAGACCAGTCCCAGCGACGTGGCAATGGTCGCCGCCGCGAACACGAGCGGGACGACGATGGCCCCCACCGTGGCAAACATGAAGGCCATCACGAGCACTGCAATCGGTATCGCTATCTCCTCTCCCTGAGCGAGGTCCTGGCCGTAGAGCGGCGCGGTGTCATGGTTGATCGCCGGGAACCCCGTGAGGTAGGTGTTGACACCCGGCACCGTGCCGATCGCGCGCCGCACCGCGGGTGTCCGATCCGACGCGGGGGCGTTCTGGAGCGAGGTGTCAATCTCGACGTAGGCGACGCGAGGAGTCGCCGGCAAGGGCGGCCCTGCGTGGCCGTGCGCCAGCACCCGCGCGCCCCGCCTCGCCGCGGCTTCGACAGTGGCTGGATCGAGCCGGGTGCCCCGGTTGGCGACCGCGACCAGCGTGAATGCCCCGTCGCTGCGCTGGTGAAAGCGTTGGTGGAGCAACGTGAGTCCTCGCTGCGCGGACGATCCGGGCAGGCTGAAGGTGTTCGCCAGCAGCGAGCCAACATTGGCCGCCCCCGCCGCGCCGACCACGAGCGCGACGGTCCACGCTGCCAAAACGAGTCGGCGGTGGCGTAGTACGAAATCGGTTGAGCGGCGCATCGCCAGGCGATGTTAAGCCGCGCTGGGCTGCCGAAAGGGAATCAGCTGCTCAGAGGCAGCAGGAGAGCCAGGACCTGCCTCACGAAACGCTCATAGCGCTCGGGCGGATAGCTCTTGGGATCGGTCAGCAGCGTGCGACCGGCATCCTCGGAGAGCACCCGGATCGCGCGAGCGGTCAGCTCCACGTCGAGGTCATCCGGCAGCTCCTGTCGCTGCAGCGCCCACCGCACGATGTTTGCAATCCGCTCCTGCGTGCGTGCGCGATTCGTCTCGACGTGTTCGCGCACGACCTCTGGCGTGCCCTCGAGCGGAAGCAGAATGATCCGCCACGTCGCGGGCCGGCTCGCCACGGCCTCGAGGAATCGCCTTACCCCGTCGGCCAGCACCTCGATCGGATCCCGATCGCCGAGATCCGCCGGCACTATCTGCTCGAGTTGCTCCAAGGAAATACGCTCTTCGCGCTTGACCAACGTGTGAAGGAGCGTGCCGAGGTTTGGAAAGTGGTCGTAAACGACCGGCCGGGTGACCCCTGCGCGGCGGGCGATGGCCTCGATCGACACCCCCCCGTAGCCTTGCTCGAGGATCACCTCCAGCGCAGCGTCTACCAGCTGCTCGCGTCGCTCGGCGGGGGCCATCCGCGGCGCATAACGGCGCCGTTCGCCCGGCGCCCCATCGCGCCCCTCGCGTACCGAGTCTTGGCCGGCCGAGGTGAAGGCAGGCTTCGCTGGCATCCCCGTGCGCAGAGTAGCAGGACCGTTACCAGGCATTACACGTGTGTAGATTCACGCTAGATCGCCCAGATCAAGCGCCGATCGCCGTTCGGGTGCGACGATGACTGCCACCGAGCTCACCACAAGCCAGGCCACCAGCGCCCACCGGGGGCCGGAGCGCAACCACTTCCGCGTGGCCATCGTGGGCAGCGGATTCGCCGGCCTGGGTATGGCGCGCGCGCTCAAGCGCGAGGGAATGGACGACTTCGTCGTGCTCGAGCGGGCGGGTGAGTTGGGCGGAACCTGGCGCGACAACACATACCCGGGATGTCAGTGCGACGTCCCCTCGACCCTCTACTCATTTTCGTTCGCCCCCAACCCCAACTGGACGCACACCTACCCGCTCCAGAGCGAGATCCTGGAGTACCTGCACGCGGTCGCCCGCGAGGAGCGGCTGGCTCCCCACATTCGCTTCTGGCACGAGGTGAGAGCCGCCCGCTGGGACGACGGCGCCAAACACTGGGCGCTCGAGACGCGCGGCGGACGTATCACCGCGGACCTTCTTGTCCTCGGTGTCGGCGCGCTCGCGGAGCCCTCCGTCCCCGCGCTCCCCGGCATCGACCGGTTCGAGGGAACGGTCTTTCATTCCGCCCGTTGGAACCACGATCACGATCTGCGCGGCCGCCGAGTCGCAGTGATCGGGACGGGTGCTTCGGCGGTCCAGTTCGTGCCGCGCATCCAAGACTACGTCTCGCAGCTGTACGTCTTCCAGCGCACGCCACCGTGGATCCTCCCCCACACCGATCGCCCCACCACTCGTCTGGAGCGGTTTATGTGGCGTTCCGTCCCCCGCTCCCAGCACCTCTGGCGCGCCCTGGTCTATGCAGCCCGGGAGTCACTCGTGGTGGGTTTGGCACTCGAGCCCCGCCTGATGAGGGGCGCCGAAAACGTTGCCAAGGCACACCTACGCGCCCAGGTTCCGGACCCGCATCTCAGGCGCATCCTCACCCCGCGATACCGGCTGGGGTGCAAGCGAATCCTGATCTCAAACGATTACTACCCGGCCCTGTGCAAAGCGAATGTCGCCGTGGTCGACGGCGGCCTTACGGAGGTCCGCAGCCAATCGGTTGTGGGCACGGACGGAGTCGAGCGAGAGGTAGACACGATTATCTTCGGGACCGGGTTTCATGCCACCGACCCCCCGCAGGCGGGCTACATCTGGGGCCGACACGGCCGGCTCCTGGCCGACTCCTGGCGTGCGGGGATGTCCGCTTACTTGGGGACCGCGTGTCACGGCTTCCCCAACGCGTTCATGCTGGCGGGGCCGAACACCGGCTTGGGCCACAGCTCGATGATCTACATGATCGAATCCCAAGTTGCGCATGTAATGCGAGCTTTGCGCGCGATGGAGCGCCGCGGTGCGTTGGAGATCGAAGTCCGTGACGCGGCACTGGCCGCCTATAACGCCGAGGTCCAGCGCAAACTGGAGGGGACCGTCTGGAACACCGGCGGCTGCCGCAGCTGGTATCTCGACGCCCACGGCCGCAACACGGCGCTGTGGCCTTCGTTCACATTCCGCTTTCGCGAGTTGGCCCGGACCTTCGACCCGGGCGACTACACGCTGGCCCAGAATGGAGCCGCAGGGCCCGAGAGCTAACCCCCGGCTACGATCGCCTCAGTGGTTGTTACGCGCGACATCGTCCCCGGGGTTCACAGGCTCGGGAGCTCACTTGTCAACTGGTACTTGGTTGAAGATGGCGGGCAGCTGACCGCCGTCGACGCCGGCCTTCCGGGCTATGGCAAAGCCCTCCCGAGTGACCTCGCGCTGCTGCATCACTCGCTGAGCGACATCGAAGCGCTCGTGCTCACTCACTCTGACGGCGACCACACCGGGCTCGCAAAGACGATGCGAGATGGGGGCGCTCGCGTAATGGTTCACAAGGCCGACGAGCCCACGCTGCGCAAGCCCGCACCGAAGTCCGGGGATGCCAAGCCAATCAAAATCGTGCCCGAGCTGCGGCACCCTGCCCTGCTCAAGCTGATCGCACACATGGCGCTTTCGGGTGGATTGAGACTGCAGTCGGTCGAGGGAGCAGAGACGTTCTCAGAAGAAGAAGTGCTGGACGTACCCGGCCGGCCGCGGGTGATCGCGACACCGGGTCACACGCCGGGCCACTGCGCTCTGTTCTTCGAGGAGAAAGGGGTCCTCTTCGCGGGCGACGCGCTGTGCACACGCAACCCAGCCACCGGGCGTCCGGGCGCCCAGGTCATGCCGTCCTCGATGAACGTCTCGACCGATCAGTGCTTCGCCTCGCTTGGACCGATCGAGCGCAACCCCGCTCGCATAGTCCTGGTGGGCCACGGCAACCCGTGGCGCGACGGCGCTGCCGCTGCGGTCGAGAGCGCACGCCGCATGGGCCGCAGCTAGTTGCGTCGCTCGGCGCTGTCGATGCGACCGCACGCAGCGCAACAAGCCCAATCGAACGCGGGGTCGAGGTCAACCAGCCGACGATCGTTGTCCCGCCAACGCCGGTTGAGGTATCTGCCGATCACCACCGCTCCGATGGGGCCCGCCCCGGCACCGCGAAGGGCAACCGCGGCGCTGCGCGCGCTGGCGCCGGTGGTCCAGGTGTCATCGATTAACAGCACCCGTTCGCCTCGCAGACGCGTGAGCGGTTCGAACTTGTCTGCGCTCACCTGACGCGGCGGCACAGGAGCGAGGGAGCGCCGGAGCAGCCGCCGGTAACGCTGACGCGTCGGGCCGACCAGGTCGCCCACCACGCGGCATAGGGGATGCTGGTCATCGCGCTCACGCACGCCCGAGGGAACCGTCGTCACCAGGTCGAAACCGGACACGTGCGCGGCCGCGGCGACGCACCGCTCGTGCAGCGAGAGAAATCGCCATAACACGGCCGCCAGTTCTACGGTCAGCCGTCGAGCGATCTGGCCACTGAAGCGCTTGTAACCCACGAGGGCATGGTGGAGTTGCCCGCCGCAGACGCTGTATGAGATCGGTACGACCGCGCTCAGCACCAACTCACCGCGAGCGCAGCAATAGCAGCGCTTAAAACCGCGCGTTAGGTTGAAGCAGAACGTGCAGACGCCGTCGCCCTGGCGCGGGCCGAACATGAAGTTCGCGTACGGGTTGCTGAGCTCAGAGACGGTCGCCACGACGCGAGCGGCGAACGATCACCACCCCGGCGCCCCTGCCGTGTGCTCGCCCATCATCAATTGGTCGTCCGGTGTGAGCCCCTCGACCACCGCCAGGATCTCTTCGCCGTCCTCGATCGGGTACGCCCCGGGTCGTCTCGCGAGCTCGCGAGCCCACGGTTGCGAGAGCAGTGAACGGAGAAGGAACACCGGACGTCCTTGTGCGAGCGCCAGCCGGGCCTGAATCCGGGTCCCGCTCGTGTGGAACGCCTCCACGATCACCGTGCCAAGCGTCATGCCCGACATCACCGCGTTGCGCATCGGGAAGCTCCGGCGGGTCGGGGGCGCATCGGGCCAGAACTGCGAGACGAGGGCGCACTCGCGCGCGATCCGTCGCGACAGTTGGCTGTTCTGAGGCGGATAGCAGTGGCGCAGCCCAGTCCCGACGACAGCAACGGTGCGGCCACGCTCGGCGAGTGTGGCCGTATGGGCGGCGGTATCGATCCCCGCGGCGAGGCCCGAGAAGACCGTGTAGCCGGCGTTCGCAAGATCGCCCGCAACACGGCGAGCGGCCGCGAGGCCGTCGGCTGTTGGAGCGCGGCTGCCAACTACGGCGATGGCCCGTGCGTCAGCAGTCACCAGCGCGCCCGTCACGAACAGCAGCGGCGGACGGTCGTGGACACCGCGGAGATTCTCCGGATAGCTGTCATCGAGGACCGACACGACCTCGATTCCATCCCCGCGCCACTCTGCAAGCTCAGTGGCCGCCGCGTCCAGAGCGGCGCTGACGTCGACGGGCGCGCCAGCCGCCTGACCGAGGGAGTCGGGATCGAACAACGTCTGCGACCGATCGTCACTCTCGAGCTCGTGCTCGAGTACGTGCAGCGCGCTGCCCGTCTCCTCCACCAGCTCCGCGTACACCTGCCAAGGCCGGTGGCCCTCACGCAGTAGCGCCACAAGCGCTGCCAACTCGACCGGTGAAGACACTTAGGCGAGCCTACCGGGGCGCTGCGACGACGCGGACCGACCATGAGCGTTTTTGACGAGCGGTACACACTCAACGCGCGCTTACGTCTCAGAGTTGGAGGGACGCGCTGCGCGGATGGCTATGGTCCTATCCGGCCAGGCCCGGACTGGCGAAAGCCGAAATGCCGCGACGTCGTTACATAGCCATCGCCGCAACTGCCTTCACAATCGGCGTCGGGGCTGCCGGCTGCGGCAGCGGCACCCACCACGACGCATCGAGCCATCAGGCCAAGCACACCGTCCTGACCCAGGCGAGCTTGGGATTCGGAGCTTTCCACCGGTTCATCTGGACTCCGGCACGCGCAGGCCGCCTCGCAGACCCAGGCTCCCAGGCGGTGAGCCAGGCCACCAAGGCCGCGCGCTTCACCTCTAACAAACTACGGATCACCGCCCATCAGGTGCAAGGCAGCAAGCAGTTGCAAGTCCTGTTCGCGCCGCTCCAGTTGACCGCCGACAAGATAGGCGCACTGCGCGGGACCCTTTCCCGGCACTCCTCGGTCGCCCAGATCGAGATGATCAACCAGATCTTGCTGCGGATCGCCGCGGCGGCGAAGAAGAACGGCGCCCATATATCCGACGCGTCCGCCGCAGAGATTGCAGCCGCCGGCGGACCGAGAGCCTGAGCTCAGCTTCCGCGCACCACTTGCCGCCGCGGGTCGGTGATCCACTCGCTCCAGGAGCCTGGATAAAGGGCGGCCTCGTAGCCCGCCAGCTCGAGCGCGAGTACCTCGTGGGCGGCCGTCACTCCGGAACCGCAGTACGCGCCAACCTCCACTCCGTCGCCAACTCCGGCCCGTTCGAAGATTTCCCGCAGTGCGGAGCGCTCGAGCAACCGGCCGCAGGAGTCGAGCGTCGTCGTTGCCGGCACATTCACGGCCCCGGGGATGTGCCCGGCAACCGGGTCGATCGGCTCGTGTTCTCCTGTGAAGCGCTCTGGCGCGCGTGCGTCCAACAGAGCTCCCCGCGCCGCGAGCACGGGGACGTCCTGCGCCATCAGCACAGGCATCGCACCCGGCCGCGCGACGAAGTCTCCCCGCTCGACCCGGGATGGTTCCGTGGTCACCGGGTACCCGGCGCCGACCCACGCGGCCAACCCGCCATCCAGTACCGCGGCATCGCCGTGCCCGTAGTAGCGAAGGAGCCACCAGGCGCGGCCAGCGGACATGGAACTTCCCCCGTCGTACACCACCACGGGGCCCTTGTTCTGGACACCCGCCGCCTGCATCGCCGCCTGAAACGACTCCCGTGCGGGAAGCGGATGTCGACCATTCGAGCCGGGCGTTCCCGCCAGCTCCGTGTCCAGATTGACGAATACGGCGGCGGGGATATGGCCCGTTTCGTACTCGGCAAGCCCTGGTGGCCCCCCGAGCGTCCAGCGCACGTCGAGAAGCGTCGGTCTCGTCGCACTCGCGGCGAGGGCTTCCGCCGAGATCAGCGGACCCGTCACTTCTTCCCCTGCAGGCAGCGAGACTAGTCGGTGCCTTCGGCCGGAGCCTTTGGAGCCTGTGACGCCACCGGCTCGGGTTCGACCCCGAGGTTCAGGTCGGGGATCGGAGCCGGCTCGGCTACCGGGTCAGGGGCCGGCGCTGGCGTTGCCACCGGCCGCTGGGCGGAACCACGCGTCGTAGCGGCGGAAGGAGCGGTCGACTCGATGGGCTGCTGGTGAAACTCGTGCATCGGGTTCGATTCACCGCTGATCGCGTCTTTAAAGTCACGCATGCCGCGTCCGAGAGAACGAGCCATCTCGGGAAGCCGCTTCGGCCCGAGCACGAGCAGAACGACCGCGAGCAGGAGCAGCAGATGGGTCGGTTGGAAGATATCCCCGATCACTGTCCCGGCTTAGGTTAGCTTGTTGCTCCCGGCGCGTCGAGGAGGAGTGGTCTTCGCGAACACCGCCGTCTGCCTTCAGCCCCCGACCCGCACCGTGATCTTGCGGCTGCAAGCCGGCGCGTACGGATAGTCGTCGGCGGGCAATGCGCACTCCTCGAACCAGTAGTGGCGCACGACCCTCGCCGGGCCTGAGCCGAACGTGAAGCTCACCTTGAACCGGCCGTTCCCGGTGACATCCGTCTTCACGCCGTAGGTTGTGTGCGCACGCCCGTAGCCAAGGCGAAGGCGGACGAGCTCGCCGGCGGGCGGCGGCGGAAGGTATCCACCGGCTAGAAGACCCTTGATGTGGACCGTGCCGCCCCACCGAACCCGCCGCGGACCCAGGCGGAGCACGCGGACCTTCGCCGGGACTATGACTCTTGCCGTGGGCGAACTGCCGGGCTCGTCTGTCGAGGTGCCGGCGTAGACGGCCTCGATCAGCCGCGATGGACCAGCGGGCAGGGTCGCTTGCCATCTCCCGGATGCTCCGGTCCTCACTCGCGCCATCTGCCTGTAGTGCTTGGATCCGTTATCCGGCGCGGTCTTGACAACGACTACCTGGTTTCGCAGGCCTCTGCCGCCCTTCACACTCAGCCGTCCGCCGATCCTGGTGCGGGCGCCGAAGGGGATGCGCTTTCTGCGGGAGTAGACGGTGTGAGAGGGGATGATCGCCTTTCGCTTCACCCAGTGACCGTGGTCACGAACCCAGACCGTCACGACATGCCGCCGGACAAAACGTCCGAACAAAGCAGTGATGGTGGTCGGCCGGCGGATCGTCAGCTTCCAAGTCGCGACGCGGGAGACACCGTGCTTGCCGGCGGAGCCGACGGCTCGGTTCTCAGACATGCACCGGATCGTGTGGGTTCCGAGGCCGCTCACCGCTACCCGCGCCAAAGACCCCGAGTACGAATGCGCCCGACTCCGGTCAACTCGGCAAGAGATGCCGACAATTCCAGAGGGACTCCCGCCTGCGGTCGCTCTCAGGTATTGAGTCCCCGCAGTCGACGGAGCATCCGAGCGGCCGGCAATCTTGACCCACGGCTGCGTGTTGTCGACGTAGACGGTCTCGGTGCGTGAGCGGCGCACCCTCGCTGCGTTCGAGGCCGACATGCTGAGGGTCATCGCGCCCTGACTGGCGCCGCCGGGACCATGCGCATGCGCCGTGTCGACGTCTGCCTTCCAAGTCCGGTTGGGGCATTGTTGCCAGGAGTCAGCGTCGGCGCGATCGGAGGGACCTGGCAATTTCTCATCGCCTAGGGCGACCGCGATCCGGCACGCGCCGGACGGATCGCGCGCGGTGAAGGCCACCGGCCACGTACCGCGAACCCACTGACCAGCGTGGAACCATAGGTTCGTCGTACCCGACGGAACGATCGCGGGCGCGCGGTTTTCGGTGGCCAGCAACTCGATGCCGCCTACATCAAGCGTCGCCGCCTGCCGACACGCCCGACCGACGCAAGTTATGCGCCACCCGAATGTCCGGCTACGGAAATGACGTGCGCAGCATCCCTTCTTGTTGTAACTCCCTGTCACAGCCACGGAGCCGCCATGCCAGAAGAACGCCCCTGCCCAGCCATGCCCATCACCAACATTGCGGGAGTGGGGATGGACCACCGCCCCGTGGCTGATCCTGATGCCGCGTGGTGCGCGGGTGAGCCACTGAGCGCTGGCCCCGTGGCTCGCCCGGTTTGCGCCGGAACCAAACCAGAGTTCGAGTCCGTTCCTGTGATGCCCACACTGCACGTCCCAACCAAACGGCGCGGACGTGCCAGGAGCAAACGGGCCTTGATTTTCGCTCCATCGCCCACACACCTTCAGTCTCAAGGTGCCGGCGCCGGCTGCCGGCGCGACGACGAGTGCGGCGGCGGCGGTCGCCACAGCACTGGTGCACATCACGATCGCGAGCGAGACGAGTCGCCGCGTGAGTTGACTCCGTTTTGGCATCACAGGCCTCCTGTGCTTGCAGCCGACAAAGGTGTGTTGTGCGCGGACTCGATCACCCGCTATCCGGTGCCCGAGTGCCCCGGACCCAGCGCGCCATCGGATCCGAACGCGGGCGGCTTGTGGCGGGAGTTGCCACTCGCGGTCGACGGGTTCGCCGAGCCGGCCGGGCTCGCAGGGGGCGTCCCGCTCGAGGGAGTCGGCGAACCGCCGGTCTCAGGACTTGGGTTTGTGCCCGGAGACGACGTGCTGCCGGACCCGGTCCCGCTACCACCGCCACCGCCATCCGTACCGGTTCGGGACGTGGAGGACTGGCGCACGTAGTTGACCGCGACGGCCGCACCCTGCCGTGGAACGGTGGGCTTCTTGCGCGTTGATCCGCGGACGGACCGTCCCGTTCGGTGCAAGGCAAGAGGCGTATGTGCCGGCAGTGGCCACAAGGTTCCCCTCCCACCACCGCTGTCTACGCCCGCGTTACTTCCCGATCTCCCGGGAACTGACGGGGACTGTCCGAGCAGCGACACGGTCAGAATGCCGATCGCGACGGCTGCTGCCGCGCCCCCCGCCAGCACAGGCGCTCGCCTCCGTCGCAGAGTCGGCTCCGATGCGTCGCCGACAGCCGCCTCCCGATCGGCGTGATCGAGCGGCCCCTGAAGGGCGGCTGAGCGCTCGCCCCAGAAATCATCCGGGGAGACCGGGTCGAGAGGCGGAGGGGGAACCTCCTCGAGCGGCGGGCGGGCCGAGGCGTCGTCACCCCACGCGTCCGGCTGTCCCGGTGAGGACTCAGATTCGCGGGGTTCCTTACTTTGACGGTGGGCGGACGGTCCGAACGGAACGAGGTCCTCCCGCGGGCCGAGCCAGTCTCGGGGCAGGCGTATGACCTTGTCTTCGCCAGGGTCGCCCGACCTCTGCTCGTCTCGTTGATCGTCCCGGTCGTCTTTGCCTCGCTTGGAACTCATCGCTTTGCAGACCTTTCTCCTCGACCCACGTGTTGAATCGTCCAGCTAGCGCGATAGTATACCTAGGAATTGGTTCTACTTTGTCTCAATTAGAGAAGGCACCATTGGATTACACCGCGTCCCCAGAATCTTTCCTCACTGTGGCTGAAGTAGCCGAGATGCTCAAACTCAACCCTCAGACGGTGCGCAATTGGATCGACCAGGGATCACTACCCGCCGTGCGCGTCGGTAGGCGCGTGCGGATCCTGCGCTCTGACTTCGACCGCCTCGTCGAAGGCGGCTATAGATCACGAGGTACGCCGGCAGCTCGCCAAGTCAGCCCGAGTGCAGAGGACTTCTGGGGCGGTGAACCCGTTGGTCGTGCTGAGCCCGGGCCGGATGAAGAGGGGGACGTCTAGTGAGCTTCGATGAAGATCTTGATCGCGAGCGCGCCCACATCATGCGCGCCGTTCGTCATGCGAGTAATGCGTGGGCCGAGGCCATGAAGGCGCACAAGCTGGCCCCGCCGGATGCCGGCTTCGCTGCTCGGCTCAGCGGCCTCGCGCAGGCGGCCGAGCGAGAGCAGGTCACGTGGGAGCACGCCCATGCGGCGGGTCTGTTGTGGCGGCCGGTACCGGGCGCCGAGCGTGCTGAACCGCCGTACGAGCTGCGACCCGGCACGGGCAGGAGGGGCCCGCGCGAGTTGTGGGACCGATTCGACGCAGCGGTGGCGGCACTCAATCGCGCGATCACCGGCACGAGCGCGGCCGACGTCGCCGATGCTTTCGGAGAGATCGAGCAGGCGGCGAGCGCCCTCGCCGAGGCCGTCGTTCGCGAGGACCAGGCAGCCGCCTCCTCACCGGCTCGTACCCGCGGCGCGGCCTAACCGCCCGCAAAGGCGCGGTTCGTACCCCATCCGCGGGTAGGCTCGCGCAGATGCCTCCGGCACCGCGGCGATCAATTCACCTTCCTGCACCCGGTACGCGGCGCGCGGTAGTGATCGGGGCGGGCTCGTTCGGGACGGCCGTGGCCGTGCTTCTGGCCCGCGGCGGGCTTCGCACCACGCTTCAGACGCGGACGACCGAGCAGGCCGAACGGCTCGTCGAGGACCGCGAGAACCGCGCCTACCTGCCCGAGGTCGCATTCCCGCGCGAGCTCCGAGTCGAGCCGGCGAGCAACGGCGTCGCGCGCGCCGACTACGTGCTGTTGGGCGTACCCTCGAGCGCGGTCAGTGAGGTCGTCGCGACGCTCGACCACGGGGGGCTCTCGGAATCCGCGGCCGTCGTATCGCTCGCCAAGGGTCTGGTCCCGCCTGACGGGACCCCCCCAACCGCAATTCTGATCCGCCGCTTCGGCGCCAGCCGCGTCGCGTGTGTGGGTGGGCCCGCACACGCGCGGGAGACCGTTAGTGAGGGAGCGGGCTTGGTCGCGGCGTCGACCGAGGAGGCACTCGCGACGGCGCTCGCGGGCGTGTTCATCCGCGCGGGCGTGGTGTGTGAAGAGTCAAATGACCCCATCGGGGTCGAGCTGGCGGGCGTTGCAAAAAATGCTGCCGCGCTCGCCTCCGGAGCGACCGAGGCCCAGGGGCTGAATGCGGCGGGCGCGGCCGCCGGACACATCTTCGCCGAGATGTGGCGTTGGGCCGAGACACTTGGCGCGAGGCCCGAATCGGTGATCGGCCTGGCAGGCACGGGAGACTTGGTAGCGACGGCGCTCGCCCCGCAGAGCCGCAACCGGCGCGCCGGCGAACTGCTCGCGCAGGGAGTGCCGGCGAGCGACATCCCGGCACGAGTGGGCCAGGCCGTTGAGTCACTCGAGACCGTGCCGCTGCTCGCGCGAGCGCTCGACCAAGCTGGAGTCGAGGCGCCCGTCACCGCCGCCCTCGGCCGCCTGATCGCGGGAGAACTCCCCCTCGAGGAGTGGATGGCAGTGGTCCGCACGACGGTCCCGCCACCTGCGCGTTGGCGCCCCGCGATGAGACCCGGATGGTGGCAGCGGTTTCGGGCGTGGATCCAGAGACCATTTTCACGGCGAGGTCGCGAGTCGCCGGATGAGCCGACTACCGTGACCGCGACCGCCACCTACAGGTCCCAATAGCTACTTCGTGCTCTGGCCCTGATCCTCGCAACGCCGACCCCGTGAAGCGAACTGTGATCAATCAATCACGGGATTTTTACTCGAGCTGAAGGGGGAGTTGCCACGTTGATGGGCAGCACTGAAATTGGAAGGAGAGAGACAATGCCGCAGATCATCGTGACCGCCAAGCCACCGGGGCAAAGCACCGAGGAAGCCGTTCTGCTGCGCGAGCGCGTGACCGTCTCGGATTTCGAGAGCCGCCATTTCGCCGACCAGCTGGTGGAACGGCTGGGGTGGGCGGTCTCCGACGCGGATGACGTCGAGCAAACGCCCGACGACGTAGAGCTCTCTTAGCGACCCCCCGCCAGGCCGCTTAGCGACCCTCCGTCCGCGGCCCAACGCCTCGGGCGCTCAAAACTAGCCGTACTTGCTTTCTGCGACGAGGGTTTGGTCAAAAGAGGCCCTCAGGCAAACGAAAACGACCCCACTTCCCCGCGGGAGCGGGGTTTGGTCAGTTTGTGCCGCCTGCGGGGGGCCTCGGCGACCTGCCGCCTGCGCAGCGGCCTCGGCGACCGCCAGGGCCCTTAGCCACGCGCCAGAAGCGCCTTACCGACCCTCCGCCAGGGTCGTCACCACAGCCTCATAAACGCCCGCACCGTACGCGCCCGACGCGGCGCGCACCCGCGGGCCGAGCGCGGCTGAGAGCGACGGGTCGCGCTCCAGTGCGTTGGATACCAGCCAGAAGGTGCCCACGGCCTCACTGGCGCCCAGATCCTCGCGCGAGTCGCCGACCGCGATGCAGTCCGCGGGCGCATAGCCCCGAGCCTGCATGTGGCGGGCGACCGCGCGAGCCTTCGACGCGACCGCTGGGATGAGGTGGTACGCCCGCACCGTGACCAGGTCCCGCCGCAGGCCGCTCCTGCGCTCGATGGCCGCCTCGGCCTGGCCGCTGGTCAGCGGTGCCATGTGCTCGTGCACCACGCCGTTGTCGAGCAACCGCAGCCAACCCAGTCCCTCCTGTTCGAGCAACGCGTGGACCGAATCGAGATCGACGAGCCCGCGGAACAGATGTGAGACGTCTCGCTGGCGAGACCAGGGAGTGTGGTACTCGAGCCGGCCGGCATTGTGCTCGAGCAGGAGCGCCGGGGCGCCCGACGCATCGATCTGCTCAAAGATCGTCCCCTTCTCCTGCGAGGGCACGATCCCATCCGTGAGCCATTCGAGCTCTCCGTCGATGACGAGTCCGCAGCCGACCTCGAAGATGTAGGAGGGAAGACCGAGCATCCGTGAGTCCTCGAAAACGGTGTGCTGGCGCCGGCCGGAGTAGATCACCACCTCGACCCCGGCACGGTCGCACGCCTGAAGCGCCCGAACGCCGTCAAGCACGAAGCGACCATCGCCGTCTCGCATCAGCGACCCGCCGGGCCCAAGCAGCGTTCCGTCGAGATCCACGTACATGCAACGCACCGCGGGCGCGACCATACTGATCCCAGTGAGCGCGACACGCCAAACGGAGCCCTGGAGCGAGTTGCTCGATGCCGGTCGCGCCGACGAGCGACTGATTCACGAATCCCTCCGGCAGGCGCGATCGGCGGAGTTGGCGCCGATCCCATTGGGGCTCACTGACGAGGTCAAGCAGGGACTCGAGCAAGTCGGGATCGAGGCGCTCTACGAGCACCAGGCAGCGGCCCTCGCAGAGGCCCTCGAGCGTCCCGTCGTGATAACCACCGGGACGGCCTCGGGGAAGTCCCTGTGTTTTCAGTTGCCGACGCTGGAGCTTCTGTCACGCGATCCCGCGGCGCGAGCGCTCTACCTGTACCCGACAAAGGCGCTCGCGCAGGACCAGGCCCGCGCCCTGAGCGCGTTTGGCCTTCACAAAACGGTGCGGCCCGCGATCTACGACGGCGACACGCCCCGCTCGCAACGAGCCGCGATCCGCAGGCGCGCAAACGTGGTGTTGACCAATCCCGACATGCTTCACGTCGGCATCCTCCCCCACCATCACGCCTGGGCGCAGATGCTGCAGGACCTCCGCTTCGTGGTCGTCGACGAAGCTCACACATACCGAGGCGTGTTCGGATCCCACGTGGCCAACGTGCTCAGGAGGCTGCGACGGGCCGCGGCCTTGCACGGCTCTAATCCCCGCTTCCTGCTCGCGAGCGCCACGATCGCCAACCCGCTTGAGCTCGCGGAGCGGCTGACCGGCCTCGAGGACTTCGCGCTGATCGAAAACGACGCGGCGCCGCAGCCCGCCCGCCGCGTCGCCATGTGGAATCCCCCGTTGACCGACGAAGAGCTTGGACTCAGAGGCTCGCCCCTGTACGAGGCGGCCGAGCTGCTGGCGGAGCTCGTGGAGCGCGAGAGCCGGACGATCTGCTTCATCAAGTCGCGCAAGGCGGTCGAACTCATCGTCCGCCACGCCAGCGCCCTGCTCGAGCCCGCCCTCGCCGCGAGGGTCGCGCCATACCGCGCTGGGTACACCGCAGGCCAACGACAGGAGATACAGCGGCGGCTGACCGAAGGCGACCTGCTCGCGGTGGTCGCGACTGACGCCCTCGAGCTTGGCATCGACATCGGCGAGCTCGACGCAGCGATCTGCGTGACCTTTCCGGGGACGGTCGCGAGCCTCAAGCAGATGTGGGGCCGGGCCGGACGGCGGGGCCGCGGCCTCGCCGTCTACATCGCCGGCGAGGATGCGCTCGACCAGTTCTTCTGCCGGCATCCCGACCAGTTCTTGGAGCGGGCGGTGGAAGCGGCCATCATCGATCCCGAGAGTCCCGAGATTTACGGGTGGCACCTTCTCTGTGCGGCCCACGAGGCTCCGCTGGGAGCTGGCGATGCCTCCATCCTCGGCAGCGGCTGGCGCACGCACGCCGAGGAGCTCGCCCGTTCCGGCTACCTGCGCGAGCGAGTGACGGGCTTCGTTCCCCGGCGTGCCGACGACTATCCGGCCGCGCGGGTGGCGCTGCGCTCAGCCTCGACCGAGACCTTTGCCCTGATCGACTCAAGCTCGGGAGAGGTGCTGGGGACGATCGAGGCGACGCGCGCGTTCGCCACCGTCCACGAGGGTGCGATCTATCTTCACCTGGGGCGCTCCTATCAGGTGCTCGCGCTCGATCTGCACGCCCATCGCGTTCTGCTCGAGCCGTTCGACGGCGACTACTACACACAGGCCAAGCGCGAAACCGCGACCTACATCGAGCGGCTGCTCGATCGTCGCGAGGGCCTCGGCGTGACCCTCTCGTACGGCACGGTCGTGGTCGAGGAGACAGTCCTCGGTTACCAGCGCAAGCGACTAGCAGACCAAGAAGTGCTCGACTTCAACACGCTTTCGCTGCCGACTGTCGAGCTGCAGACGCGCGCGCTCTGGTACGAGCTGGACGGTCTCACCGAGCCAGGGCCTCTGCGCCGCAACCGATCCCGTGGCTGGGAGGCTTTTCCGTTGGAGCGCGTGCTGGGGTCGTTGCATGCGCTCGAGCACGCCCAGATCGCGGTCCTTCCCCTGATCGCGATGTGCGACCGGTGGGACATCGGCGGGCTCTCGACCAACGCCCACCCCCAGACCGGCGGCCCGACCATCTTCATCTACGACGGCCATCCGGGAGGGGTCGGCCTGACCAAGCGGGGATTCGATCAATTCGAGCGGCTGTCGGCCGACGCCCGCACCCTGATCGGTGAGTGTCCGTGCCGCTCGGGCTGCCCGTCGTGCGTGCAATCGCCCAAGTGCGGCAACCTCAACGAGCCGCTTTCCAAGGCCGGCGCGCTCGAGTTGTTGCGCCGGATGGGCGCGTGATCTCCCCTTCTGGCGCAGAAATTTGCGCTGAGGAGTAGATTGCCGCCGTTCTAATCGTCCACCATTGAGGGAGAGTTGCATGTGGGGTAAGGCTTCGTTGAAGCTGGCAGCGGTCGCTGCGCTCTGCGCCGCCGCCATAGCGACCATCGGGTTGCAGGCAGCGAGCGCGAGCTCTGGACGTACCGCTTTACGCGGCACGGCTGCGACGTCCCGGGCGCGTGCGCACCGGGTTGGCGCGGTCAGCAGGTCGTCATCTCAAAGCTTTGAACTCGTGCTGAACCTGCGCAACAGAAGCGGCGCCGTCGCGCTGCTCAAGGCGGTCAGCACGCCCGGTAGTGCGAGCTACCGCCACTACCTGACCGCGGCCCAGTGGGAGGCGCGCTTCTCGCCGACCAAGGCGCAAGTCGCCCAAGCGCGCAAATGGCTGCGCCGCCAGGGGTTCCACGTCGGCACGGTCTCCAAGGACCGCATGACGATCTCGGCCTCCGGCACCGCCGCGCAGGTGGAGCGCGCGTTCAATACTGGACTCGGGCGCTACCGGGTCAGCGGCCACGTCGTGCAGCTGGCGACCCGCGACCTCTCCGTTCCGGCTTCATTGACGGGCACGGTGCTGGGCACGCTTGGCATCAACCAGTACGTCGAGAGGCCCAGCAGCCTCAGTGAACCCGGTCTTCCCGGATCCGGATCCACAACCGGCGCCAGCTCCGGCTCGCGCTATCCGGCGCCGCCTCCGGCGTTCGTCCCTGCCGGGCCCTGTGGCGCTTACTACGGCGCCAAGTCGACCACGCTCAAGCCGCCGTACGGACACGGCTATCCGAAGACGGTCCCGGACGTGGTCTGTGGCTACAAGCCGCCTCAGCTGCGCTCCGCCTACGGCGTGAAGTCGGCGAACATGGGCAAGGGCTGGAAGGTCGCGATCGTCGACGCATATGACTCGAAAACGATCGTCAGCGATTCCACGACGTACTTCAAGCGCAACGATCCGAGCAACCCGTTCTCGCGGGCCGGCCTCACACGGCATGACGCTTTCCCGTTCACCCATCAGAGCCTCTGCGGCGCAAGCGGCTGGCTCACAGAGCAGGCCATCGACATCCAGTCGGTGCACGGGATGGCGGGCAACGCTGCGATCAGGTACGTGGGCGCGAAGAGCTGCCTGAACACGGACCTCTTCAAGGCCGATCAATACGCGGTCGATAATCACATCGCCAGCGTGGTCAGTAACTCATTCGGGGATCCCTCCGGGGACGTCCTCGACGACACCGCCACGCAGAATGCAAACAACAACCTGTTCCTGATGGCCGGCGCGACCGGCATCGGGATGCAGTTCAGCTCCGGGGATGACGGCGACAACTTCGATCTCACCGGGATCTCGGCGCCGGGCTTCCCCGACTCAAGCCCGTATGCCACTTCGGTCGGTGGCACGACGACCAAGATCAATGCGAAGGGTCAGCGCATCGGCGACCTCGGCTGGGCGACCGGCCGGGCCTTCAAGTGCACCGCCAACGGGGTCAACATCCTCCCCGGCTGCACCAAGGGCACCGTCGGCACGTGGGGCCCTGCGCTCGAGGACGGCGTGGGCGGCGGCTATACCAGCTACCGGTACCTGCAGCCGTACTACCAGAAGCGGATCGTTCCGACGAGTCTGTCGGAGCGCAACGCGCCGGCATTTGGAGGCACTTCGCCGCCTATGCGAGTCACGCCGGACATCTCGCTGGACGCGGATCCGGGGACGGGCTTCCTGATCGGGCTCACCCAGACGTTCTCCAAGAGCGGCGTTCACTACAGCCAGACCCGCTACGGCGGAACAAGCCTCGCGTCGCCGCTGCTGGCGGGAATCGTGGCCGACATAAATCAGACCGCGGGACAACCCACAGGGTTCCTCAACCCGGCGATCTACAAGCTGGATCGGACGACCCCGGGCGCCATTTTCGACGTCCCGAGCGAGCCGAACCTACAGGCCAACTACCGGCGCGATTTCGCGAGAGCGATCGTGCCCGGAGTGCCGGGCTTCTTCGAGCAGGTTCGCGAGCTGTACTTCCCTGGCCCCGAGGTGTACTGCGACGGGACCGGGAACTGCGCACAGCGGCCGAACACGCTGAAGGCCTTCAAGGGCTATGACAGCCTGACCGGCCTGGGAGCGCCTGGGAAGAACTTCCTGTCAGACGTAGCCGGGAAGTAATAAGTGGGCAACGGCCGGGGCGCATGCGCCCCGGCCCCGCCCGGCACATGTGCCGGGCGGAATCTATTGACGGCCTACGCGAGGTCGGCCGGGCGGACCACCCCGGCCAGCTCAGCACCGCCGGGGCCGAGCTCTCGCCACGGGCCTCCAAACGCGAGGGTGGCTAGCGCACAGGTGGGGAACTTCTCGCGCACGCCCTCGAGCGCTCCGCTGCCGGCTCCTTCGCTCGTCTCTGGTGAGAAGTGCGGCGAGGCCAGCCACAGCACCAGGAGCTGGACGGTGGGGTTGTGGCCGATGACCATGGCCGAGCCCGTCGACTCGGGAAGTTGGCGCAGCCGCTCGATGACCTCGCCGGCGGTCGCGCCGTAGAGCGCGGGCTCGACCAGCAGCTCGCCCGACGGCTTCACTGCATCGTAGGTCTCGCGCGCTCGTCGCGCCGAGGAGCACAGCACAAGCGAGGGCTCGATTCCGGCCTGGCGAAGGTGGCGGGCGAGGGTCGCGGCCGCCTTTCGTCCCCGCGGCGCGAGCGGCCGCTCGTGATCTTCGAGGCCCGGCTCCTTCCAGCTCGACTTGGCGTGGCGGAGCACGTAGAGCACGTGCGCGGGGCGGCCGGCGACCTCGTCCATCGGACGGTAGTCTCGCGCAAAGAGGTGAGCAGCCGCAGGTGCTCTGGCGCCAGCACGCTCGAGTCACTCGCTAGCATCGCCACCGCCGCGGCGAGATAGCTCAGTTGGTAGAGCACACGACTGAAAATCGTGGTGTCCCCGGTTCGATTCCGGGTCTCGCCATCGTCGGGCTATCGGGCCACGTGGGAGAGGTAGGCGAGCGGCCATGCGCGCTCATTCGCGTTTGAGTATGAGGGCCAGGCTGGGCGCGAGGAGCGAGGCGAGGTAGATGGGCCAGATCCTGGCGCTGTTGCAGCGGAAGTTGACGCTGGCGCCGTCGGCTACGTCGAATGTTCGGAGGGTGCTGGAGTAGCGCCCGATTCTGACCTGGAGTTGGTGGTCGCCCGGCTCGATCGGCGTCTCGAAGGTCTGGTCGCGGTCGATCGTGCCGACGGTCGTGCCGTCCAGGGTGATCTGGAAGGTGCCGCGTCGCAGCTCCATGAGCGAGGTGGTCTCGCGCTTGACGTTGAGCGTTGCTGGCATCGCTGACCTGCCTTTGTCGTTGGCTTTGGTCCCGTCCGGCTGCTCTGCTGCTTTGGTCAAGCGTAACAGTTTCTTGGCTGGTATGATAATTTTTTGGCTGTGCAGCCAGGAAAAGCCGAACCCGATCGCACATTCATTGAAACCGCGCGGCGCGCGCAGATCGTCGACGCGGCGATCGAAACAATCGCCGAGGTCGGTTACGCCAGAGCGTCGCTTGGGCGGATCGCCGAGCGTGCCGGAATCAGCCGGGGCCTGATCAGCTACCACTTCGCCGGCAAGGAGGAGCTGATCAGCGAGATCGTGCGCGCGTTGATCGAGCAGTCCAGGGCCTACATGCTCCCTCGGATCACCGCCGAGTCGACCGGCCCAGGAACGGTGCGCGCCTACATCGAGTCCAACCTGGCCTTCATCCGCGAGCACCGCAACCTCCTGATCGCGATCGTCGAGATCGCGCGCCACCGAATCGGCGAAGGCACACCGCGTCGCCGTTTGGATCACGACCCCGATCAGGCCGTCAGCGTGCTGGCGCAGCTGCTCGCCCGCTTCCAAAAAGCCGGAGACCTGCGCACCGACTTCGATCCGCGCTCAGTCGCGATCGCCATTCGCGCCGCCATCGACGCTGCGCCGGCGCGGATGAGCGTAGATGCGCAGTTCGACATCGACGGCTACGCGCGAGACATCGTCCAGGTCTTCGACCTGGCGACGCGCACTGACGAGTAATGGGTCGGGCTTGGCTATCGCGCGGACGCCAGATCCAGCACCTTCCTGCCGCTGCTGATCGCAAGTCGCGAAGGCGTTTTGGTCAACACCAGCAGGTCAAGGCAGGCGCTTGGCGGATTCTCGTCGGCCAGGACGCCACGGCGCTCGACACGGCGCTGCGCGCCCAGCCCGAGGCCGCCTACGACTACCCCACCCTGGCCAGGGCCGCAGCCGAGGCGCAAGCAACTATTTCCGTCGGCCAGGTAAACGGCAGCTGAACACCGAGAGAAAGGGCACGAGCCAGGGCCCTTCCAAAGGCTTTCCAAGGCGGAGGGTAAAAACTCCGAAAGCGCTCAGCCGCCTCTTTCTGTGGTTTTCTGTCAACCCAACAAGGTTGTTCAGAAGGCCGCAGAAATCGAATGCTCAAGCGCGAAAACCCCGCGCCCGTAGGGATTTCGTCGTAAGGGGAGGTCAGTGCCACTTGTAATCGCGGGCCTGAGCCTAACGCTCAACTTCCAGTTTCCTGCTCACTTTCTCGACCTCGAGACGCAGCGCGCAGGCTTTGTGCTGCTCGGGACGTTCCTGCTCTCGTTCCTGTTCATCCGCACGAGCGCACGCCTGATCCGGAGTCCCAGGGTGCCGTGGTGGCCAGGCAGCGTGGTAACCGAGGGTGGGCTTCACCTACACCATCTGGTGTGGGGGATCTTTCTCATGCTTGTCTCTGGCTTTCTAGGCTTCGTCACGGATCTGGGCAGCCCGGGACGCGAGTTGCTGGCGGCCGCGTTCGGAGTCGGCGCGGGATTCACCATGGACGAGTTCGCACTTTGGATCCACCTGCGTGACGTCTACTGGGCAGAGGAGGGCCGCTCCTCATTCACCGCCGTGATCGTCGTGTCGGTGCTGGGTGGCCTGATCCTGCTTGGAATCGCCCCCCTGGATCTTCCCAACCGGACCGCGTCGATCGAGACCCTGGTCATCGGCATTGTGATCGACATACTTCTGGCTGCCCTGTCGATCGCGAAGGGGAAGCGGATGCTGGCGATGCTTGGCATCTTCTTGCCTATCTTCTCGCTGGTGGGGGCAATTCGGCTGGCATCACCTCGGTCG
>DASRHQ010000011.1:0-21601 GCA_035650455.1 Solirubrobacteraceae bacterium
GGGTGGCCGTGCCGATCGTGGTCGCCAACGTGTGGCTGGTGGGGGCGCTCTCAAAGCGGCTGATGCCGCGAAAGCTCGTCATCGTCAGCGCGCTGGCCACAGGAGTGCTGATGGCGGTGATTGTGCTTCCGAGCTCGCAGGCCTCGTTGTGGTTCACGCTTGGATCGACGGCGCTGGCGCTCGCGGTCTGCCTTCCCTCGTGCGCGACGATGCTGTCGCTGACGGCGGACGACAACGAGCAAGGACGCGTCATGGGCAACAACCAGTCAATGCAAGTCGGCGCGGAGTCGGTGTCCGGGCTCATCGGCGGTAGCCTCGCCGCCGCCGCAATCAGACTGCCGCTGCTGGTGTTCGCCGGCGCCGCGATCCTCGGCGGCCTCGCGGTCACCCGCCTGCGTTCTGGATCAGCGCCGGCTCCCGATACACAGAGCGCTCCGTCGCCGGTGATGTCAGCTGCCGTACGGCAAGAAACAGATGCCAGATAGCCCGGACGTGTTGCCGCAGGTCTGGCTGTTACCGAGGTTGTCGCTGGCGATCCAAAGGCCGGCGCTCGTGACCAGCATGTCGTCGGCGCCTAGTCCTCGGGAACGCTCGTAGTACGCGGAGGCCTTGTTCTTCGGGTTCACGTACAGCGCGCCGGTGGAGGGCTGGAGCCCCTCCAATCCGCTGGCGGTGTACGCGCCGGCGCCCTGGCCGTTGCAGCCGTTTGGGTTCATCGACCAGCGCTCGTGGCCGGCGAAGTAGGCCGTGCTGCCGTTATGCGCGCTGTCGTCGGCCGCGGTGCTAAAGAGCGAATCGCAGCCCGTGTAGTTGATCCACGTGTGACTAACCGCCTGGGGACTCGCCGGAAAAGCCACTGCGGCGTCGCAGAGCCCACCGGGAAGCTTCGTGCCTGGGGGTTGACGGCCCGTAGTCGCGATATAGATGTTGGAGTCGCCCGGCGACCAGGATGCCGCCTGGACGTAGAACGGCTCAGTGGTTGCGCAGTGGCCGTTGAACTCGGACGACGTCCAGCCCGTCACTGTCGCGGACGAGCCGCCAACGTTGAGCTCGAAAATCTGCTGGCGGCTCTTTCCGCCGACCGACGTGAAGTCGCCCATCACCAGGTCGAGGGTGCCCCCGTTGCTCAGTGCCTGGTTGTAGATGCGCGTCGAATTGGAGGACACCCCTGAGTATTGATAGTGACCGCTGATATTCAGATGCACGAACTGGTCGTCGGTGCCGGTCGCCGGGTCCAGGCTGGTCATGTACGGGTCGTACGTGGGGGCCCCGGGGGTGGCCGAGCTGCCGTTGATCGTCTTGTAATAGCCGCCGACGAGAAGATGAGGACCGTTCGCCGGACTGTTCACCGCCTGAAGCGTCTCCACCTGCGCTGAGGCGTTGTGAGCGAACGACTGGACAACGTTGCCGGTGCTCGTGCTGATCTCGGCGATGTTCTTGACTGCCGTGCCATTGACCGACGTGAACTGGCCGCCGATGTAGGCATCCGAGCAGTCGCTATTGAACGCAATTGAGTTGACGATGCCGTTGACGTTCGGGGCCCACGACGTCATCGTGAACGGAGCGGTGGCGCTGAAGCTGAACACGTTCTGACGTGCGAACGTGGAGCTGCCTTGATAGATCTTGGAAAACGACCCCACCGCATACATCGTGGTGCCGCACTCGGCCAGCTGACGAACCTGCTCGGTCGGGTCGTTCACGCTGAAATTCGGCGTGCCTAAGGCCGGCTTCGCCAGCACTCCGGTGCCGGGCGCCGGTACGCCACCCGAGCCGGCGGCCGCGGCCGTTTGAGCGCCCACGCCGCTCACGGCCATCAGTGCTGCGCCAGCGCACAGCGCGATCAAATGCCTGCGCATTCCCCACTACCCCACTTTCGCGCCAGTTCTCTCGGTTCGCAGTCCAGCCTAGCGAAACGCCTACCGTGCAGCGACGGTCCCGCGCGCGCACCATGCGAGCGCGTCGAGCGAGAAGGTGCCGTCGGGCAGCTCCGCCCGACACGCCTCCCGCACCCGTTCCCGCTTGTCAGCGGGTAGGGAGGCCAGGTAGTGCCCGGCTGGTCCCACGGCGAGGGTAAACGGCTCCCAGAAATCGTCGAACCCGGCGTAGTCCGCGCGCGCCATCAGCGCGCTGCCGGCGATTCGCTCCAGACCGGCGCGATTGAACCGGGCGACCAGATCTCCTTCCGCAGTACCCGGCAACTGCCGCTCACCGGTCACGCCGGGTTCGAGTTGGCGCACGGCCTTCCAAAACACGGTCAACATGACCATGCCCCCTCCCGCGATGTCCCACATGCAGGCAGCGACCGTACCGCCGGGCCGGGTGACGCGTGCCATCTCGCGAATCCCTCGGTCCGGATCGCGCATGAACCCGACGACGAGGGAGGAGACTGTTACGTCGAACTCGGTATCTCCCCAAGGCAGCTGTTCGGCTACACCCTCTCGGACGTCGGCCCCGGGATGGCGATCGCGGCAGGCCGCCACGAACTGGGGCGCGGGGTCGATCGCGGAGACGTTTTTTGCACCGGTCCTCCGGCACAGCTCGCTGGTGAGGCCGCCCGGCCCGCAGCCCACATCCAAAACCCGCAGCCCGGGCGTGACTCCGGCGACGTCGGCGAGGGCAGGAGCCAGCGTGAGGGCGTAACGACCCATGAAGCGGTCGTAGTGTGGGGCCGATGCGGCGAACTGAGTAGTTGCGGTCATGGGAGATGACTGGGGCTGGCCTGCGCCGGGTCCAACTTCCCGGTTCGCGCAGGATTCCAGCCGACGTTAGGCAGACGGGCGTGCCTGTTCCATGGGTGCCGGCACCCATCTTTAGCCCTCGCCGGTGCCCCCCGCGGTCGCTGTTGCGCCGGCTGGCGCGACGGGCTGGGCGGGCGGTTACTGCCCTGTTGGGTTACTCGGGTCCTGAGGGCTAGGTGCCATTTGATCTGGCCCTGCGAGGGCGTCGCTCTCGTCAAGGCGAGGCGGCATTCGATCCCCCAGCTCCGCAGGAGCAGCTTCTCCGGGTAGCGGAGTGGCTTCTGAGCGCCAGATTCCATTTAGCGAATCCTGCATGTACCACCAAAGCGCGGGCGAAATTACGAAGAACAAGACGACCGAGATCAGTCCGTTGATTGGCTCCTTCCCAGCGAGGCGCGCTGCCCCCTGGAGCCGCTCACCGCCGCGCCAGTATGTGATCAGCGCGGGCACGAGGATCAACCCGCCCGGAAAGAGGGCGAGCAATGAATTGGTCGGATTCTGCCCGAGGTCATAGCCCCTCGCCTGGCCGAAGTCACGCAGTTCGCGGTTGATGCGATACCACCAGACCACGTGGTAGACGCCTAGTGTGATGATCGGGAGCAGGGCAGCCGCCCACGGACTGCGTAGTTTCACCCGGTCGTTGGTGTTTCGGATCTCCAGCTCTTGCGCCACCTGAACCCCTTTGTCCTCGGGACTGTGGGAGAGAAACTACTCCAACTGCTCGGCGGCGTTCAACATCTGGGCTCTCAGTAATAGTCCTCGACCTGGACTGACCAGTTCGCGGAGTCGTCACCCGGGTTGATCGAGATCTGATAGATGCCGGGCCCGGAGTCGAAGCTGTGAAGCTGATCGCTGCCCGAGTTGAGGCTAAACGTACCCAGCGAGGTCGCTCCGTCGGCGCTCGTGACGTGGGCGGTTGGGCCGCTACAGAAGAAGATGAACGTGCACACACCGTCATAGGACATCCGGTAGACGATCCGCCAGTGAGTGCCGCGAATCCGAAATGGAGCGGATGCTCGTCCGATCCGATTGGTGAACGTATAGGTGGTGCGCCAACGAGGCGTCTCCGCGACCGAGAGCGAAACGGTCGCGCCGGGCCGCAGTTTTACGCCCGCCGAAGGAGTCTGCCCCGTCACCGTGCCTGCGGTGACGCCGGGCGCAGGTACGTCGTGGACGATTGCGCGAAGACCGACCTGCCCGAGACTGCTGCGGGCGTCGCCCGATGAGAAGCCGACGATGCGAGGGACGGCCACCGGCGGCGGCCCTGAGCTCACCACGGCGACCACGCGCGACCCTTCGCTCACGCGGGAGCCCGGAGCGGGACTCTGCTCAAACGCCGTGTTCGCCCGCTTGGTGCTGTAACGACTGCGCAAGCCCACCCGAAGGTGCACGCGCCGCAAACGCGCACCGATCTCAGCGCGCGTCAGCCCACGTACGTCGGGCACCCGGACCTGCCGGGCGCTGCCGATCAGGAGCGCTCCCAAGACAAGCCCCAGCAGCAACACCGCCGCGGCCATGAACACAGCCGTTGCCCCCCGCCGGCGGGCCGGTGTCGTTTTGTTTGCCGAGGACACCCAAGGGGCGATCAGGGTTCCCGCGGGGCCGCGTGGAGCACCTCCCGCAGGGCCACCGGGAGCACCCCCGCCAGGGCCACCGGGAGCACCTCCCGCAGGGCCACGTCGAGCACCCCCGGCAGGGCCACCGGGAGCACCCCCGGCAGGGCCACCGGGAGCACCTTCGCTATCTGCGCCTGGAGATCGTGCTGCCCCTGCCGATGCCGACGGGGTCGGAAGCGATCTCCGAGTGCGGGCGAGGGCTTCCGCCATCTCGCCGCCGTTGCGATACCGGTGATCCGGGTCCTTGGCAAGGGCACGCTCGACGATCGCGCCGAGTGCGTCCGGGATGCCTGGTGGCAGAGGTGGGAGCGGATCCTGCAGATGGCACAGAGCAAGATCCACCGCGGACGCGCCGGTGAAGGGCGGACGGCCGGCCAACATCTCGTACAGAACGACCCCGATGCTGTAGACATCCGTCGCCGGCGTGACGCCTCGGCCGCGAGCCTGCTCGGGCGCCATATAAGACGGTGTTCCGACCACCGTGGCGGCGAGGTTGTCATTGCCGCCGAGAAGCCTGGCGACGCCGAAGTCGGCCACTTTGACCCGTCCGCTCGACGCGATCAGGATGTTTGCCGGCTTGATGTCACGGTGCACCACTCGCCGAGCATGCGCCGGCGCAAGCGCGCGACATAGCTGTTGTGCCACGTCGCGGGCCTCCCACGGCGCAAGTGGGCCGCGACGCAACCGAGTCGCGAGGCTCTCACCCTCGACGAGCTCCGCGACGTAGTAGAGCCCTTCGTCGGCGTAACCGACGTCAAAGATCTGCACGATGCCGGGGTCGCTCACGCTCGCCATGAGCTGGGCCTCGCGCTCAAAGCGCTGGACCCAGTCCGGTTGCTCGGTCCACCACGGCTTGATCACCTTCACCGCCACGGGTCGCGCCAGTCGCCTATCCCGTCCGCGATAGACCCGTCCGAATGCTCCCTCACCGATCAGCGCATGGAGCTCATAGCGGTCGTTCAGGGCGCGACCGCTCAGATCCGGGGTGCGTGGCGGGGCTGAGGTTAGGGACATGGGAAACGCGATGTGTGCGAGGGGCAATGATGGCCGATCGAGTACGCGTGCGGCCCCAGCACCGGATGACGGCCGCTCCGCCCCACGGGTCCCTCAGACCCGCACGCGTCGCTCGTGGAGTGCGGCGTACATCGGGCGGCACGCGTCAGCCACAACGGCGTCGCGTTTCGACAGAGTCGTCTCGCGGGGGTGCCAGGGCTCAAACCCCGTGGAGGACCAGACGGATCCGTACCAATGTGGTGCCCACACGCCGTCTGAAGCGCGCGGACCGGGCGGCCAGGACAGCATCCGGTGGGTGAACGGGATGCCGAGCCAGTCGCACAGCCAGCGCAGGTGTGCCTCCGGGGAGCGCAGGAAATCGCCCGCATCGAGGACAGGGACCTCCGCCTGGTGCTCGTCCCATAGCTCCACCAGCCACGCCTGCTGGGGCAGCCCGATGTCCTCCGGCTCGCAGGTCTCGCGGGCGCGGACGTACGAAGCGACGACTTCGTCCGGGTCCCGGATCAGCAACACGTTGCGAAAGCCCAATGTCCAGCTCAAGTCCATGTCGCGTGAGACGTGGTGCGCCATGTGCTTGGCATAGTGGACGTGGCGCCCGGGGGCCAGCGGAGCGCAGAGCTCGGCGACGGCGGCCGCAACGTCGGTTGGCTGGGACGCGATGACCGCGTCGCGTGCCGGGTGATCGATACCGGTCCGGGCCAGATATGCCGCGTATAAGGGCTCGTCCACGACGACTGTGTCGGGACGGTTTTCGAATGCGCGCATCATCGCCGTGGAGATGTTTCGCGGGCCGGACCACATGGCCACGCGGACGACATCGCTCATTGCGTGACGCGCGATGCCACGTCGGCGTCGATCAGCTCGCGGTACAGCGCCTGAAGCCGCTCGACCGTCGCCCCGCGGGGACGATCACCGATCGTGCGGCCGTCGACGGACCGGACCGGAACGACCCCGGCGAACGTACCCGTGACGAAGGCTTCTCGGGCCGAGTACACGTCGGTGAGGCTGAATGTGGTCTCCCGCGCAAGGATGCCGTTGGCATGGCAGATCTCAAGCACGTTGGCGCGGGTGATGCCATGGAGGCAATAACGCCCGTCCGATGTCAGGATCTCCGGTTCTTCGTCCGCGCCCCTGACGATGAAGAAGTTCGTCGAGTTGCACGTCGCCACGAACCCGTGGGGATCGAGCATCAGCGCCTCATCCGCGCCTGCTGTGTAGGCCTGGATGCAAGCGGTGATGTCGTTCAACTTCGAGTGCGCATTGAGCTTGGGGTCCAGTGTGTCCGGCGCGGCGCGCCGCACGTGTGTGGTGAACAGCACAATCCCTTCGGTGACCGTCACCGGCAACGGCTCCTTGTGCTCGGCAATGATCACGACGGTGGCAGGGCCGACGGTGACACGCGGATCCTGGTAGGGGGTTCGCTTTATGCCGCGCGTGACCATCAGCCGCACGTGCACGCCATCGGTCATGTCATTGGCGCTGAGGGTCGAATAGATCGCCTCGGTTAGCTCGCCGCGGCCGCGACCAATCTCGAGCATGATGGCCTTAGCGCCCTCGAAGAGGCGGTCCAGATGTCGCTCCAAGAAGACGGGATGGCCGCCCGACACTCGTAACCCCTCCCACACGCCGTCGCCGAGCACGAAGCCCGCGTCGAACACCGACACCATTGCCCGTTCACGCGGCACCAGCTCGCCGTTGACCCAGATCAGGATGCGCTCATTGCGTGGGTCGTCCTCGAAATCGTGCGTGCCGTGGCTCATTGTGCTAAGCCTATGGCGGCGGCCGTCAAGCCGATGGCGGCCGGCACCAACCAACGACACTGTGCGCGGCGCGGTGGGCGCCGACAGCCACCACGACGAGGATGCACAGTCCCAGTCCCATCGCTGCCGCGAGCCCCACGTTGAGGACGAGCAGGCCCCCAGCGAGGACGCCGATGGCGAAGGAGAACACGGCGAGCCCACGCCGTATCAATGTCGGGTCGCTCCAGCCGCTCGTCCGCTCAGTGAGCGCACCGGTGATGGTCAAGGTCATCACCACCGTGAGCAAGTCAGGAACCTTCAGATATCGGATGACGGCAAGCTGAGCCCCCATCGACATCGCTAGCAGCACGACTGCTAGGTCGCGGACGCCTCTGGTCAAGTGCGCCCCGGTCACAACGACGATCAGAGTCACCGCGCCGGCGAGGCATAGCTTGACTGCCAGCACATTTCGCAACGCCCGGCCACGATGCGACCGAGATACGCGGCAGGCCCAACCGCCGATCGGCACACCGATCAGGAACCCGCCAATCGCCAGCGCGTATATGCCCACGGCAAACCCTTTCGCGCCGGCGGCGGCCAGGCCGAGGAAAACCAAGTTACCGGTCATTGTCGCGACGAACACGCCGCCCAATCGCAGGATGCTCGTTGAATCCAGGATCCCCGCGACAACGGTCAGCGCCAACAGCAAAGCCGTCAATGGACCGTCTCGCTGGTTGAGAAAGACACCTCTGAGTCCTCGGAGCTCGAGCGCCGGGCCTTGGAGCGAGCTCGTCGGGTCAGTCACGGTTGCTCATTCTCGCCGCTCCGGCGGCGGGCAAATGGGAACGCGGCCCTGGTCTAGGCCTACCTGCGCCTACGGCCGGTAGCGAAGGCCGTCCAACGCGATGCGGAGGATGTGCGCCGTCTGGCCGGGGTCGCTGGCCGGGACCTTGGTGATCCCCATCATCATCTGCATGACCTGCGAGAACTCGACGTCCGACCGGACCGCGCCCGCTTCCTGGGCGCGCTCCAGGAGCGGCTCACCGGCTGCGTAGAGCGAGGCGCGGCAACTCTGAAAGAGCGGGGCATCGAGGTCGAGGTAGTTGAGTAGCTCGTTGGCCAATGCCCGCTTGGTGGCGAAGTAAGCGATCAAGCGCTCAAACCAGCCGCTGAGGGCCTCCCACGGGTCCTCGTCGTCGCCAAGCTGCGCCGCGGAGTGACATACCTCCTCGACCTCGTTCAAGTAGAGGGCCTCCAGCAGTGCCTGCCGGTTCGGGAAGTTGCGGTACAGGGTTCCGATCCCCACGCCCGCGCGGCGCGCGATCTCCTCCAGCGCGGTCGATTCCTCGCCCTCGGCAAACGCCTCGCGCGCGGCGGTCAGCACCTTCTCGTAGTTACGGCGCGCATCTGCGCGCTTGGGCCGCTCCAACAGGGTCTCAGTTGACGTTTCTGTCGTGCTCATGCCGAGTGCCTTGACAAGTGGAGGGCGCCTCCGTATAGTTCCGGAGGCTGCCTCCGGATATTTCGGAGGCGGCCTCCAGTTTAGCTCAGGATCTGCACCTCGACAAGTTGGGAACCGCATGAAGCTCATATCCGTCCCCTCCCCCACAGCCGATCGACGGCGCTGGACGACTCTTTTCGTCGTATGTCTGGCTCAGCTGATGATCGTCCTCGACGTGACGATCGTGAACGTCGCGCTGCCTTCCATCCAGCACGACCTTCACTTCAGCCAGGCCGATCTCAGCTGGGTGATCAATGCGTTCCTGGTCAGCTTTGGCAGCTTGCTACTCCTGGCCGGAAGGCTCGGCGACCTCGTCGGACGCAAGCGCGTGTTCCTGGCCGGCCTGACGATCTTCACGGCCGCCTCCCTTTTGTGTGGCATCGCACCCACGCAGGGAGTGCTAATCGCGGCGCGCTTTCTACAGGGCATCGGCGCCGCGGCTCAGGCGTCGGTGATCCTCGCGATCATCATCACGGAATTCCCCGAGGCTGGCGAACGGGCACGGGCGATGAGTGCCTACGTCTTCGTCTCGGTTGCCGGCGGCTCGCTCGGACTCCTCGCCGGCGGCATACTCACCGAGGCTCTCAGCTGGCACTGGGTCTTCTTCGTCAACCTTCCGATCGGCGCAGCGGCGTTCGCCCTCGGTCAGACACTCATTCGAAGTGATGGCGGTCTGGCGCCCCCGCAAGCTGTCGACTGGATCGGCTCGCTGCTCGTCACCGCCTCGCTGATGAGCGCCATCTACGCGATCGTCGAGACGACGACCCACGGCTGGACCTCATTGCTGGTCCTCGGCTTTGGGGGTCTGGCAGCGGCCCTCCTGGCGGCATTCATCGTGCTCGAGACTCGCATCGATAACCCAATCATGCCGCTGCGGATCCTGCGGTTGCGCGGTCTCATCAACGCCAGCCTAGTCAGAGGCTTCCTCGTGACCGGCATGTACTCCACGTTCTTCCTCGGCACGCTGTACCTCGAACACGTCCGCCACTACAGCGCCCTTCAGACAGGCGTCGCCTTCTTGCCGTGGACGATCACCGTGGCGGTCCTTTCCCAGGGCATCACCGCCCGGTTGGTCAGGCGATTCGGATCCCTTCCCGTGCTTACGGTGGGTATGGCCATTGCGATCGTCGGCCTGCTTCTGTTCGGCTCCGCCGGGCCTCACACGACTTACTTCCCGACGATCTTCCTCGCTTGCTTTGCGATCGGCCTGGGCATCGGCAGCGCGTTCATGCCCTTGCTTACGATCGCCATGGCGGACGTTCCTGCCGCCGATGCGGGGCTCGGGTCCGGGATAACCAACGTCTCACAACAGATCGGCGGTGCGCTGGGACTGGCCGCGCTCAGCACCGTCGCCGCCAACCACACCAGGGCACTCGTCATCACCCACCACGGCCTCATCGGCTCGCTCATCGGCGGTTACCACGTCGCGTTCATCGCAGGCGCGGCGGCGATCGCCGCAGCAATAGTCCTCGCGTTCGTCCTCCTGCCGCGCCGCGACGCGCGCTCGTCCCTGAGGGTGGCGACGACACCCGCGGCACGCAGCGAGGTCAGCACGCTCAACGATTCCGAGATAAAGGAAGCAGCATGAACACGATCAACCGTCCCATCCCAAACCGACCCGCGGCAAACGTCAATGGTTCAGCCAAGACGGAACCAAATGGTCGGCCGAGTGCCCAGCTGATCCTTGACGGAGTGATCGCGAGTTACATCCACGACATATCCGAACGCCACCGCTATCCAGACCTGAGAGGCGATCGGCTGGCGGTTTCAGGAGCGGGCACTTCCTGAAAGCCGATGACGTGACAGCGTCGCTACTAAGCTCGGCCGGTGGCGATCGGAGAAACCCGACCGACCGTCGATTCAGCGGTCAGCGCGCCTATAAAAGCGCCGCAAGGAGATGACAACCGGGTCGCCAACACGCGATATAGATCTCGCCGAGCGGCTGTGGGAAGAGACCGAGCGCATCATGCGTGCCGAGACGAAATAGTGCTGGCGGCCCAGCGTGTCTACCGTGGCCAGCGTGGGTCGGCGCGGACCGCGTCCAGGTCGGAGTCGGTCCGGGCCCACTCGCGCGTGAGCGGGTCGCCCGCGAATGCTTTCGAGAGGTGGTCGAGCGCGCGGTCGGTGTCGCCCATCCGCGACGCAAAACAGGCCAGGTTGTAATGCAGCGATGGGTGATCCGGATGAGTCGTCAGGCCCGCTGCCGCGATCTTGTACGCCTCGGCTGGGTCGCCGGCTTCGGCGGCCGGGAGGGCGGCGAAGTAGTACTCCCAGGGCGACGGCTGGATCGTTCCCGCTCGGCCGCCCACGACAAGGGCTGTCGTCCCGTCGGCTACCGCAGTCGCGCCGCGCTGCGACGTGGCCTCGGGGACGAACACAAGCGTTCCGGATGGTGCATCGAACTCCGTGGCGTCCACGTTGAAGGTGGCGTGTCCGCTGAGAACCACATAGAGCTCCTCGTGCCGTCCGGAGCCCCCACCACTCTCCGCGTGCTCCTCGATCAAGCGCTCACCGCGATCGGCGGTGTACGCGTTGACACCGAATCCGGTGACCCCAAGCGCGCGTCGCACCGGCAGCCAGTTGACGCCGGCGACGTGAATCGCCTCCAGCTCATCGAGATGGGCCACGCGAGCCATCGCTGCCACCGTACCGTCTCCCAGCCGTCGAAACAGATCCCTTGCGACGCACGGACGACTTCGACACGATCACCTGAAGTCAACCCAACCGTCTGGAGGAGCCAGCTGAATGCTTCGTAAATTCCATCGGGTAGGGCTTGCAGTCGTCGTCGCGGTCGCCGCTCTCAGCGCGACGGCCGTCTCCCTTGCCGCGAACCAAGGATCCGCCGCCAGCTCAGGTGGGCTCGGCCGTCGCCTGGTCAACCGCTTTTTTTCCGAGCTCAAGCGCCACGATCGCGCCGCCCTGCGTAGGTTTCTGTCGCCCGCGCTGCAAATCCAGCGAGCCGACGGCTCACGCGCGACCAAGCAGCAGTACCTGCACCAGCTTCCCGACTTGATCAGCTACAGATTGCGAGATTTCCGCACCACCTCCACGCGCAAGACGATCGTCGTGACCTATCAATCGGCCGCCAAAGAGATCATTCATGGCAAAAAGTTCAGGTCCGGATTCGCGCCGCGGCTGTCCGTGTTTGTCCGGGGCGCGCATGGATGGCAGTTAGTCGGCCACGCGAATTTCAACACGCCCGCATGACCGTGGACGTCCTTGTCGTCGGCGCTGGACCGTCTGGATTGTTCTCGGCGATCGAACTCGCACGCCATGGCGTGCGGGCGCGGGTGGTCGAGCGCGAGCCCGAGCCGCATCGTCAAGCCCGCGCGACTTCTATCCAGCCCGGAACGCTCGAACTGCTCGCACGCGCCGGCCTCGCCAACGGGATCCTCGCCGCCTCGGAGCACATTCGATTTGTGCGCCTCATGGACGCGAACCTTGACGTGATCAGCGAGACGGACTTCGCGGGCACAGGCTGTAGATGGGAGTTTCAGTGCAGCCTGCCGCAGTGGCGTACCGAGCAAGTCCTCTCGGATCGGTTGAACGACCTTGGCGTCACCGTGCATCGCGGGGTTGCCGCCTCGTCGATTGAGTCCAGAGGCGACGGCCTGCTGGTGGGGCTCGAATACGCGGACGGCAGGACAGAGCAGGTCGAGGCGGGATGGGTGATCGGTGCCGGCGGGGCGCACAGCCTCACTCGTGCCTCGTTGGTGCAGGAGCTCACCGGCAGCACCTATCCGGGAACAGCGCTGGTCGCAGACGTGAGGATTGGCGAGGGCCCGCCGCGAGACGGCGCGGCGATCGTTGCGACCGCTCAGGGGTACGTGCTTCTCGCACCACTGCCAGAGGACCGCTGGCTCACGTTCATCGGCGACCTCGCCGACGCCGAGGTCGAGGGCCTGCGTGAGGCCATGTCGCACGGGACGGTGGCGGCTTCGATGCAGCAGCGGCTCGGGACCAGAGTCGCACTTGAGGAGGTCGCCTGGGCCTCACTGTTTCGGATGCACCGCAGGATTGCTCCGAGGCTGGCCGGCGAGCGGCGGTTCCTGCTCGGAGATGCCGGCCACCTGTCGAGCCCCTTTGGCGGCGAGGGGATGAATTCCGGCCTGCACGACGCGTGCAACCTCGGCTGGAAGCTGGCGCTCGCGGTGCATGGCCACGCCGCACCGGGACTGATCGAGAGCTTCGAGGTCGAGCGGCTCTCCGCCGACCGGCACGTCCTCGAGGTCTCCGACCAGTTGCACGCGCTGGCGCACGGGGCCGTCGAGTCCGCGCGTTCGGGGATAAGCACCCCTCCGCCGCCGCCGGATGAGACCGCCGCCATGCTTCGATCGCGCTGCATGCTCGACGTCTCCTATGCCCAAAGCGCACTCGTGGGCGAGTACGTTGCAGACGGAGCCCGGCCGCCTGCGCATCCGGCGACCGGAACCCGCTACCCCGATGGCGACACGCTCACGGGCACAAAGCATCACGTGCTGTTGTACGGAGACGCCGACGAGAGCGGAGCGGCGCGACTACGCGACCGCTGGACCGGGCTGGTGGACGTGACTCGCGTGGACGATCACGCGCCTTCTAGTGCCCTGCTCATCCGACCAGATGGATACGTCGGCTACCGCGCGACGCCCGCCGACGCCGCCGGGCTACGGGCCCTCGAGGCGCATCTGAGCGGGTACATGGTGCCCTGAGGGGCGACGCTAACGCCGCAGCCTTTCAGGACTGCGCCAGTAGCCGTTGGCGGAAGGGCTGGGCGCGATGTTCTGATTCAGCCTGAAGACGTTCTCGGGGTCGTACCTGTCCTTGATGCGCTGAAGCCGCTCGTATTTGTCGTCCCCAAGAGCACGCCGGACCCGCAGGTCGCCTTCCTCGCCGAGGAAGTTGAGGAACGCCCGCCCGGTCGTGTAGGGGGCTGACTCGGCCCTCAATTCGCGCACCCAATCGACGTTGAGTTTGGTCTCGGCGGGATCCGACCACATGCCGATCAGATGCGTGTTCCACGGCGCGTGGCGCTGACCGATTGCCATTGCGTTCTCGGCCACGCGCGCTATCTGACCGCCTCCCGGAACGATCAAAATCTGGCTGAGCGGCGAGGGAACGCTCGCCGCCGCCGAGCAGAACACCGCGATCGCATCATCGGAGAGCTCGCTCAAGAAGTCGCCTCCCCAGTAGTTCTGCATGCCTGCAGGCGCACTCGGATCGATCAGCCGCTGCACGGCCGTATACGGCATCGGCTGCACGAGGTCGACCACAGGGGGACCAAACTCGCGCAACGGCGCGAGGGCGCGTTCACCCTCCTGGGGTTCGCCGACGTAGCAGGCGATGATCCCGACGGCAGGCTTTCCACGTGCCGGCTCGGGGACGAACGGCGCATTCGGCGCCGTGATCAGTGCAGCGGCGGCGCCTACTTCGTCGGGCGCTTCGGCCATGAAATCGCGGAAGAAGCGCAGCACCTCGGGCGCGCGCTGGCCCGGGTGCGCCAGCATGCCACCTAGCAGGACTGGCCCGACGGGGTGCAGCCGGAACTCGAACTCGGTCACCACGCCGAAGTTCCCGCCGCCCCCGCGCAGACCCCAGAACAGATCCGGATTTTCGTGCTCTGATGCCGTCACGACGCTGCCGTCGCCGAGTACCACCTGCGCCGAAACGAGGTTGTCGGCGGCGAGTCCGTACTTACGCTCGAGCCAGCCCGATCCTGAGCCAAGCGTGAAACCGCCGACCCCAGTCGTCGACATCCGCCCGCCGGTGACCGCAAGGCCGTGCTCCTGGGTGGCTGCATCGAAGTCGCCCCACGTGAGTCCGCCCTGAGCCCGCGCGATCCGGCGGTCGGCGTCGATATCGATCTTCTTCATGGGCCGCAGGTCGACCATCACTCCTTCGTCGCATACGGCGTGGCCACCGACGCCGTGACCCCCGCCGTGGACCGAGATCGGCATACCGTGCTCACGTGCATGGTTGACCGCGACACCCACGTCTGCTGGGCCCCCGCAGCGCGCGATCACGGCGGGGCGGCGATCGATCATGCCATTGAAGACCCGTCGCAAGGAGTCGTATTCGGGCTCTGACGGCCGCACGAGCTCGCCGGTGAATTCGTCTTGGAGTCGGTGGGTTGCTGTCCCGGTCACTTGGTGCTCCTTTGCCGTGGTGTCAATGGGAACCGCTCAATGCGGTTGGGAAGATCCAACTGGCTGCGGCCTCGATTGCCCATGGGGCCTGGCACCCATCTCTGCTCGCTCGTGAGCGCTGCGAGACTGCGACCGCCGACCCCGGCGTCGCAGAACGTCTCGTAGCCGTGCGCGACTGTCGCGAGTGCGAAGCATTCGGTAGGCAGACACGACGACGAAGATCGCCACGATCGACGCGGCCAAGACGAACGTACCTTGACGGGCGATCTCAGTGGCCTTGGCGAACGATTGCCAGAAGAGGTAGCCGAGGATCGAGAACGCTGCCGACCAAATTCCTGCTGCGACACACGTTGCCGGCAGAAAGCGGCGCGCCGGCATCCTCGAGGAGCCGGCGACGAAGGGAGCAAGCGCTCGCACGGGCCCGATGAAGCGGCCCACGATGATGGTCTTGCCCCCATGGCGCTCGAGAAACTTCTCCACCTGCTCGAAGCGGGCCGGCGTGAGCTTGATCAGGTGCCCGTGTCGCAGCAGAAACGTGCGGCCGAGTCGCCGCCCAAGCGCGTAGGAGGTCAGGTCCCCGGTGAAGGCGCAGGCCCATACGACTCCGATCAGCACGAGCAGATCGGTGTGTCCTTGGCCCGCGGTCACTCCTCCGATCACGACGGCCGCCTCCCCGGGAGCCACTAGGCCGGTGCCCGCCGCCGTTTCCAGCAGAGCCATCGCGCCGACCACGACGTAGGTATAGGGGCCCAGCACGGCGCCGATATCGCGGGCGATGTCCTCGAGGCGCGGAAGATGGACGACACCGCTGCCCCAGACGATCAGTGCGAGCACCAGCGCCCCGCCCAGCGCCCGCACGGCGCCCGGCACTCGCTTCCATCGAAGCGCGAGCGCGCCCGCAATCAGCGCGGCGGCAGTGAGAGGGAAGGGCTTCACGCCCGGAGGGGAACCTCGAGACGAACCTCACACCCAGGCCCCGGGTGGCGGTTGCCGATCTCGATGGTCGCGCCGATCAATGTCGCACGCTCGCGCATCCCCCGGACCCCACTGCCGCCGGTGACGTGTCGAGGGAGCCCGAGACCGTAATCGCGAACGGTCAATGTCAACCGCCCGCGGGCGTGCTCAACGGTCAAATCCGCGCGGCTGCTCGCGGAGTGCCGCGCGACGTTAGTCAGTGCTTCCTGAGCCACGCGATAGACCACCAGCTCTGTTTCGTCAGGCAACGCGGGAAGATCGGGGGAGATGCGGTCGGAGATGTCCACTCCGAGTCGCTCGGAAAAGCGCTCCGCCAGCACGGCCAGGGCACTGGCCAGCCCGAGGTCGTCGAGCGCTTCGGGTCGGAGTTCAATCGCGATCCGGCGCACATCGTCGAGGCTCTTTCGCACCGCGTTGCGGACCGTGGTCACGTCATCGCACAGCGTTGGCGGCGCCTGCCAGGAGATCCGCTCCAGACCGAGAAGCACCACGGTCAGCTCCTGGCCCACTTGGTCATGTAGCTCCTGAGCGATCCGCAGCCGCTCGCTCTCCTGAGCCCGCAATACGCGGCCGGCGGAGTCACGGCGCTCTGATTCCAGGCGCGAGAGCATCTCATTGAACGTCAGCGCCAGCTCACCGGCCTCCGAGCTCTGTTCGGCGCCGGGCATACGTTGACCCAGATTTGCGAAGTCCACCTGCCGGGTTAACGCGGTGAGGGCCTGAACCGGGCCGACCACCCTTCGCAGCAGGTAGACATTCGCGATGGCGACCAGGATGACCGCGAGCACCAGCACGAGGACCTCTTCGTCTAACGCGAGCGAAGACACCCTCCCCGGCGCAAGCACGGCGATTGTTACTGCCACGGCCGCGAGCACCAAGAGCGCGTTGATGCCTGCCGCCCGGTAGAGCAGCGGGAGATAGCGACGATGCGGCCCGTCGGACGGCCTATGTGGGTCGCCCACGGCCGCCTCCTTGCTCCTGCCCTCCTGGTCAGCGATCACGGTCACGGCGAACTGGCGGTTGGGAGGGTCTCGAGGCGGCGCAGCATTGCCCACAGCCGCGATTCGAGACCGGCCGATGAAAGTCCCAGGGTGGTGGCGATCTCGGCCGGCCGAATCCCCGCCAGCAGCATCCCGAAAATCGCCTGCTGCTCGTGGTCCAGGCGGCGGCGAAGGACATCCGCCAACCGCGGCGGTACGGCAGGCAGGTCCCGGTGCCCCGAAGCGACCCGACGGATCGCGTCACACAACTCGATTCCCAGCTTGCCCTTGCTGACGATCGCATCCGCCTCGGCGGCGACAGCCGCCGCTGCAAGCACGCCATCCGTGTACGCCGAGTAGATCACGACTGCCGGTGGCCGTGCGAGCCGCTTGAGCTTGCGGCTCAGCCACAGGCCGTTGCGCCCGCCCAGTTGGTAATCGACCACCGCAACGTCGATTCGCTCGCGTTCGGCCACGTCCACGGCGGCTTCGGCGGTCGCGAGGGCGGCGACGACTTCGAAATCGGCCACGTCGGCGAGCAGTTCCCGAAGGCCCGCGCGTACCGCGGGATGATCGTCGACGACCAGCAGGCGTTTTGGCACGAGCGGGGCGCAGCGAGCCTCGCCTTGCTGCGACACCGGCGGCGCGACGCCGATCGCCGACCCGCCGTTTGGATGCGCTGAGATGGTCATCTTTCAGGTCTCTCTTGGTCGATTGGGTCTTTCAGGATTTCGCAGCCGCGGGCCTCCCACCATGGGGTGGGGCATGTATCTCGGCCTAGCGCTCGGCAGGCCGATCAGGGCCCAGCGACTCGCTCAGCTACGGCTCAATCAGCCCGTGGCGGATCGCATAACGCGTGAGCTCGACGCGGTCGCGCATTCCCAGCTTCTCGAGGATGTTGGCGCGGTGACGCTCGACCGTCTTGAAACTGATCACGAGCATCTCGGCGATCTGCTTGTTGGTGTAGCCCTCGGCGACGAGCTTCACCACCTCTTGCTCACGCGGACTGAGCGGGTCTTCACGAACGGGCAGATCCTGGCGCGCGCGGTGAAGGAAGTCCTCGATCAGCGGGGTCATCGCACCCGGGTAGACGAACTTCTCGCCGCGCATCACCGCCCGGCAGGCCTCGACCAGCTCACGGTCCGCGACCGCCTTGACCACGTAACCCGACGCACCGGCCGCCAGGGCCTCCCGGAGATAGCGCTCGTTCTCGTGCATTGAGAGCATGAGGATCCGCAGCCCCGGTCGACGGCGGTGGAGCTCCCGGGCCGCGTGCAGCCCGGTCATACGCGGCATTGTGATGTCGACCACCGCGAGGTCCACGTCGTCTACGAGCCCACGCTTGACCGCCTCGGCGCCGTCCGAGACCTCCGCGACAACCTCCAGGTCGGGCTGGGCCTCCAGCACCATTCTCAGCCCTCGGCGAACCACGGCATGGTCGTCGGCGAGCATGATCCGCGTCTTCAGCGCGACCACGCCGCCGCCTTCGCCGGAAGGGTCAGCCGTACTTCTGCTCCGGGATCGCTGCTGCCGATCTCGAGCGACGCGCCGATCAGCGACGCACGCTCCCGCATCCCGCGGATTCCACTTCCGTTCGTGAGGTCGGCCGGAAGTCCACGGCCCCGATCGCGCACGGTGAGAATGATCCCGCCGTGATCGGCCGCTACTCGTAGCTGTGCTCGCTCACTGCCCGAGTGGCGCGCCACGTTGGTGAGCGCCTCCTGCGCGACCCTGTAGATCACCAGCTCGATGTCGGGCGGGAGCTCGGGCAGCCCCGGATCGATTTGGCACGACACCGCCAGTCCCGAGCGCTCGCTCAAGCGGTCGCACAGCACCGCCAGCGCGCTCTCCAGACCCAGGTCTTCGAGCGCCTCGGGACGCAGCTCGATCGCTATCCGGCGGATGTCCTCGAGCCCCGCGCGTACGGAGTTCTGCACGTCGCGTAGCGAAGCATGGAGATCCGCGGGAACGCGCGCTTCAAGCCGGGACAGTGCAAGCAGCACTGCGGTGAGCTCCTGGCCCACCTGGTCATGGAGCTCCTGCGCGATGCGCAACCGCTCCGCTTCCTGGCCTGCCAGCACGCGCCCGGTCGCCTCGCGCCGCTCGGCTGCGAGGCGCAGCAACATCTCGTTGAAAGTCATCGCGAGCTCGCCCGCCTCCGAGTTCGGCCGCGCATCTGGCAGCGACGGTCTGGGATCTGTGAGGTCCACCGTTCGCGCAACCGCCGTCAGCTTCTGCACAGGTCTGATCACCCTGCGCAGCAAGAGCAGGTTCACCATCAGCACGAGCAGGACCGCGACCGCGAGCAGCACGCCCTCCTCGTCGATCCTGTACGCAGACTCGTGGCCCGGCACGAGGACGAAGATCGTCACGGCGACCGCGGCCAGCAGCAGCACCACGTTGATCGCCGCCACGCGAGCGAACAGCGGCAGGTATCGCCGTCGGCGAGCCGGCATCAACTGACCGGCGGGGGCGCTCCTTCGGCACTTGCCGCGAGCGCAGGGTCCCAGCCACAAACCACGCAGGCATGCTGGAACACCGAGCGGGCAAACGCGACCGCCGTGTTGTGCGGGTCGGAACTCGAGCAGACGTCGTCCCAATCAAGGACATACTCTCCGAGGCTGTCGTCCCAGCGGCCCGGCCCGGCCACCTCGGCCCCTGCGAACCCCTCCGGGGCCGGGTGAGCATAGCCGTAGAACGCGGCCTTCCCGTACCTGTGGTCTCCCGGCCACCAACCCACCGCGACCTCCTGCGCGTCCATCGCGTTGCGCATGATGAAGTCGTCGGAGGGCGGATCGGCGGGTGTGCCCGAGAACAGGTTCACGGCGAGGTCGAACGACCCCCACCAGGCGTTAACAGGGGTGGAGCGGCCCCGATAAGGGGCGCGAAACGCCGCCAGCACGAGTGCCGCCCGCGTCACGGCGGCGAAGTACGAAGCGACTGCGGCAGGGTCATAATTCGCGTGCTCTGAGTCATCGTCGAGCGGAACGCTCCAAGAAACCTCCTGAGGCGTCGGATCAATCTCGACCCGACCCGCGAGCGCCGTGACCGCGTCGAGCACCGCCCTGGTGACGGTCCCGACCGGGCGGTCCGGCGTGAGCGCGACTCGCCGCGACTCGCCGGCGCTGTGCTCGACCACCGCTTCGTGGCTGCGTAGGTCGAGCGTTGCGGACACCGCGCCTGAGCCGTCGGGCGCCGCCAGCGGCGCAGTCTCCCAGCCGCGCGCCGTTAGACGCAGCGCGGCATGCTGGAGCTGGGGCTCGGGTGGCGCGAGCGCGACGGCCAGCTTTCCGAGCACCTGGGTATGGGCGTGCAGCGTGTCGCATGTCATGCTCCATGCCGCGTAATCCACCGACGGCCAGCCCTGGGTCACGACGCGCTCCTGCGCCACGGAAACCCGAACAGGCCGGCCGGGTTTCTGATCGCCGAGTTGATGACGGATCGCTTCACAATCGCCGCCGTTGGGTGCCAGTGTAAGGCGGTGCCGGCGTCGCGGGCACGGCCGTGCTGTGGCCGAACCCGCGCGCGGGCACAGCCGTGCTGTGACCGAACCCGCGTCGCGGCCGTCGCAGCCTGTGACCGAACCCCCGAGACCGGGGTATTAGTCATACGCCATTTTCCGGAGTGAGAGCTGATTCCGCGCCCCACGTCAAGGAGCTATCCATTCCTACCACCGCCACAGCCTCCAGTCCCGCCGATGCAGCTAGGCGCCCGAGCTTCGCGCAGCTCGAACCGCACAAGCGCGAAATCGTTCTTCACGGCCACCGTGTGAGCTATCGCACCGCCGGCACCGGAGATCCCGTAGTTCTGCTGATTCACGGGATCGCCGGTTGCGCCACGCAGTGGGATCCCGTGGCGCGGATCCTGGCCGAGCACTACACCGTCGTGGCCCCTGATCTGCTCGGCCACGGCGAGTCGGCCAAGCCGCGCGGCGACTACTCGCTGGGCGCCTACGCCGCCAGCGTGCGCGACGTACTGGTCGCGTTGGGATACCGCCGCGCCACGGTGGTAGGCCATTCACTCGGCGGCGGGGTCGCGATGCAGTTCGCCTACGAGTACCCGCCCTTCGCCGAGCGCCTGGTCCTCGTCGCGAGCGGAGGCCTCGGACGCGAGGTCCACCCCGTCCTCCGAGCCGCCACCTTGCCCGGCTCTGAATTCGTGCTGCCGTGGATCGCGCACGAGCGCCTCCACGGCGCCGCGGCGCTCATCGGACGCGCTCTCGACCTGCTCGGCTTGCGCGCCGGTCCAGACCTCGCCGAGATGGTGCGAGGCTATGCCTCGCTGGCCGACGCCGAAGCCCGCATGGCCTTCATCCATACGGCGCGTGCGGTGCTGGATATCACCGGACAGCGGGTCAGCGCAACGGACCGCCTCTACCTCGCCGAGCTGCTGCCCTCGATGGTGATCTGGGGGCGCCACGACCCGCTGATCCCTGTCGCGCACGCCGATACCGCGCACAGGGACCTCCCGGGCAGCCGGCTCGAGATCTTCGAGGAGGCCGGCCACTTCCCGCAGCTTTACGACCCCTTCCGCTTCGCCCGGATCCTGCGCGACTTCATCGAGACCAGCGAACCCACCAAGCTCGAGTTCACCGACGAGGACTTCGACCGACTGCGCAAGCTGCTTTTGAGAGGAAGTGGCGGGCGCGCTCAGATTCCGCGGCGCACGGGGCAGCGGCGCAGCCGCACACGCGCCGCTAAAGCGGGGCGCTGACGCACCGCAGCTCCAAAACGAAGTCTCAGACGACCTTCGATAGCCAGCCTTGCAGGGCGCGCACGAATAGCGGATCGATCGCGTGGACCATGGGCGATTCGCGGTACAGGACGCGCGCGCCGGCTGTCTCCAGCGCCCGGCGGGCGTTGCGCCCGAACTCGACGGGGATGACGGGATCCTGAGTGCCGTGGCCAACCGCGACC
>DASRHQ010000012.1:0-3394 GCA_035650455.1 Solirubrobacteraceae bacterium
CGGGCGTCGGAACCGACGTCGGCGGTGATCGAGTCTCCGAAGGCCACAACCGTGCCGGGCGTCAGTGAGTTGCGCACATCCACACCGCCCACCAGGTACCACGATCGAGTCTTGGTCGCATAGGCGGTGCTCGCGGCGTCGCCGACGTGGTCTCCCGACGCGATGTAGCTCATTTGCGAAGGAAGCTGGCGATGTGTGACGAGGCCCATGGGATCAGGGAGGTATAAATCGATCGCCAGCTCGGTGAGGCGAGGTACCCTCATATGTACCGCGTCGCTCAGAACCTGCTTCCCGGCGGGAATCGACACCGAGGTGTGACCCCCGAAGGTCACCGTATGGCTCTTCCCGGGGACAAGTTGGGCCCCGTTGAGCACCACGCCCAAGCTTATGGCACCAACCTCGGCAGGCCGGCTGCCGTCACTGTTGGTCAGCCGTACTCGGAGCTCGTTGCCGGCGACGCTGGTGTAGATAATGTTGCGCACGGTCCGGTCGCGAGCGATATCGCCACGTAAGGGGGTGGCCGTCCGGGTTACCATCCGCCCCGGCTTGCTAGGGGCGGTCGCGGCACCCCCTCCCATCGACACGATGATGGCCGCAGTTACCAATATTGCCGCTCCACCCAGACCGGCCTCTACGGCCACCATACGTCTGCTCATGTGCATAATCGGTACGTGTATCCCCTCCGATTGCTCTTCCGCAACGACAAGGTCATCCCGAACCGGTTGGCGCCAGCCCGCGAACAATCGGGTGCCAACAGCTTCACTTTACGCCGCCGACGCGCAGCCAGAAGCTACGGTCGTTGCGTCGCGCTGCCGTCTCCCACGGCAGCCCAATTCGCGGGTGACCGCTGTGGTTGCTGAGCTAGCCGTGGGCGACGGCGAACCCACCAGAGTCGATGCTACGCCCGCGGCCGCAGGGGCGCCACCCCCCGAGGCCGGCTATCGGCTAGACAAGCTCCATAGCCTTCGGCCTACGCGCACGCAGTTCCGAGGGGTCCATAGGCGCTGTTTGCGTACGAGGTGCACGATGTCTCTATGCCTGGTGGAACGTGTCCCCAAACATGTCCCGAACTCGGCAAATCTGACCTCTCCCAACTGCTCCAACTTGCCGAAAAAGCCCGTAACCACAGGCAATTGGTCCTCCGATGGCAAACTACGGAACCGAAGGTCGGGAGTTCGAATCTCTCCGGGCGCGTAGAGAAACCTTCCAAATGGGAGGTTTTTTATGCGCCCATCGCGGACGCGAGATAGCTGCCTGCGTGGGTCCCTTTGAACGGTTCAAACGAAGTAACGGTCATGGCGTATCGGTGGCTCGGCTCCTCTCGTCGAACTCGGCCATGCGTGTGCGGGAGGCTTGGCGGACGAGGTGGTCGCGTTCGGCGACGTTCATGGCTCGGCTAGCGGCGTCGGCGTACGCCGTGGCGGCGGCGGGCAGGTCCCCGCCCAGCTCGTGGAGGTGCGCGCGGACCGCGTGCCAACGGTGGCGGTCGCCGAGTACCTCGCGCAGCCCGTCGCTCTCACGCAGTCCGGCCACGGCGCCGAGAGAATGGCCGACCGCGACCGCGCGGCCGAGCACGGCGGCGGGATCCTCGTGGACCGGGTCGTCGCCGAGGGCGACGAGGTCGTCGTACCAGGCAAGGATCTGCGGCCAGTCGGTCTCCTCGGCGCTCGCCGCGTCGTCGTGAAGGGCGGCAATGGCGGCCTCGATCTGGTAGCGGCCGGGACGCCGCTCCTCGGTCTGCGCGGCCAGGGCCGACTGTAGGACGCGCACGCCCTCGGCGATCTCGCGGGTGTCCCACAGGGTGCGGTCCTGCCGGTCGAGCGTGACGATGCGACCCTCCGAGTCAAGCCGCGCCGGGAGCCGGGCGTGGTTGAGGAGCATCAGCGCGAGCAGTCCGCGCGCCTCCGGTTCCTCGGTTGCGAGGGTGAGCTGGCGGGCAAGCCGGATTGCTTCACCGGCGAGGTCAACCCGAGTGGCCGGGCCAACGTGTCCGGTCGTATAGGCGAGGTAGAGCACACGCAGCACGACGGCAAGATCGCCGGGTCGATCCAGGCGGTTGCCTCGCAGCGCGCGCTTGGCGCGGCTGATCCGCTGTGCCATCGTTGCCTCCGGCACGTAGAAGGCATCAGCGATCTCCCGGGTGGTCAGCCCGCCGACGGCCCGTAGGGTCAGCGCCACCTGCGAGGCGGGCGCGAGATCGGGGTGGCAGCAGCAGAAGAGCAGAAACAGCGTGTCGTCGCCGTGTTCGGGAGCCGGCTCGCCCGCTGGCGGCTGTTGCAGCTCCTCCTGCTCGCGGCGCCGCCGGGCGGCCTCGCTGCGACGGGCGTCGACGAGCCGCCGGGTCGCGACCGTCTGGAGCCAAGCGTGCCTGTCGCGCGGCGGGTGCTCGGGCCACACCCGCAGCGCCTCGAGCAGCGCGTCCTGCAGCGCGTCCTCGGCGGTATCGAAGTCCTCGCCGCGCCGAACCAGACCCGTAAGCACGCGGGGGACGAGGGCGCGCAGCGCGCCCTCGTCAAGCATTCGCGTCTGGTCGTCGATCACGCCGGCTCAGCCGTCTGTGGGCGTTCCCACATGATCTCTCGGACGTCGATCCACTCGTACAGCGGCTCCCCACCCGGCCCGGGCGCGGAGGAGGCATAGGCGGCGAGCTCGAGCGCGCGCTCGTGCGACTCGACGTCGATGATCCACCAGCCGGCGATCAGGTCGCTGGTCTCGGGGTGCGGGCCCTCAGTGGCGACGGGGGCGGCTTCCGGGCCGCCGTAGCGCACCCACGTGCGGGCGGGGGCAAGCGCCTGAGCGTCGACGTACTCGCCGTTGCTCTCGAGCAGCTCGCTGACGTGATGCTGGAAGGCCATGTGCGCCTCCACGTCCTCGGGGGCCCACTGGTCGATTGGAGGCACGGGACGGTGCGGCTCCGGGCCGCCGCGGTAGTGCTTGAGCAGCAGGTATTTGGGCATCGTGATCTCCTGATCTCGCGGGCCGCGCCGGTCGCGGCCGTCATCTGGTGAGCGAAGCTGATCCCCGATCCTCGACATGGAGTCGCGGAGTCAGCTCCATCCCTTTCGCTCTGCAGGGTGGAGCGGTCGCTGGTCCCGGCTGGGCTCGAGGACCACGACCGGAATGTCGCGGTCGGCCCTGGCCTGGAACTCGTCGTAGGGCGCCCCAGTCGCAGTCATGATGCACCATAGCTCCGGCTTCTCCTCGGCCGTGGCAACCCGCGCGCGAGCCGTGTAGTGGTCGCCCTTGACCTGCAAGCCGACGAGCGGATCGGCCAAAACGTTGAGAAACCACCCCGGGGGATCGCCGCCACCGTTGGAGGCCACCACGAGGAGCACATCTCCGGAGCGTTGGTAGATCAGCGGCGCGGTCCGCCTGGCTCCCGACGTGCGCCCGG
>DASRHQ010000013.1:0-22492 GCA_035650455.1 Solirubrobacteraceae bacterium
ATCGTCGGAGCCCTTCAACCAACGCCGACGCTCGCCACCGGATATGCCGTTTATCCGTTCGTGGGCCTGATCGATCCCGGCCAGGCGTGGGTGCCAAGCGCAGCCGAGGTCACCGCCGTGATCGAGCTATCGGTGGGGCAGCTCGTCGCCGGGTACGGTCGCCGCCGGCTCGTGCGCCGCGGCATTCCCATCAGGACCGACACCTACATAATCGGCGACCACCTGATCTGGGGCGCGACCGCGCGGATCCTGGCCGATCTGATCGACCGGCTGGCAGCTATCGGGGTTTGATCAGCATTTCTACGCCTGCCAGTGCGGCCGCCAGCCACGCCTCACCGTCCGCGCGAGGCGTCTCGAGCAGCTCGAAAGGCGTGCGCGAGTCTCCGCAGGCGCGCCTCACCCGCTCCGCCCCGGTCGCCAGCACCTCCTCGGACACGGTCCCGCGGGCCTCATAGACGACGCCGCGAGCGGTGGTGTCGATCAGGCGGGCAAGCAGCATCTCGAGCCGCGACCCATGCAAGGCGTCGAGGTGCTCGCGCTCGCCGCTCGCCGAGCCGAGCAGCACGCACACCACCGTCACGTTGTCGAGCGCCGGCATCACGCTCGCGATGCGGTCGGGATCGGCAATGAACGCCTCCGCCCCCGCGGCTTCTATTTCAGACGTCCTCGCCGGTTTGCGCGTGGTCCCGCGGACCGCATGACCGCGGTGCACAAGCGCGCGGGCGAGCTCAAGCCCGTGGCAGCCGCAGCCGATGATCAGGCAGCGGGCCAGGCGATCAGGGCCGTTCGTTGGGGCCGGAGCCGGCCTCGGGCCCGAACTCCCGGCGGACGTCCTCGCGGGTGCGCTCCGGCAGGCCCTTGGAGCGCCGGCGGGCGTTGGTCACCTCGAGCAACTGCTCGAGGTCGCGCTCAGCGAGGTATGCCTCGTGGCGGCGGCGCTGCTCGCTGACGTCGTCCATGACCTGCATCTCGACCTCCTCGAGGCTTTCCTCGCGCTGCCCTCGTGCACGCCGGCGGGCGTTGCGAGCGGCCACCATCTGCTCGACGTCCTCGGCCTCGAGCGCCTCGCGCCGTTCCATCAGCTCCCGCTCGCTCTTCCAGCCAAGCTGTTCGAGCCCCGAGCCGGGCGCCTTGCGTCCGACGAGGACCAGCACCAGCACCAATCCCACGAGGAGCCCGGCGATCGCAACTGCGAACGGGTCCACGCGCGCGAGTGTACTCCGCTACCGTGGCGCCGGATGGATCTCGAACTGACCGACGAGCAGCGCCTCATCCGCGAGACGGCGCGCGAATTCACCAACAAAGAGGTGGTGCCGCGGGCGCGGGACAACGACCGCAACGAGCACTTTGACCTGGAGCTGATCGACAAGCTGGCGGCCCAGGGGTATCTCGGCGCGATCGTCCCGCGCGAATACGGCGGCGCGGGGCTCGACTACCTGAGCTACGCCCTGATCGTGGAGGAGGTCGGACGGGGCTGCTCCGCCATGCGCACGGTCGTCTCGGTGCAGACCTCGCTGGTGTGTTCGTCGATTCTGAGATGGGGGACCGAGGAGCAGAAACACGAATACCTTCCGAAGCTCTGCTCGGGCGAATGGCTCGGGTGCTTCGGGCTCACCGAGCCCGACACAGGATCCGACGCAGCCAACCAGCGCACGCGGGCAAGGCGGACCGACTCGGGGTGGATCATCAACGGCTCGAAGATGTGGATCTCGATGGGCAATCACGCGCGCGTGGCCCTTGTCTTCGCCCAGACGGACCCGGAGAAGCGCCACCGCGGGATCGCCTGCTTCCTCGTGGACACCGACCAGCCGGGCTACCAGCCACAGACGATCCATCACAAGCTCGGGCTACGCGGATCGGATACCGCCGGGATCTCGCTCGACGACGTGGAGGTGCCCGAGGGCGCGATGCTCGGCCAGGTGGGTGACGGCTTCAAGGTCGCGATGAGCGCACTCGATTCGGGCCGCTACAGCGTCGCCGCGGGCTGCGTTGGTATCTGCCAGGGCTGCCTGGACGCATCCGTGAGCTACGCCAAGGAGCGCCAGCAGTTCGGTCGCCCAATCGCTTCCTTCCAACTGGTACAGGAGATGCTCGCCGACATCGCCCTGGAGACCGAGGCGGCGCGCATGTTGGTGTGGCGAGCGGGCTACCTCAAGGACTCGGGCCAGCCCAATACGACCGAGACCTCGGTCGCCAAGCTGTATGCCACCGAGGCGGCGATCCGTTGCGCCAACAATGCGATTCAGGTCCACGGCGGCTCCGGCTACGTCGATGACTATCCGGTCGAGCGCTACATGCGCGATGTGCGCGTGACCACGCTCTACGAGGGGACGTCGCAGATTCAAAAGCTGATCATCGGACGGGCGCTGACGGGAATCGACGCGCTCGTCCCGAAATGACGCTTCCGCCACGGTGACAAAGCCCGCCGTGATCGGGGTCGCGGGCGCGGGAACGATGGGCGCCGGCATCGCCGAACTCGCCTGCCTGTCCGGGGCGCGCACGCTGCTGCACGACCCGCAACCGGAGGCGCTCGCGTCCGGGCTCGAGCGGATCAAGCGCGACCTGAGGCGCTCGGTGGAGCGCGGCCGGTTGGGCGAGGCGGACGCGACCGCGGCAGGTGACCGCCTTGGCTCAGTGGCGGATCTCGATGGCTTCGGCCCCTGCGAGCTCGTGATCGAGGCCGCCCCCGAATCGCTCGAGCTCAAGCGCGAGCTCTTCAAGCGCCTCGTTGAGGTGGTCTCCGACGATTGCGTGCTGGCCACAAACACCTCGTCGCTGCCTGTCACGGCGATCGCGGGCGGTCTGCGCGCACCACAGCGCGTGGTGGGCATGCATTTCTTCAACCCCGCCCCGGTCATGCGCCTGCTCGAGGTCATCGCCGGCGAGGACTCCTCCCCGGAGGCACTCGCACGCGCCAGAGCGGCGGGCGAGGCGATGGGCAAGCGGGTGATCCAGGCCTCGGATGGACCGGGCTTTCTCGTGAACCGCTGCGCCCGGCCGTACGGGCTCGAAGCCACCCGACTGCTGGTCGAGGGGGTGGCGTCTGTGCAGGAGATCGACCGCATCTGCCGACTGGGGGGCGGGTTTCGCATGGGGCCGTTTGAGCTGGCGGATCTCGTTGGGCTCGATACCCGATTGTTCGTCGAGCGCTCCTTCTACGAGCAGAGTTACGGGGAGCCACGGTGGCGGCCGTCGCCGATCACGTCGCGCCTGGTCTCGGCGGGGCGGCTGGGGCGCAAGAGCGGCCGGGGCTTCTACGACTACTCGGGCGGTGACTATCGCGAACCGGACGCGGAGCCGCCGTCGCCCGGGCGGGGTGAGGGTGCAGTCGTGATAGCCGGGGACTCGCCACTGGCGATGGAGCTCGGCGCGTTCGCTTCGTCGGCGGGATTCGCCGTGCTGTCGCCAGACGACGCCGCAGAATCGGGCGCGGTTCCGGAGCTGATTCTGGATCTCCTTGGCTACGAGGAGGCCGAGGTACCGCTCCAGGGCGGCCCGCGGGCGGTCTGCTGCGCGGCGGGGTCGCTGGCAGCGCTGGACCCCGCCGGGAATGCCGTGGGCTTCCATGCGCTGCCGCCGTTTGCCGACTCCCGGCTGGTGGAGCTGACCCGTGGGCCTGATTCTGCTTCCGCCGCGGCAACGAAGGCCGAGCGCTTCTTCACCACGCTGGGCAAGCAGCTGTCGTGGGTCGGCGACTCTCCGGGGCTGGTGCTCGGGCGAATCGTCGCGCAGCTCGTCAACGAGGCTGCGTTCGCGCTGACCGAGCGCGTCGGCAGCGCGGAGGACATCGACGCCGGGCTCGTGCATGGCATGAACTATCCGCGCGGCGCGCTCGAGTGGGGCGACACGATCGGTTTGGACTACGTTTTGGCGGTGCTCGACGGTCTCTTTGAGGAGCGCCACGAAGAGCGGTATCGCGCCGCGCCGGTGCTGCGCTCAATGGTGTGGAATGGTCGCCTCGGTCAGCCGACGGGCGAAGGGTTCTTCACGTATGGCCCGGAGGGGGCTCGCCGCCGGTGAGGGCTGTCGCGTTTCAAGCGCCCCGGTCGGTCGAGGTGGTCGAGCGGCCCGAACCTGAGCTGCAGGCGCCAGATGAGGCCCTGATCGCCGTCGAGTGCAGCGGGATCTGCGGCTCTGACCTGCACATCTATCACGGCCGCGTCAAGATCGAGCCGGGGTTCATCATCGGCCATGAGTTCGTGGGCACGGTGCTCCAGACCGGCGATGCGGTGGTGAGCGTGAGCCCTGGAGACCGGGTCTGCGGCTCCTTCTTCACGGCCTGTGGCACCTGCTTTTTCTGCCTGCGCGGCGACTATCACAAGTGCGACCGCTCGCGAACGTTCGGTCACGGCTCGACGCTTGGTTCGCTTCCGGGAACGCAGGCCGAGCGGGCGGTTGTCCCTCACGCCGACCTGACCTTGCGGCGCGTGCCCGACGGCCTCTCCGACGACGTGGCTCTGTTCGCAGGCGACGTTATGGCCACTGGCTATCACGCGGTTCAGGAGGCGCGCTTGGCTCCGGGCGACAGTCTGGCTGTGCTCGGGTTGGGGCCGGTGGGGCTGTCGGCGGTGCAGGTGGCGCGCGTGGCCGGAGCCGAGCCGGTGCTGGCGATCGACACGGTGCCCCAGCGGCTCGAGCTCGCCGAGAAGTTCGGAGCGGTCGCGGTGCACCTGACCGAGGAGCAGCCGCGCGAGGTGGCCAAGCGCCTCACCGGCGGCCGGGGAGTCGACGCCGCGATCGACGCGGTCGGCCACGCCGACGCGCTCGAACTGGCTCTGCGGCTTGTGCGCAAGACGGGGACGGTTGTCGTACTGGGCGTCTACGCCGAACCGGCCCAGATCCATATGGGGCTCGTGTGGCTCAAGGCACTGACCCTGCGCGCTGGCCCAGCCAACGTGATCGCCCACTTCGATCGCGTCCTCGAGCTGCTTCAGTCGGGCTCGCTCGACCCGCGGCCGCTGGTGACCCACCACATGTCGCTCGACGAAGCGGCCGCCGCCTACGCGCTGTACGACCAGCGCGAGGCGCTTAAGATCGCGCTGACGCCGTAGTTTTCGCACCGTCGGCGTTCAGAGTCGCGCTGCGTGTGGACGCAGTCTCTCCAGGTCGCGGACGATCAGCTTTCGCCTGCTCGTCTCGAGCAGGTCCAGCTTGCGGAGGGTCCGGAGTGCCCGCGCGGTCGATTCCCGCGACGAGGCGCTCCAAGCCGCCAGTTCCTCTTGGGTCAGGGGAAGCCCAATCTCGACAGTCCCGTCGTCGCGCTGGACGCCAAACCGCTCGGCCAGCTCGACAAGCCGCGTGGCGACGCGAGCGAGGCTGCCGGCCGTCGCAAACTCGATCCGGCGCAGGTCAGAGACCTGGAGCCGCGCGAGCGCCATCTCTAGGAGGGCCGAAGAAGCCCGTGGGTGGCTGCCCAGGAAGGCGCGCAGCGCTGAGACCGACACGACGACGCCTTGCACCGGTTCGAGCGCCGTCGCGTCGGCCGAGCGCACACCTCCGCGGAGAGCCGACCCCTCGCCCAGCAAATCGCCGGCCCCGAGTAACGCCAGCACCACCTCGGCTCCTTCGGCCGCTGTCACGTGGACCTTGGCCGAGCCGCTCAACAAGACGGTCGCGCTGTCGGCGGGATCGCCGGCGCGAACCAGCATCTCGCCGCTTTCCCATTCCCGGGGCCTGCCCGCGCCAAGCAGCCCCTCGCGCTCCTGGTCGAGCAGTAACTCGAGGAACGACCGTGCCGGAAAGCCCCCGCGCCCCATGGCGACGCAACCATATCCGGCCGCCGCGACCCACCGCTCGCCTATATGTCAAATGACGTGGTAGCCGCTCCTGGGGGGGCCTAAGTTGCCCTCCACAGCGGCAAGCAACCGGGCAGCCGCAGAGAGGAGAGCAACGGACATGTTTTCACCGCAATCCATCACACGAGTCACGGCGATCGCGCTCACGGCAGGCGCCGTCGCCGCGCCGGTGGCCACGGCGAGGCCGGCCAGAATGGCTCCGCGCCAGAGCGTCGCCGCGATTAGCGTCTCGCAGCAGCGGCAGCTTCAGGCGAAGCAGCACCAAGCGTCCACACCGCCGGTGTACTCGCGCCAGGACAAGCAGCTCGCTCCGAGCTCGTCCTCGCAGACGCCGGTCAACGCTGCGGCTCCGAGCCCACCGACCGCCACCGCCAGCGACGGCTTTGACTGGGGCGATGCCGGCATCGGCGCCGCGGGCGGCCTGGCGATCTCGATCGTCGGAATCGGGGGCGCGCTCACCCTGTCGCAGCGGCGCACACGTAGAACACGCCCGACGGCGGTCGCAGCGAGCTGACGGCGTCGCTCAGACCAGCGAGGGCCAGTTTCCGGCGCCACCGCCATCGGCGGTGGCGCCGGGCGTTTACGCCCTGAGCGCGGCGGCGAGTTCGGCGTCGGGAAGCGGCCCGGCATCGCGCAGGTACCACTCGGCATCGAGCGCCGCCTGACAGCCTGAGCCGGCGGCTGTGACCGCCTGGCGATACGTGTGGTCGACGAGATCGCCCGCGGCAAACACGCCCGCGAGGTTGGTCAGCGTCGAGCGGCCCTGTGTGACCACGTAGCCGGCCGCGTCGAGCTCAACCTGGCCCCGGACCAGCTGTGACTGGGGCTCGTGTCCGATCGCGATAAACGTTCCGCCCACCTCGAGCGAGCGCTCGGAGCCATCCTCGACATTGCTTAGGCGAACGTGTCCCAGCGAGCCGTTCTGTCCGGCCACAAACTCCTCCACCACGTACGGCGTGACCCACTCGATGTTGGCGACCTCGCGAGCCCGCTCGAGCATGATCTTGGAAGCGCGAAACTCATCGCGGCGATGAACGATTGAGACCGTCGAGGCGAACTTCGCGAGAAACATCGCCTCCTCCATGGCCGAGTCCCCTCCGCCCACGATGATCGTGGGAACGTCGCGGAAGAAAGCCGCGTCGCAGGTTGCGCAGTAACTCACGCCACGCCCGGCCAGCGTGTCCTCGCCTGGGACGCCGAGCTTGCGGTGCTGAGCTCCCATGGCCAGGATCACGGCGCGGGCGTGGTGAAGCTCGTCGCCGATCCAGACCTTGTGCAGGCCACCGCCGGACGCAAGCTCTACCTTGCTCACGTCGTCGGTTACCAGCTTGGCGCCAAACCTTTCGGCCTGGTCGCGGAAGCGCTGCATCATCTCGGGCCCCATGATCCCCTCAGGGAACCCGGGGTAGTTCTCGACGTCGGTCGTCTGCTGCAACAGTCCGCCCCAGGCGAAGCCCTCGATCACCAGCGGCTCGAGGTTTGCCCGCGCGGTATAGAGCGCTGCCGTATAGCCGGCAGGCCCGCTGCCAATGATGATCACGCTTTCGTGTCCCCGCTCCATACTTCAGTAAGTATAGCTTGGCTTCTCGACGCCTACGCGACCTCGAGTTGGGTCTGTAGGCGCTCCAGAGCGCCCGTCAGCCGGCGCGCGAGGGGAGCGACGCGGGGAGCAGCCCGGCGAACCGTCTCGGCAAGCGCGACACCGCCGATCAGGTCGACCACGTAGTGCTCGCCCAGATATACGAGGGCGAGGCCGAGCAGGCCGGTGTAACCCCACCCCACCGCGCCGGCGATCGGGCCGGTGTCAAAGAGGATCTCCGCGGCCATGAGCGAGGTGGCGATGTGAAGCGAGGGCATCGCGGCGAGGGGGTTGCCCCCGAGAAGCTGGAAAAGGACGCTCCAGCGACTGCCCCAGAACACCGGGCCGTACTCGATCATCATTCGACGCACGTTCAGTGCCCGTCCGTCCTCGAGCTGCCCACGGGCCGCCGCCCACCAAGGGGGAGCCGTGGGGATCGCCCAATAGAAGAACGCCCCGACATCGAACACGCCGTACATGCGCGCGGCGGCCGATGGGAAACGGTTGTGGCCGTCCCTGTCACGCGCCAGCACGTAGGCGACAGTGCCGTGGGGAACGAAGAACCACAGCCAATGGCACCACACCAGCACGCGCTCGAAGCGCCTGATCTCGCCGGGCCTGGCAAAGGCGCGCTGGAGGCGGGCCGTCGGGGTCACTCCGAGCCCGAGCGCGCGGTCGATCGCGATCGGGTAGTCGATCAGCACCCGGTTGGCCAGCCGCCCGGGGTCGTCGTGCGGCATTTCGTAGGCGGCTATGTAGGCCCACATGTTGAGCCCACACACGGCGACATCGCGAAGCGGGGTCCGCCTGTAGAGGACGGTTGCGGCGATCGGGGAAAGCGCCGCGGCGCCGAGCACGGCGGTTGGCGGCAGTGAGAGGCGGCGACGCAGCGCCGGTGCAGCCACCCCCGCTAGGAGGAGGCCCCAGGCAAGCGCTCTGATGCCCCTCCGTTTGCGCAAGGGGGGCCAGTATAGGTTGGGCCGCCGGGCCGGGGCCGTCCCGCCTCGGGAACGGCCCGACGGAGCCGACGCGGGACCGAGCGCGCGACGCCGTGACGGCCCGGTCGTGGTTGGGGTGCGGGTAGAATGCCCCGCGCTTTGCGAGCCGAGCCGACACGACCAAGCCGGCGGCGCACCCCGCGCTGGATGATGGCCTTCGCGGTCGTGCTCGGCGCCTCATTGGCAATCTCGCTCGTGCTGGCGCCCGTCGCCTCGGCCAATTTCTTGGTGCCCAAGTCTGGGGGCTCACCCAACGCCAACCAGATCTCCTCGCTGTACAAGATCATCCTGTACATGGCGGCCGTCGTGTTCGTGATCGTCGAGGGCGCGCTTGTGTACTCGGTCTACAAGTACCGCGCCAAGAAGGTCAAGCACGCCGCTCAAATCCACGGCAATACCCCGCTCGAGGTGGGCTGGACGGTCGCCGCCGCACTGATCCTCGTCGCAATCACCGTGGTCACCTTCATCAAGCTGCCGTCGATCATCAACCCGCCGGATTCCTCGGCGAACAGCTCATTTCTCTCGGCCTCGCTCAATGAGCCGAGCCCCCCGAATGGCAAGAAGCTCACGGTCTGCGTCACGGGGCGCCAGTTCATCTGGATGTACTCCTACGGAGCCACGTGCAACAAGCATCGGTTCGATGCCAAGCTGCCGTACTCCTACCAGCAGATGGTCGTGCCCGAGCACACCACGGTCGTACTGGTGATCCAGAGCATCGACGTGATCCACTCCTGGTGGGTGCCCTCGCTGGGAGGCAAGGTCGACGCGGTGCCGGGATACACGACATACACGTGGTTCAAGGCCCTCCACACCGGCCTCTTCCACGGGCAGTGTGCGCAATTGTGTGGCCGCCAGCACGCCTTCATGACCGCGCAGGTCAAGGTCGTGCCGCCGGCGCAGTACCGCACGTGGCTAAAGCAGCAGGGCGACGCGATCAATTCGGCCAATGACCAGGTCGGAAAGCTTCGCCAGCAGCTGACCAACGAGGGACAGTTGTAGCCATGGCGGTCACGACCCCCACCACACCCGCCGCAACCGAGCCGCGACCGGTCCCGCAGATCGTCGCGCACCAGGTCACGGTACCCCGGACGTCTCGCCGGTGGATCGACTGGGTGATGACGACCGACCACAAGCGCATCGGGATCATGTACCTGGTCCTCACGTTCGTCTTCTTCATCCTGGGCGGCGTCGAGGCACTGATGATGCGCCTGCAGCTCGGCGTCCCGAGCAACACGCTGCTGACAGGAGAGCACTACAACGAGCTGCTCACGATGCACGGAACGACGATGGTCTTCCTGTTCGTCGTGCCGGTGATGGCGGGCTTCGGCAACTACTTCCTGCCCCTGATGATCGGGGCGCGAGACATGGCCTTCCCGCGATTGAACGCGCTTTCGTTCTGGCTTTTGCTGTTCGGCGGGATCGTCTTTTACGCGACCTTCTTCTGGCAGCCACCCGAGGCCGGCTGGTGGAGCTATCCGCCGCTTTCGAGCATCCAGTTCTCGCCCAGCGGCGGCCAGGATGCGTGGATCTTCCTGATCCACCTGACCGGTATCTCCTCGTTACTTGGCGCGATCAACTTCTACGCGACGATCGTCAACATGCGGGCGCCCGGAATGACCTGGGGGCGCCTGCCCCTGTTCGTGTGGACGCTCCTCGTCTACGCGATCCTTTTGATCATCGCCCTCCCGGTGGTGGCGGCCGCGGTGACGATGTTGCTCGCCGATCGGCACTTCGGGACCCACTTCTTTGATCCAAACGCGCACGGCTCGCCGGTGCTCTGGCAGCACCTGTTCTGGTTCTTTGGTCACCCCGAGGTCTACATCATGGTGCTCCCGGGCTTCGGAATCATCTCCGAGGTCATCCCGGTGTTCTCACGCAAACCGATCTTCGGCTACAAGGCGGTCGCCGCCTCGAGCGCGGTGATCGCGTTTCTCGCCACGCTCGTGTGGGCCCACCACATGTTCGCCTCGCCGGTGCCAATCGTCGTGCTCGGGTTCTTCATGCTGAGCTCGTTCTTGATCGGCATCCCCACGGGGGTCAAGATCTTCAACTGGATCGCGACCTTATGGCGAGGATCGATCGTGCCCACGACCGCCCTGTACTTCTCGGTGGGCATGATCGCGATTTTCACCGTCGGCGGGATCACCGGCATATTCCTCGCCGTCTTCCCCGTGGACTGGCAGCTCAACGACACCTACTTCGTCGTCGCCCACTTCCACTACACGATCTTCGGCGGGGCCATATTCCCGGTCTTCGCCGGGATCTACTACTGGTTTCCGAAGATGTCGGGTCGCTTCCTGAACGAGCGGCTCGGAAAGATTTCCTTCTGGCTCATTTTCATCGGCTTCAACGCCACCTTCCTGGTCCAACATGCGCTTGGCCTATCGGGGATGCCGCGCCGGATCTATACGTACGAGCCCAACCTCGGATGGTCGACCTACAACCTGATCTCGACGATAGGGGCGTTTATTCTTGGTACGGGTGTGCTGGTGACGATCGTGAACGTGGCACGCAGCCTCAAGGTTGGTGCAATCGCGGGGCCCGATCCTTGGAAGGGCAACACGCTCGAGTGGTTCACCACTTCCCCGCCGCCGCCCAACAACTTCGATGTGATCCCGCGCGTCCGTTCGATCGAGCCGATGCGCGACATCCGCCGGCAGATCGAGCGCCAGACCGGTGTCACGCAGAAGACCGGCGGCGGCGAGAGGTACGTGCGGGCATGACGAGTCGGCGGAAGGTTGGCGCTGGGATGAGGTCAATCCGGCCGTGACCAGCTCGCGGGCACAGGTCGCCGAGCACGGCGGCCCGGTTATCAGCCCCGCTGAGATCCAGCCGATCGCCCCCGCCGGTCCCTTCGCTTCGACGCGGCAGGTCGTCTGCGACTACGTCGAGCTGACCAAGCCCAAGGTCCAGTCGCTGCTGTTGTTCACCACCATCGCCACCATGGAGGTGGCGGGGAGCCCCTCGGCGGGAAAGATCGCCCTGACCTGCCTCGGCGGCTACCTCTCGGCTGGGGGCGCCGGGGCGGTAAACCACTATTACGACCGCGACATCGACGCCCGCATGCGCCGCACCGCCAAGCGGCCGATACCCGCCGGCCGGGTGGCGCCGCTGGCCGCGCTGGTCTTCGGCTGCGCGCTGGCCGCGTTGTCATTCCTGCAACTCTCGCTTACCGTCAACCTGCTCGCCGCGACGCTCGCGCTGGGGGGCTTCGTGGGGTATGTGGGTGTCTATACGGTGCTGCTCAAGCGCCGCACGGCTCAGAACATCGTCATCGGCGGCGCCGCGGGCGCCATTCCACCGCTGGTCGGTTGGGCGGCGACCCGGGGGTCGCTGAGCTGGACCGCGGTGTACCTCTTCTGGATCGTCTTCTATTGGACACCCCCGCACTTCTGGTCTCTCAGCCTGCTCATGAAGGACGAGTACGCGCGTGTCGGGATCCCGATGATGCCCGTGGTTCGCGGCGAACACGAGACTCGCCGGCAGATACTTCTGTACGCGCTGCTGCTTTACGCGATCACGCAGCTGCCCTTCTGCGTGGGCGCGTTTGGATTCACGTACCTCGCTGCCTCGAGTGTGCTTGGCCTGGCCTTCATCGCCGGTGCTGTGCGGCTCTACCGGCGTGCGGACCGGCGCGCAGCGCTGCAGCTGTACCTCTTCTCCCTGGTCTATCTCGCGCTGCTGTTTGGCGCGATGGTGGCCGATGTGAAGCTGTAGCATTCGCGCTTGCAAAGGCGGTCCGCTGTCGGGCCGCGACGCGCCATGGACCGCAAGCTCGCACGTAAGAACATCCGCTCGGGCCTGATCGCCGGCGTGATCTGCGTGATCATGTTCGGCCTCACGTTCCTGGCCGCCGCGATCTACGTCCACCCGTGAGCTCCGGCGGCGGCCCCGCGCAGGACCCGCCCAGCGTGGATGTCGAGGGCTCGCAGGCCCCGCCCGCCGGCGAGGAGATCCACCTCCCGGGGCCCACGCTGCTTCCGATCCTCACCGCCGCGGCGATCACACTGATCGTGATCGGGACGACGATCAGCTACATCCTCATCATCGTGGGCGTGATCGTGCTGATCGTGGCGGTGTTCCGGTGGGTGTCGGACACCAGCCGGGACGTGGCGGCGCTGCCCGAAGAACATCGGCACTAGGGGCCTGATCACCTCACAGTCTCACCGCGCTTCCGCGATGAGCCAGTGAGGCGATCCAGGCCCCGTTATAGAGCAGGTTCAGTTCGTGACGGTGCCGGGTGTCTCAGCGGCCCTGGCTTCGCTCGTCGCGGTTGACGCGGAGGTCTGCCCACTGACCAGGCTCCGGTCTGTGACCGGCTCGTGGGTCTCGCCGCTGATGGATTCCTTGAATCCGCGCAGACCGGCGCCGAGCGAGCGACCCATCTCCGGCAGGCGCTTGGCGCCGAAGATCAGCAGCAAGGCAGCCAGCAAGATCGCGATGTGGAGGGGATTGTCGAGTCCGACCATCAGGTTGCTCCGATCGATCGTTTGTTTTTCCCACTACGAGGCCCAGGGCGGATCGGATCACGCTCCCGAGCGGTAATCGCCGGTCATTGATCCATTCGCGCGGCCGCTGCGTAATGCGTGGTTAGTCAGGTCATCCGCCCGCGGCGGGGCCGGGGGCGGGAACGAAAGGAGCGGTGATGACCGATCAGAAGGACGAGCATCGCGGGGTGTCCCGCCTGTCATTCCTCAAGTCCTCCGCGGGAGTGGCTGCTGGGGCGGCGATGTTCGCCGTGCCCGCAGCCGTCGCCCAGGCGGAGGAGAAGGCGGGTCTACCGGTGGCGCCCTCGTCGCCGAATCCCCCCGAGCCGGTGGTTGCCTACGTGCGCGATGCAACCCGCGGCGAGGTGACCGTAATGTCGGGAACCGAAGAGAAGACCTACAGGGACCGGGCGCTGGCCAAGCGTCTCATGGCAGCGGCGCCCAAAGGCCGCGGCGTCGACGGAGGTGGCATCTGATGTCCTCGCACCGCGAAGCACCCGAGATCAGCAAGGATCCGGTCGCCGACAACGCCGACGTCTATGCGTTCGTCAGCCCCGATCGTCGCGACACCGTCACGCTGATCACCAATTTCGTTCCCCTTGAGGATCCCCCGGGGGGGCCGAACTTCTTCGAGTTCGGGGACGACGTCCTGTACTCGATCAACATCGACAACGACGGCGACGGCAAGCCCGAGATCTCGTACCTGTTCAAGTTCCAGACGCGCCTGCGCAACCCGAACACGTTCCTCTACAACACGGGCCCGATCACATCGCTGAACAGCCCGAACTGGAACAAGCGCCAGTTCTACTCCGTGACCCGCGTCGAGGGCAAGAACACCGCCGCGTACGGCACGGGGAATCATGAGGCGTCGAAGCTCAAGGTCAAGCGCCTGGCGAGTGGGCTGGCCTGCCCGCCGTGCAACATCGGTCCCCGTTCGACGCCCAACTACGCCAAGAACCTGGGCCAGCCGGCGGTCCACGCCCTCTCGGGCGGCGTCAAGGTGTTCGCCGGCCAGCGGCGGGAGGGATTTTTTGTTGACCTCGGGGCGATCTTCGACCTGGGCGACCTCCGTCCGTTCCAGAACCTGCACGTGATTCCCACCACGGCGGCACCCGGTGTGGACGCCACGAAGGCGCTCAACATCCACACGATCGCAATTCAGGTCCCAATCAAGGAGTTGACCGCTAACAGGACCGTCCCGAAGAACCCGTCCTCACGTCACGCAGTCATCGGCGTGTGGAGCGCCGCAAGCCGGCGCAAAGTGCGAATGATCGACCGATTGGGCGAGGCGGCGTCGGGGCCGTGGGTCCAGGTATCGCGCCTTGGCAATCCACTGTTCAACGAGGTGGTGGTACCGCTCGGCGACAAGGACCGCTGGAACATGCTCCACCCGGCGGCCGACAAGGCGTTTGCGAAGTACGTCGAGCATCCGGAACTGGCCAAGCTGCTCCCGGTGCTCTACCCGGGCGTCTTTCCGCACCTGGCCGCGCTGAAGAAGGCCCGGGCGGACCTTGTCGCGATCCTGCTGACGGGAATCCCGTCGGGGATCATCCCGGGATTCCAGAACTACACCGGAACGGTGCAGGCGGATCAGTTGAGGCTCAACATGGCGATCCCGCCGGCCTCCAGCCCCAACCGGTTTGGTTTGCTGGGCGGCGATCTCGCCGGTTTCCCCAACGGACGACGCGTTGCCGACGACGTCGTGGCGATCGAGTTGCGCGCGATCGCGGGGGTCACCTTCCCATTGGTCGACAAGAAGTACAAGCCCGATGCGGCCGCCGGCGAGATCCAGCAGTGGCAGACCTCTCAGTACTCGTCGGTGCCCGGGCCGCACCGCTACCAATCCAAGTTCCCCTACCTCGGAGTACCGCTCGACGGCTTCGACGTCCCCTCGTCCTAAGGGGGCGTCAGATGGAGTCCTACGCAGCCCGTACGCATCCCGAGTTCGTGGTCCTCGAAATCGGCGGCGATATCGGCGCGCTGATCCTGCGGACCGACCCCGAGATGCATGGGAAGGAGATCGAGATCAGTCCCGCGCAAGACGACGGCCTCCGCAGCCACAAGGAGGTGCTCGAGCGCAGCATCAACGGCGAGTCCGCCTTCACGGCGGTCTTCGACGGTCTTAGTGGGGGTGCCTACACGCTCTGGGCCGGTAACCAGGAGCCTTTCCGGGGTGTGACCGTGTCGGGCGGTGAGATCACTCAGCTCGACTGGCGGGGGAATTGATGAGGCTGGGAGCCTCGTTGGACCGGGGTGAGCGCACGGTGGCCGCGATGCCGGCCACCGTGTTCGCCCCCCACCGCGGGGCGCGTCCCCGGTGTGGGGTCGTCCTTCACCACTCTGATGAGGCTTGGTGCCCGGTGATCTCAATTACCACCGTATTGCAGTTGCAACAGTCCGCTGCTAGGTTCGCTCGGCCTGCGAGCATGGCCCGGTCATCACCGGTCCGCGGAGAGGAGACGTGATGAAGGCTTCTTCGTTGTCGCCGTCGCGCCCGTCGCGGTTCCAGCGGGTCAGGGCGTCGATGTCGCCGTCTGAGTGGCGTCGCGCAGGCGGGATGGTCGCCGTGATCGCGGGGTTGCACGTGGTCGGGTTCGGTCTTTTGATCTTGGTCGTGGTGCCGGCGAAATACAAGCTGGGGGCGGCCGGGACGTTCGCGATCGGAACGGGAATCACCGCCTACACGTTGGGCCTGCGCCACGCCTTTGACGCCGACCACATCGCGGCGATCGATAACACCACACGGAAGTTCATGAGTGAGGGCAAGCGGCCGTTGAGCGTCGGGTTCTTCTTCTCGCTCGGTCACTCGACGATCGTGTTCATGCTCGCGTTCTTGATCTCGCTTGGAATCCGGGCGCTGGACAGCCCGGTCAAAAACGACAACTCGACGCTGCACAAGGCGACCAACGTGATCGGCACCACCGTCTCCGGCGCGTTTCTCTATGTGATCGCGATCCTCAACATCCTGATCCTCATCAGCATCCTGCGGATCTTCTTCAACATGCGCCGCGGTGCTTACGACGAGCAGCAACTCGAGCAGCAGCTCAACTCACGCGGCCTGATGAACCGCGTCTTCGGCCGCCATTTGAACAAGATCACCAAGCCCTGGCAGATGTACCCGGTCGGAGTGCTGTTCGGCCTGGGGTTTGACACCGCGACCGAGGTCGCGCTGCTGGTGCTGGCCGCCGGGGCGGGCGCGGCCGGCCTGCCGTGGTACGCGATCCTATGCCTGCCGATCCTGTTCGCCGCCGGGATGTCGCTGCTTGACACGATCGACGGGTCGTTTATGAACTTCGCCTACGGCTGGGCGTTCTCAAAGCCCGTGCGCAAGGTCTACTACAACATCACGATCACCGGATTGTCCGTCGCCGTCGCGCTGTTCATCGGCACAATCGAGCTTTCGGGCCTGGTGCTTCAAAAGCTCAACGTCAACGGCTCGTTCTCGGACTGGTTGCAGAACTTCAACATCAACCGGGCCGGGTTCATCATCGTCGGGATCTTCGTTTTTACCTGGGCGCTCGCGCTCGCCATCTGGCGCTTCGCCCGCATCGAGGAGAAATGGAGCGTCGGAATGCGACTCGCTGCCGCACGCTCCGCTCAAGAACGCGAGAGCTGAACGCGGCTAAGATGGCAGCTGCGTCGCCATCTCGGGGCGTACCGGAGGATTGATCGCGCTTGACGCTCGCTCCGCAGGCAGCACCCGTCTCGTTTGACAACGTGGAGGATGCCATCCGCGCCGTCCGCGGTCGCGGCATGCGGCTCTCGACCCCGCGCCGGTTGGTGCTCGAGGCGCTATTTGCCGCCGACGGTCCACTCTCCGCGCCTGCGCTTTCCCAGTCGCTCGCGATCGACGTCACCTCGGTCTACCGCAACCTCGAGCTGCTCGAGCGGCACGGCCTCGTGCGTCACGTCCACCTCGGTCACGGCCCCGGTCTGTGGGTGCTTGTGGGTCGCCAGGAGCTCGAGTACCTCTATTGCGAGAGGTGCGAGAAGGTCACGCCTGTTGCAGTCGAGGACCTCGACCCGATTCGCGATCAGATCAGAGGGCGCTTCGGCTTCACCGCACGCTTCACGCACTTCGCGATCGTCGGGCAGTGCGACAACTGCGCCGCGCCGTCCACGGCGTCGGCACGCGAGCGCGGCCGCTGATCATAAACGGTGGACTGCGGCCAGCAGGGCAGCGTATGAGCGAATCAGGGCCGCCTGCTCGGCCGCAATGAGCGGACTCCCTGGATCACGGCCCTGCTGCACCCATCGGTCGGAATGTTCCATCGCGAGCGCACGCTGCTCGGCGGCCATGCGCACGTCTTGCGGCGGAACCTCGTAGACGTACGAGTACAGGGCCTCGAGCGCGTCTACGAGGTCGCGCCGGTCCGCCCCGCCATGCTGGTGAGCCCGGTGCACGCGCCACCACTCGACCTCGAGTACCGATGCCCGCGCCGGGTCAAAGGATTCGCCGTGGCGCCGGGCCACCATTGTGTAGAAGCGCTCCATGGCCCGCCGCGCCCCATCGGGATCGTTGTCGGGAAACGGCGCCCACAGTTGGTTCGCGCGCAAGACCAGCCAGGCGCCCGCGAACGTGGATGGCCACGGTAACCCGAACGTATGCCGGGTGAGCAGGATCGAGGCGCGGAGGAACGGAAGCCATCTGCGGCTGTAGTACGCCACCCACGCCGCGCACTCGAGGCTGCCCACGCGGCGAGGGTCGAAGGCGCGGTGTGTCTTGACCGCCCGCCAATCCGGCGGTCGGCGGGGTCGTCTGGTCACTACCCATCCCCCCGCATCTTGCAGTCGCCCCAGGCCGAGCCAGTTACTGCGCCCCGGCCGACGCGGGTACCTCGCAACTTGCGCCGTCCCCGGTCCATACCCGCACGACGTCCCGCATCGAGAGGATGCCGAGCAGCTCGCTGCCGTCCACGACGATCAGGTGCCGGAATCCACCGCGGACCATCGCCTGAGCGGCTCGCTCAAGTGACCAGTCGGGATGCGCGAAGACCAGGCTCTGCTTGAGATGGTCCGCGACTAGCTCCTTCTCGGGGTCCTGGCCGGCTCCCACGGCGTGCAGGATGTCGCGCTCGGTGATCACCCCGGGTCCCGGCGCATCGGGATCGATGACCACCGCCGCACCCACGTTGCGCGAACACATGGCCGCCGCGGCCTCGTGCAGGCTGTGGCCCGGACCGACACTGACAACGACTTCGGACATACCTTCGCGTACGAACATGGGCCCTCCCGGTCGGCGAGCGGATCCGATCATACTAGTAACGATTGCCGCAAGGGTCCTGGCAGCGCGGCGCAGCGATCTGGACCTGACTCCTTTCATCATCGCTAAGCCATAGCATTCGGGTCCTCGGCGATGCACCTGGGCTCTCGATACAGCAGTGCGTAACCGGCCGGTCCTCCAGATGATCCTGGTGGCGGCCGTGGCTACGGCGGCCCTGCTGGCGATCGTGCTCTCGATCAACTGGTTCCCGACCCACGCCTCGGCCCAGATCGGCCGCACGTCGACGCTCTATAACGTGCTGCTGATCGCCTCGGTGCCGATCTTCGTGATCGTCGAGACTGTCGTGGTGTACTGCGTCTGGAAGTTCCGCATGCGCCCCGGCGAGGAGCTCAAGGACGGCCCTCCGATCCACGGCAACACCCGGCTCGAGGTGGTGTGGACTGTGATCCCGGCCCTGCTGATGTTCGGCCTTGCGGGATATGCGTACACGGTCTTGCGCGCCAACGAGGCCAACAAGCGCAACGCCATGACCATCCAGGTGACCGCGCGCCAGTTCGCGTTCGAGTTCACCTATCCCCGCCAGAACGGCAAGACGGTTGTCTCGCCCATCCTCTATCTGCCGAAGGGCAAACCGGTGGTCTTCAAGCTCCATTCGCTGGACGTGGTGCACAGCTTCTTTGTGCCGAACTTCGCCGAGAAGCTCGACGCGGTCCCAGGAATCACGACGACTCTGCGCGTGACCCCGGACAGGATCGGCAGCTATCCGGCCGAGTGCACCGAGTTGTGCGGCCCAGGCCACTCCTTCATGCGCGCCCAGGTCCAGGTCGTCGCCCCCTCGGCCTTCCAGACGTGGTTCTCGAAGCAGCCAAATAACGGCCCTCCACCAGTCGGCGTCCCGCCTCCCAGCGGCACCGCGACCACCGCCACCACTTCCCCCAGCCCCAGCTCGAGTTCGAAGTCGACTTCGAGCTCGAGCAGTTCGGCCGCCGCGGGCAAGGCGGTCTTCACGGGCTCGGCCGGCTGCAGCACCTGCCACACGCTGGCTGCGGCCGGAGCAACGGGCACAATCGGGCCCAACCTCGATCAGCGGCTGCGAAGCGACTGCGCAAAGCAGGCGTCCAAGCGGATTCGGGGCCCGACGCTTCAGAAATGCATCCACACCGCCATCACCAACCCGTACGCCTACATCCCCACCGGCTTCCATTCCGGGGTCATGCCGTCGACTTTTGCAAAAACTCTGACTTCCACTCAGGTCTCAGCACTCGTAAACTTCTTGTCCAGCGCGACAGCAAAATGACCGGGGGGTTTGCGAGCGCGGCGGATGACCAGCAGAGTGAGTTGGCGGGATAGAGGAGCGATCGAGATGACCACGAACCGCAGAGGGATCCGCTGATGGCGACTACGGTCGCGGAAGGCACAGCCACCACGCCGCCGCTGCCGCGCTCCCGCTCGCGCATCCCGCTACCCGACAAGCTCAAGCGTGGCGGCTGGTACCGGGCCGCGTTGTTCGATGTGCTCGGCCTCGGACTCGCCGTCGGCATCACCGCGCTGCTGCGATTCGTCAACCACCAGCACCCTGTCATCGACGCACACGCGATCACGATCGTGGCCCTGTTCTCGGTGCCGATCTTCTTCCTGTTGGGCCTCGGCGCCTTCGATTACTGGCTCTACTGGGCCTCGGGGAGCCCGACGCGCCCCGAGACGCACGAAGACCACGGCGCGCGCAGCTGGCGCGACTACTTCCGCGTCAACCCCGACCACAAGGTGATCGGGGTCCAGTACACGGTCACCTCCTTCTTCTTCCTGTTCGTCGGCGGCATGCTCGCCATGCTGATCCGTGCCCAGCTCGCCAAGCCGGGGATGAACTTCCTCACGCCGGAGGAGTACAACGGCGTCTTCTCGGTCCACGCCAGCCTGCTCATCTTCGTGTTTGTGATCCCGGTCTTCGCGGGCCTGGCGAACTTCGTGTTGCCGCTGATGATCGGCGCGCCGGACATGGCGTTCCCACGCCTGAACGCCCTCTCCTACTGGCTGCTTCCGATCGGCGGCCTCATGATGCTGGCGAGCTTCCTGGCACCGGGCGGCTCGTTCGCGACCGGCTGGACCGCGTACGCGCCGTTATCCACCGATATGCCGATCGGGCAGCTGTTCTTCTCGATCGGGGTCCAGTTCGCGGGCTTCTCGTCGATCTTCACCGCGCTCAATTTCCTCGTAACGATCATCACGATGCGGGCTCCCGGAATGAGCTTCTTCCGGCTACCACTGCTGGTGTGGGCCAACTTCGCCACCTCACTGCTGGTCGTGATCGCCACCCCGTTCATCGCCTCTTCGCAGTTCTTCATCCTGCTCGACGCGGCGCTGCACTTCAACTTCTTCAACGCATTCGTGGGTCCGCACACGAACGGCAACGTGCTGATGTACCAGCACATCTTCTGGTTCTACTCCCACCCGGCTGTCTACATCATGATGTTGCCTGGGTTCGGAATCATCTCCGAGGTCATCGCGGTCAACGCCCGAAAACCCATCTTCGGATACCGCATGATGGCCTTCTCGCTGATCGCGATCGTGGTGCTCGGGTTCACTGTTTGGGCCCACCACATGTTCGTCTCAGGGATGCAGCCGTGGATCCGCATCCCCATGATGGTCACGACGGCGATCATCTCGGTACCGACCGGGATCAAGATCTTCTCGTGGCTGGCCACGCTGTGGCGTGGCGTCCTGCATATGAGCACGCAGATGCTGTGGGCGCTCGGCTTCATCACGATGTTCACCCTCGGCGGCATCAGCGGCGTGATGCTGGCGATGGTCCCCTTCGACGTTCACGTGAGCCAGACCTACTTCATCGTCGCCCACATCCACTATGTGCTCTTCGGCGGCTCGCTGTTCACGATCTTTGCCGGCGTCTACCACTGGTTCCCGAAGATGACCGGCCGCATGCTCGACGAGCGGCTGGGCCGGTTGCACTTCTGGTCGACGTTCGTCTTCTTCAACCTCACTTTCGGCCCGATGCACTACATCGGGCTCCTGGGCATGCCCCGGCGCGTTTACAGCTACTCCGCGCAGTTCGCGGGCTGGAATCTCTTCATTTCGATCTGCTCGTTCTTCCTCGGGCTCACCTTCCTGATCTTTTTGTGGAACGTCGTGACCAGCTGGCGCCACGGGCCGCGCGCGGTGGGTAACCCCTGGCGGGCACTGTCGCTGGAGTGGCAGGTCTCCTCGCCGCCGCCGATCTTCAACTTCGACACGATCCCCACCGTGGTGGGCGGACCGTATGAGTACGGCGTGCCCGGCGCAGTGCACGGCGTCTTCAAGCCACCGGCTGAGGCGAGGCGACCACAAGCGGTGACGGTGGCGCGAGAGTGAGCTGTTGAGCACTTCCGCCGCGAGCCACCATCGCCGCGAGACCATCCTGGTGGTTGCCAACGAGACGCTCGGTGGCCGCCGGCTGATCGAGACGGTTCGTTCCCGGGCGGCCAAGGGCCACGCGCGCTTCGTCCTGTGCGTCCCCCAGAACCGCCCCAGGGCCGGACTTGTGATCTATGACCACATGGTCTTCGACGCAGCTCAGACCCGCGTGGACCTCGCGCTCTCGGTCCTTCACGCCGAGGGCATCGAGGCGATCGGCGAGGTCGGCGACCCCGACCCCTACTCCGCGACCATGGACGCGGTCTACGAACACAACCCAACCGAGATCGTCATCTCGACCTATCCCGAGACACGATCGGGCTGGCTGCGCAAGGACCTGATTCAGCGGGTGCGTGATGCCTCGCGCCTGCCTGTCGAGCACATCGTCAACGACCCAGATACCGAAGGACTCCCCTTCGACGTCACGCTCGCCGTCGCCAACCGGACGGCTACGGGCGATGAGCTATTCGCCGCGCTCAAGCGCAAGGTGGATGAGGACAAGCAGCACGACCGTCAACGGGTGGTCATCGTGGTCGTCCCCCAGGAGGGCGGTCACGGCAGCGCCACCCATCGCGCTCGGACCCGCCTGAAGCTGGTCCTCGGTCGGCTACACCGAGCCGGGATCTTCGCGGCCGGCCTGGTGGGCGACCCTGACCCCTATACGGCGATCATGAACGCGCTCCAGTACTTCCGCGTCGACGACATCGTGATCTCCACATTTGCCGAGACCAAGTCGGGCTGGTTGCGCGCTGACCTGATCGACCGTGTCCGGGGTTCCGCGGACAAGCCCGTCGAGCACGTCGTCCACCACGAGCACCAGCCAAGCGCCGCCTGAGGGACGCCCCGACCGCCCACCGAACCCCAGAGAGCGTCAGCTTGGAATCCGCCTCAGTCAGCCACGCAGAGCACCACGGCCCGCCCGCCGCGCACCGTTCCTCGCGCGTTGAGCCGCCCGTCCTGGGCATGCTGCTTTTCATCATCTCCGAGGTGATGATCTTCGGCGC
>DASRHQ010000014.1:0-6483 GCA_035650455.1 Solirubrobacteraceae bacterium
CAGAACAAGCGCGGCGATAGGGTTCGCATCTCGAGCAAACCGCGACCAGGGGAGAGAAATTGCCCGCCAATCGTGAGTCGGTCAGCGCCTCGGACGCACCCGCGGCGATCGGGCCCTACGTCCACGCGGTCAGGACTGGGAACCTTCTTTTCTGCTCCGGTCAAATCGGCCTGGACCCGCGTACCGGCGACCTTGCCGGTCGAAACGCAGCCGACCAAGCGGGGCGCTGCCTCGAGAATCTCGCCGCAATTTGCAATGCAGCAGGCGCGACGCTCGGCGACGCGGTGAGGCTCACGGTCTATCTGACCGACATGGCGTGGTTCGAAGAGGTCAATGACGTGTACGGGTCATTCTTCGAGTCCGACCCACCCGCGCGGGTGACTCTCGGCGTCGCGGCACTGCCACGAGGTGCGAAGGTTGAGATCGACGCGGTCGTGGCGCTGGGATAGGAGGTCTTAGCTCCAGCGTGCGCGGTCCGTCAATCGAGGACATTGAGCGCGCGGCAGAGGCGGGCAGGGAGGTGGTCCGCGAAACGCCGGTGCTGAGCTCGCGCACGCTCAGCGAGCGGGTCGGCGGCACCGTCGTCCTGAAAGCCGAGAATCTCCAACGCACCGGTTCCTTCAAGCTGCGCGGGGCCCTGGCCAAGATCGCCTTTCTCGGCGATCGCTGCCGGGCCGGCGTTGTCGCGGGCAGCGCTGGCAATCATGGGCAGGCGGTGGCTTACGCCGCACGGGCCCGAGGTGTCCACTGCGAGGTCTTCATGCCCGAGACGGCCCCGATCGCGAAGGTGGAGGCGGCCATCGGACTGGGCGCCACGGTGCAACTCGTCGGCCAGACCATCCAAGAGGCGCTGGCGGCAGCCCGAGAGCGGGCGGACTCGGGAGGGCTCGAGTTTGTCCATCCCTTCGACGATCCCGAAGTGGTCGCGGGCCAAGGATCCCTGGGCTTGGAGCTTCTCAGGCAGGTACCCGACATGACGCGCGTGGTCGTCCCGGTGGGCGGTGGGGGGCTGATCTCGGGCACGGCGATCGCGGTCAAAGCGGCTCGTCCGGACGTCCAGTTCATCGGCGTTCAGGTTGATACGTGTGCGCCGTTCCAGGCCTCGCTTGCGGCCGGTGAGGCCGTCTCCGTTGCCTCCACGCAGACAATTGCGGACGGGATCGCCGTGAAGCGGCCCGGGAATCTGACGCTCGAGCTGGTCAAACGGTGGGTGAACGAAATGGTCGTTGTGCCCGAGGACGACGTCGCCGACGCGATGGTGCTCCTCATGGAGCGCGCGAAGCTCGTCGTCGAGGGCGCCGGGGCGGTCGGCGTGGCCGCTCTGCTGAAGGGGGCCGTTTCAGCGCGTGGTTCCGGCACGACCGTGGCGATCCTCTCCGGCGGGAATGTCGATGCCGGCGATCTGGCGCAGATCGCGCGGCGCCACGAGAGCCGCGCCGGTCACAGGCTGGTCTTGCTGACTCGCGTATCGGACCGACCCGGCGCGCTGGCACAAGTGCTCTCGCTCGTGGGAGCGAAGGGGGCCAACCTCGTCGATGTCCAGCACATCCGCGAGGGATTTGACCTGCACGTGCGTGAGACGGCGATCCAGCTGGTGCTCGAGACCAGAGGACCCGAGCATGCCGAGGCAGTGTCGACGGCTGTCCGGGAAGCTGGCTACTACGAGCCCCGGCTGCTGCGCTGAAAGCCCCGGTGCCTTGCGGCTTGGGGCTTGGGGCGGCCCAGGTCCTGGTTGCGCTTGCGGCGGGTCGATCCTGGTTGCAGTTTGTGAGGGCCCCAGTCCTGGCTAGTCGCGCGCCCGGTACGCCTTAGCCGCGTCAACCAGGGCGCCGATCAGCTTGCTGCGCTCGTCGGCTTCGGGATGCCATTGGACCCCCAGGACAAACCGCTGTGCGGGCGCTTCGATCGCTTCGGGAAGTTCGTCCAGCACTGAGATCCCCGTGGTCTGAAGGCCTTCGCCTATCCTTGCCACCCCCTGATGGTGGTGTGACTTAGTGCCGTGCAGCTCTTCGCCTGCGGCTCGGGCCGCAAGGGATCCAGGGGCGAGCCGGACGTCGTGGTCGGAGTTCTCGAAGCTGCCTGGATTTCGCCGGTGCTCGGTGTGACCCACGTCATCGGGAAGGTGCTGGCGCAGCGTGCCGCCAAAGGCCACGTTGAGCAGCTGCATCCCGCGGCAGATGCCGAGCACGGGCATGTCGCGGGCAGCCGCGGCGCGCACCAGCGCCAGCTCGGCGCGATCACGCTCCGGAACGGTCAACTTGGTCTCGGGATGGGGCTCTTGCCCGTATGCCGATGGATCGATGTCGCTTCCCCCAGCGAGCATCAGCCCGTCCATCAAGTCGAGAACGTCTTCTGGGTGGTGCTCGACGGACTCGTCCGGGGGCACCATGAGCGCCAATGCACCCGCACGCTGGACCGCGGCCACGTACTCCTTTGCCAGCAGGTACGCCGGACGGTCCCACGAGCCCCAGCGGGCTTGCACGAGTGCGGCACAGATCGCGATCGTCGGGCGGGAATGGCCGCGAGGCTGCGTGGGCTGCGCGTTGGCTGCGACCGGAGGCGTGACGGTCATACATCCAGGGTAAAGGTCGTGCCCGCCGCGTTGCGTGGCTAGGCGGCGCGGGGGTCTCGCAAGACGGCGCGCTTGATCTTTCCGCTGGCCGTCTTGGGTAGCTCAGGCGCGAACTCGATGATCCGCGGATACTTGTACGGCGCAGTCTGGTGCTGGACGTGCTGCTGAAGCTCGGAGACGAGTGCGTCGCTCGCCGCGAATCCGCCTCGCAGAACGACCACCGCTCGCACCACCGACCCTCGCTCGTCATCGGGGGCGGCGACGACCGCCGCCTCGGCCACGGCTGGATGGGACACCAGAGCCGACTCGACCTCGAACGGACCGATTCGGTATCCCGCCGAGATGATCAGATCGTCTGTGCGCCCCTCGAAGTAGAGATAGCCGTCCTCGTCCTGGCTGACCCTGTCCCCGGTATGCCAGGGGCGATCCTCGGGTGCCGGCGCCCCGTTGACGTAGGCCACAAAGAAAGTGGGGTCGGTCCCGGGGTCCGCGAGCACCAGCTCCGAGTGCTCGACGCGCAGCGCCACGCCGGGGAGCGGACGGCCCATCGATCCGGGCCTGACCGGCTGTCCGGGTGGATTCCCGGTCAGCTGGCCGGTCTCCGTCTGGCCGTAGCCATCGCGAATTTCGACTCCGGTTGCTTCGCGAAAGGCGCGAATGACCTCCGGGTTCAGCGCCTCGCCCGCCGCCACGAAGCTACGCAGCCGGGGCAGCGGCTTGATCTCGGCTCGTTTTGCGATCACGCGGTACTCGGTGGGAGCCATGCAAAGGACGGTGACGCCCTCTCGTTCTACGATCTCCAGCCGCTGCGCGGCGTCAAACCGGGCGTCGTGGAGCAGCGCGACAGCGCCTTGGAGCCACGGAGCGATGAATGCGTTACGAGCCGATTTGGACCACCCCGATGAGGCCGTACACCAGACCAGGTCGCTCGGCCGAGCGTCGAGCCAGTGCTCTGCCTGAAGGCGCTGACCGGACAGATACCGCTGAGCGTGGGCGACACCCTTCGCCTCCCCGGAGGTGCCGCTGGTAAAGGTGATCAGCGCTGGGTCTCTTGGCTCGAGCTCCACGGCGCGGGCCCGTGCCGAGCCCTGGTAAAGGCGCTCGTCGGGAATCGTGAGGACCTCGCAGCCAGGCCGCGCCTCCGTGAGCTCGCCGGCATTGCGTTCGTCGGCGACGATTAGCTTCGGCCTTGCCGACTGGAAGCGCAAGCGTAGGTCCCTTGCGCGGAGCTGCTCGTTGCAAGGCAGCGCGACAGCCCCGATGCGAAAGCATGCGACCAGGGTCAACACCCAGTCCGGCCGGTTGCCAATGACGGTCATCACTATGTCTCCGCGCTCGACTCCACGCTCCTGGAACAGGGCGGCCAGCCGCGAACTCAGTTTCGAGACCTCGCCAAAGCTCCACTCGCGCCGGCGCCCCTCGCGCGTGATCTCGACGAGCGCGGGGCGCTGGGGCGGGGCTGTGTCCACCACGTCGCGGGCGAAGTTCATGGCGGCGCAGTCTGGCAGCATCGGGCGCCGTGACCGTCCGCTGCCAGTCCGCCGGCGACCGGGTGCCGGACCGTTCGATGCCAGTCCGCCGGCGACCGGGTGCCGTGACCGTTCGATGACAGTCCGCCGGCGCCGTGACCGTTCGATGACCCGCTACCCGCGTCCCCTCACCGTCCGATGACCATTTGGAACTTCGTGGTCTGGCTGCATCTATTGGGGATGGCGTTCTTCGTCGGCGGCCAGCTCATGCTTGCAGCGGTAGTCGTCCCGGTTCTCCGCTTCGACCGCGCCGCTCTGCTTTCGGCCGTGCGCCGCTTCGGCATCGGCACGCTGGTCGCCTTTGGCGTCCTGATCGCGACCGGTGTTGCGCTCGCCACTCACGAGCACCGCTGGGGAGACTCCACGTTGCAGGTCAAGCTCGGCCTGATCGCGCTCGTACTGGCGCTGATCGCCGCTCACGCCCGCTGGCCCGCCGTCCGGGATGCCGATGGAGGCGCGGCATCGCGCGCACGCATGTGGCGCCATGTGCTTGAGCTGGCGATCTTCGCGATCTCGCTGGCAATTGTGTGGCTGGGGATCGTGCTCGCCGGCTGAGGGTTGGCCGGCTGGCCTTGGGTGTTAGCCTCGGTGCGGATGGGTCTCATGTACGGCACGGGGCCGCTCAGCCGTCGTCCGGCTGGGTCCTTCAACTTCGACCCGCCGCCGCCCGGGCGGGCGCTGTACCTCGAGCCCACCCCCAAGCGGGTCCGTGCTCAGCTGGGCGGCGAGACGATCGTCGACAGCCGGCGAGCGATGCTGCTGCACGAGTCGGGGCTGCAGCCCGTCTACTACTTCCCTGCGGAGGACGTGCGAAGGGACCTGCTCGAGCCTTCGGATCGGCACACGCATTGCCCGAAGAAGGGCGATGCGTCCTACTTCACACTGCGCGCCGGGGACCGGGTAGTCGAGAACGGTGCCTGGTACTACCCGGCCCCGATCGAAGACGCCCCTCCGATCAAGGACCTGATCGCCTTTTACTTTGACCGGCTGGACCGCTGGCTCGAGGAGGACGAGGAGATAGACGTCCACCCACGAGATCCATATCACCGGATCGACGTCCTGCGCAGCGACCGCCACGTGCGTGTCTCCCTGGACGGACGGGTGCTCGCGGAGACCCGGCGTGCGCTCGCACTGTTCGAGTCCAGCCTGCCGCCGCGCTGGTACATCCCGCGCGAGGACGTGGTCGCCGACCTCGAGCCAACTGACACCGTGACCCGGTGCCCCTACAAGGGCACAGCCGGCTACTACTCGGCCGCCGGGGTTGACGACCTCGTCTGGTACTACGAGGACCCGCTTCCCGAGGTCGGCCGGATCAAGGGTCTGCTGTGCTTCTTCAACGAGAAGGTCGACCTCGAGCTCGACAGCGAGCTGCAGGAGCGCCCCGAAACGGCGTGGAGCAATCGGGTCCGCTCGGAGGAGCGCAAGGCGGCGTAGGGCCGTCGGGCTCCTAAGTCCGACGCTGATCCAGGATCGTATGCAGACGCGCGGCCTCGCGAGCCGCGCGCTCATATATCCGTTCCCACGTCGCCCGCACCGTCACGTGGCCCGCGGCCAGGGTGGTTGCGTCGCGTTCCCGGTCGCTTTCGAACGATTCGCGGCTGCGGTGGAAATCCCAGCCGTCGAGCTCGACGATCACCTTCTCGTCGGGGAACAGCGCGTCCACCTCCCAGCCGGCCACGTGTGCTGCCATGACCGGCTCCGGGAGCCCGAAGCGGCGGCAGAAAGCTGGGAAGTCGTCCTCCCAGCCCGAGCGCGTCGGCCCGCCCTTGGCGTCGACGAACCCGGCCAGTCGTCGTGCGCCCCGATGGTGCGGAAAGCGCTTGACCACGTCAGCCAGATCGGACCGACGCGCCAGCTTTCGCCGCAGAGCCTCGTTGACGGCGCGGGCGAGCGCCTTCTGGCCGAGCAGCGGCGCGCAGTCGAGCAGCGTCCGCGCGGGGCTGGTGACGCGGATGCCGTTTTCGCGGCGAAAGTCGCGGCGCAGGAGGCGCTCCGACGTGTGGACGTCGAGGCCTGGCAAGCGCCGGTTTCGGCGTGCGGTCACGGTCATGGTCGATGGCCAATTCGTCAAACCCCATAGGGCCAGTGCGGAGCGATGGCTGAGTGCGGCGCCAGGGCCGCAGGCGAGCACGGCGGCGGACGCGCGCTCTGGTGCCGTTCTCGGCGGCCGGCCGACGGAGTAGACGCCACGGTGGACGCGGTGAAGGCGGCCGATCTTGACCCGGTGGGAGATGGCGTTAGGGCTCAGACCCAGCGCGCACAGTTGCCGTCGGGTGGCGTTGCCGTGCTGGCGCTCGGCGACCCGGGCTATCTCTAAGTCGGAGAAGGCCGCCACCTCGGCTCGGACTTGGAAGTTTTGATGGCTATATGGGCGTTTCTCGC
>DASRHQ010000015.1:0-32684 GCA_035650455.1 Solirubrobacteraceae bacterium
CTGATTTGCTACGACGCGGCCGCTCCCGGAGAGCCCGAGCGCGCCGAGGAGCTTGCCAGCCTGATTCTGCGCGCATGTCTGGACCTCGGCGGCTCGATCACCGGCGAGCACGGCGTCGGCGTCGACAAGAAGGGCCAGATGCCCGCCATGTTCTCCGAGAGCGACCTCGAGGGCTTTCACAGGCTGAGGTGTGCGTTTGACCCGCACGGGCTCGCAAACCCCGGCAAGGTCATGCCCACCCCGCGGCTGTGCGGCGAGGTCCCCGGGCCCTACCGCGAGCATCCCCTGGAGCGAGCCGGAGTCGCGGCGCGGGTATAGATGGCCGAGGTCGTCCAACCCGATTCGGCTAAGGCCACGGCTGCTGCGCTGGCGCATGCCGCCGGCGAGGGTCAGTCGGTGCGCATCCTGGGCGCAGGAACCAAGCAGGGTTGGGGAAACGCGGTCCCCGAGCCGGCCGTCGTCCTGCGGACGGGCTCGCTTGACAGCATCACCGAGCACAACGTCGGCGACCTGACCGCGACGATGCAGGCCGGCGTGCCGCTGGCGGTGGCACAGGCCAGGTTTGCGGACGAGGGCCAGATGCTCGCGCTGGACCCGCCGTTGGGCGCCGATCGTAAGGCCACCGTCGGCGGCGTCTTCGCAACGGCCGACTCCGGTCCGCTCCGTCACCGCTACGGCGCTCCCCGTGACCTCATCATCGGCATCATGGTCGCCCTCTCAGACGGGACGGTCTCGCGGGCCGGCGGCAAGGTCATCAAGAACGTCGCGGGATATGACCTTGCCAAGCTTTTCACCGGCTCTTTCGGGACGCTGGGGGCGATCGTGAGCGTGAACGTGCGGCTACACCCCCGCCCGCAGGCCTTCGCCACGGCTCTGGGCGTCTCGGCCGAACCGGGGGTGATCGCCTCAGGCGCACGGGCACTTGCAGCCGCGCCGCTTGAGCTGGAGTCGCTCGACGTGGGCTGGCGCGGAGGCCGCGGCTGGCTCCTCGCGCGCACCGGAGGAACCCAGCCGGAGCCCCGCGCCGGCCGGGCCGCCGACCTGATGCGAGCCCAAGGACTCCAGGAGGTCGAGATCACGGGCGACGACGAAGCGATCTGGGCGCAGCAGCGGGCGGGCCAACGCTCGGAGGACGCGACCGTGTTGCGGGTGGCCACACGGCCGAGCGCGCTCCGAGATGTGCTGATCGCCGCCCGCGACTGCGAGGCTACGCTCGTGGGCCGCGCAGCCCTCGGTACGAGCTATCTCGAGCTTGCTCCCGAGGCGGTCGCTTCGCTGCGCGAACGACTCTTCGACGCGGCGGGCGTGGTCGTGCTCGATGGACCGATTGAGCTACGGCGGCGACATGATCCCTGGGGGGCGCTCCAGGGACCCGCGCTCGAGCTGATGCGGCGGGTCAAGCGCGGCTTCGACCCTGCTGGGGCATGCAACCCGAGCGCCTTCGTGGGCGGGATTTGATGTTTGACGCCCACCGCCCGCCCGAGCAGACCATCGTGGAGGACTGCGTTCACTGCGGCTTCTGCCTGGACGCCTGCCCCACCTACGTGCTGTGGGCTCAGGAGGCGGATTCTCCGCGCGGTCGCATCGTCCTTGTCGACGAGCAGCTGCGCTCTCAGCGGCCGCTCACGGCCGAGACCGTGAGTCACTTCGACTCATGCCTCGGCTGTATGGCGTGCGTGACCGCGTGTCCCTCCGGCGTGCGCTACGACCGGCTGATCGAGCGCGTCAGGCCGCAGATCGAGCGCAACTTCAGACGGCCCGCCCCGGAGCGCGCGCTGAGACGGCTGATTTTCTCGACCCTCCCCCATCCGCACCGCATGCGAGCGCTGCAGCCGGGACTCGCGGCCGCTCGCCTCCTGCCCGCCGCCGGCCTGCCCGGGCGGCTGCGGGCGATGGTCCAGCTCGCTCCGCGGATGCCTCGTCGCCGCGGCCGCGTCCGGATACCGGCGCATGTCCCGGCGTACGGCAAACCGCGCGGCCGAGTTGGCCTGCTGCTGGGATGCGTCCAGCGCGTGTTTTATCCCCAGGTACACGTGGCCACGATCGGGGTGCTCGCTGCCGAGGGCTTCGAGGTATTCGCGTCGCCGGCGCCGGAGTGCTGTGGCGCACTCGAGCTCCACGGCGGGGCCGAGCGCGAGGCGGTGGCGCGCGCGACGGCGACGATCAGGGCGTTCGCAAACCTGCCGCCGCTTGACCACGTGGTCGTCAACGCGGCGGGCTGTGGTTCCGCGATGAAGGAGTACGGAGAGCTCCTCGGCAGCGACGAAGCCCGTGCGTTCTCCGGTCGGGTCAAGGACGCTTCCGAGCTGCTCGCCTCCGTGGCGCCCCAGGCTCCACGGCGCCGGGTCGACCTCCGTGTCACCTATCACGATGCCTGCCACCTCGCCCACGCCCAGGGCATACGCAACGAGCCGCGGGAGCTGCTGCGGTCGGTCCCGGGCATAGAGCTGCTGGAGGTTCAATCGGAAGCGTCGGTCTGCTGCGGCTCGGCGGGGATCTGCAATCTGTTACAGCCGCAGGCGGCCGCCGACCTCGGCCGGCGCAAGGCCCGCAACGTGCTCGATACGGGCGCCGATGTGATCGCCGCGGCCAACCCAGGCTGCGCGGCTCAGCTCGACTTCCACCTGCGCGCGCTGGGCCGCCCCTTGCCGATCCATCACCCGCTCGAGCTCGTCTGGCGCTCCGTCGGATAAAGCGCTACGAGCGCTCGTACATCGCCTCGATCTCGCCCTCGTACTTGGCCGCGATGGGGCGTCGCTTGAGCTTCATCGTGGGCGTCAGCTCATCGCCGCCGGGAGGCCAGTCGCGGGGCAGAACCGTGAACTTCTTGATCTGCTCGACCCGGGCGAGGTGACCGTTTGCGGCATCCACCGCCTCTTGTACCGCCGCGATCATCTGCGGCTCGTTTGCGAGCTCCTCGAGCCCCCGTCCCTCGAGGCCGTGCTGGCCTGCCCACTGGGGGGCGAAGTCGGGATCGAGCACGATCAGCGCGGTGTTGTATGGCCGCCTGTCGCCGATGCAGCAGGCCTGGCCGATCAAGGGACTCGCCGCCTTCAGCCGCCCCTCGATGTTCGCCGGAGACATGTTCTTGCCGGCAGCGTTGATGATGATCTCCTTCTTGCGATCCACGATCTGGAGGTAGCCGTCGGCATCGAGCCTGCCGATGTCCCCGGTGTGAAGCCACCCCTCGCTGTCCACGGCCTCGGCGGTCCTCGCAGGGTCGCTGCGGTAGCCGCTCATCAGCGACGGGCCGCGCCACAACACCTCACCGTCCTGCGCGATCCGGATCTCGGACCCCGGCATGGCGGGGCCGACCGTCCCGATCTTGACCGCTCCGGGACGGTTACAGGCGCCGACGCCGCACGTCTCCGACATGCCCCAAAGCTCGGCCAGCTCGATCCCCAACGCACCGAAGAACTCGAGCACCTCCACCGGCACGGGGGCCGCCCCGCTGTTGATGGCGACGGCCTGGTCCAAACCGAGCAGCTCGCGCACCTTCGAGAAGATCTGTGCGTCGGCCAGCGCCACGTTTGCCTCGAGCTCGTCGGGGACGGGCTGGCCACGCTGGCGCAACCGCAGGCGCTCGATCGCCGCCGTCAGCCCCTCCTGTACCGGCCGGCGCTGTTCCTCGGGTTGCGCGGCCTGCATCGTCTCGAGCCCTGCTTTGAGCTTCTCCCAGATGCGCGGCACCGCAAAGAACCATGTGGGCTTCACTTGGGGCAGGTAGGACAGCACCTGCCGGGGGTCGGGGCAGCAGGTCACGGTCCCTGCGTAGACCACCGGAATGTAGTGGTGGGCCATCCGCTCGGCGATGTGCGCCGCGGGCAGCCATGAGATGAGCCGCGCTCCGGCGTCGATGTCGATGATCTGGTCAACGGTCCTGGCAGCGGCCATCACCGCGCGATGGGAGAGCTCCACGCCCTTGGGATCGCCCGTGGTCCCCGATGTGTAGATGAGCGTGAGCAGGTCATCCGAGCCGATCCGCGCGCTGGCCGCAGCACCGTCGAAGCCCCAACCCGACTGCTCGAGGGCCTCGAGCGTAACCGTGCCGTCGCCGTCCGGGCCGTCGACCACGACCACGTGGGCGACCGAGGGCAGTCCCTCACGCGCCTGGAGCATCGTCTCCAGAAATTCCCGCTCGACAATGGCCACCCGCGCCCCTGAGTCGCGCAGCAGATAGCGCACGGCCTCCGGGGGATATGTCGTGTAGACCGAGAAGGGCACCGCGCCAAGGGTGGCTGCGGCCAGGTCGACGACCGCAAACTCCGGCCGGTTCGAGAGCATGATCGCGACCGTCTCGCCTCGACCGAGCCCAAGGCCGGCGAGGCCGCCCGCAGCGGCGTCGACGCGCTCGAGCAGCTGACTCCAACTGAGGCAGGCGGCGTCGTCGAGGGTGCGGACCGCGGTCAGGTCAGGATGAGCCGCGGCCGTTCGCCGGAGCGCGTCGGCGATGGTCGGCGCTTCGACCGCGCGCGACTCGGTTGCCGTGGTGCTCCTGCTTACCATCCCTCGCGACCCGCAACGCTACCGCGAAACGGACTAACGCACCTGGAATCCGTGCCCCGTGAGCGTCGAGATGTCATTGCTCAATCCGATCACGAACACCAGGATGATCAGGACGAAGCCGAGCACGCTCGCTCGTTCCATGACCGAGAAGGGAATCCGCCGCCCGCGGACCTTCTCCGCCAACGCCCAAAACACATGGCCGCCGTCCAACGGCAAAAACGGGAACAGATTCACGACGGCCAAGGAGAGCGAGATCAGCGCGAGCGTCAGCAGCGCCTGGGTCGCGCTGTACGCGAAGACCTGCTGGGTGATTTTGAACGCGCCCACCGCGCCGTGTAGCTGTCGGCGCTCCTTGGGCTCGAAGATCCTGGTCACCGTGCTGACGGTGGTCTTGGTGACGTACCACATCTCGCTCACGCTGTGGCTCGCAGCACCTACCGGGCCTAGGCTCTGGATCGCGGGCGCGAACGCGAACCCGATCAGCATGCGGTGAGCGCTTGCGTGATAAAGGGGGCGAATCGAGAACCGCAGCAGGTGGCCGTCGCGGCGAACCAAGAGCACGACCGGGGTCTTCGCCTGGCAGCCGTTGGTTTGCGCCCCAGTGCACCTGTGGCTTCCGATCACATGCCTGATCTGATCGGCCGAGAGACCCCTGCGGCCATTTACCGCCACGATGTGGTCACCCGCCTTTAGATAGCGCGACCCGGGCGGCTGGAATGCCCCCGGTGCGACCGTGGTGCTTGTGACGAGTTGGCCATGGTCGGTCTTGGCCACCCCCTGTGCGAGGTAGACGCCGAACAGGATGAAGAACGCGATCAGCAGGTTGACCGCCGGCCCCGCGAGGATCACCACGATCCGCTTCCACACCTTCTGGTTGAAGTAGGCGCGCGGTACGACGTCCGGCGGGAGGTCCTCGTGCGGGTTCATGCCGGTGATCTTCACGTAGCCCCCCAACGGGATCGGCCCGATCCCGTACTCGGTCTCGCCGCGCCTGACCTTGACCAGCATCGGGCCGAAGAAGAGCGAGAAGCGCTCCACCCGCATTCCCACGGCTTTGGCCGCGGTGAAGTGCCCCGCCTCGTGAAAGACGATCAGGGCGATGAAGCCAAGGAAAGCCAGGAGGTACGACATGGGTCGGTCTCAGTGTGGCAGGGCGAGTTGCGGCCCAGTGACCCGGTGGCCGCCACCGCACCTCCTAGGCGAGAGCCCGGGCCGCGGCGAGCTCGCTCGCGACCGCCCGCGCCTGCCGGTCGGCCTCGGCCAAGGCCTCAAACGAATGCACCGGCCCGGCCGGGAGGCGTGCCAGCGTCGCCTCGATCACGGCGGCTATCCCGAGGAATCCCAGGCGACCCTCGAGGAAGGCGTGGACAGCGACCTCGTTGGCGGCGTTGAGTGTGCACGGCGCCGTACCCCCCTCGAGCGCGGCCTCGCGTGCCAGTCGAAGACAGGCGAAGGTCTCGAGGTCGACAGCCTCGAAGTGCAGCGCCCCCAGCTCGACCAGATCGAGCGGTGCGACGGGCACATCCACCCGCTCGGGGTAGTGAAGGGCGTAGGAGATGGGGACGCGCATGTCCGGGTAGCCGAGGTGCGCGAGTGTCGCGCCATCGCAGAGTTGGATCAGGCTGTGCACGATCGACTGCGGATGCACCACCACCTCGATCCGCTCATAGGGCGTGCCGAACAGATGGTGGGCCTCGATCAGCTCGAGCCCCTTGTTCATCAGCGTGGCGGAGTCGATCGTGATCTTGCCCCCCATGTCCCAGGTGGGATGGGCAAGCGCCTGCGCCACTGTCACCTCCCCGAGGTCGGCAGCGGTGGCGCCGCGGAAGGGGCCCCCCGAGGCCGTCAGGATCAGGCGATCGACCGTTCCGAGCGGCTCGCCGCTCAGCAGCTGGTGCAGCGCGGAATGCTCGGAGTCAACCGGGATCACCTGCGCACCGGTGGCTTGCGCGAGCGCCATCACGAGCTCCCCGCCCACCACCAGCGACTCTTTGTTGGCGAGAGCCAGGTCGATCCCCTCGCCGAGCGTCGCCACCGAGGGAACCAGACCCGCCGACCCGACAATTCCGTTGAGCACCAGATCGGCGTCGGATTCTGTGACGAGCTGCACCAGCCCGTCGGCGCCACTCAGCACCTCCCCATCGGTCCAAGCCTCGCTGGCCTGCGCCGCCGCACGCGGATCAGTCAGCGCGATCCTTGTAACGCCCTGCTCGCCGGCCTGCGCGATCAGCTTCTCCCAGGAACGTTCAGCAGCCAGCCCGACCGCAACGAACCGGTCCGGCTCGGCCCGGGCAAGGACGTCCAGAGCCTGTAGACCGATCGATCCGGTGGAGCCGAGAATGAGCAGGCGTCGCGGCACCGGGTCGATTGTATGGCGACGACATTTCGACCCGATCAGTGAATGATCGCGTACCATCTGGTACCCGATCAGTGAATGATCGCGTACCAGATGTAATAGCCGCCGAGGATCGTGAACAGCGCCGCGTCCGCTCGGTCAAGTGCGCCCCCGTGGGCGCCAAAGAGCGTCCCGGTGTCCTTCGTGTCGGCATCACGCTTGAGCGCCGACTCGAAGAGGTCTCCCAGCGGACCCAGCACGGCGACCATCACCCCAAGCGCGAGCGCGTGCCCGCGGGTCATCCAGGTGTTCTGCAGCAGCCCCGCACAGATAAGGGTCAGGATCGCCACGACCGAGCCCCAGAAAAGGCCTTCGACCGTCTTGCCAGGGGAAATCCTGGGCGCGAGCGGTCGGCGGCCAAATAGCCGACCGCCGAGATAGGCAGCCGTGTCGGCGAGAAACGTCGCGGCCAGTACGTCGATCAAGATTGCTGCACCGTGGGGAAGCCGGCGCAGCAGTTCCGCATGAGCCACCGCGAAGCCGATCCACCAGACTCCCAAGAGGGTGCTGGCGACAGACAGCGTGACGCGCTCGCGTTGCCCGCGTGCGAGCAGGACCACGAACAAGGCCGGAATCACCGCCACCCCCACCTCGAGCACCACGCGTTCGCTGTCATAGCGTGCGGCGAGCACCATGCCCACAACCGCGGCAAACCCGACCAGCGGAACGGGCTTCCAGGCGTCGAGCATCCGGTAGAGCTCGTGCAGGCAGACCATCCCGAGCACGATCAAGAAGATCGCCCACGCGAGGTGATCGACGTCGATCAGCGCGACGACGAGCACTGCCGCCGGTATCGCAATCAGGATGCGGGCTCCGAGATCGGAACGCCGCCGTCGCTGCGCCGGGGGTCGCGGTCCGGACCGCTGATCCGTCCGGCGCCGTCCACCTGTCTTGTCCGCCCCAGGTCGCGGGCGACGCCCGGGCGTGCGCCCGCCGACGCGTCCCTCACCGCGCGACCGCGTGCCCTGTCTGGGCGGCGGCCGCCTGGAAGACGGCATCTCAGCGGCCCCCGAACCGCCGCCTGCGTGCGGCGAACTCGTTCAGGCTCTGCTCGAAGACATCGCGGGAGAAGTCGGGCCACAACTCGTCGCGAAAGACCAGCTCGGAATAGTGGCCCTGCCACAGCAGAAAGTTCGAGCTACGACGCTCGCCGCTGGTACGGATGATCAGGTCTGGGTCGTGCATCTCGGGCGCGTAGAGGTGGCTGCGAAATTCCTCCTCCGTCTGGCCGCTGAACGACCGCGCCGCGTCCAGGATCTCTGCGCGGCCGCCGTAGTTGAACGCGACGAACAGCGTGATGCGGCTGTTGCCCGCGGTCAGCTTCTCGGCCCACTCCATCCTCTGCACCAGCTCTGGCGGAACCGGGTCGCTGCGTCGCCCGATGAACCTCATCCGCACCCCTTCGTCGTGAAGCTCCGGGGTCTCGACCTCGATCCGCCGGCCCATCATCGCCATGAGCCCGGTGACCTCCTCAGGGGGCCGGGACCAGTTCTCGGTCGAGAACGAGTACACAGTCAACTCCAGAATTCCGAGGTCGACGCAGTCGCGCAGGCGGGCCTTGACCACGTCGGCGCCCGCCTCGTGCCCGGCGAGCACCGGAAGCCTGCGGCGCGCTGCCCAGCGGCCGTTGCCGTCGGTGATGATCGCGACATAGCGGGCCCCGTGTCCGGATTCCTGATCGCGCTCGGGCGGCCCCGCCGAGCGCGAGGCGGAGTCTTCTGCCTCCGGCGCACGGGCGAGCCGCGAGCCCTCCCGCGACTCCTGCGCGCCCGGGCCCATCAGACCTCCAGGATCTCTGCTTCCTTGTGTCCGAGCAGTTCGTCCAGCTCGGCGATGCGCGCGTCGGTGACCTTTTGCAGCTCGACCTCGGCGCGGTGCTCGTCGTCGGACCCGGCCTCCCCCGCTTCCTTGAGCTCCCTGAGGTCATGCATCACGTCGCGACGGATGTTGCGAATCGCCACACGGCCTTCCTCGGCAATGTGGCGTACCACGCGCACGAGCTGCCGGCGACGCTCCTCGGTCAACTCGGGAACGCCGAGGCGGATGAGATTGCCGTCGTTGGAGGGCGTCAGGCCGATATCCGACTCCAGAATCGCGCGCTCGATGGACTTAATCGACGTCTTGTCATATGGCTGGATCGTGAGCAGCCGCGCCTCTGGCGCGGTGATCGTGGCCAGCTGCTTGAGTGGCGTCTGCGTCCCGTAGTAATCGACGACGATGCGGTCAAGCAGCGCGGGGCTCGCGCGACCGGTGCGGACAGACCCGAATTCGTGGCGGACCGACTCCACGGACTTGCCCATCCGCTCGCGCCCGTCCGCGAGCAGCTCGTCGATCATCTCGTTCATTGGCGGCTCCCGCCCCTAGCTTCGAACCAGTGTGCCCACGCGTTCACCCGACACTATCTTGCCGATGTTTCGCCCGCCCGTCATGTTGAACACGACGATCGGGAGCTTGTTTTCCATGCAGAGGGCGAACGCGGTCGCATCCATGACCTCCAGGCCGCGAGTCAGCGCCTCCCTGTGGGTGATCTCAGGGATGAACTGCGCGCCCTCGTCGAGCGCTGGGTCGGCGCTGTAAACGCCCTCCACGGCGTTCTTCGCCATCAGCACCACTTCGGCGTGAAGCTCCGCCGCCCTGAGCGCGGCGGCTGTGTCGGTCGTGAAGAAGGGGTTGCCGGTGCCGGCGGCAAAGATCACGATCCGCCGCTTCTCGAGATGCCTGATCGCGCGACGGCGGATGTACGGCTCGGCGACCTCGGAGATCGTAATCGCGGACTGCACGCGCGTGGCCACGTGCAGCTTCTCGAGCGCGTCCTGCAGGGCCAGCGCATTGAGAACGGTCGCAAGCATGCCCATGTAGTCGCCCGTGGCGCGGTCCATCCCCTTCGCGGCGGCCGCAAGGCCGCGGTAGATGTTGCCGCCCCCGACGACCACCGCCATTTCCACGCCCTCGCCGTGGACGGCTGCGACCTCGGCGGCGATCTCGTGCACGCGCTCTGGATCGGTGCCGTACTCGCGATCGCCCATCAAGGCCTCTCCCGAGAGCTTGAGCAGCACACGCCGGTAGACGGGCCGTGCCTCTGAAGTGGGCTCGGTGAGCGTCTGGGCCATCTCGGTGTGAGCCTCAGCCGCCGACCGCAAAGCGCGCGAATCGCCGCACCACGATGTTCTCGCGGGTCTCGGCGGCGAGCTCGGCGCGCAGCTCCTCGATCGTCTTGCCTCCGTGCTTGTCCGCTCTGACGTGCTGCTGGCGCAGAAGCACGACGTCGTCGAGCCATTTATCGATCTTCCCGGCCACGATCCGTGCGCGAACGTTCTCGGGACGCTCCGCCGCCTGTTCGGTCGCGATTCGGACCTCGCGCTCCCGATCGTCGGCCGGGACATCCTCGTCCGACACGGCCAGTGGCGCCCGCGCCGCGATGTGCATGGCCAGCTCGCGAGCGAACTCCACAAACTTGTCGTTGCGCGCGACGAAGTCGGTCTGACAGTCGACCTCGACCATCGCGCCGATCTTGCCCGGAGGGTGGATATAGGTCTGAACCACGCCTTCGCGCGCCTCCTCGCCGGCCCTCCGGGCTGCCTGGGCCTGGCCCCGCGCCCGCAGGATCTCGATCGCCTGATCGACGTCGCCTCTTGCCTCTGTTAGGGCTTCGCGACAGGCGAGCACTCCCGCCCCCGTGCGGTCCCGCAGAGTCTTGACCTCCGCTGCGGTGATCTCTGTCATTGCGCCTCCCCGGGGGCGGACTCGGCCGGCGCCTGCTCGCCTTCAGCGGGCGGCTGCGCTGAGGCGGGCGGCACCTCGACGTCCTCGGGGGCGCTCGGTACAGGGGGGATCTCATCCCCGTCCGAACCCACTCGCGTCCGATCGGATTCGGTCTCCGACTCAGGTACGGAAGCCGCTGGTGAGGGCGGGGATGAGGTCTTGCCTGGTGAGGACGACGAGGGGGTCCCGGCCGGTTCGGAAGACGCTGGTTCCGGCGGGGGCGGGGTTCCGCTCGGTTCCGGCGGGGCCGGCGTTCCGCTCGGTTCCGGCGGGGACGGGGTTCCGCTCGGTTCCGGCGGGGCCGGCGTTCCGCTCGGTTGCGGCGGAGCCGCCGACTCCGCCGCGCGCTCGGCCTGCTCGGCGGCCGCAATGGCCTCGGCCTCGCGCCTGGCCTCCTCGGCCTCGCGCCGAGCCTGCTCTTCCGCCTCGCGGCGTGCCCGTTCTTCGGCCTCGCGGCGCTCCTGCTCCTCGGCCTCGCGCCGAGCCCGCTCCTCCTCGGCGCGGAAGCGCCGGTGTCCTTGGGCGACCACGTCTCCAATGGCCTTGGTGATCGCCGAGCACGACCGGATCGCGTCGTCGTTGCCGGGGATCACGTAATCGATTCCGTCCGGGTCGCAGTTGGTGTCGACCAAGCCGATGATGGGGAGCCTCAGCCGCTGGGCCTCCCGGACTGCGATCGCCTCGGTCTTCAAGTCGATTACGAACACCGCGTCGGGGACGCGCTGCATCTCCTTGACGCCGCCGAGGTTCGCGCGCAGCTTCTCCAGGTCGGCCTGCATCGCCATCCGCTCGCGCGTGGGAAGCAGCTGGAGCTGTCCCTCGGACTCATAGCGCTCGAGGTCGTGCAAACGAGCGATCCGCTGCGAGATGGTGCCCCAGTTGGTCAGTAGCCCGCCCAGCCAGCGGTGGTTGACGTAGGGCATCTCGGCGGCCTCGGCAACCTCCTGAATCGCGTCGCGCGCCTGCTTCTTGGTGCCCACGAACAGCAGCGTGCCGCCGCGGGCGGCTAGTTCGGCGGCAAACCTGCGCGCGTCCTCGAGCAGGGCCTGGGTCTGCAGTAGATCGATGATGTAGATGCCGTCGCGCTCACCGAAGATGAACCGCCGCATCTTCGGGTTCCAACGGCGAGTCTGATGACCGAAGTGGACTCCGGCCTCCAGCAACTCCTTGATGCCGAGCTCAGCCACGTCTTTGCTCCCTTTGCTCTGTCTTGTGGATGCTAAGCCCAGTCGACGGTCGTCACGGACCTCTGAGCTGCGCCTTCGCGAGCGCTCGAGGCAGGGCGCGACTCCGCGCGATTGGGGTCGAATTTCTTGTCCAGTCTACGAAAGTCCCGAAAGATTCCGCGATGCGCTACGTTTTCCAGTAGCGGACCGCTGCCTTCCCCTACCTTTAGGTGGCGGCCGCCTGCGAGCCGAACCTCCCTTCCCCTACCTCCGGTGGCTCGGTTCGCACAGTAGGGCCAACGGGGCGGCTGTGGACGGGCCGCCCCGTCGGTATTCGGGACCGTTTCAGCGCGCAATGGGTTCGCCACTTCGGACCAACCACCCGTCGACCTCCGGCCAGCACAATTCGCGACGCCTGCCGGCGCCGCGGAAGGTGATGCACGGAGTACGCGCTATGCGAGGCGGATTCGCCAACTCCCGTCCGAGAGGCAGGGCGTCGTGCGAACTGCAGCCCCCGGGGCATCATCAGGTCTTGCCCCGGCACTTACCCCCTATCGCTCTCGGCGTCCCGCAGCGCCGCCACAAGGTCCGCGGGCAGCTGCGACGAGACGTCGACCTCCTCGCCGGTCACCGGATGTGGGAACCGCAGGCGTGCGGCGTGCAAAAACTGGCGCTCGAGCCCGTACATCCGGTGGCCACCGTAGTTCACATCGCCGCACACCGGATGGCCGATCGCCTGCATGTGGACCCGGATCTGATGCGTGCGCCCCGTCTCGAGCGTCACCCGCAAGAGCGTGGTCCGCGCCAGCAGCCGCTGCACCACGAAGTGGGTGCGGGCCTCCCGGGCGACCTCGGACTCGACGGACATCAGCACCCGGTCGCGACGGCTGCGTCCGATGGCGGCGTCGATCGTCCCGGTACGAGCATCCATGCGCCCCTCGACCAGAGTGATGTATTCCCGCTCGAGTAGCCGGGCCTGGAGCAGGTGCTTGAGCGCGCGATGGACGGCGTCGTTCTTTGCGACTACGAGCAGACCCGAGGTGTTGCGGTCGAGCCGGTGGACGATCCCGGCGCGCCATCCCTCCTCCCCGCCGGCGGCGACCCCCGCGAGCGCCTGCGCGAGTGTCCCCGTCCGGTTACCGCGCGCCGGATGCACCACCACGCCCGCGGGCTTGTCGACCACCAGCAGGCTGTCGTCCTCGTATGCGATCGCGAACGCCGCCGCCGGGCAAACCGTCACCTTCTGCTGCGCTGGTTCTTCGACCTCGATCACCTCGCCCCCGGCGAGCAGGTGCCGCTTGCGCCGAGAGCGGCCGTCGACCCTGACCCGGCCGTCCTCGATGAGCGCCTGGGCGCGAGCACGCGAGCCGAGGTGGTCGGCGAGAAAGCGGTCGAGGCGCGTCCCGGCTGCCTCCGCGGGAACCGTCACCCCGATCGGCGAGTCCCTCGCTCGAGCACGAACACCAGGGCGATGACGCCAAAGGTGATTGCCATGTCCGCGACGTTGAAAGCCGGCCAGTGCGGCAGCTTTATGAAGTCGGTGACCGACCCGTGCATGAAGCGGTCGATCAGGTTGCCGATCGCACCGCCCAGGAGCAGCCCCGTCGGCACCCAGAGACCCCGCCGGCCGGGGTGCAGAACGAAGTACGCGATCAGCGCCGCCAGCGCGAGCAGGGTGCAGACCAGCACGATCGCCCCTCCCCCTGACAGCACGCCGAACGCCACGCCCGTGTTGTGCACGTGCACGAGATGGACCCCCGGCAGCAGGCTCTGTTCGTGACCCGGCGCCACCCCGGCGGCGACGGTGTTCTTCGTGAGCTGATCGAGCCCAACGACGGCCGCGCCCAGGGCCACGGCGCGCAAAAGGGCGGTGCGACGGACGCGTTCGCGCCCGGGACTCTGCTGCACTGCCGTCACCATCACCCCGCGATCGCGCTCACTATCACCGTGCGCAGCAACCACAGGACGATGATCCCGATCATGGGGCTGAAATCGAACATGCCCACGTTTGGGATGAAGCGCCTGAAGATGCGCAGGTATGGCTCGGAGACGTCGCGCAGGAACTTGAGAACCGAATCTGACCAGCGGGCGTACGGCGGACGGACGCCTGTCGAGAAGAGCAGGTTCAACAGGACATAGAGAAAGATCAGGATGATGTAGACGTAGAAGACGGCGCTCACGTAGTTGGCGATGTCGGCCCTCACGGTCGCAAAAGCGATCATGAGACGTTCCTAGCCGCGTCGATCGCCGCTTGAAACGCCGACCGGATGCCGCCGCGCTCGAGCGCCGCCAGCCCGCGCGCCGTCGTCCCTCCCGGCGAGGTCACCTCTCGGCGAACGCCGAGCGTGTCGTAGCCCCGCGCCTCGAGCAGCGCAGCGCTGCCCGCCATCGTCCCCACCACAAGCTCTGAGGCGGTCCGGGCATCGATTCCGTACCGGACAGCGGCGTCGACCTGCGCCTCCACGAGCAGCGCGTGGTAGGCGGGGCCGACGCCCACAACCGCCCCCGCGGCGTCCATCAGTCGCTCCGGCAGCTTAACCACGGTACCCAACCGCGCGAACAGCGCGAGCACGTCCGCCTCCAACTCGGAACCGGCGGTCCCATTGGGCGTTGCGTACACAGTGATCCCGCAACGCATCTCCACCGGCGTGTTCGGCGTCAACCGAAATACCGGTGCGTCCGGGTAGGCCTCTTGCAAAACCGAGCTGCTGGTGGCGGCGAGGATCGAGGCAACGGCTCTGGCCTTCCCTGCCACCTCGCGCGCGACGTCGTGAAGCTGAGCCGGCTTGTGGCAGAGAACCACGAGGTCGGCCCGTTGCGCGACCTGCGCGCTGGGAAGGGCCTCTCCGCCAAGCTCGGCGGCGAGCGCCGCCGCCCTGCCCGACCCCGAGTCCGAGACGAGCACGGGATCGCCCCAGCCGCGCGCCAGCGCGCGCGCCATGTTGCCTGCGCCGATCAGGCCGACTTGCATGTCATGAAATCTACTTGGAGGTCGGCGCCGCGCATGCGCGGCGCCTTGGGTCGGCGCGTGCGCCGACCCATTCCGGCGGGCACATGTGCCCGCCGGCCGGCCGGAACATGTTCCGGCCGGGGCCAAACCCAACTCAACTCTGGTTGAAGAAGCCCTTCTCGACCAGCCGGGCCCGCTCTTCGGCCGAGACCTCGACGTTCTGCGGAGTGAGCAGAAAGACCTTGTCCGCGATCCGCTGCATGCCGCCATCGAGCGCGTAGGTGAGACCGCTCGAGAAATCGATCAGCCGCTTGGACAAGTCCGTATCGGTCGCCTGGAGGTTGAGGATCACCGGGATGGAGTCCTTGAACTTGTCGGCGACGTCCTGAACGTCATTGAAGTTCTTGGGCGCGACAAAGTGCACTCGCACGTCGCGCCGCTGGCCGTTGGCACGCCCACCTACGGGGCGCAGCGAGGTCGTGCGCCGCTCGGAACTCGACTCGTCGGCGAAGATGTCGTCGATCTCGTCGCGTCGCCGGCGTGGGCTGAGCCGCTGGACCCCATGGCGCTCGCGGTAGTTTGATTCGGGCTCGGGTTCGGGGTAGGACTCGTACTCCTCTTCCTCGTATTCCTCGTCGTCTGCGAGGCCGAAGTAGACGAGCGTGCGATGCCAGGTGTCACGAAAGGCCATCTGCGTCTGGGGGTTCGGGGCCCGGACCGGTTTCCCTGCGGAATTATGACGCCCCGGCGTCAAGAACGCCGGTAAAGCGTCGTACCGAGGCGGAGGATGGTGGCCCCTTCCTGCACCGCGACGAGGTAGTCCTGGCTCGTTCCCATCGACAGCTGCGAAAGGCCGTGGCGTCCGGCGAGCTCTCGCAGCGCGGCAAAGTGGGGACGGCTGCGCTCGGGGTCGTCTGTCAGTGGCGGCATCGTCATGAGCCCGACGACGGACACCGGACAGCGGTCAAGGAAAGCTTGCAGCTCCGCCGGCGCAACCCCGTTCTTGCCCTCTTCGCCGGAGATGTTGACCTCGACGAGCACCTTGGTCTCATCAGTCCCGTGCCGATCCAACTGAGCCAGCGCCGAGTCGCTCGCAACCGAGTGGATGTAGCGGACGTACGGCAGCAGGTCGCGCACCTTGCGGCTCTGAAGCGCGCCGATGAAGTCCCACGTGAACGCGCCCGGGTAGGCGTCAGCCTTGCGACGCAGCTCCTGGGCCCGGTTTTCGCCCAGCAGCTCGATTCCCGCCTGCTTGAGCGCCCCGAGTCCCTCTTCCGGCAGGTATTTGACCGCCGCGAGGATCTCCACCTCCTCGGGATCTCGTCCGGCGCGGACGATCCCCTCGCGCACGCGCTCGAGGTTCGAACGCACCACCTGCACTTCTACTGTCTCGATCAGCTCAACCAAGCGATCCCCGCCTGTCGCCCCGTGACGCCGTGGTCGCGGCGGTGTGAAAAGAAGAGCTCGGGCGTGCACATCGTGCACAGACCGACGTCGTGGATCGTGTCCGCCCCCGCCTCGCGGAGCTGGTTACGGGCGATCGCTTTGAGATCGAGCGTCGGCCCGTCGGTGCCGAAGCGCGCGTGGACTTCTTCCCCCACTTCGTAGCAGCAGGGACCAGCACCGGGACCGACGGCCGCATGCAGCGGCCCGCCACCGTTCAGCGCGCGCAGGGCTCGTACACCCTCCTCGATCACCCCGGCCGCCAGCCCCCTCCAGCCGGCATGAAGCATCGCTACCGCCCCGTCTGAGGTGACCGCGATCGGTAGGCAGTCGGCGGCGAGCATAGCCAGGCCGATTCCGCGAGCGGCCGTTGCCTGGCCGTCGGCTTCAGGGACCTCGGGAGTGTCCCGCCTTTCCTCGGGGGCGGTGACGACCCGCCTGCCGTGGACCTGCCGCACGAACGTCAAGCGGAGATCGAGCTGGCTCGCGAGTCCCGAGCGATTGGCGAGGACCGCATCGCGGCTGTCGGCCGTCTTGAGCCCCAGGTTGAGGCTCTCGAAGGGGCCGCGCGAGGTCCCGCCCCGACGGGTCGTGAAGAGGGCGTGAGCCCCGGGCAGCTCGATCGCAATGTGCTCGCCGCGCAGCTCGAAGGGCTCGGGGGGCTTGAACATCGACCCGAAGTTAGCGGACAGCTCCGAGTGCCACAGAGAGCTCGGCATCCCGTCCTGACGCCCGCCCGTCGAGTTTCGCGTCCAGCGCTGCCCGGAGCGCGCGGCCGACCAGCGGACCCTGCGGGACCCCGGCCGCGAGCAGGTCCTGACCATCGATCTCGAGGTGGACATGGCGAAGGCGATCGAGCCATGCGCCTGCGGCGTCTGCGCCACCGTGGCCGCCCGCCAGCGCCACCAGTTCGGGGTTGGATCCAGTCGCCGCGGCGCCGATCGCGGCCGGCGTACGCGCGCGCTCGAGCGCGTCGGCAAGCTTTCTGGCCCCGACCGCCGCCGAGACGATCCGCTCGCGGTCTGCGGCCCCGAAGGCCAGCCTGTCGAGCAGCTCGACGAGCTCTGGCCTGGGCACGTTCTCGGCAGCAGCAGCGAGCACCAGGAGGTCTGGGCGCCCGTCTTCGGGCAGCAGCCGCAGGGCGAGCTTGACTGGCTCTGTCTCCCCCAGACCGAAGCGAGGGTGGATGGCGCGGTCGAGGTCCAGACGCCGCAGGGCCGCGAAGGCTGTGAGCGGGTCTCGCTCGCGGGCCAGCAGGCGCAGCTCGGTACCGATCCGGGCTCCGCTGACGGTCTCTAGCGCCCCGGACCCAATCGCCGCCTGCGCCAGAGCGCGGGTGTGCGGCTCGACGGTGAAACCCAGACGACCGGCATAGCGAGCGAGGCGAAACAGCCGGGTGGGGTCATCGACAAAGCTCCGGTCGTGAATCACTCGCAGCGCCCTGGCATCCAGGTCCTCCAGAGCTCCCGTCAGCTCCCGCAGAGCTCCCTGCCGTTCGCCGCCGAGGGTCATTGCGATCGCGTTGACGGTGAAATCGCGGCGCTTGAGATCCTCGGCCAGCGGGGCCCGGCTCACGTCGGGAAGAGCCCCAGGTCGAGCGTAGGTCTCAGTGCGCGCGGTGGCGACGTCGTAGCGATGACCGTCGAGCCGCATCTCGCAGGTGCCGAAGCGGTCATGCGCCAGGACCAGCCCACCGAGCTCGCGGGCCACGGAGACGGCGTCGCCTTCGACGACGACGTCGAGCTCAGCGGGCTCGAGACCCAGCAGCAGGTCGCGGACCGCGCCGCCGACCAGAAAGACTCCGTCGCGGCCGGAGATCCGGTCAAGCAGCGTCTGACCTGCAGGGAGTCGCCTCAGCGCGGCGATGAGATCTACCGGAGACGGTATGTGCACGGCAGAGATCTTCCTGAACTTTGCCCTTCAAGTTCCACCCGTCGCACTCGATCGATGAAGAGCACGCCGCCGCGATGCCCCCGGGCAAGCCCGTGAGGCCTCCCCTCTACCATGCGCCCCATGGCGAGTCCTTCGCGGCGTTGGCTGCGGCGCGGGCTCGTGGCCGGTGCGGCACTGCTCGTGGTAGCCGGAGCCGTAGTGGCCTACGTGCTCCTCAACGCGCCCGGCAACGTCTCCAACCCCAATGTCTCGTTCACCGCCCCAAAGCACCACAAGGTGTCGCCGCCCCACGTGTCCAACTTTCTGTGGCCGTGGTACGGCTACAACGCCGTGCGCACGCGCGATTTCCCCGATCCGAAGCTCGATCCGCCGTTTCGCCACGGTTGGAGCTACGAGGACTACGCGCTGCTCGAGTTTCCGCCGGTCTTGTACCGGGGGCGGTTGTATCTGGTGGACAACGACGGCTCCGCCAAGGGGATCAACGCCGCCAATGGCCATCTGATCTGGCAGCACAAGGTCGGGACGCTGGCGGCCGCGTCGCCCGCGCTCGACATCCGCCATCACCTGGTGATCGTGCCGTTGCTGTCGATACACGGCCGCACTCCGGGCAAGGGGGCGGTGGTGGCGCTGTCGATGCGCACCGGCCGAGTGGTGTGGTCTCGGCACATCGCCGCGGGGACGGAGTCATCTCCGATCGTGTGGCGCGACAAGGTGTATTTCGGCGATCAGGCCGGCAACGTCTATGCGCTGGGTACGCAGGCTGGCAAGACCCGTTGGACATATCACGCCACCGGCTCGGTGAAGGGTGGCCCGTCGATCTCCGGCGGCAGGATCTTCTTCGGCGACTACGCGGGCCGAGCCTACGCGCTCAACGCCACAAACGGGCACCCGATCTGGACGGCTAACACCAGCGGCACCGAGTTCGGTTTCGGCTCGGGAAACTTCTATGCAACTCCCGCGGTCGCCTTCGGCCGCGTCTACATGGGCAATACCGACGGCCGCGTCTACTCCTTCTCTGCGCAGACCGGACGGCTCGCGTGGGCGACCTCGACCGGCGCGTACGTTTATTCCTCGGCGGCTGTCGACAACACGCCGGGGCTCGGACCGACGGTCTACGTCGGGTCCTACGACGGCAACCTGTATGCGTTCAACGCCCGCTCAGGGGCAATCCGCTGGAGGCATAACGCGGGGGGCAAGATCTCCGGCTCGCCCCAGATCATCGGGAACGTCGTCTACTACGACGACCTAGCCTCCAAGACCACTGCCGGCGTGAACGTCCGCACCGGACGGCGGGTTTTCTCGTTCCGAGACGGGGCGTTCAACCCCGCGATCACCGACGGGCACGCGGTATATCTGGTAGGCGTCTCAAAGCTTTACCAGCTGGTGCCGCGACATCGCTAAACTAGTCGGAGGTAGGCCGCCCCGTGCTCTACGGGCGGTGTTCAAAAGAAGGCGAAAACACGCCGTTCTCGAAGCCTTAACGGGCTCCACAAGAACGTGCGTTCGGTACGCCTGGTATCCTTAAACATGTATGCGTTGTCGTAGTGGAAGTCACTGTCAAAAGCCGGCCGCACAGGGCCGGCGTTTCTGCGCCGAGCACGCGGCCGAGCTAGATCGCATGCGCGAAGAGCTCAAGGACGCCGCTGCAGCGCGCATTGGTCGCGGACGCCCCAAGCGGTCCTCGACCTGCTGCCGCCCCGGGTGCTACGAGCCGCGCGTGCCGCCAGCCGCATATTGCGACGCCTGCGCGGCCGCCGGGTACGTGGAAGAGGCGGCTTAGTAGGTCATCCGGACCGCAAGACCGGTCCGCGCCAGCTGTTGTTTGACCTCGGCCACCGTATGGCGGCCGTAATGAAATATGGACGCACACAGGACGGCATCGGCGCCGGCCTTCAGGGCCGCGACGAGGTCATCGGGGGCCCCTGCGCCACCTGAAGCGATCACCGGCACCGTAACGGCCTCCGCGACAGCGCAGGTCAGCTCGAGGTCGTAGCCCGCTGCTGTGCCGTCCCGGTCCATGCTCGTGAGCAGGATCTCGCCGGCTCCTCGCCGCGCCCCCTCTCGGGCCCACTCCACCGCGTCGGCACCCGTGGCGGTGCGCCCGCCCCTCGCGTAGGCCTCCCAGCCGCCGCCCGATCGTCGCTTGGCGTCGATCGCCAGCACCACGCACTGGGACCCGAACGTTGTAGCCAGCTCCGTTACCAACCCGGGCCGCTCGAGGGCGCCAGAGTTGACGGCAACCTTGTCGGCGCCCGCGTCAAGCACGGCCTGGGCATCCGAACCAGAGCGCACACCGCCACCGATGGTGAACGGGATGAAGACCTCGTCGGCGGTACGCCGCGCCAACTCAACCACGGTCTCACGCCTGTCGGATGTCGCGGTTATATCGAGGAACACAAGCTCATCCGCGCCCGCGGAGTCATACCGGGCGGCGAGCTCGACCGGATCGCCGGCGTCTCGCAGGTCGACGAACCCGACCCCCTTGACCACCCGGCCCCGGTCCACATCGAGGCACGGAATTACGCGCTTGTAGTGCATGTAAGTGGCCCTAGGCGCCGGCGGCGCGCCTGGGCTCGGCATGGTCGCCCTTGCCGAGCAGCGCCTGCCCGCGGGCGACCGTAAACCGCCCCTCATACAGGGCCTTGCCCACGATCACGCCGGCGAGGTTGACCTGGCGCAGGGCCACGAGCCGCTCGAGATCGGCCAGCGAGGCCACCCCGCCCGAATAGATGAATGTTCCGCGCAGGGCGCCCGCGATCCGACGCACGCCCTCGAGGTCGGGTCCCGCGAGCATGCCGTCCTTGTCGATTGAGGAGAAGACGAAGCGCCGCACGCCGCGCTCTCCGAGGCGCTTCGCGGCCACCTCGGCCGGTATCTCGGTCGTCTCGGTCCAGCCTTCCCCGGCGATCATGCCCTCCTTGGCGTCGAGCGAGACGGTTACCCGGTCGCCGTACTCGGCGAGCGCCAGGTCGAGCAGGTCGAGGTCGCGGTAGGCGGCGGTCCCGAGCAACACGCGGGTGGCGCCGGCGCTGAAGGCTGCCCGCACCGCCCCCACGTTGCGCAGGCCGCCCCCGTACTGGATCGGTACCTCGACAGCGCCGGCGATTCGCTCTAGGTGCTCGAAGTTGACCGGCTCCCCTGCCCTGGCCCCGTCGAGGTCGACGACGTGCAGTGCCCGCGCGCCCTCCTGCACCCAGCGCCGGGCGGCGTCGAGCGGGTCGGCGTCGTAGGCGGTCTCGGTTCCGAACTCTCCGCGAGTAAGGCGCACGGCCTTGCCCCCGAGGAGGTCTACGGAAGGCCACAGGATCATTGACGCGCCGCGCCGGTGACCGGCCTGGGAGGTCGGCTCGCGTGTCCATCGCACAACTGCACGAAGCGCTCGAGCAGCGCCAGTCCGGCGGCGGATGACTTCTCGGGGTGAAATTGGACCCCGAAAACCGCGCCGCGCCCCACGATCGTCGCAAAGCGCTCGCCGTACTCGCTGATCCCGACGACATCCTGTTGGCTTTCCGGGCGCACGGCCAGCGAGTGGACGTGGTAGAAGGCGCTCGCGGGCAGACGGTCGGTGAGAGGCGACGGCGCGACGAGCTCGACTTCGCTCCAGCCGATGTGCGGCACCCGCAGCCCGCCGGTGTTCAGCGGCGTCACCTGCCCGGGGATCAACCCCAGGCCTGCCGTATCGCCCATCTCCAGCGATCGGTCGAAGAGCAGCTGCATCCCCAGGCAGATCCCCAACACGGGTACGCCTGCCAGAGCCCGCTCGCGGATCGGCTCTGTGAGCTCGAGGTCGGCCAGCCGCTTCATCGCTTCGGGGAAGGCGCCGACCCCCGGTATCACCAGGCCACGTGCTGCCAAGAGCTCGTTTTGGGCGCTGGTCAGCGCAGGCTTCGCGCCCACGCGCTCGAGGGCCTTGTAGACCGAGCGGCGGTTGCCCATTCCGTAGTCGACAAGCGCTATTTGGGACGGCCGAGCGGTCATGCCAGGCTGCCCTTCGTGCTCGGCACGCCGTTCTGGGACGGATCGAGCGCGGTGGCGACACGGAGCGCCCGGGCGGCAGCCTTGAACGCGGCCTCGATCATGTGGTGGGCATTCGTTCCGCGCTCGATGGAGAGGTGCAAGGTCAGCTTCGCATTGGCGGACAGCGCGCGGAAGAACTCCTCGGCCAGCTCGTGCTCGAAATCGCCGATGGCGCCGGCGGGCAGCGAGCCCTCGAAGACGCACAGACCTCGTCCCGAGACGTCGATCGCGCACGCTGCGCGCGCCTCGTCCATGGGCACCGTCGCCTCTCCGTAACGAACGATCCCACTGCGGTCCGCGAGCGCGCGGTCAAGCGCCTGGCCGATGCATATGCCGACGTCCTCGACAGTGTGGTGACCACCGGTCTTGAGATCTCCGCGCGCCTTGACCGTGAGGTCCAAGCGGGCATGATGGGCGAGCAGGTCGAGCATGTGGTCGAGAAAGCCCACGCCGGTCTCACGCGCCCCCGATCCCGTGCCCTGCATGGCGAGCTCCACATGTACGTCCGTCTCGGCGGTTTTCCGATCGATGGTGGCGTTACGAGACATGGCGAAGTGATTGTCACGGATGGTCGTGTCGCGCGTCGGTGCGCGCTTCCATCGACCGTGCATGGAACTCGAAACCCTCGGTGCGGGCCAGCGGCGCGGCGGCTTGCGCCAGCGCCTCAGGGGCGCTCACCGCGACCTCGTAGAACCGGCGCCGAAAGTCAGCGGGCGACAGCGCGGAGGCAAAACGAGCGGATCCCGCCGTTGGCAGGATGTGGTTTGACCCCGTGATGTAGTCGCCAAAGGCGGTAGCCGAGGCCGAACCGACGAAGACACACCCCGCCCGGCTGATACTGGGCGCAAGTGCCTCGACGTCTTCGCCGATCAGCTCCAGGTGCTCAGGGGCAATGGCCTCCGCCACCGCCACGGCCTGCGCAGCGTCCTCGACTTCGACAAGCCGCGCCACGGCTCCGGTGTCGGGCGCGTGCACGAGTGCAGCACGGAGTTCTGCGAGCAGTTCACGTCGGCTGGAGATCGCGACCACCATGGTCCCGTCGCCGTGCTCGGCCTGGGCCAGGAGGTCGAGCTCGATCAAGTCGGGATCGGCTCGATCGCCGGCAATGACTGCGAGGTCGCTGGGGCCCGCGAACCCATCGATGCCGACACAACCTGACACCTGCCGCTTGGCCTCCTGGACGTAGATGTTGCCGGGGCCGACGATCACGTCGACCGCGGCCACGGATTCCGTTCCGTACGCGAGCGCGGCGACAGACTGCGCCCCTCCCATCCGGTAGACGGCTGACACGCCCGTCAGGCCGGCCGCGCCGAGCACCGCCGGATGGAGCTCGCCGCTGTGCCCCGGAGGCGAGCACACGATCACTTCATGCACGCCCGCCGCCCTCGCCGTAACCGCGCCCATCACGACCGTGCTCGGGTATGGCGCGCGACCGCCCGGCACATACACGGCCGCGCTACCCACAGGGACCTCGCGCACTTTGACCACGTGGGTCCCGAAATCCACGATGCGGTCCTGCGGAGCCTGCGCCTCGGCGACGCGGCCCACGTTGTCTATCGCGAGCTCGAGGCCTCTGCGCACCGCGGGATCCAGCGTGTCGGCCGCATCTGTCAGCTCGGTCATGGCGACGCGCAGCGGCAGGGGCTCGCGCCCTGAGGTATCGAGCACGCGCGTGTACTCCGAGACCGCCTCGTCGCCCTTCGCGCGGACCCGCTCGATGATCTCGCCGACCGCGGCGGCGACCTCCTCGGCGGCCGGGAGAAGTGCCCTCAGCTCTGCCGCGAGCGCCGCCGCGTCGCGGCCGTTTAGCGAGACGAGCTCACAACGCATCGATCCGCTCCAGCAGCGCGTCGATCGGGTTCGCCTTGAGCCTGTGCGCGACCGGATTGGCGATCAGGCGTGCCGTGCAGACCGCGATCTCCTCACGGATCGTCAGCCCGTTCTCACGCAGGGTCGTCCCCGTCGCGGTGAGGTCGACGATTCCCTCGACGAGCCCCGTCAGCGGTGCCAGCTCAACCGAGCCCTTGACCTCCACGATCTCGGCCTGGCGGCCGGTCCGCCGGAAATGGCTCGCCGCAACGCGTGGATATTTGGTCGCCACGCGCATCACGCCGAGCCGGCGGAGAGTCTCCGCGGCACGGTCTTCGCCGGCCGCGGTCGCGAACACCATCCGGCAGTGGCCGAACCCGAGGTCGGCGAGCTCGTAGACCTCTCGCTCATCCTGCTCCATGAGGACGTCCTTGCCCGTGATGCCGATGTCTGCTGCCCCGGCTTCCACGTACGTGGGCACGTCGGACGGTCGCATCGTCACGATGCCGACCTCCAAGAACAGCAGCTTGCGCTCGTTGGAACGGACGGCTTCTGTGTCGAGGCCGAGGCTGTCGAGTAGGTCGAGGCTGCCCGCGAACAGCGTCCCGCGCGGGACGGCGATCATGAGCTCGGTCATGGCCTCGCGGCGCTCATTCGGGGCTCCACGTTCCCAGGCCCCGCTCTTCGCCGGCGAGCGCAATGTGGACTCGTTCCACTCCGAGCGCGAACCCGACCGCGGGCAGCGGTCGGCCAAAGCGCGCGAGCAGCTGGTCGTACCGGCCGCCCTGTCCGATCGGGACGCCGTGCGCGGGATCGTAGATTTGAAAGACCGCCCCGGTGTAGTAGCCGAGGCTTCGAACGAGTCCCAGGTCGAAGATGATTCTCTCCGCCGCCTGCGCGGGCAGCAGTTGGTGGACCGCTCGCAGCCCCTCGAGAGCTGTGTACAGAGCGCCGGAATGGCCCTCAAGCACTTGGGGTCCGCCTCGGGTACGAGCGACGCTCAACAGAAGCGAGCGCTTCTCTGGCTGGAGCTCGAGTGAGTGAAGCGCCCGCTCGAGCCCCACGAAGTCTCCCGCGACCAGGTCCGCGAGGATCCGCTCGCGGACCTCAGAGTCCACCCCAGCAGCCTCCAGGAGCCCGGGATAGAGCGAGGCGTCGCCGAGCCCGACGCGATAGGTGCGAAGCCCCGTGGCGTCTAGCGCGTCGCAGAGAACGGTCAGCACCTCGGCCGTGCCTTCGGGCGTTCCGGCGCCGATCAGCTCAATCCCGGCCTGCAGCAGCTCACGGGATTGGCCGCGCTGCGGTCTGACGCGGCGATATGCGTGAGCGAAATAGCAGAACCGCAACGGCGGATCGGCGTCGCGATAGCGAGTTGCCGCCAACCGCGCGATCGGAATCGTCATGTCGGAGCGCAGCGCGAGCACGTTGCCGTGCTCGTCGAAGACGCGGTAGGCCGGTCGCGGGCCCCTCCATTCGGGATGGTCCTGTTGAGGGGCGAGCGGTGTCTCGTACTCGAGCGCGGGCGTGTACACCTCGCCGTAACCGGCATGCTCGAAGACCTGTCGGAGCCGGTCGGTCAGCGCCCGCAGCTCCCGCATCTCGTCGGGAAGCACGTCGCGGGTGCCGCTGGGGATCCAGTCGGTCAGCGTGGGCGTCTCGCCGCTGCTCACACAGCCACGGGCACGTCGTCAAGGCGCTGGATGCGAGCGCCCAGTGCGCGAAGCCTTTCGTCGATCCGCTCATAGCCGCGGTCGATCTGGCGGACATTGCCGATCTCGGTCACGCCGTCGGCGCAGAACGCGGCGATCAGCATCGCCATGCCGGCGCGGATGTCGGGCGACTCGACCCGCGCGCTTCGCAGCGGCCGCGGCCCGATCACGATGGCGCGGTGAGGGTCACAGATGGTGATGGCGGCCCCCATCACCTGGAGCTTGTCGGTGAAGAAGAGGCGGTTCTCGAACATCTTCTCGTGGATGATCACCGACCCCTCCGACTGGGTCGCTAGCGCCAGCGCAATGCTGGTCAGATCGGCGGGGAAGGCCGGCCACGGCCCGCTCTCGACCTTGGGCATGTAGTCACCGGCGTCGTTTCGGATCTCCAGCTTCTGGCTGCCTGGGACGAGCACGTCGGCGCCGCGTAGCTCCGTGTGCAGCCCCAGACGATCAAACACGAGACGGATCATGCGCAGGTCCTCGGGGATCGTGTCCCTGACCAGCAGCTCGCCGCCGGTCACTCCGGCCAGCGCCATGAAGGATGCGATCTCGACATGGTCCGGAGCGATGGTGTGGGTGCAGCCCCGCAGCCGCTTCATGCCATGGACGGTCATGACGTTCGAGCCGATGCCGTCGATCGCGGCGCCCATCGCGACCAGCATGCGAGCCAGGTCCTGGACGTGAGGCTCGGAGGCCGCGTTGCGGATCACGGTCGGGCCGTTGGTGAGGGCCGCGGCCATGAGGGCATTCTCGGTGGCCATCACCGACGGCTCGTCCATCAAGAAGTCGCACGGGCTCAGCCCTATGGGCGCGGCAATCTTGATGTTCTCGCCGTGCTCGACAGTCGCGCCGAGCGCGCGGAAAGCGTCTAGATGGGGGTCAAGCCGACGGCGCCCGATCACGTCCCCGCCCGGAGGAGGCATCAGTGCATGGCCGAACCGCGCGAGCAGCGGGCCCGCGAGCAAGAACGACGCCCTGATTCGCTCAGCGAGGTCGCGGTCGACTTCGAAGCGGTCCACCCCGGCGGCTCGGATGCAGATCTCGCTCGAGCTCAGCCACTCGACCCTCGCTCCAAGCGTTTCGAGCAGCGCCAGCATGGCCTCCACGTCGGCGATCCCGGGCACATTGCGCAGGACCATCTCGTCCTCAGTAAGAAGGCAGGCGGCCAGGATCGGCAGGGCGCCGTTCTTGTTACCCGCTGGAACGATCGTGCCCGAGAGCGGCACGCCGCCTTCGATGACGAATTTCTCCATTTGACTCGACGATCGTCCCACCGGCCTTGCCGGTGAACGGTCGCGGGGGCCGTCAGGCTCGCCGCCGCGCTCAGCTAGGGTAACAACCATGTCGGGAAGAATTGCGCCTCGGGAGCTTGGGAGGTAGCTACATGTCGGAGCGGCTTTCGCCTTGGGAGAGCTCATAGCCCATGTCGGAGGAGATTTCGCGCGAAAGCGCCTGGACCCTGCTTTGTGAATGGACGCAGTCGGACTCTCTGCGGCGGCATGCGCTTGCGGTGGAAACCGCGATGCGGGCCTACGCGCCCCGCTTCGACGGCGACGTCGAGCTCTGGGGGCTGACCGGCCTCGTCCATGACCTTGACTATGAGCGCTACCCCAGCGCCCGGGACGGGCATCCACGGTTCGCCTTGCGCGAGCTAGAGGCGCGCGGCTATCCGCCTGAGCTCGTCCGTGCCGTCGCCTCGCACGCCGACTATCTGGATGTGCCCCGTCGGACGGCGATGGAACGCGCGCTCTACGCGGTCGATGAGCTGTCGGGGTTCGTTCTGGCCTGCGCGTACGTGCGGCCAGACCGATTGCAGGGCATGACGCCAAAGTCCGTCAAGAAGAAGCTCAAGCAGCCTTCGTTTGCCGCCGCCGTCAATCGCGACGACCTGCAGCGGGGCGCCTCGGAGCTCTGTGTCGACTTCGACGAGCACCTTTCGGTGGTGATCGGGGCGCTCGCGGAGCGGGAGGATGAGCTGCTGGGATCCTCAGACGCACGGGGCGCCGAGGCGTCTACAGCCTGAATCCCTGACTGGCTGGCGTCGGGTCGTTGCCGGCCAGGTTGAATGCGCGGACCCGGAACGTGTAGCTGCCGTGGCTCAGGTTCTTGTAGGTCTTGGGCGAGGTGCACGACGAGTAGCTCGCCTTTTTCCCCTTCTTGGCCAGCGCACACTGAAATCCAGACGCGTAGCCAGTGGCCTTGAAGCTGAAGGCCGCGCTGTGCTTGGACTTGCTGATGGTCGACTTGCTGATCTTCGTGTCCGGCCTTGGTAGCTGCCCAGTCACGACGTAACCGCCGTTATCCCCGGTCAGGCAGAGAGCCGTGGCGGTGCAGGAGACGTTGTTGATGCCGTATCTCGGGTCCACCGGATGCGGCGACTTGCTCCAGGCGCTCTTGCCGCCGGTTGGGTTTATCGAGGTGATCGCATTCCCGTCGTCATAGCCCGCGATGCAGAGCCCTGCAGAGGGGCACGAAACACCAAACGGGGTGTTGAAGTGGCTGTCGGTGTACTGCACCTTCCACTTGTTATTGCTGGTCGGCTGGGTCGTCGCCAGGATGCGTCCGCCATTGTTCGTCTGATCCACGGCGACGCACAGCTTCGTCGAAGGACACGAGACGGCCGCCATCTCGTTTGTGGAGTCGATCCCCGTGTGCAGCTTCCATTGGGCCCCGGCAGGGTTGATCGAGGACATCGAGTTTCCGACGCGGTCGACCCCAACGCAGAACGACGTCGAGGGGCAGGAGACCCCTTCGATGGAATGGCCTACGCCGGGATCGACAGGAGTTGTCGTCCATTGGCCCGGACCGCCCGTCGGATCCGTGGAGCTGAGAATTTGGCCGTTGTTGTCACCCGCGACGCATAGAGACGCTGAGGGGCAGAGGATTGAGCTGATGCCGTTGCCGTCGATTGCCGTTGGTCCCGACCATGTCGCCGTCTTGCTCGATGGGTGAGTCGAGAAGACGATTCGCCCGAGGTGATCCGCCGCCACACAGAGCGTGGGCACACACGAGACGACTAGCAGACCAGCGCTGTCACTGGCCTTGGCCTTGAACCATTTCGAAGGGGTCACATTTTTCTTCAGGGGATGAGGGTCCGTCGAGACGAAGACCTGTCCCGACTCGTCCACCGCGACGCACAGATTTTTGGTCGCACACGAAACGTGCAGTGCATGGGCTGGAACCGGGTTCTCTGGTGGGTCGATCTGCTGCTTCGAGCCCCACTTGATCACATTCGTGGCCCCGGCTGGTGCGGCCACGAGCGCGAGGATCGCGAAGGCGGATACGAACAAAGCTGCGCCGCCCAACAGGCGCTTCGCGCGATGCCGAAGCGGGCTCACCTTAAATGCGTGAGCGCGGTCACTCTGTGCCCCCATTAGATTTTCACCCCGGTCTCGATTTAGCTAGGCAAGAGCCTAACTGTGCACGGCGCCCGAGTCAACAGCGGCTAGGAGTGTGTCGGTTATGGTCGCTCGCATGGCGGATGCGGTTGCGATCGTGGTCCTTGAGGGAGACCAGACCGGACAGGAGCTGCTCGAACAGGCTCTGCGAGTGCTCGATTCGGACGTGCTCGGAGTTCAGCTCCAGCTCCAGCGCTACGACCTGTCTCTGGAGCATCGACGCGCCACTTCGAACGAGGTGGTAATCGAGGCCGCAGATGCCATGCGGACGGCCGGGCTGGGGCTGAAGGCGGCGACCATCACCCCAGAGGGCAAGGACGACGTCGGCTCACCGAACCGCATCGTGCGCGAGCGGGTGGATGGAAAGGTGATCGTGCGCACCGGTCGGCGGCTGCCGGGGGTCGCGCCGATTGCGGGCGTGCACGAGCCGATCGCGGTGGTGCGCATGGCCGTCGACGACGCCTACGGCGCGCGCGAATCGCGTGAGGGCGAAGCCGGGTCGTCCGCAGAGATCGCCTACCGCACCGAGCGGATCACGCGCTCCACGTGTCGGGCCGTCGCCGAGTACGCGTTCCGTACCGCATCGCAGTGGGGGGCTCGCGTCTACGGCGGTCCCAAATGGACGGTGTCGCCGGTGTACGAGGGAATGCTCAAGGAGGAGATGGACGCCGCCGCCTCTCGCCACCCCGACGTCGCGTACAACCCAGTGCTAATCGACGCGACCTACGCCGGCCTGCTCTCCGGTGCCGCCGACTCTCCGCTTGTCATCCCCGCGCTCAATCGCGACGGGGATTGTTTGTCTGATTTGGTCCTGCCCCTGTTCGGCTCGATCGCGGGAGCCGAGTCCGTGCTGCTCGCGTTCGACGACCGGTATGAGACGACCGTGGCCATGGCCGAAGCGCCTCACGGGACGGCGCCGGCCCTGCTTGGCAAGGATCTAGCGAACCCGCTTGCGATGATTTTGGCGTGCGCCGCGGTACTCGGCAACGCCGCGGATCGCCATGGTCCACGGTTTGCTCGAGCCTCCCAAGCTGTCTACGACTCGGCATTGGAGACCGTCGGAACCGGCATCAAAACGCCCGACCTGGGCGGGCACGCGGGCACGACCGAGTTCACGAGCGCGGTCGTCGAGCGGTTGCGGGAGATGCTCGGAACCTGAGAGGGTTCGTCATCTCACAGGGTCGGATGCGGCTCCATCGTTCCGTCCGACGCCCTGCTTATTCTCGCCCGAACATATGTTCCTAGCAACTCACCGCCTTCGTCACTGGCTTCACACCGCGGATCGCGCCGTAGACGAGTTCCTTGCGGGCGACTGGGCGGAGCGGCCGATCGACCCACCAGCGACAGCCAGCGGGTATGTGCCACCAGCAATCGTCTATCCGATGGCTGCGCTCGGTGACCAGCTGCCAGCGACCCCTGGGAGGCTCGGGGATCGTTCGGCTGCCGCGCTTTTCGGCGATGTGCCGACTCCGCTCCCCCCGCCCGCCACGTTTGCCGCCGTGGGGCGGCCGCCATCACCCTCTCGCGCTTATGCGGACGCACCTGAGCCGCGTCATCAGGCCCGCCGCGGTCACGTTCGCCGAACCCTTCCACGACGGCCTGGCGCCGTCGCGCCGCCACCCGCGGCATGCCTCTCCCCCGTTCCCGCGCGTCCCAGCCGCCGCAGTCGCTGATGCCCCGAGATACTGCTCCGGGGGCCGCTGAGGCACCTCATCGGCTCGGATTGACTCTGCGCAACGCCCTCCGCACGGACCCGGCTTGACTCTGGGCAACCCTCTCGACCCGGACCGGGCTTGCGCGCAATAGCCGTCACGCCGGGTGCCTCTGGGTCGGCGCGGCTCGATGAGGTTCCCGAGCCGGCTGCCGAACTTGGTTCCGCGCTCGTCGAGGCGGTGGCCGTTGGGGTATGCGGCACCGATGTCGAGATCGCGAGCGGCCTATACGGATGGGCGCCTCCCGATCGGGAGCGCTTGATCCTCGGCCACGAGTCTCTTGGCCGGGTACTCGACCCGGGTCCGAGTGGGTTCGAGGTGGGCGATCTCGTGGTGGGGATCGTTCGGCGTCCGGATCCCGTTCCGTGCCCGAACTGCGCGGTGGGCGAATGGGATATGTGCTCGAACGGCCGCTACACCAAGCGGGGGATCAAGCAGGTCGACGGCTTTATGTCCGACCAGTGGCGGATCGAGCCGGAGTACGCGGTCAAGGTCGACCGTGACCTGGGGATCCTGGGCGTCCTGCTCGAGCCGATGACAGTGGTGGTGAAGGCTCATCACCCGTCGCGGCGCTCCGGAGGCGTTCGATCAGGCGCTGGAGCATGGGCCCGACGACATCAAGGTCGTGATCGAGTTCGCGGACGCGTAAGAGGCGTCGGCCGCGCCCGTTAGCCGCGGCTTGACATCTCGTCGATGCAGACGGTCGCGGCGAGAAGCAAAGCATCGTTTTCCCCTGGTGCGACCTCGATCCCGTAGGTCTCGCGGACCCTGAACCAGCGCTTTGAAACCTCCGCCACGGTCTCCCCGTCGCGCTCGATCTTGTACTCGTGGTCGACGATGTTGCCTTTCGCGGTCAGCTCGCCACCGTCAGATAGCTCGATCGCAAAGCGGTCGCGCAGAGGTGTGATCAGCGCCTTCTTGACCGTCGCCACCGTTTCGCCGTCGCGCTCGATGTTCATCGTGTCGCGGATTCGCAGCTTCTTCTCCTGGATCTTGAGCAGCTCCTCGCCCGAGGGACTCTCCAGGATGAACGTCTCCCGGATCCGCAGCGCCTTGCCGTTGATCTTGTATGCGCGCTGCCCACCGTCGGTTTCAATCCAGAAGTCGTCGCCGATCGCAAATACCTTCTCGCGCATCTGATAGCGCGTCCCGCCCGCCTTATCGTGTCTATGGAGAAACCCCATTTGTCCCTTCCGTCCGTGCGCAGCCTGATCGACTAAGGGGCCGCCGATGCCCTCAATCCTGCAACTCAATCGGGCAGTCGCATCGTCCGTTCTGGGTGAAACAGCTGACACTCGGACGGCCGAGCGCTCCGGCCGCACGGGGCAACCGGAGCGATAAGAAAACCGGCGGCGTCCTACTCTCCCGGGCCCTTGCGGGCCAAGTACCATCGGCGCTGAGGGGCTTAACTTCTCTGTTCGGAATGGGAAGAGGTGTTTCCCCCTCGCCATAGCCACCGGAAACCGGTGAGAGCGATCTCCGCGGACCCTCAAAACTACACAGCGCCAATGCACGGATATCAAGTATCCGTCAAGCCCTCGACCCATTAGTACCGGTCTCCTACAGACGTTACCGTCCTTCCAGATCCGGCCTATCAACCTGGTGATCTTCCAGGGGTCTTACTCCCTCAAGGGGATGGGAGAGCTCATCTCGAGGCCGGCTTCCCACTTAGATGCTTTCAGCGGTTATCCGATCCGCACGTAGCTAACCTGCGGTGCCCTTGGCAGGACAACAGATACACCAGAGGTGCGTTCATCCCGGTCCTCTCGTACTAGGGACAAATCCTCTCAACTCTCCAACGCCCACGGCAGATAGGGACCGAACTGTCTCACGACGTTCTGAACCCAGCTCGCGTACCGCTTTAATGGGCGAACAGCCCAACCCTTGGGACCTACTTCAGCCCCAGGATGCGACGAGCCGA
>DASRHQ010000016.1:0-12376 GCA_035650455.1 Solirubrobacteraceae bacterium
CACCGCCACCTCCGAAGGAACCGGAGCCGCCTGCGCCGCCCACGCCGGGACCGGTGCTCGTGAACGCGGCGCCATTCGCGCCGCCGGCGCACCCGCCGCAGTTTCGGGCGCCGCCGGCGCCGAACGTCATCTGTGTGCCGCCTCCACCACCACACGCCGTACCCGCTGTGCACACATTTCCAGGAGCGCCGTCGCCGCCGTCGGGCAGCCCCGCGCCACCACCACTCTCGACGGAACTCGCGCCGCCACCACCGCCGCCGGCGATCAGCACCGGGACAGAGAAGTCGTCGCCCAGTCCCACACCCGAGGCGCCGCCTCCCGCGCCGCCGTCGTTCGCAGCGTTGCTACCACTCCCAGCGCCGCCGCCACCGTAACCGGCGCACACATCCAGGACCTGGCCGAAGCTAACGCCAGACAATGTGCCCGACACCACGTCGCCACTCCCGCCCGGCCCGAGACCGCCGTTGACCGCCTGACCCGCGCTGCCCGTCGCCTGAATGCCCACGCTGGTGACGCCCGCCGGCACCGTCCAGGCAGAGCAGCCCGCGCTCGTAAACGACTTAGTTTTGGCGCCGGCCGGACCGGCAACGACGCCGATCACCGCTAACGCGGAAACAGTCAGCCCAACCATCAGGCGGAGACGCCCGCCCGCCAGCAGGGCGCCAAACTCACGCACTCCACCGAACCACATTCCAATCGCCCCTTCCTGTAGCCGCGCGCCGCCTGGCCGCCGCGATGACCCGATGAACCTAGCTCACCCGCATTATGTTATGCAAGCTACCTAACGTGCCGTGCTGGCGCGTGGCGCATGATTCGCCCGGCCGCTGTCTTGCCGCGCGCCGGTGGAGTCAATCTCGGTAGGCAACCGCATAACGCAGCGAAATCCGATGTGGCTTGTCGACGTGTCGATGGCCTCGGGCTGGCGCGCAGCGGGCCGGTAGCGCAGGCAGTAGTTGGGCGCGCAGAGGTGTGAGCCGCCTTTGATGACGCGGCGGGGAATGTGTGCGCCCGGACGCCCGAAGTCATAGCTCGCGTCGGGAGACTCGATCCGTGGGTTCCGAGCTGGACCACAACAGGGGCTGGCGGAAGCGTCCGCGCCCGCGCCACGAGCCGAGTAATAGTCGGAGGTCCACTCCCAAACGTTTCCGGTCATGTCGTCGAGGCCGTAGCTGTTGGGAGGGAACAAGCCAACAGGAGTGGTTCCCGCCCACCCTTTGGCCCCGGTGTTGCGCCACGGGAACTCTCCTTGCCAGGAGTTGGCCATCAGCTCGCCGCCGGGTCGCGAATCGTCTCCCCAGGCGAAGATCGCGCTCTCGAGGCCGCCGCGCGCTGCATACTCCCACTCCGCCTCGGTGGGTAGCTCTTTCTCCGCCCACTGCGCGTACGCCTCGGCGTCCTCGTACGCGATGTGGGTTACAGGATGGTCCTGGCGTCCGGAGTTGTCGCTGGCCGGTCCCCACGGGTGGCGCCAGTCGGCCCCCGGCTCGTAGGCCCACCACCGAGCGGGGTCATTTAGGGGCACCGGGCTAGGCGTAGGGTGGAACACGAGCGACCCAGGCGTCAGCAGCGCGGGGTCGGCATCGGGGTACATGGCCGGGTCGAGCGGACGCTCGGCAACCGTGACGTGGCCTGTGTCGTCGACGAACCGGGAAAAGTCAGCGACCGTCACCGGCGCTTGGTCGATCAAGAAGCCCTCCATGGCGACGTCGCGCACGGGCGCCTCCTCGGGGTAAAACAGGTCGCAGCCCATGCGAAAACTTCCCGCCGGGATCTCGACCATCTGATTGTCCCTAGTCAGCATCAGGCGTCAACATCTCAGTGCGCTGATCGCATCGTCGATCAGCATTGCCCCAATCACGAGACAGATTATGGCGGTGATCGCCTGATCGTCGGCAACGAACTGCCGGCATCACCCGATTGGGTGATGCCGGACCAGTTCTCCCGCACGGGCGGTGGTACGTGTCCTACTTGAACTGTTCGCCGAAGATACGCCGCGCGCCGGCCGCGCCGTCGTTGAAGAGGAAGAACGCCTTCGGCGCCACGCCACCCTGGCAGGCATCGCCGTCCGAGTTGAAGGGGTTGGCCGTGCAGTTAGACGAGGCCGGCTCGGCGACCGCGAGAGATAGACCGCTAGTTGAGCGCTTGATCCCGGTCGGCGTGTCGAGGTGGAACGTCGGGTTGGCAGCGTTGGAGAAGTGGCCCACGAAGAGCAGATGCGACTTGCCGATCTTCTGCCGATATGTGATGAACGGCGTGTGCCCGGCGAAACTGATGTCCGGCACATCGGCGTCGCCACGCGTGCTCGAGAGCGGCTTGCCCCCGTTGGCAAGCTCAAAGTGGGTTCCTCCGACCAGCCGCGATGCGAAGATCCGCTTTACCCCTTGGAACTCCTCTGCCCAGACGACCCATGGGACGGTCGGTTGCCCCGAGGTCATGGTCCCCGCGGCGACCCGCGGGTCCTCGGCGTCCGCATTTGGGCTGCGATTCAACGTGCACTTGTTCTCCGCCGCCTTGGACGCGAGGCATGCCCCGGCGTGGTTCGGTCCAGACGTATCCAGGACCTCCCCGCCGGCGGTGTTGTTGCCGACCGCCTCCCAGAAAAAGCCTCCGTCGTCGGTGCCCTGATCGACCGTGTCACCGGCCACCGCCTTGGCGGCGAAGACGCGCTCGTTGGTTACACCGAAGTGACCGCCCTTTCCGACCTCGTACCAGACGACCCACGGCACCGCGTCGTTGGTGCCGGTGAAGGCGATGTCGGGCTCGATCCCAGCACGGGCGGGGTCGACATTGAGCGACGGCTCGCTCGGCGATGAGATCGGCGATCGCTCGACGCCCACCTGCTGCCAACAGAACCCACCCTCGGGTGCACCACCCGCGGGTTTCGTCCCCGCCGGGCACGTCGTCGTGCCAGGCCCGATCGGCCGGACCACGAAGATCTGGTTCTTGGTCGGTCCCTGCTCCTGCCAGACGATCCATGGACCCGGCGCCGCGGGATTGACCGCACTGCCGCCCGCCACGTCTGGATTCTCCGCGTTCTTGTCGGTGCGGATGTTGAGCGAGGGCGGGCTCGTCGGCCCCGCTGCGCTTGAGCCATTGCGGCCCTGGCCCGCGAAGTCCCACAGGTCGGCAGTCGAGTCGAAGCGGGCGGCGAAGATCTCCTTCTTGCCGAACGGGCTCGTGTTGTCCTCGTACCACGTGGCCCAGGGAACAGCACGGCCTGCGCCGGCGAAGTCGATTGAGGGCGCCTCGCCGTCTCTGGCCTGATTGAAGTTCAAAGAACCCGTGAAGGTCGGCGAAGCGCTCGAGGCGCCGCCGACCGTCCCGCTGCCCTTGGTCACCCAGGAGGTCCCATTGAAGGCCCGGGAAAAGATCTGCTGCGCGCCCGAGGTCTTCTTCTCAAAGTCGGTCCACGGGACCGCCGGCTGCCCCGCGACGACCGACCCGCCGACGGCATCGAGTTCGCCGGCGTCTTGCTTAGGGCTGATGCCGGCGGCCGAGTCCTTGTCGACTCGCCCGTCGAGGTCTACGAAAGTCGCGGCGGCTGCGGTGCCGGCGCTGAGCAGAAGCGCGGCGGCGGCCGCGATTGCCCCGCGCCGTCCAACAGCGTGTCCTCGTTTCATCGGTACCCCCGGTCCTGGGCTCTGGTAACCGTTTCCCTAACTATACGCCAATCGGGGCGCCCGCGGGGACAGTTCCTGACTACGACTTGCCGGCTCCAAAGGCATACAGCTTGCCGTTCCACGCGGGGACGAAGACGTGGCCGTTGACGACCGTCGCGGGTGCATAGACGCTGCCGGTGATGGTCGAGCTGTGCCAGAGCTCGCGTCCCGTGACCGCCTCGAACGCGTCCTCGGTGTTGTCCGCACCGTCGCCGTAGTAGACCACGCCGTTAGCGATGGTCGGCGGGGGCAAACCGATCGCCTTCTGGAGCCCAACGGGGCGCTGCCACGCAAGTGATAGGCGGCAGTTGCGTTTTGCCTTCAGCGCCACGAGCCCGTGCTTGAACGGACCGCTACTCGAGTCTGACGTGTTCGCCACATAGAGCATGTTGGTCGCTGGATCCCACGCTGGATCCCCCTTGAAGCCGGCCCGCGGATAGGCCCCCATCTGGAGCCGCTGGCTGTCGCGCGCTCCGAGCTTGCTGCCCACCGAATAGACGAACAGCGCGCCGGTCTTGTTTTCCGCCGCGGCCAGATTGACCGGACAACCCGCGGGCCTGAACAGCACCGGTGTGGAGCCGAAATCCTCGTCGCTGTACGAACCGAGCTTGGGCTTCACCGCGCTGCGCACGCGGAGGGACGGAGAAAGCTCCAGAACCGACTCTGAGTGGCGGTAGTTGTAGGGCCTTCCGAGCGCGTTGCCGGTCGCGGCGAGAACGTCCTGGCTGGAGGGATCCACGCTCACGCCTCCCGGCCCCCATACGCTGCCGCCCGAGACTCCGCCGGACGGAGGACCGGCCGGATAGAAGCGATGGAGAATGGCGTGCCGGGCAACTCCGATCTCGGCAAGCCCGCCGTGGTACGGGGGGTAGCTGCAGTGGCTGGCGATCGGCACGTACAACCTGTTATCGAACAAGTTCAGGCCGCCGTAGACGCTCTCCTCGACAGGATCGAAGACGTTCTGCACAGGCCAGCCGGGCTCGTCGGCTCCAGTTGCGAGGTCGAGCGCGTGAACCGCGCCGTCGCCCCCGGCAACGTAGACGACGCCCGCGTGTTTCGAAATGAACGAGATCGCACCCGCTCCGCCGACCCCGAACACGCCGTCGGGCATGTCGAAACACTTGGTGGCCTCCGAGCCGAGATTCTTCTTCCAGATGACCCGACCCGTGCTCGCACGGATCGCGTAGAACTCGCCGTGCTCGGTGCCTTCGTAGACGATGCTCCTGAGCGAGCCATTCACTCTGACCCCGGCCGCCTCCACGGGCTGGGCGATCATCACAGCACCTAGGTCCGCGCTCCACAGCTTGTGGATGTGGCGAGCATCCGCAGGGCCAAGCGTCGACCCTCGATCGGCATAGTTCGTGCGCTGTGCGTTGAAGCCCTCGGTGGTCCAGCTGATCGGGGATGAAGTCTTGGCGGCCGCCGCGGCGGGCCTAGCGTGGAGGATCCCCATGGCAGCGCCAATCGCGACCACGCACGCGGCCACAAAGCCGAAGGCGATCCGCCGTGCCGCCGCGCTGCTGGCCCGACTCGGCCTGCGCGTCCGTCGACTACGACTGACCACCTCACCCCCAGTCGGTTCCGAAACGACGGCAGGCACCATACCGGACGTCGCAAGGACAGCCGAGCGGGGTGTGCGGTCGCAGGTTCTTTAGCCTGACCGGCATGCGGAAGGTTCTCGTGACGGGCATGTCGGGAACCGGAAAGTCGAGCGCGCTGGACGAGCTGCGCAGACTCGGCTTCCAGGTGGTCGATACCGACGAGCCGGGCTGGACCGAATGGTCTGACGCCGAAGGGGGATACCTATGGCGCGAGGACCGGATCAGAGAGCTGCTCGAGCGCGACGGAGGCCCACCGCTCTACGTCTCGGGGACGGTCTCAAATCAAGGCCGGTTCTACGGGTACTTTGACGCGATTGTTCTGTTGAGCGCTCCCGCCCCGGTGCTCCTCGACCGGATCGAGAGCCGGACTACGAACCCCTTTGGGAAGACTCAGGAACAGCGGGAACGCATTCTTCGAGACCTCGCCGAAGCCGAACCGCTCCTTCGCAGGACGTGCACACATGAGATTGACGCGACACAGCCCCTCGGGGCCGTGGTAGAGGAGCTGGCAAAGCTTGGCGAAGGGGCCTCCGCTTAGCGCAGCGCGGCGTCGCGCTTTGGCACCCCCGATCCTGATGCGCGTGATGGGCTAGCGCCGTGCGCTGCGCCCCGCCCCGGGTGGCCGGAGCGGGGCAGGCAGATTTATCGCGCCGGGCTACGGCGCCGGGGCGCTCCAGATGAACGTGCCCCAGTTGGTGAGATAGTCCCGCCCCGTGGGCGGGATCACCTCGGTCGCCTGGTAGACCCGCGAGCCCATGGCGACGCCCATCGAGTAGTCACCCCAACGACAGCCGCCATAGTTGGGTCCGACGAAGGCGGCGTAACAGGTAAAGGAATCCTCCGGGGCGGCTCCTGCCTTGGCGACGTGTATGTCGCCGCTCGGGCCCGCCGGAGTGAACCTCACGTATGCGCTGCTGGGGTAGTAGCTGTGGCCGCTGAGGGTAAACGCCATGTAGCCGTGGCCCGCGCTGTTGACCGCGATCACGGGATAGATCAGATTCTGGCCCTTGACGGTCACGTACCCCTGCTTTGCGACGGTGGCCCTGATACCCGAATTGGTCAACTTGGGCGTGATTTCGAACCACGCCGCTCCATCGCCGCTGACGGTGGCTGTGTCTGCCTCGGCGTAAAGCTTGCCGCCCGTGTAGGTGACCTCCATGATGGCGTCGAAGTCGGCCTGCAGCTGGCCCTCCGGATCCTGGTTGGCTTTGCCAAGCGGGATTGGCCCCGCCTTTTGTGCAGCGTCCGGCGGGAACGCGTAACGCTCACTCTTGACCTCGGTCCCGAACATGGGCGGCGCGGCGGGCGTGGCGAGGTCGGAGGTGTCGTGCATGGCGTACACCTCGAGCCGGTTGTCGGACTGCGCGTTGCCATCGCTCTCGACGAAGTACTCCGTATTTGGCGCGAACTTCGCGCCCGGCGGGGACTGGGCCGGCGTGATGTAGATGGGCGTCCCGAAATTGTCGATCGGTAGCCGGTAGGTGAAGAAGGTCGGCGGGATGCCCGTGTGCGAGACCTGCTCGATCGTCTGCTTGGAGACCGCGTAGATGATCACGCCGTTGAAGGCGTTGCTGCTCACGCCAAACTCGTCGGTGTCGATGTAGATCCCGTTGTTGTCGACCCCGAGCTGATCGAAGTCGCCGAAGCACGGACACCCAGGGTTGTGCTTGTCCGCCGTCGAAAACGACCAGATTTTGTAGCTCCCCAGCGGGTTGGAGCCGTTGCTGATCGCCAAGAACTGGGTCGGCGGCGCCGTCGAGGTCCCAAACGGCGCGATGAACTCGGTGAGGAACCAGCGCCGAGTCGAAGCGTCGTAATAACAGCGCGGATCGGAGAAGAAGTCCGACGAAGGCTGCTTGAAGAAGGCGTAGGACGGCACCGTCTTTGAGAGCTGGTGTCCGCTTGGGTTATAGAAGGCGAGCGCGTTGTTGATGAATTCGCCGATCACCGCGTTGCCGGCGCACAGACCCTGGTCGGGGGGCTCGAGGTCGATGCCGCCGTTCGCCGCGGCCTGCTGGGGGCCGCTTATGCCAAAGAACCCGGACTCCCCCGGGACCTGACCGCCGGTGACAGGAATGTTTCCCGAAACCCCCAGCCTCCCCGCCCGAAGCCGGTGCCTGAGGATCGCCTGATCGACAACGTGATACTTGGATCCCGCCGGGCGCGCTCCGAGTTTGGCGCCCTGACGGTAGACCCGCTGGTGGCCGCTCCGGGCGGTGCTCGCGAGCCTGGCCAAGTTGACCTGGCCGACGTAGTGAAGCTTTGCCCTCGTGACCGTCACCCGCGGAGCGCGCGCCGTCCGGGAGGCTCCTGCCGCAGACACGAGAACCACCCCCACCGCCAACGTCGCGATAAACGCAAAGGCCACTCCCCCGAGGCGAAGCGTACGGGCGTGTTTCACGGGTCTCCCCTTTCGGATTCCTGGCTATGAATCAGCAGCCGCCTCAACGAACGCCGTGAACCTACCTCACCCACGTGGCGTTAGGCGAATCGCCTAACACGGGGCCTTAACCGTGGCGCGATGAGCGGGCAGGAGCGCTGCCGCCCATAGCCCCCGGACATATCCGCAGACGAGCGAGTCTCGGTTCCGAGGCGCTAGCGTAGGCAGCCTTGACCCCGATGTCAGGCGCCCGGACACAGACCCCGAGTCGACCCATTGCCGCGGCTGCACCGGCACCGATGGAGATGGGGTTCATAGCAAGGCTCAGCGACGACCTGCGGCGCGAGCGTCGGATCCGCCGTCGCGCAAAGCTGCCGCCGGGGAGCACCGCGCCGAGTTGGTCGCACACCAAGCGGATCATTTCGGACCCGCTCGGGCTCCTGCTCGAGCACGTGCAGCGCTACGGCCCGGTCTTTACGCTGCGGCTGCTCCATGAGCCGATCGTCTGGGCGGTCGGCGCAGAGGTCAATCATCAGATTCTCGTCAGCGACTTCGACGCGTTCCAATGGCGCGAGGGGCGCTTCGCCGACCTCTGGCCCCTCTTGGGCGACGGGCTGCTGAACACTGACGGGCCCTACCACCGGGACTTTCGGATCCTGATGTTGCCCGCCTTTCATCGCGACTACATCGCATCGGTCGCGGAGACGATGATCGAGGAGGCGCTTGCCGCAGCCGAAGCGCTGCGGGTTGGCCAGCACTTGGAGATCTATGGTTGGGTTCGCGAGCTCGCGCTGCGCATAGCGCTGCGAGGCCTGCTTGGGATCGAGGCCGCAGACGGGCGCGACCGGGCCTTGGCGACGGCATTTGAGGCGTCGCTGGCGATCCACGGCGAGCCGGTGCCGGTGCAGATGTTGCCCCTGCCGAAGACTCCACTGGCGCGAGCGATCGCGGCGCGGCGCACGCTCGACTCGATGGTCCGCGCGGAGATCGAGGAACGTCGGCATCGAGGCCACGCCGGGTCAGGCGTCCTGGGCCTGCTCCTGAGTTCCACCGACGATCGGGGCGAGCCGCTTAGCACCAGCGTCGTGCGCGACCAGGCTGTCACGCTGCTATTCGCCGGCCACGACACCACGACGACAGCATTCACGTTCCTGGTGCACGAGCTGGGACGCCATCCGCAGGCCCGCGCCGCCGTGGAGGATGAGCTGGATCGGGTCCTGCGGGGGAAGAACCCGACCGCAACCGAACTTGACGGCAGCGCCCTCCCGGTGCTCGAGCGATCGATCAAGGAGACGCTGCGGCGATATCCGCCGGCTTGGGTGGGGCCGCGGCGCACAACCCGCGATGTGACGCTTGAGGGCGTGCCCGTCCCCTCAGAAATCGGTGTGCATTACTCATCCTGGGTCACGCACCACCTGGCGCACCTATATCCGGAACCATTCCGGTTCGATCCTGACCGCTTCCTGCCCGGGCGCGAGGCGAGCCTCCCACGCGGCGCCTATGTGCCCTTCGGAGGAGGGTCGCGCACATGCCTGGGTAAGCGTTTTGGCGAATACGAACTGCGCACGCTCGCTGCCGTCCTGTTTAGTCGCATCCGGCTCGAGCCCCTTTCACGCCAAGAGCCCCAGGTGGTGACGACGCCGACGCTCGGCCCAAAGGGTGGCCTGCGCTTCGTTGTCCGGGCCCGCTAAGCGATCGAGCCGCGTCGGTCGCGACGTCTATGTCGTCCACCACGACGTTTATGTGGGAGATGCCGTGGACATCTCGTCGCGGCGAAAAGTCGGTCATCAGACCCGCTCGACGGTCACCTCGGTGCCGTGGACGCTGGTGCTGTGGCCCATGTCGCTTTCGACTCCCGGATTCAAGGTGTTGACGTTGGCCGTCCCGGGCTCGCGCTTCGGCCAACGGCCTTTCGGCGAATAGATCACGCCGCGCGGCAGACCTTCGGACAGCTCCACGGTCAGGTTCAGCAGTCCCACCTCGCTTTGAAGCCGCACCGCATCACCGGCGGCGAGTCCGCGCTCGGCCGCGTCTGCTGGATGCATCATCACGGTCGCGGCGCCGATTCGGCGGGTCAGCTTGGCATCGTTCGCAAAGCTGTCGTTGAGAAGCCACGGAGACGCCGGCGAGAGCAGACGGAGCCGGTCACGAGCAGGTCGCGGGTCCGCGTGGGGCTCCGCGAGGCGGGGGTGGCCGTCGGCCTCGGCGCGCCCGGACGCGATTTCGACACAACCGGTCGGAGTCGGGAACCGAAGGTCCGGGAACTGGATCGCCGGCTCCGGCTGCAGCCATACGGTGCCGCGTGCCGCGAGCTCGGCGAAATCAAAGCCGGTGGGCTCGAGCACCGTCGCGATCACCTCGGCGTCGCTTTCGTGCAGCTGCGGCTCGTCGAAGTCCATTGCGGCGGCCAGCCGACGGAAGATCTCGGTGTTCGGCAACGACTCGCCAAGCGGTTCGATCACCTTGACCTGGGCGCTCAGGCTGAGATGGAAGTACGAGGCGACGATGTCGTCGCACTCGAGGAAGCTGGCCGCCGGAAGCACGATGTCGGCGTAATCGGTGGTGTCGGTCGCGAACAGGTCGGCGGCGACGATGAACAGGTCCTCGCGAGCGAGCGCGCGGTGCAATCGCTTCTGCTCGGGGTTCGAGGCGGCGATGTTGATGTTCCAGCAGAACAGCGCGCGGCTGAGATCGCTGTTCTCAAGGCGCTGAGCCAGGTCCATGTGGCTGACGGGCTCAGGCATACCGTTTCGTAGCACGGCGCCGCTCAAGTAGTCCTCGTCGAGATGGCGGTTCTCGGCTCCGTTGAGATACAGCACTCCGGTGCCCGCCTTGCCGAGGTTGCCGCTGAGCGCAGCGAGCTGCGCGACCGCTCGGACCGCATTGCCGCCACGGGGCTGCCGCTGGAAGCCCTGGCCGATCCAAAGCAACGACGGCCCGGCCCCGTACAGCCGCGCGGCCCGCTCGATGAGCGCTGTGGGCACCCCCGTGATTCGTTCTCCCCACTCGGGAGTGCAGTCCTCAAGCAGTGGCTCGAGTTCGCCGAAGCCGACCACGTGATGCTCGAGGAGCTCGCGATCGAGCAGTCCGTCACGACGGATCACGTGCGCCATGGCAAACGCGAGCGCGGCGTCGCTGCCCGGGAACGGAGCAAGATGGAGGTCGGCTGCGGCCGCCGTCGGGGTGCGGACGGGGTCTACGACGACCACTTGGCCTGGCGACTCGGGCAGCCACTGGTCGTGTTGGTGGGGGGCCGATGCCGACGGGTTGGCGCCCCACACGAGAATGCAACGCGCGTCCCGCGCCGTGCGCGGGTCGAAGCCATCCAAGGAGGTGCCGTACACGTACTCGAGCGCGACATGCCCGGCGTTGTTGCAGATCGTGTCCGGGTCGACCTCGGTGGCCCCGAGCCGGTTGAAGAATCGCTGCGGGAAGTGGTAGCCGAGCAGCGCAAAGGTGCCTGTGTAGTGGGCATTGAGGATCGCCTCACTCGGCACGACCGCCAAGCGCTCGGCAATCACTCCGAGTGCCTCTTCCCAAGAAACCGCTTCGAACTGGCCCGCTCCCTTGGGGCCGCTTCGCCGCAGGGGATGAAGCAGCCGGACCTCCGGGTCCAGCAACACGCCGTTATAAGCGGTTGTGCACTTGACGCACAGCCGCCCGCGGCTGACCGGATGCGAGCGGTCGCCACGAACGTGACGGACCTGTCCATCGCGCACGACCACCTCTACGCCGCAAGCGTCGTAGCAATCGCGCGGGCACGTTGTGAGGACAACCTCGTCCACGGCTTCGACCGGTCAGTCTACGATGACGAGTTCCCGGAGACGGGCAAAAATCGCTTCACCCCGAGCACCTCCAGGGGCCGTTGCGATTCGCGCTCGTATAGCGAGACGGATTCGCAACCCAGCTGCCGTGCGGCCGAGGTGATGCGAATCTTGCCCACGCCGTCCTTGCCGGAAAGGTACGTACCCTACGCGCGTGTCGTCGCGCCTCTCCCGGCTGTTGCCCGTCTACCTGGTCGTGTTCGTTGGGTTTCTCGGTTACAGCCTGATGATCGCTGTCTTCACGCCGATGATGCTGCGCAACGACAACGGGATGCTGCCGGCGTCCTCCAGCACGGCTCAGCGCAGTGTGATCCTGGGCGTGCTGCTGGCGCTTTATCCACTTGGGCAATTCATCGGATCCCCAATCCTTGGCGCGCTGTCTGATCGCTATGGGCGCCGTCGGATCCTGATCGTTTCGCTCGGCGCCACCACCGCGCTGTATGCCGCGATCGCCTCCGCGCTCGCGATTCAGAGCCTGGCCCTGCTCATGGTGGCCTCGTTCCTGGCGGGCTTGTCCGAGGCAAACGTGGTGATCGCCCAGGGAGCCATCGCCGATGCCGCCTCGCGCGAGGATCGCGAGCGGCTGTTCGGTTACATCTATCTGAGCGCGAGCCTCGCATACGTGGTGGGCCCCCTGGGGGGCGGGAAGTTGGCTGATCGCTCGTTGGCGAGCTGGTTCGGCTATCAAACGCCCTACTGGGCCGTCGCGATCCTGTTACTCGTGGTCCTGGTCGCGATCACGCTGTGGTTCAAGGAGACCAGCCGCCAGACCGGCGAGCAGTCCGGCTACCTGGAGGCGTTCACGAACCTAAGGCGCGTCGTCACCGATCGGCGGCTGCGCGGCCTGTATTGGATCAACTTCGTCCTGTACCTCGCCATTTTCGGATTCTTCCGGGTCTATCCGATGTATCT
>DASRHQ010000017.1:0-22942 GCA_035650455.1 Solirubrobacteraceae bacterium
GCCGGTGGCGGCATCGTCAACGACGGGGGAACGATGTCCGTTTTCACGTCCACGCTCTTCGGCAACCAGGTGATCCACAGCTCCGGCCAGGGCTTCGGCGGCGGGATCGCGAACGCCGGGCTGGCGTCGACTGGGTCGACCGGCACGCTCAAGATGGTCAACGATACGGTGACGGGCAACGGGACCGGCCGAGCGGGCCTGGGTGGCGGCATCGAAAATGACGACCCGCAGGCCAGCCTCACCCTCACCAATGTGACCGTTAGCCGCAACCGGGCAGGTTCAGGTGGTACCGGGGGCGGCATCTACAACGACGGGCAGGCGGCGATCAGAGGGACACTCCTGGCCAAGAACACCGCGGCAAACCATTCGGCCAACTGCGGCCTCATGGCGGCGCTGAACTCCAACGGCTACAACCTGTCCACCGACAGCACATGCGGGCTGACCGGCATCGGCGACCAGACGGGGGTCAACCCCCTGCTTGGACCGCTGGCCCACAACGGTGGACCAACCGAGACCGAGGCGATCGCCGCCGGCAGCCCGGCCGTCGATGCCGTCCAGTTCTGCCCGCCGCCCAAGACCGACCAGCGCGGCGTCGACCGGCAAGGCCCGTGCGACGTCGGAGCTTACGAGCGAGTTCCGGATCGGTAGCGAAAAGCGTGTGGAGTGCGGCGGCTGGGCCCGACCCGGGCTCAGCCGCCCGCCACCGCGGGGAGGATCGTGACTTCGTCTCCGTCCGAGACCTCCGTCTCGAGGCCATCGAGGAAGCGGATGTCCTCGCCACCGACGTAGACGTTGACGAAGCGGCGCAGGCCGCCGTCCTCGGCGATGCGGCTGCGGAGCTCGCCGTAGCGGTCATAGAGCGCGTCCAGCACCTCGCCCACGGTCTCACCATCGACGGTGGCGCTCGCCTCGCCGTCGGTGGCGGTCCGCAGCTGAGTCGGGATCTTGACGCTGACCGTCATCTAGGACACCTATTTATCAGGCGCGGCGGCGGCGCGGCGCAGTGGGCAAGCTGCGGGCCATGCATGAGCCATCGACGAGGGATCGCTTTCTCACGCGAGCACCGCAAGAGCATCCGCGGCCCGCTCGAAGGACTCCACCGACGGTTCAATTTCTGAGACCGAGAAGGCCCCGCGGATGCAGTCGAGCGTTTTGAGCCCATCGCCGGTGATGTAGGCGACGACGCGCTCAGAATCGTCGATCTCACCGTGCTCGGCCAGCTTGCGCAGGACCGCGATCGTCACTCCCCCAGCGGTCTCGGTGAATATCCCGGTGGTTGTGGCGAGCAGCCTGATGCCCTCGATGATCTCCTCGTCCGAGACCGACTCGATCGCGCCGCCCGTGCGCCGCGCGAGGTCGAGAGCGTAGGGACCGTCGGCGGGGTTTCCGATCGCCAGTGACTTGGCGATCGTCTTGGGCTTCACCGGCCGGCAGAAGTCCCGGCCCTCGCCAAAGGCGGTGGCGACGGGCGCGCAGCCGTCCGCTTGAGCTCCGTAGAAGACCGGCAGGTTCCCCTCGACGAGACCAGCCTCCATCCACTCCTCGAATCCGCGCGCAAGCTTGGTGAAGAGCGACCCAGACGCGATCGGACAGACCACGCGGTCGGGCAGCGAGAACGAGAGCTGCTCGCAGGTCTCAAACGCCAGGGTCTTAGAGCCCTCGGCGTAGTACGGACGCATGTTGATGTTGGCGAACGCCCACTCATGCTCGCTCGAGAGCTCGGTGCACAGCCGGTTTACGTCGTCATAAGTGCCGTTGACGGCGAGTACCTTGGGGCCGTAGACGCCGGTCGCGAGAACCTTCTGTTCCTCCAGATCGGCTGGGATGAAAACGTAGGCGTCCAGACCGGCGGCAGCTGCGTGGGCGGCCACCGCATTGGCGAGGTTGCCGGTCGACGCGCACGCAAGCGTCTCGAAACCCAGCTCGCGAGCCCGCGCCAGCGCCATCGACACTACGCGGTCCTTGAACGAATGGGTGGGATTGGCGGCGTCGTTCTTGATCCAAAGCTCCCCCAGCCCGAGCGCCTCCGCGAGTCGATCGGCACGCACCAGCGGTGTGTCGCCCGCGTCGAGCGCGGGTCGCGGCGGCGTTGCCACGGGCAGGAAGTCGGCGTAGCGCCACAGGGAGCGCGGGCCCTCCTTGATCCTGCGCCGAAGTTCTGGGGCGTCCGCATCCAAGGGCGCGTAAGCGACCTCCAGCGGCCCGAAGCATTGCTCGCACACGAAATGTGCCGCCAGCGGGTAGGTGGCCTTGCATTCTCTACAGCGAAGTGACTCTGGCGGCATATAAGAAAACCTCCGCCGGGGTCTGTGGTCGGAGGCCTTGCGAACCGCCTTTCCACATCTCCCAGGCTTGTCGTTGGAGCCTGATGGAATTAGCACCGTTCCCTGACGGGAGGTTGCCGGGGTTTCACTGGGCCATGTCCCTCCACCCCTCTGGATGCGTATAGCTATGTGAGCACGCAAGTATACCTGGGGCGGAATTGCGCAGCCGACCGATGTAGTAACCGCATCTCGGAGCCGGTGTTTGGAAGTAACCCGGCATGGCCGCCGCCACCCTGACCGATCCGCTCGAGCGCCTTGAGGCGGCGCTGGGCGTGGGCACCGCCGGTCCCAGACGCCGGATGCTGGTTATCGTCAATCCGTATGCCACGACGGTCTCTGACCGGCTCAAGAATCTGGTGGTCTACGCCCTGGGCGGGAGCTACGAGGTGACGGCGATCGAAACACAGGCCCGCGATCACGCCACCGAGCTGTGCCGAGAGGCGGCATCGGAGGGCTACGACGTTGTGGTGGCGTTCGGAGGCGACGGGACAGTGAACGAAGCCGTCAACGGACTCGCCGGCACGGGCACACCGCTCACGTGCCTGCCGGGCGGCCGGGCCAACGTGTATTGCCGCATGCTTGGCATCCCGATCGACGTGGTCGACGCAACCGAGCACCTGCTGCGAATCGCCGACGCCTTTGAGCCGCGGCTCGTGGACCTGGGGCGTCTAAATGATCGCTACTTCGCCTTCTCCGCTGGCGTGGGACTCGATGCCGACGTGGTGGAGAAAGTTGACGCCAAGCCGCGCCTAAAAGCTCGTCTCGGCGAGTGGTTCTACACCTGGACCGCGCTGCGGACTTTCCATCGCCGTTACCTGTTTCATCCGCCGCGGCTCGAGGCGCTGGTGGACTCCGAGAAGACCACCGGCATCACCGCGATCGTGCAGAACGGCTCTCCTTACACCTATTTCGGCGACCATCCGGTGCGCATGGCGCAGGGCACCGAACTCGACAGCGGGGCACTTTGCGGGATCGTGCTCGAGCGCGCCAGCGTGATCGACCTACCGACGATCGTATGGCGGGCGCTATCGGAGCGGGTTGCCCTCCCCGACCACCGACGGGTGCGCCCATTAGGACCGATTCGCCAGCTGCACGTGCGCTCGTGTGACACCCGGCCGCTTCCTCTGCAAGTCGATGGCGACTACATCGGCGAGGCGGCGGAGGCTGCTTTCTCTCTGCAGCCGCGCGGCCTGGCCGTCGTGAGCTAAATCGGCGCCCCCGGGGGGGGCGAAAATCAGGTGGCCGAACGCTCTTAACGGGGTGGAGCACGCCCCGCGCAAGGTTACGGCCCGGGACAGACTGTTACTCGAGTTCATCGCCGAGCACCGTCTCGTCCTCTCAAATCACGTACAGGCTCTGCTCGGCGTCTCCGCCAAGACCGCCGCGAGGCGGCTGCGGGCGCTCGAGCAGGCAGGATTTGTTGCCCGGGAGGCGCTGTTCTATCGCTATCCAGCTCACTACCGCATTCAGCGGCGGGGTCTCGAGCTCATCGGCACCCGCGTTGGAGTGCCCAAGCGCGGCCTCAACGTGGCCCACGACGTCGGCGTGGCCTGGCTGTGGCTGGCCGCGCGCCGCGGCGCTTTCGGCCCGCTCGCAGACGTGGTCTCGGAGCGTACGATGCGCTCGCGGGATCGCACCGAGGCACACGCCATACGAGTCACCGGTCGGAGCCAGCACGAGCCCTTCGGCGTGCGCCTGTCGGGGCAAGGCCCGAAAGGGGCACCGCGGCTCCACTACCCCGACCTGTTGCTCGTTGATCGCCAGGGCCGCCGACTCGCTGTCGAGCTCGAGCTGAGCTCGAAGGGCCGCAGCCGACGCCATCAGATCATCGGCGCCTACGCATTCGACCGCCGCGTCGACGCGGTGCTCTACCTGGTCAGCGATCAGCGCGTCGCGCGCGAGGTTCAGGAGGCCGCCCGCCGCTTCGGTTCCGAGCGGACCATCATTGTGCAGCGAGTGCGTATCGGCGCCGGACAGGTGCCGGCGCCGATGGCGGTGGCGGCGCGAGACGGCCCCCGCGGTTCCGGCCGCGGACCGACACCCGAACGCCCCAGCGCCACCCACGGCGTCAGGCGGGCTCAGGAGCTCACGCTATGAGTCCCTCGCGCCCGCGGGCTTCGCGATGGCAGCGGTGGCTCGCCATCGCCGTCGCAGCGTTCGTGCTCATCGCCTCGCCGCCCCTGTGGGCCACTGTCCTGATCACCTCGGCGGCCATGGGGGTGATCCTCGCCGGGCCGGTGATCTCCGCGCGGCGTCGTGCGCGAGCGAGGTTGGTCGAGGTCGGCCCTGTCGCCACGGTGCTCGGCAGGGCTTCAGACGGGGAGCCGACCGCGCTGACCGACAGGCAACTCGAGTCACATACGGTGATCGTCGGAGCCAGCGGGTCGGGGAAGTCAACGACCCTGCTGAGGATTCTCACCGACCAGATCCGCGGCGGTAAGGGAGTCGTCGCGATCGACCTCAAGGGCTCACCTGCGTTCGCCGAGCAGTTGGCGCAGGCTGCACAGGACGCGGGGCGTCAGTTCAGATTGTGGACGCCGGACGGTCCGGCCCGCTGGAACCCCCTCGCCCACGGCAACGCCACGGAGCTGAAGGACAAGCTCATCTCGACCGAGTGGTTCAGCGAGATTCACTACCAGCGCGCGGCCGAGCGCTACCTCCAGAGCGCGTTGCAGGTACTTAAAGCGGCGCGTGGCACGCGACGCCCTCCCACCCTCGACGACGTCGTCGCCGCGATGGAGCCCACGCGCTTGGAAGGGCTCCTTCGCGCCGTGCCACCCGAGCTGGCAAACCGCGTGCACGACTATCTTGGTTCGCTGACCGGCGACCAGTTGAGCGGGATCCGCGGCCTCGCCACACGACTGGCGATCATCACCGAGTCGCACACCGGTCGGTATCTGGGTGGTCCTGGCTCTGTCTCCGCCGGCGGCGAGCCGCTTGGACGGACCGACGCCGTCGACCTGCGGGCCGCGCTGCAGGGGGAGCAGGTGGTCGTGTTCAGCCTGAACTCCAGCTCGTACGGCAAGCTCGCGGCACAGCTGGGGGCGCTCGCGATCCAGGACGTGATCGCTGTCGCCGGAGAGCGGTTGAGCAATCCGGATCTGCGCCACCCGGCGAGCGTCGCGGTGGATGAGTTCTCAGCGCTGGATCGGGGTGACCACGTGCTCGGGCTCAATGCCCGCTGCCGCGAGGCGGGGATCGGGTCGCTGGTATCGGCGCAGGAGCCCACCGACTTCGAACGGGCCGCACGTGGCCTCCTCAACCAGATCGTCGGCTCAACGGCGGTGAAGCTCGTACACCGCCTGGATGTTCCGAGCTCGGCGGAGATGATCGCCAAGCTGGCCGGAACCGAGACCGTATGGCAGCAGAGCCATCAGATCGAGCATCACCCGTTGTTTGGCGATCGCCAGACGGGCCGCTCGGTGGCGCGCGAGGTCGAGCGTTTCCTGATTCACCCCAACGTGATCAAGTCGTTGCCAACGGGGCGTGCGGTCGTGATCACAAAGGTTCCCGATACCAAGGTGCGCATCGTGGATGTCTCGCCGCCCGCGACGCCGCAGACCCCCGCGTCCGATCGCCTACCCGCGCGCGTCGCAGGTGCACCATCGCGCGACCCCGCCGTATCGCGCGACCCCGCCGTATCGCGCGGCCCCCGCGTATCGCGCGGTCCCGCGCGGAACGGGCCCGAACCCGCACGCTAGGGAGGGTCGCGGCCATTTGCAGGCGAGAGCAGGTCCGAGTCGGTCGCTTTCTGGGACTCCCGCCGAGGCCTCGTGACCACGATCTGAACCATTCCGATCAGCAGGACGATGACCGTCAGGATGCGTTCGGTTCGCGGGATCTCATGGAAGAACGCGTAAAGCTGGATCCCGGCAGCCAGGGCTGAGATCGCCAGCGGCAACGCAATCGCGGGCCAGCCCGTGACCTTACGCGGCGCAAGTTGGCCCGGATGGGGCTCCCAGGCAGCGAAGGCGACCAGCGCCGCGCCGCCGACCCAGGCGACGTCGTAGATGCCGTGGTCGTGGGCGTGCCCCGTGGCGTCGACGGAGTAGAACGCGTCGGCGAGCCCCATCACCAGAAGCGCGACACCGAGCGCGACCCACATTCGGCTCGGTCGCCAGGCCATGAGAGCGAAGACGCCGATGCTTGCCCCGAATAGGACGGCATCACCCAGCGGATAAATGAAGTCCAGGGCCTGGCTGAGCGTTGAATTTCCAGAATGCTCGACGACGGGCTGCAGGAACAGAGTCACCCAGGGCGTCGCCACCAGGAGCATCACGGCGATGCCGTCGATAAAACGGTGCAGCTCGAAGCCCGGAACGCGATCGCGGACCAGCAGCGCCAGCGCCGCCACAACCAGCGGATACCAGGCGAGCCAGAAGGCATCGGAGATGGTGGTGGTCGGTACTGAGCTGGAGGTTCCAAACCGAATGCTGAACACCGTGTCGCCGATGGCCCAGCTCGCGAGCGCAAGGCTCATAAGTAGCCACGCCACGCGCCCCCGGGTCTGGCTCAGAGCACCACCGAAGCAGGCAAGGGCCGATATCCCAAGCAGGGCATCGTCAAGCCACCGGTCGAATATGCCGTCGCTGCCCGGCCCCCCAAGCCCGACACCCTGATGAAGCGCGTAGAGCAGGACCAGCACCGCCATGAACGCCCAGAGCAGGCCAATCCGCGGCCGGGGAACGGCAACGATCCGCCGGTCCGCGTCTGCGCCCGGTGAACGCCCGATGATCTGTCGGAATGCCCCAATCGACGGCCGGCGCAACCTTTCAGGCCGCCGCCCCGCTTCAGTCTCCACGGTTTAGAGACTACCTGCGAGATCCCCATAAAAGCTCGCATCCGCGAAGCTCGCATGCGCACCGCTCCCTCCGCGGTCGCCCACCAGCGCCAGCATGATGCCTGGATGGCTTGACATGACATCAGTTTTGATGTCATACTGCAGGCATGCAACTCGACGGGTACGTGCAAGCGCTCCGCGAGGATCTCGCTCGCGTCGCGGCGATCGGCGACGAGCAGACCGCCCGGTCCGCGGAGCTTCTCGCCGTCGCGCTCGAGTCGTCCCTAAGCCGGCGCCTTCAGGAGGCGCTCGCCGAGGCAGCGCTCGAACTATCGGCCCAGCTCGAGCGAGGCCGGGTGGAGGTCCGGATAGTCGGCGGTGATCCCGAGCTTGTCTATGTTGGCGACGAGGGCTCGGCCGACCTGGACACGGCCGAGCAGGCGCTGGACGCTCGCATCACGCTGCGACTTCCCGAGAGCTTGAAATCGCGTCTCGAGGCCGCTGCCGCCACTCGGGGCGTGTCGCTTAACACCTGGCTCGTGCAGACGCTGTCCCGTTTGCTCGAGCAGCCTCCCTCTGCCGGTCGGACCCGCCATCGGCTCACCGGCTACGGCAAAAGTTGAAAGGAGTCTCGATGTCCGAGCAGCACTTCTCCACCCCTCGCCCGGTTCGGCTGGAGCTCAAGGTTCCGTCCGGCGACGTCGAAATAGCGACGAGCGACGCGAACGAGGCAACCGTCAGGCTCGATGGGTCGCAGAAGCTGGTCGACGCGACTCGAGTCGAGCTGGTCGGCGATCGTCTGGTCGTCGGGCATCGAAAGAAGTCGTTCATGGGCCTGTGGGGGCGGTTCGAAGAGTCCCTGCATGTGCAGGCGCGGATCCCGGCCGGCAGCGCGGTTGAAATCGTGACCGCTGCGGGTGACGTCACGCTGGATGGCAACTTCGGGGAGCTCGATATGCGGTCCGCGTCCGGCGATGTGGTTGCGACCGGCGAGATCGAACGAGATGCCCGGGTGAAGAGCGTGAGCGGCGATGTACGCCTCCCCCATGTCGCCGGCAACCTGGTGGCACAGACGGTCTCCGGAGATGTCGCCGCCCAGAAAATCGACGGCTCCGTTTCGGTCAGATCGGTTTCCGGCGACGTGCGCGTCGGCTCGCTGCGTGAAGGCGACGTGAGCGTCCACAGCGTCTCCGGGAACGTCGAGCTCGGCATCGCCTCCGGTACAAACATCGACCTTGACGCCGGATCCGCGTCGGGCAACCTCAGCTCAGAGGTCGCACTCTCCGATGCCCCCGGCGAGGATGCCGGCCCGACGGTGGTGATCCGCAGTAACACCGTGAGTGGCGACTTCCGGGTCATCCGGGCCGCGTAAGGCGGCCCGAAGCGCGAGGCTAAGCCGCGCGCGGGGTCACGCGGTAAGCGTCAAAGACGGCGTCGATGTTGCGCAGGCGGTTGATCGCCTGGTCGAGGGTGCGCGTGTCGGCGACCTCGACCACGAAGCGGTTCTTGACCATGGGATGGCTGACGGTGCAGCGGGCCTCGAGGATGTTGATCCCGGCCTCGGCGAAGGTCCGCGACATGTCCTCGAGCAGGCGGTGACGGTCCCAGCCGTCGACCTCGATCTCAACCCGGAAGGAGGTGTCCGCATCGCCATCCCAGGAAACCGGAGTGAAGCGGTCGGGGTCTTTCTTGAGCACGACGACGTTCGGACAATCGTCCCGATGGATGGTGATGCCGCGCCCAAGCGAGATATAGCCGACGATGGGGTCTCCGGGTACCGGGCGGCAGCACTTCGCCAGTCGCAGCGTCACCTCGTCGATTCCCTCGACCGAGATTCCGTAGCTGCGCGAGGACGCCGTTGCCCGCGGGCCGCGGCGCCGGGTCTTCAGCAGGTTGTCGGTCGCGGTTGGCTCCGAGGCGGCGGCCTCACCCTGCTTGAGGCGCTGCATAAGCTTGTTGACGACCGTCTTGGTGGAGATCTTCGCGCCGCCGAGGGCGACGTAGAAGTCCTCGGCCTTGCGGAAGCCCATCTCGCGGATCACGTCGGCGAGCAGCGGGGAGCCCACAACTTTCTGTGCGGGCAGCCCCTGCTTTCGCAGGTGCTCCTGTAACAACTCGCGTCCTGAATGCTCGGAGTCCTTGCGGGACTCCGCTTTGAACCAGGCCTTGATCTTGTTGCGCGCGCGAGTTGTCTTGACCAGTGCCAGCCAATCGCGCGAAGGGCCGCGCTCGCGCTTGGAGGTCAGCACCTCGACGATGTCCCCCGAGCGCAGCTGATACGACAGCGGCACGATTCTGCCGTTGACCTTGGCGCCGACGCAGCGATGGCCGACGTCGGTGTGAATCTCGTACGCGAAGTCAAGCGGCGTCGCTCCGGCTGCCAGCGACTTCACCTCGCCCTTCGGCGTGAAGACGAAGACCTCGTCCTCGAAGAGATCGACCTTCAGCGTTTCCATGAACTCACGCGGATCGGCCATCTCCTGCTGCCAGTCGAGCAGCGATCGCAGCCACTTCAGCTTGTCCTCGGCCTCGCGTCCGCCTGAGTCGCCGTCCTCCTTGTACATCCAGTGGGCGGCGACACCGAACTCGGCCAGGTCGTGCATCTCGCGGGTGCGGATCTGGATCTCAAGCGGTCTTCCCTCCGGCCCGATCACCGTCGTGTGCAGCGACTGGTACATGTTGAACTTGGGCATCGCGATGAAGTCCTTGAACCGCCCCGGCAGCGGCTTCCACAGCGAGTGGATCACCCCCACCGCGCCGTAGCAGTCCTTTACCGAGCCGACGATCACGCGCATTGCCGTGAGGTCGTAGATCTCGTTGAACTCGCGGCCCTTCTTGGTCATCTTCGAGTAGATCGAGTAGAAGTGCTTGGCGCGTCCGGAAATCTCCGCCTCGATCCCCAATTCGTCGAGCTCCTTGTGCAGGTAATCGCCGGCCTGGGCCACGTATCGCTCGCGCTCGGCCCTCTGTTGGGCGACGAGCTCCTTGATCTCGGCGTACTTGCGCGGGTGGAGCGTCTGGAAGGCGAGGTCTTCGAGCTCCCACTTGATCGCGTGGATGCCGAGCCGGTGAGCGATCGGCGCGTAGATGTCGAGCGTCTCACGCGCCTTGTCGATCTGCTTCTGCTTTGACAGCGCGGCGATCGTTCGCATGTTGTGCAGACGGTCGGCGAGCTTGATCAGGATGACCCGGATGTCCGTGGCCATCGCGACCATCATCTTGCGGTAGTTCTCGGCCTGAGCTTCGTCGCGGGATTGGAACGTCAGCCCGGTGAGCTTGGTCACCCCGTCGACCAAACCGGCAATCTCCTCGCCGAAGACCCCGCCTACGTCATCGAGGGACGCAGAGGTGTCCTCGACGGTGTCGTGCAGTAGGGCAGCGCAGAGCGTCGCCGTGTCGAGCCGCATACCGGCACAGATCTTTGCCACGCCAACCGGGTGGACGATGAAGTCCTCACCGGAGCGACGGCGCTGGTCGGCGTGATGCACGCACGCATACACGAAAGCGTCCTCGACCTGCTGGCGGTCAATCGCGACCGCGCCGTGGTCCGCGTGCTCCTCGATGATCGCGAAGAGGTCGGCAAGTAGCCGTCGCAGCGCCCCCGAAAGCTCGGTTCGGCCTACGGAGGCGCGTCCCCCGTCACCATCGATGCGGTCGACCGGGATATGCGGCTTGACCGCGATCGAGCCGGGCTCCGCCACCTCTCCGTCGGTATGCCGGCGACCTTGGTCGCGCTTGGCCGGCGCCATCTTGCCGGCGGCGCGCTTTCGCCGTGGAGGTGACTGCCCGTTGCCGGCGCCGTCATCACGACCCCCCGCTGGTGCCGCCTCCCGGGCGTCCGCCGGCGGTTTCTTCTCCTGGGCCGCGCCGCGGCCGCCGGAGCTTCGCTTTATCCGCTTGGTCGGAGTTGTTCGCCGCTCAGAAATCTCTGTCCATCCTCATATCGCTGCTGGTAGACCCTGTAGGCGAGCGAGCGCTCCAGCTCCGTGGGCGCCTCGCTGGCCATCTGCAGGGCCGGCGCGAACCGGTCGAGGCTGACGAGCTCTAGCTCCGCGAGGACCCGGACCATTCTTCCCGCTACGCGTGCGGGTCGGCCGGGGTGGCCCTCTGTGCGAAGCAGCTGCTCGAGCTCCTCGCCGGCCACTCTCCCCCGGGCTCTGATGCCCCGGTAGAGAGCCGCGAGCGAAGCACGCAGTGCGTACTCCAACTCGTGCATCTGCCACGCAAAGCGTAGCTCAGCCTCGCCCCAGGCCAGATGCGCGTAGCCGCCATCTGCCTGGGCAGCCCTCGCCCCCGCCGCAGAAGCGGGCGGGTCGAGCATGACGACGTGGGGGAAGGAACGCGCGAGCGCGGGCTGACGCTCCAGGCTGTGGTATGAGATCAGAGCGAAGCCCCCGGCGCGCGCTTCTAACCCTCCCAGGCGTCTGGACACCTCGGCGCAGACCGCGAGTACGTCCTGGCCGCTCGCGATCGCGTCGCGCAGGACCACGAGTGGACTCTGGCCACGACGGTCGAGCACGGTCCGCGAGCAACCATTCCCGCTTGACGGCCTGCCGGACGCAAGCGGCTCATCCAGCTCCGCCAATACGCCGTCCAGGTACGACGGGGGCTCGCCAAGTACCTGGATCGCCTCCAATCCACACGGCTGCGCATGGCGGAGGATGAGACGAGGCTCAACCAGGCCCCGCCATTCGTTGCGTTCCAATGAGAAAACCGCGTCCAGCGGTTCGCCAGGACGACACGGGAGACGCCCGCCGCAGCCGAACGAGACGGCCTTGGCGCGGACACCTCCAGAGACCGTGGTGAAGAGCGCGTGGCGGCCTTCTCCGATCGAGCGCGCGTTCTCGAAACGAGCGCCCGGAACGAGCAGACAGGGCCGCGGGTTGCCGATGCCGAAGGGGGCGAGCCGTTCGAGCTCTTCGGCCAAGCCCAGACCCAGGTCAGCGGCAGAGACGATCGCGTCCACACGCTCCACCGGCCTGAGTAGGTCCTCCGTCAGCACCGCGCCGGCATGAGCCTCAAACGCTCCGGCAAGCGCCGGCAGCCGGTTGCGGGCGACCGACAGGCCGGCGGCCGCGCGGTGACCGCCGTAGCGGTGCAGGTGTTCCGCGACGGCATGCAGTGCGCCTAGAAGATCAAAGCCGGGAATGCTCCTACCCGACCCCTGGCCCAGGAGGTCGCCTTCCAGCGCCACCACAACCGTGGGCCTGTGGTAGCGCTCGACGATCCGTGAGGCGACGATTCCCACGACGCCGCGGTGCCAGCCCTCGCTCCAGAGCACGTAGGCGCTCCTCTCCCCCAGCTCGGCAAGCTTGGCCTCAGCTTCCCACGTGGTCCGATCCTCGACCGCCCGCCGTTCGGCGTTGAGCGCGTCGAGCTCGGCGGCGACGGCTGCGGCGCGCCCGGGATCTTCGGTCACCAGCAGCTCAAGGGCCGCGTCGGCGCGCCGCATGCGGCCGGCTGCGTTCAACCGAGGCGCGAGCCGGAAGCCGAGAGCGCCGGCGTCCAGCGAGCTGGGGTCGGTCCCGGAGACCTCGAGCAAGGCGCGCAGCCCGGGCTTCGAGGTGTTGGCCATGTCAGCGAGTCCCTGACGCACCAGAGCCCGGTTCTCGCCACGGAGCGGCATCAGATCTGCCACCGTGGCCAGTGCCACGAGCTCGACATCGTCTCCGGCGGTAGGCGCAGGAAGCGCTTGGGCGAGCTTGAACGCGACCGCTGTCCCACACAACTCGTGGAAGGGATAGCCGCAAAGGGCTGGGTGCAGGGTCGGACACTCCGGGAGGGCTCCATCAGCCGGAGGGGCGTGGTGATCGGTGACGATCACCTCCATCCCGGCCGCACGAGCGAGTCTCGCCTCCTGCACCGCGGTGATGCCACAGTCCACGGTCACCAACAGCTTGGTCCCCTGGTTTGCGAGTCGCTCAACGGTAGGTGGGGAGAGGCCGTAGCCGTCGTCCAGGCGACTGGGGATAAACCAGCCGACATTGGCACCGAGGGAGCGCAGGGCGCGCAGCATCACCGCCGTAGCGCACACGCCGTCCACGTCATAGTCGCCATGGATCGTGATGCGGGTCCCCGCGGCGACGTGTCGGCGGATTACTGCCACAACATCCTCGATGCCGGCAAAGCAGCCGGCACCGTCAACCTCCGCGCCCGCGAGGAATCTCGCCGTGGCCGTGGGTGTCGAGAAGCGACGCCGGACCAGGATCTCGGCGAGGATGCGGCCGACCCCGAGCTGGCGTTCGAGCTCGGCAACCACGGCCGGGTCGTACGGAGGGATCTCCAGACGAGGCTGGGGCCGGTGCGGCCGCAGGGTCTCCGCGCCGCTCTGCGACCTGGAGGGAGACGCTTGCGCACCGGTCACGAGCCGCAACGGCGGGCGGTCCGCGAAGACGGGCTCGAGCCCGAGCCTGGACTGAGGAAGCGACTCGCTCACGCCGGGCAGGGTATGCCGAGCCCCCGACGGATCCGCGGGGTGCCCCCAGGCCTGGCGCAGAGGTTTACGCGGCGTTACGGTCTATGCAGGTTTGCCTCAGGCGCCGCCGGGGTCCGCCGGAGGCTCCGCAGGTGCCTGCGTCTCGGCGGTAGACGTCGCGTCCTCGGCGTGGCGGCGCCCAAAGAGGTGCCCGAGTTTCGAGAGATCTCGCTCGGCTGATCCGACGGGCTTCAGAGTCAAGTTGAGCGCGTGCATCTCCGCGACGAGCGCATCGACGGACTCGGCGAGCTTGGGGACCGTGGCCGCCAGCGTCTCGACCACCGCGACGTGGTGTTCCATCGACTCCGACGCACGATGGATCGAAGCGACCGCCTCCTCCAACTGGCGCTCGAGCTCGCCAGACTCGGATAGCAGCGTGTGGGCATCCCGCTCCATATCCTCGGTGGTCCCCAGCAGCGACCGTAGAGGTGCGGTCAGGAGATCTAGCGGTCCCATCCCAGGCCCCTAGGCAATGGCGGTCCGGTGCGCCCGTTCGCGCCTGAGACCCTCCAGATAGACGAGAGCCATCCCGATGAGTGCGCCCGGAATGCCTTCGAGCGCAGTGGTCAGGTGAGTCGCGTGCCGGCCCGGAATGGCGAAGCCGTGGATGATCAGCCCGACCAGCACGGCGCCTGCGAGCGCGCCGATCAGCCCGCCGACGATCCCTCCCCAGAAGTGGTCCGGCAGCCAGATCGTGAAGTGCCAGAGTGCGAGCCCCATCATGACCCACGCGAGCATGCCCATCAGCGATCCCCTCCATCTTGGTAGCTGTGTCGATGCATCAGCGGCGCCTCCCGTGTCGGCGTCCTCGCGAGCGCGAGCTCGGCTTTGATCGTTGCTTGGGCGCAGGTGCGATTCCCTCGTTCTCGGCTACGTCGGGTGCGGGCGCGGGCGGACCCGCCTCGGGCTCAGGTGACGGTGGGATGCCTCCCTGGTCGCTCGGTGCGGGCTCGGGGGCGCTCGGTGCGCGCGGTGGGGGCTCGGGTGCGGCGGGTGCTGCCTTCGGAGCCGTCCTCGCGGGCCTTGGCGATGCAGGGGGCGGCGTCGTCTTGGGCGTGCCTCTCTTCGATCCTCGCGAGGCACCATCGGCACCGTCTGTCCTGGTTCGACGCCCAGCCCTTGCGGGAGCCTCGGGCTCGGTATGGGCTAGCCGCTTGGTAAGCGTTGAGGTATGACGACCCGGCGCCGCCTCTTCGATTTCCAGATCGCGCTTCATCTGCTCGAATTCGGCGGACGAGACCTTCTCGGGCTCCGGCGCGGTCAGCCGCCCGGTCCGCCGCGGACGCTTGGGTGTGGGCTCGACGTCCGCTCCGACACCCGCATACGCAGGCACGTAGCCCACCTCAGCGATGATGCGCTCGCGCCGAGCCCGGTATCCGGCCTCACGCTCCTTCCAGTGCGTCAGCACCGGCGACGCGATGAAGATCGACGAGTAGGCGCCGGAGGCTATGCCGATCAGCAGGGCAAATGCGAAGTCGCCGAGCACTCCGCCCCCGCCGAACAGCAGCAGCGCGATCACGGGCAGCAACGTGCACGAGGTGGTCGCAAGCGAACGTGTCAGCACCTCCGACATAGACCTGTTGACGATCTGCGAGAACGCCGCACGCGGCATTCGGGGGACGTTCTCCCGGACCCGGTCGAAGACGATGATGGTGTCGTATAAGGAGTAGCCGAGGATCGTCAGAAGCGCCGCGACGGTGTCGACGGTGACCTGACGACCGGTGAGTGCGTAGACGCCGCTCGTGATCAGCAGATCGTGCATGAGCGCTATCAGCACGGGCACGGCGAATTTCCATTCGAAGCGCAGCGCCACGTAGACCGAGATCACCAGCAGCGAGGCGATAATCGCGATGATCGCCGCGTTGGCGATCGTTCGGCCGAAGGTGGGGCCAACCGACGTCGAGTCGAACGAGCGGACTCCAAACTTGGTTTGCAGACTCGACTTGACGTTGCTTATCCGACCCGGTCCGAGCTGCTTTGAGGAAACCTGGAAGACGTATGGCCCCAGGGCCTTGTTCGTGATCCTCTGGACCTCCGGGGTGGCCGCGCCGTTTGACGTCATCACGGAGCGCACCTGCGCGACGGTTGCCGGGTGCTGGAGGCTTGTCGTGATCCGCGTGCCCGAGGTGAAGTCGATACCTAGGTTGAGGCCCCTGCCGCCGACCGCGAGAGCGCCGACCAGCAGGATCACCCCAGACAGGGTGAAGAAGTACCGCGAGGCGCCCATGAAGTCGAAGCGCCAGTTGAAGCGTTGCTTGCCGGCGCCGAGCGCCGAGGGCGACGCGATCAGGCGCGAGCGACCCATCGTCATGAGGATTGCCTGGGTGGCCATCACAGCCGTGAACAGCGACACGAACACGCCGATCCCGAGCGTCAGCGCGAACCCCTTCACATCGGCGGTCGCCAGCACGAAGAGGATGAACGCGGTCATGATCGTCACCACGTTCGCGTCGATGATCGCCGTGAGGCCCTTGCGGTAGCCGGTGACGATCCCCTGGCGGATCGAGCGACCACCGCGGATCTCCTCCTTGACCCGCTCAAAGATCACGATGTTCGCGTCCGCCGCCACGCCGATCGTGAGGATCAGGCCCGCGATGCCCGATAGCGTGAGCGTGACCGGGATCAGCTTGATCAGCGCATAGAAGTAGAGCGCGTAAACGAACAGCCCCGCGGTCGCGATCACTCCCAGAATGCGGTAGTAGAAGAGCAGGAACGCCACGACGACCGCCAGCCCCGCCAGACCCGCGATCAGACCCTGGTGCAGGGCCTGCTTGCCGAGCGTCGCCGAGACCTGCTGCTGGGATATCAGCCGGAGGTTGATCGGAAGCGCGCCGTTTTGCAGCAGCTGTGCCAGCTGCTGGGCGGAACTGACGGTGAATCCGCCCGTGATATCTGCACCCCCGCCGATGATCCCGTTGGGATACTGCTTGAAGTCGATCTGGGGGACTGTCCTCAGCTGAGTGTCCAGCGCAACCGCGAAGTGCTGGTTGAGCTGCGGGCCCAGTCCGCTCACCTGTGAGCCGCGCTGGGCAATCTGGTTCGTCACGTTCTGGAACTTGGTCTGGCCAGCCCCGTTAAAGCCAAATGAGACGTCCGGCGCCCCGGTGGAGTCCGTCGTCTGCTGCGGGTTCGTAATTTCCGTACCAAAGAGAGCGACGTTGTCCTTGAGGACGTAGAACTGGGCGGCGGGCAAATAGATCGGAGCCGACTTCAGCGAGAAGTTCTGCGATGCCGCCTGGAGCACCACCGTCCCCTGTGGAACCTTGAGGACCTGGCCCTGAGACTTCGACACGCCCGGCTCCGCCGAGTACAGGTTCGTCAAGGAAGTGTCAGGCCCCGACAGCAGGCAGTGAAAGCCAGTGGGCGCGGTCGACGCGATCCCCTGCTGGCGCTCGACGTGCTTGCACGCGGCGCTTCCGGGCGTGCCAAACCAGTAGTACTGCGGCCCCTTGCGCGAGTTGTTAGCGGTCGCACGAACGGGCTGCTTAGCGGCGAGCTTGACCGCGTCGTAAAGCGGGGTGCTGCCGGCACCCGCCCTTCCTCCGCCTTCGCTGATCTGCAGCGCGAGCTTCTGGTCGGCCGAGAGCAGGCTGGTGTTGGTCTGATAGCCGGGCGGCAGACCGCCGCTCAACACACTGGCGACGGTTTTGCCGTCGGGAAGGAGAACATTCGCCTCCCAGTCGTAGAAGCCAAGCCGGGCGGGTGTCCCCACTTCCTGGATCGCGCGGGCAGTGTCCTGGACGTCAGGGAGCGCGACCGAGATCTGGTTGCCGCCGTTTGTCTGGATCTGCGGCTCGCTCACCCCGAGCTGGTCGACGCGCGCGCGCATGATGTTGATGGCCCGGTTGAGCGCGTCCTGCGTGACGTGCGGTGTCTGCGGCGTCGGCTCTCCCTGGTAGACGAGCTCGACGCCTCCCTTTAGGTCCAGCCCAAGGACCGTCTTGTACTGGGTGAGGATTACGACCGAGGCCGCAATCAGCCCGGCCACGAGCAGCAGAATGAATCCGTGGCGCCGGCGATCACTCATGACTGCCGTCGGATGCTAGAGGCTTCGCCGCCGGGCGCCAGCGTCAACCCGCATGGGTGTGGTTGGTGGGCGTCAGCACGAGCAATACCCCGCCTTCGTCGTCGTCGTAGGCCGGGAAGATGTCAGCTACCGCATTGGCGGGAACATCGGCCTCGGCGTTGACCTCGACCGGCTTGCCCTGCACCCGAACCTCCCACTCGAGCGCCGTCTGGACGTGGTCGGTCCCATCGGCAAACTCCAGGCCCAGCACCTCGTGTACGGAGCGCCCCAGAACCTGCTCTGTCTTTAGCCCGGTCAGCTCGAATGAGCCCTTGCCGCAGTTGACGATGCGTGCATTGGCGTCGCACGCGAAGAAGGCCGCGTTGGGAGCCGGGTAGTAGTCATCGAGCAGCTCGAACAGGTATGAGAAACCGCACTTCTCGCAGCCTCGGATCTCCCGGCCGAAGTCCGTGGTGCGGTCTGTCGACATGGAGCGGTGACCACAGTTTGGGCAGATGAAGTAATGCTCCTTGGACACGTTCGCGTGAGGATAGCCATCGCTCCCTGTGGATTACCTGAGAATTTGCGTGCCGGCGGCGCCGATCAGAGCAGCGCGGCCTGGCCCGGAGGCTCGAGGCCCAGGTGGGCGAAGGCGCGGCGGGTCGCGGTGCGCCCGCGCGGCTTGCGCTCAATCAGCCCCCGCTGAAGCAAGTAGGGCTCGTACACGTCCTCGATCGTGTCCTGCTCCTCCCCCACCGCGACCGCCAGCGTCGATAGGCCCACGGGCCCGCCGGAGAACTTCTCGCAGATTGTGCGCAGGATCTCCCGGTCGAGGCGATCGAGACCCACTTCATCGACCTCGAGCAGGTCGAGCGCCTCCAGGGCGACGCGCTCCGAAACGTCGCCGCCGCCGCGCACCTCGGCGTAGTCGCGGACGCGCTTGAGCAGGCGGTTCGCAACCCGCGGTGTGCCGCGGCTCCGTGCGGCTATCGCCGTGGCGCCCGGCCCTTCGATTTGCACTTGGAGCAGCCTCGCTGAGCGGCGCACGATCATCGCCAGATCGTCCACCGAATAGTGCTCAAGCCTCTGCTGTATGCCAAACCGGTCCCGTAGCGGCGCGTTGACCAGGCCAGTCCGAGTTGTGGCCCCAACCAGGGTGAACGGCGGTAGCTCGAGCGTCACCACCCGCGCCCCGGCGCCCTGACCCACGGTGATCGGCAGGCAACCATCCTCCATGGCCGGATAGAAGGTTTCCTCGAGCGCTCTCGGGAGGCGGTGGATCTCGTCCACGAAAAACACGGCGCGCGGCTCGAGCGCCGTCAGGAATGCAGCGATATCGCCCTTGCGCTCGAGCGCTGGCCCGGCCGTCTGCACGAATCCGACGTCCATCTCGGCGGCGACGATCTGCGCCAGGGAGGTCTTGCCGAGCCCGGGCGGACCGGCCAGCAGTACGTGATCAAGCGCCTCCTCCCGGCTTGCGGCGGCCTGGATCGCCACGGCCAGCTGATCCTTGATTGCGGGCTGACCGACGAAGTCAGACAGTCGGCGAGGTCGAAGCGATCGATCGAACTCGTCGTCGGGCAGCAGGTCGGGGGTGTGTATGCGAGCTTCGCTCATCGCCGGGCCATCCTCAGGGCGCTCGCGATCAGCTCCTCGGGTTCGTCTGAAACCAGGCCTTCGAGCAGTTCATCGGCCTCCGCTGCGGAGTAGCCAAGACCGATGAGGCCATCCCGTGCGATCGCGTGTGGGTCATCCGGTCGCGTGACTGTAATCGCGTTGTCTGGCAGGGTTGCGCCGACTTTCTCGCGCAACTCGACGACGATCCGCTCGGCCGTGCGCTTGCCAATCCCGGGGACCGCTTGCAGCCGGGCTGTATCACCCGCCGCGAGCATCGCCAGCAGCTCCCGCGGCGGCCCGCCCGAGAGCACGGCCAGCGCCACCTTGGGGCCAACCGACTGAACCGAGAGCAGCATCAAAAACAGCTCCCGCTCCTCCTCGGAGGCGAAGCCGAACAGCGCAAGCGCGTCGTCGCGGACCACCAGGTGGGTGTGCAGTGTGGCCTTCCCGCCCACGGCGGGCACTTGGCGAAGCGTCTGTGCCGACACCGCCAGGCGGTAGCCGACGCCGCCGCAGTCGATCACGACATGGTCCACGCGGCGGACGGCGACAGTCCCGGAGACGAGCGCGATCATGCACGAGCCCCCGCGGCCTGGAGTGCGTGCGCCAACGGCGCGCGGTTGAGCTCGCAGATGGCGACGGCGAGCGCGTCGGCGGCATGGTCGGGTGACGGCGGCGCGGACATACCAAGGACCCGCTGCACCATGCGCCCCACCTGCTCCTTCGTCGCGCTCCCGTGGCCACAGACGGCCGACTTCACCTGCTGCGGGGTGTAAGAGGACGAAGCGACACCGCGCTCGCCGGCGGCGAGCAGCACGACTCCGCGAGCCTGACCAACGGCGAACGCAGTCTGGACATTGGCTCCGAAATAGAGCTCCTCAACGGCAATTGCGTCGGGCGCGAAGCGGTCCAGCAACTCACCAATTCGCCTGTGGATTTCGGTCAGCCTGCGCTCGAGGGGCACGCCCGCTTTGGTCTGGATCACGCCGCTGGATAGCGCGCGCAGCCGCGAGCCCTCGCTCTGCACGACGCCGTAGCCGGTACTGGCCGTACCCGGATCAATACCTAAGACGATCATCCGCTTGGCAAGACATTCTGCGCGTGGCCGCGGACGCCTCCCCAAGGCGATCGCCATGCCTACGCGCTGCCCGCGGCCACTTGAATCGGGCAAGATCCCCGCATGAGCGCTGACGGAGGCCCAATCGATCTGGCGGCGTCCGGCCTGCTCGACGGCCTCGACGGACCGGACCGGGAAGCGCGCGAGGATCTACTGCGAGGTCTGCTTGAACGCGGCGCAACTCTCGACGAGCTCAAGGCGGCGGTGGCCGAGGACCGGCTGGTGCTGCTTCCCGTCGAGCGCGTTCTCGGCGGCCGCTTGACAGCCGCCGAGGTTGCCGACCGAGCGGGCGTGCCGGTGCAGCAGCTGAGGCGAGTGTGGCGCGCCCTAGGATTTGCCGCGCCGGAAACCGACGAAGCTGCCTTCACCGAGGACGACGTGGCGGCGGCTGAGTCGCTCAAAGCCTTCTTGGACGCCGGCCTGCCCGAGGATGCGCTGCTTGAGATCGCCCGCGTGCTCGGCGAGGGCACAGCGCGCCTCTCCGCCACCATCACCGGCGCTTTCGCCGATACCTTTCTGGAGCCCGGTGACACCGAGCGAGACGTTGCGCTCCGGTTTGCCGCAATGGCCAAGGAGCTGCTGCCCCTGATGTCGCCGGTCCTGGGCGCGGCACTTGCCGGGCACGTGCGGGAGGCCGCACGCAGGGGCATCATCAGCCGCACGGAGCGCGAGCACGGCCAGGTGGCGACAGCAGAAGACGTGGTCATCTGCTTCGCCGACCTGGTTGGGTTCACCAGCCTGGGAGGCGAGGTCGGAGCGCAAGAGCTCGGCATGGTCGCGCGGAGGCTTTCAGAGCTGGCCACCGAGGTGTCCTCCCCCACCGTCCGCCTGATCAAGACCATCGGCGACGCGGCGATGTTCATCTCCACCGATCCAGGGACCACCGTTTCGGCCGCCCTTGAACTTGTCGAGGCCTTCAGCAAGGCCGACCTCCCCGCGCTGCGCGCCGGGATCGCCAGCGGGCCGGCCTGGAGCCGAGCGGGTGACTGGTTCGGGCAGTCGGTCAACTTGGCAAGCCGAGTCACCGGCGCAGCCCGGCCCGGCAGCGTGCTCTGTACGCACGAGGTCCGCGACGCGGCGCCCGATGAGTTTTTGTGGTCCTCAGCCGGCCGCTTTCGCTTAAAGGGCGTTGACGGCACGGTGTCGCTCTACCGGGCCCGCCCGCTCGAGGAAGGGCGCGAGCCTAGGAGACGGCGTGGAGGTCGATCACGAAGACAAGCGTCGAGTTAGGCGGGATCTTGGGCGGCGACCCCTTCTTGCCGTAGGCAAGGCTGGGCGGAATGATCAGCTCCCGCCGACCACCCACGCGCATCCCCGGGATCCCCTCGGTCCAGCCCTTGATCACGCCCCCGGCGAGCGAGAACTGCACCGGCTGGCCGGTGCCATCATCCCAGGAGGCGTCGAACTGCTTGCCGGTCTTGTACAGGACGCCGACATATTGGACGGTGACCGTGGAGGCCTTTGTCGCCACCGCGCCGGTGCCCTTCACGAGATCCTTGACAACGAGATGGTTGGGTGGCGGGCCACTGGGCACGGTCACCGTAGGTTTGTGCCGGATCGCGACCGGGACCGGGGGCGGAGGCGGAGGCGCGGTGAGGCCCGCCGACGGCGCCGACACCACCCCCTCGGCCTTGGAGCTGCTACCGCAACCAGCAAGACCGGCCGCGAGCGCGACGCCCGCGAGCAGTACTGCGCCGCCTCGCTTCACGATGCGATCTGCTCCAGCACGCGGGCTTCGATGTCGAAGTTCGCGTTGACCGCCGATACGTCGTCCAGCTCTTCCAGAGCGTCGATCAGGCGCATCAGCTTGGGGGCAGCGCCCTCGTCGACAGGAACGCGCGAGCGCGGCCGCTGCGCGACATCTGCGCTCTCGATCTCAACGCCCGCCTGCTCGAGCGCTCGGCGCACCGCCGTCACATCTGCGGGTTCGCAGATCACCTCCAGCACGTCGTCATCGCGGACAATGTCCTGCGCGCCGGCGTCTATTGCAGCCATCAGATCGTCCTCGTCGTAGCGGCTGGCGTCGACGGTGATCACGCCGCGCTTGTCGAACAAATAAGAGACGGAGCCCGGCTCCCCCAGGCTGCCGCCCTGTTTGGCGAATGCGTGACGGATGTCGGCTCCCGTGCGGTTGCGGTTATCGGTCAGCGCCTCGATCAATAGCGCGACACCGCCTGGCCCGTAGCCTTCGTAGATGACGGTTTCAATCTGGTCGGCATCGCCACCCTCGCCTGTTCCCTTGGTTATCGCGCGCTCGATGTTGTCCTTGGGCATGGACGCGTCCCTGGCCTTCTGGATCGCGAGGGCGAGGCCCGAGTTTGCATCGGGATCGCCTCCGCCCTCGCGCGCGGCGACGGTGATCGCGCGGGCCAGCTTGGTGAACTGCTGACCCCGCCGCGCGTCGACGACTGCCTTCTTGTGCTTGATCGAGTGCCATTTCGAGTGGCCGGACATCGGCGGCCTAGTGTAGGGGGGAGCCACCGGCGACGCCCCCACCGAGTCAGGGCACTACTGGCTTGACCACCTCTTGCCGTTCCAGTGCAACGCCTCCGTGGAGAACTTCCCAAGGAGGCCGATGAGGCCCACCGCGCGGCAATCAGATCGTGCCGGGCAGCTCACTCCA
>DASRHQ010000018.1:0-35271 GCA_035650455.1 Solirubrobacteraceae bacterium
CTGCGTAGATGCCGGCAAACTCGCGCTCCAGCTGTCCGTCAGGACCATCCAGGCTCGCCGCCCACGCGCCGAACTCCTCGGCGCTGATCAGTTCGGCTTTGAGGCAGTCGATCCGGCGAACGAACTGGCCGAGCAGGGTAGCCGGGCTGCCGCCGAAGTCGTGGTGGCTGAGCTCAAGCTGATCGAGCCGCTCCATGAGCATTGCCAGCCGGTCACCCGGCCCGAGCAGAGCCATGAGCGACTCCGAACCGCCTGTGCCCGTGCCGGTTCGATCGATGACGGCCGCCGCGAGTTCGACCGGGGTACCCGAGAGCAGCTCCTCGTAGCCCCTCGTGAGCTCTGACTCGAGCCGCTCGCGCAAGGCCTGCGCGCGGCCCCGAGAGGGCGCGACAACGGCGATCCGCGAGGGTTCGGTCCCCTGCTGCACGAGCCATAGGAACCGATCCCCGATGAGCCTCGTCTTTCCTGTGCCGGCGGCGCCGGTCAGCACGAGTGGCCCATCTTGGTGCCGTACGGCCTCGCTCCGCTCAAGTGCACTCACGCCGTCTGACAGCATAGGTTCGAGATGACCTCCACCCGCTCAGCGCTCGACGTGGACTGGCTGGGAATCTGCCGCCGTGCGGTCAAGGGACTCGAGCGCGTGCTCGCGGAGTCGCCGAGCACGCAGGAGCGCGCTCGCGAAACCGGCGCCCGGGGTTCCGGCGGGGATCGCACGCTCGAGATCGACAGGTCAGCTGAGAACGTGGTGGTGGCCGAGCTTGACGCCCTGCACGAGCAAGGCTACGGGTTCGTCGCTTGCTCAGAGGAGCGAGGCGCGATCGATTACGGCGACGACAGCGTGCGCGTGATCCTGGACCCGATCGATGGCTCGCTCAATGCCAAGCGCGGCATACCGCACCATGCCCTCTCGATCGCCGTCGCCGACGGCGAGACGATGGCCGACGTCGAGTTTGGCTTCGTCCACGACTTCGGCACACGGGAGGAGTGGTGGGCGCGCCGCGGCGAGGGCGCTTGGCTTGGCGGCGAGCGCCTGGATCCAGGCCTGGAAGAGCGCAGGGCGCGCGACGGCAAACTCGAGGTCGTGGGGATCGAATCGGCCGATCCGCGTTGGCTGCAAGGCTCCCTGGACGAACTCATCGAATGCGCCTATCGGCTGCGCGCGTTCGGTTCGATCGCGGTCGCGTTGTGCCACGTCGCGAGCGCCCGTTTCGACGGGATGGTCTCGCTGAGGCGCTCCCGGGGAGTCGATGCGGCGGCGGGCCAGCTGATCGTGCGCGAGGCAGGCGGAATGGTCTCCTTCCCCGGGTCCGCGGCCCCGCTGGCGGCGCCGCTCGACGCGTCCCCGCATGCGCCCGTGGTCGCGGCCAGGTCGCAGGAGGGCCTTGCCCAGCTGGAGCGGGTGGCGGCGTGATCGACTGGGTTCTCGCGGAGCGCATCGCCCGCTATGTGGCGGGCAGCGGCGACACTCGCCTCCCCAGCTCAGATCTGGTGGAGCTGGCAGAGGAATCCGAGCGACGGGTGACTGCCTACACGGGCCTGGAGCCGGAGCGTCCGCTGCCGACTCCCGAAGGCATCGGGCGTCGTGAGTGGGTCCAGAGCAACCTCGGTTCCATGCGTCTGCTGCTGGATCCGGTGCTGAAACGCGCCGATTCGCGGCTTGGCCCGCTGCGCCCGGCCGTGCAGATCGGAGTCGGCCTGACGCTCTCCACCGAGGTTGGCGTGGTGGTCGGGTACCTCGCCCAGCGGGTGCTCGGCCAGTACGAGCTCGTTCTGCTTGACGAGGCCGTGGAAGACCGGCCGCCGAGGCTGCTCTTCGTATTGCCCAACCTGGGGCAGGCGATGCACGCCTTCGGGGCCGAGGAGCGCGAGTTCATGACGTGGGTGACGCTGCACGAGGTGACGCATGCGGTCCAGTTCGCCGGCGTGCCGTGGCTGCATGGACACCTGGCGTCGCTCGTGCGCGGGTTGCTGAGGACCGCCGAGCTGCGGCTGGAGAATCAGCGACGGCTACGAGTTCCAAGCGGCGACGAGGTGAAGCGGTTGGTGTCGGCACTTCGCCACGGCGACCTTGTGTCGGTCGTCGCGAGTCCGTCCGAGCGCGAGACACTCGAACGTGTCCAGGCGGCTATGGCCGTAATCGAGGGACATGCCGAGCACGTGATGGACGCGGTCGCACCGGATTTGCTGCCCTCGTTGCCCAAGCTGCGCGAGGCGCTTGACCGCCGGCGACGCTCGCAGTCGGTGCTCTCGCGCCTGGTCGGGCGGCTGCTGGGGCTTGACATGAAGCTGCGCCAGTATGAGCAGGGCAAACGCTTCTGCGACGCCATTGTCCGGGACGCGGGGACCGAGGCTCTGCGGGTGGTGTTCACGAGCCCCGAGACCTTGCCCACGATTAAGGAGCTCGACGATCCGGCGGCGTGGATCGCACGCACCATGTAACTGAGCATTGGTCCGGGGGTACAAACACATGTTCGGTGGTCACGCCGCCGCCGCAGTTATTTGTCTGGAGATCACAACCCCGAGAGGGAGAACTTTTCACCATGGCTACCACGTCCGAAAGCGGCGCCAGTAAGCGCGCCACCACCCGAAAGGCGACCAGTACCCGCCCCGCGCGCACCTCGCGCCAGCGGACCCGCACCAGAACGCAGGCGCAGCCCAAGACTCGCGTCGAGCACGCACAGGTTCTGGCGGAGCGCGCTGTGCTCGTTCCCGTCGGCGCAAGCCTCCTCGCCCGTGACAATCTCCTCGCCGGCGTGCGCGATTTCACGTCCCGCTACGGCACGCGCACCTCACTCGAGCGCGAGCTCAAGCGCTACGAGCGCCGTGGCGCCAGCGCCCGCAACCGGTTCGAGCGCCGGGTGCGCAAGAGCCGCGCGTTGGTCGAGCGCGAACTGCGCCAGCGCCGCCGCGGCGTCGAGCGAAGCTTCAAGCAGAACCGCCGCCGCCTCGAGCGTGAGGTACGCTTGGTACGCAGGGACTTGGAGAAGCAGTCCGACACCCTGAGCAATCGCGTCGAGAAGCTAATCGGCGAGGCCCAGGGTCGGCTGAGCTCGGTCGCCTGATACAGCTTCCCCCGCCGGGCGCCCCAGGAGAGCGTCAGTGGCGGGAAGGGTTCGCCGGCCCCATATTTTCGCCGGCGAATGAAGCACCCTCTCCTCCCTCAACCGCCGGGGTCTCACTCCACGTGAGGCCCCGGTTGGTCGTTAAGGCATGTGACGACCTCGCTCCCCGTGAGGCTTGGCCTCGAGGGAGCTCCTCCGTCACATGCCTTAACGACCGGGGCTCACCTCCAAGTTCGTTAAGAGTCATTTGTCACGTGTGGCTGTTTGCCAGAATGGACCTATGCCGACTCGTGAGCAGGTTTTAGATGCGCTGAAGGCCGTCATCGATCCGGAGCTGCGCAGAGACATCGTCGAGCTCGAGATGGTCCGCTCGCTCGAGGTCCATGACAACGGCGTCGTCGACGTCATGGTCTCGCTCACGACGCCGGGTTGTCCGATCCGCAGCCATTTCCAGACCGGGGTGGATCAGGCCATCCGCCAGCTCGACGGCGTCACCGCGGTCAATGTTTCGTTCGATGTCCTCTCAGAGCAGGAGCGGTCTGCGCTGGGCCGCAAGCTCGGGCGCGGCGGGCTCCCCGAGGGCTCACTCGCGCAGGTGGCCAACGTGGTTTGCATCGGCTCGGGTAAGGGTGGAGTCGGCAAGTCCAGCGTGACCGCCAACCTCGCCGCCGCCCTCGTCTCCGAGGGCAAGCAGGTTGGCGTCCTCGACGCGGATGTCTGGGGTTACTCGCAGCCGCGCATGCTCGGGCTGGGCGCGGAGCGCCCCCGCGTCAACCACGAGCGCAAGCTGGTTCCACTGCGCGCGTTCCCCGGGATCTCGGTCATGTCAATCGGGTTCTTCGTCGAGCAGGATGCCGCTGTGGTGTGGCGCGGTCCGATGCTTCACAAGGCTCTGCAGCAGTTCCTCGAGGATGTGGAGTGGGGCGAGCTCGACTACCTGCTGATCGACCTTCCGCCTGGAACCGGGGACGTGTCGATGACGCTCGCGCAGTTGCTGCCCCAATCGAAATTCGTGATCGTCACCACGCCCCAGCCGGTGGCGCAGAAGGTCGCGCGCCGGTCCGCCCAAATGGCCGAGAAGCTCAAGCTCGAAATCGCGGGCGTGATCGAGAACATGTCCGCGTTCGTGACCCCGGCCGGAGAGCGGTATGCGATCTTCGGCGAGGGTGGCGGGCAGGTGCTCGCCGAGGAGCTTGAGGTGCCGCTGCTGGCCCAGGTTCCGCTCACTCTGTCGTTGCGCGAACAGTCCGACAACGGCGTTCCGATCGTCTTCTCCAATCCCGACGACCCGGCCGCCCAGGCCGTGCGCTACGCGGCGCAGGGCTTGATCGCGCTCTCGCCAGTGGAGCTGCCAGTGATGCAGGAGCCGGCCCCCGCCGCGGCGCCGAAGCCGGTCGGGATGTCGCTGCCAATGGCGTGAATGCTGTTCGGGCGGGCTCATGAGCCCGCCCGCCGGCCGGAACATGTTCCGGCCGGGACCGGCGCGCATGCGCGCCGGTCAGAGTTAATTAGTCAACGCCGGGCGTAGTAGCCCGCGTTCATCTGGACGTACTGCTGCCATTCCTCCGGCAGCTGGTCCTCGGCGAAGCAAGCATCGACGGGACAGGCCTCCACGCACGCGTCGCAGTCGATGCACTCCTCCGGATCGATGTAGAGCATCTCGACGTTGTCGTAGTCGGGCTCGTCCGGAGTGGGGTGGATGCAGTCGACCGGGCACACCTCAACGCACGAATTGTCCTTCGTGCCGATGCAGGGCTCGGCGATCACGTAGGCCATATCTCTTCAGGTTCCTCTTTATTCGGGTGTCCTAATAACGGAAGGGCTCGATTGTAAGGCGAGGTCTGAAACCCCGTCAGTAGCCTGGAGATCGATGTTGCTGCTCACGGGCGCCACTGGGACGATCGGCCGGCCGTTGCTGCGCCGACTTGTGGCGGCAGGGGTGCCGGTCCGATGCATGGTGAGGGATCCGCGGCGCCTCGGCGCCGAGCGCGTGCGAGTGCAGATAGCGCTCGGCGACCTGGCCGACCCATTTTCGTTCAGGTACGCACTGCGCGGCGTGGACACTGTGGTACATCTCGCCGCGGCGATCAGGGACCAGCCGGGTGGGTCGATCGAGGAGCTCGCGGGCATTGCCACTTGGCGGCTGGTACGCGCGTCCGAACGGGCCGGGGTGGAGCGGTTCATCTTTTTTTCCGCCCTCGGCGCCTCGACCCGCAACCCCACGCGACTGCTGCGGGCGAAGGCGATCGCAGAACGCGCCGTCGTGTCCTCATCGCTTGACCACACGATCTTCGCGCCCTCGATCGTCTACTCACCCGGGGATCCCTTCCTGCGCTTGCTCCACCGCCTCTCGCTGCTGCCCGTCATGCCGCTGTCGGGACCGGGTCAGGCTGCATTTCAGCCCATCTGGGCCGAGGACGTGGCTGACTGCGTGATGGCGGCGCTTCCCTCTGCCTCGCACGGCGCACAAGCAGAGGGCGCCCGGTTTGAGCTGGCCGGCCCGGAAACGCTCACCTACAGGGGCCTCGTCGAGACGGTGCTGCGCTCACTTGGTCGCCGCCGGCCCCTGGTTGGCATCCCCACAGTGCTGATGCGTCGTGCGCTTGCGCTGGTGGAGCTGTTCATGGGCCCGGCGGCCTTTGCCACCTGGGACGAGGCCGAGCTGCTCGAGGTCTCCATGACCTCCCCCCGCGGATCGGCAGACGTGGAGCGCCTCGGGGTCACCCCGAGGTCAATGCGCGCCGTGCTCGGAGCGCCCTAGGTCGCTAGCTCGGGCGGGCGCCTTTGCGCCCACGGATGTGCCTCTTCCAGCTGGGTCGCAAGCGCCAGAACGACCTCCTCGCGCGCGGGAGGGCCCACCAGCTGTACCGCCAGCGGTAGCCCGTCGTCTCCTTGGTAGAGAGGCACCGCGATTGCTGGGAGCCCCGTGACGTTGATGATTGCGGTGTAGGGAGTGAATGGTCCCGAGCGGTGATACTCGTCCCACGGATGGGGGCCGAGGCCGTGGATGTCTCCAATCGGGACCGGTCGGCGCGCGAGCGCGGGCGTCAGCAGAGCGTCGTAGGGCTCGAGGAAGGTCACGATCGAGCGAGCGACCGACTCGAGCCGGCTCTGCGCGGCCAGATACGTCAGCGTCCCCTGGCTGCGCGCCCGTGTCCACATCGCCCAGGTCAGCGGCTCCACGTCGCCCTCGGTGACCTCGCGGCCCCTGAGCAGTCCGCCGACGAGCGTCTCCATGGACACCAGCGGCCCGAAGGTGCGCGTGAAGTCCTGAAGCAGTCCGGTCTCGGCCCACGGCGGCTCGGCTTCCTCGACCTTGTGTCCCAACGACTCGAGCAGCGTGGCGGCGTCGCGCGCTCCCTGTTCGCATATCGGGTCAAGCTCCGCCTCGATCGGCGGCGTGAATGCGAGGGCGATGCGAAGCCCGCCCGGCTCCCCTTGCGCCAGCTCTGAGTAGGTTGCGGGCGGTGGAGGGGCCCAGTTGGCGTCGCCCGGCTCATAGCCCGCGATTACATCGAGCACCGCTGCCGTGTCTGCGACGCGGCGCGTGAAGACGCCGTCGGCCCCGAAGAAGCTCTGTCCCGACTCCGGGCCCACCGATATGCGTCCCCGTGCCGCCTTGAGTCCGACCAGGCCGCAGCACGAAGCCGGAATGCGGATCGAACCGCCGCCGTCGTTGCCGTGGGCGACCGGCACCATGCCCGCAGCCACAGCGGCCGCGGAGCCACCGCTAGAGCCACCCGGGGTGCGATCAAGCCCCCACGGATTGCGCGTGGGCCCGAACCGTCGGGTCTCGGTTGTGGGCAGGATCGCCATCTCGGAGAGCGCGGTCTTGCCCACGATCACGAATCCGGCCCGGCGCAGCCGCCTTACCAGGAAGGAGTCGCGCTCGGCGACGTAGTCACCGAACAAGTCGCTGCCGATGGTCAGCGGCATACCCGCGACCGGTCGGTTGTCCTTGATCGCGATCGGGACTCCGGCAAAGGGCCGGTCGTCGCCGGGCGCAATCGCGTCGGCGTTTGCGATCGCCGAGTCGTAGGCAATATGGGTGAAGGCGTTGATGGTCGGCTGGAGGGCGTCGATGCGGTGCAGTGACGCGGCCACGAGCTCGCGCGCACTGCACTCACCCAAGCGGACCATGGATGCCAGCTCCGTGGCCGAGCGAAACAGCAGCTCCACGTCCTCCATGGATTTGAGCCTACCCAGCTAGCCTTTTGGACGGATGGCGAATGCAGATGAATGCCGATGACGGCGACCGCGGAAGTTCAGTCCGGGCTCGAGGGAGTCGTGGCGTTTGCCACCGAGATCGCCGAGCCCGATCGGGCCGGCGGCTCGCTGCGATATCGAGGCGTCGACATCGAAGAGCTCGTCGGTCGGGTGCCCTTCGAGCACGTCTGGGGGCTCTTGGTCGACGGCCGGCTGCTGCCCGGCCTTCCGCCGGCTGAGCCCCATCCGCTGAGCATTCGGTCGGGGGACCCTCGCGTCGATGTGCAATCTGCGCTCGCCATGCTGGGACCTCAGTGGGGCTTTGGTGAGCTAATCGACATCTCCGACGAGCAGGCACGCAGAGACCTCGCGCGCGCCTCGGTGATGGCGCTCTCATTCGTGGCCCAATCCGCGCGAGGAATCGGCCGCCCGCCGATCCCGCAGCGCGAGGTCGACCGCGCGAAGTCGATCCCCGAGCGCTTCCTGATCCGGTGGCGGGGCGAGGCCGACCCCAAGCACGTTGAGGCGATCGATGCCTACTGGATCTCGGCCGCCGAGCACGGCATGAACGCCTCCACTTTCACCGCCCGCGTGGTCGCCTCCACCGGCGCCGACGTGGCAGCGGCACTATCCGCGGCGGTCGGTGCGCTCTCCGGCCCGTTGCACGGTGGCGCCCCCTCCCGGGTGCTGAAAATGCTCGACGACGTGGCAGAGATCGGGGATGCCGAGCGCTATGTCAAGGATGTACTCGATCGCGGAGATCGGCTGATGGGGTTCGGTCATCGGGTCTACCGGGCTGAGGATCCGCGGGCCCGCGTGCTGCGCAGCACCGCCCGGAGGCTCGGATCTCCCCGTGTCGAGGTCGCTGAGGCGCTTGAGCGGGCGGCGCTGGCCGAGCTTCAGGCGCGCAAGCCCGATCGCGTGCTCGCGACAAACGTCGAGTTCTGGTCCGCGGTGGTGCTCGACTTCGCGAATGTGCCGCCCGCGCTGTTCACGCCGATGTTCACCTGCGCGCGAACCGCCGGGTGGTCCGCTCACATCCTCGAGCAAAAGCGCGAGGGCCGCCTGATCCGCCCAACGGCCAGATACATCGGCCCTGAGCCGAGGCCGCTCTGGGCCGTCGAGGGCTGAGGGCTCCCAGAGGGCGCCGGACGCCCCTGGGTTGCGCTCCGATAGGGTGCCGCGGTCAGAAATGCGCGTCCTGTTGGTCTCGTGGGAGTATCCACCGGTCATCGAGGGTGGCCTCGCACGGCACGTGCGCAAGCTTTCCGAACACCTCGTGGGCGAGAGCGTCGAGGTGCACGTCCTCTCCCGCAGCGGGGGCCACCTGCCGGCGCAGGAGCTTCGCCATGGCGTGGTCGTTCACCGCGTGCGCGAGCCCGAGTTTCCCAAGGACATCAACGCGTTTGTCCGCTGGGTGGACCAGATGAACGCCGACATGTACGAACTCGGCGTGGGACTGTTCGAGCAGCTCGATTTCGATCTGGTGCACTCACACGACTGGCTCGTGGCGGACGTGGCGCAGCGTCTGGCGGAACGCATCGGGTGCCCCTGGCTGGTAACCGTGCATGCGACCGAGTTCGGCCGCCACCAGGGATGGGTCTCCAGCTACCCGCAGTCGCATATCCATGCCGTCGAGCGGCATATGGTGGCGACCGCGGATCGAGTTATCACCTGCTCGCATTACATGCGCGGACACGTCGCGACGGTGCTCGACGCCCCGCTTGGGGAGATCACGGTGATTCAGAATGCCGTCGATCCGAGCGACCTCGAGGTTCCCGTGGACCTCGACCGGCTGCGAGCGCGCTTCGCGCAGCCGCACGAGCGCCTCGTGCTGCTGGTGGGGCGGCTGGTGTATGAGAAGGGCTTTCACCTCGCGCTCGACGCGCTCGCGCAGGTCATCGGTGGTGCCGCCGGGGTGCGTTTCGTGGTCGCCGGCTCGGGTACCGCCGAGGCTGAGCTGCGCGAACAGGCGCAGCGGCTCGGCCTGATGGAGCATGGGAGCTTCCTCGGCTGGGTCGGCGACGACATGCTCCATTCGCTCTATCGGATCGCGGAGATCACGATCGTCCCCTCGATCTATGAGCCGTTCGGGCTTGTGGCACTCGAGGCGATGGCGTGCGGCTGCATGTGCATCGTTGCCGACACGGGCGGACTGCGAGAGGTGGTGCCTGCGAACGGCACGGTCGGGCTGCGCTTCCGCTCGCGCGACTCGAGTGATCTGGGCGAGGTGCTGTCTCAGATCCTGACCGACGACGATGCCCGCGCGAGGCTCGTCGCGGAGGCACGCGAGCACGTGCTGAGCTTCGACTGGAGCGAGGTTGCGCGCCGGACCCGCGAGGTCTATATGGAGCTCGTGGGGGCGGGGGCGAGCTTGGCGGTCGATCCGTAGGGAGGCGCTCGCTCTCTCGCCAGTGCGTGGGCCGGCCTACTCGGGCGGCGGCTGCGCCTGTTCGGACGCCGCCGCACAGTGGGGTGTTTTGACCATATCCGGACGTGCCCGGACGCTCACGGAGGCGCCCGGCTGGCGCCCGGCTGCCGAACGAGCGAGGGCCCGGCTTGCGCCGGGCCCTCGCCAAGACAACTCGCCTGTTAGAGCGAATTACATCACCGCAAAGTGCGGCTTACATCATCCCGCCCATGTCGGGCATGCCACCGCCGCCCGCGCCGGCGGTCTCCTTCTCGGGCATCTCGGCCACGATCGCCTCGGTGGTGAGGATGTTCTTCGCGATCGAGGCTGCGTTCTGGAGCGCCGAGCGCGTCACCATCGCCGGGTCGATGATCCCAGCGCCGACCAGGTCGACGATCTCGCCGCTGGCCGCGTCGAGGCCCTGGCCCTTCTTGGCCTTGCGGACGTCGTTGACCGTCACCGAGCCCTCGAGCCCGGCGTTCTCGGCGATCTGGCGCAGCGGCTCCTCGAGCGCGCGACGCACGATCTTGGCGCCGGTTCCCTCATCGGGCTCGTCGAAGAGCTCGGGCTTGATCGCTGCCTGAGCGGCCAGCAGCGCAACGCCGCCTCCGGGCACGATGCCCTCCTCGAGCGCTGCACGGGTGGCCTGGAGCGCGTCCTCGACCCGATGCTTCTTCTCCTTCATCTCGGTCTCGGTGGCAGCGCCGACCTTGACGACCGCGACGCCACCGGAGAGCTTGGCAAGCCGCTCCTGGAGCTTCTCGCGATCGAAGTCCGAGTCGGTGTTGTCGATCTCGACCTTGATCTGATTGATGCGGCCCTTGATGGCATCACTCTCGCCATTGCCGTCGACGATCGTGGTGGTGTCCTTGGCGACGACCACACGCCGGGCGCGGCCGAGCTGGGAGACCTGCGTGTTCTCCAGCTTGAGGCCCATCTCCTCGGTGATCACCTCGCCGCCGGTCAGGATCGCGATGTCCTCGAGCATCCGCTTGCGGCGGTCGCCGAAGCCCGGAGCCTTGACCGCAACGCCGGTGAAGGTGCCGCGGAGCTTGTTCACGACGAGCGTCGCGAGCGACTCGCCCTCGACGTCCTCGGCGATGATGAGCAACGGCTTGCCCGACTGAATGACCTGCTCGAGCACCGGCAGAAGGTCACGGACGGAGCCGATCTTCTGGTTGGCGATGAGGACGTAAGGATCCTCGAGGGTCGCCTCCATGCGCTCCTGATCGGTGACCATGTAGGGCGAGATGTAGCCCTTGTCGAACTGCATGCCCTCGGTGAACTCGAGGTCCATGCCGAACGTCTGGCCCTCCTCGACGTTGACCACGCCGTCCTTGCCAACCTTGTCGATCGCATCGGCGATCACGTCGCCGATCTCCTCGTCGCCGGCGGAGATGGTCGCCACGCGGGCGATCTGGTCCTTGCCGGTGATCTCCTTGGACTGCGACTCGATCTGCTTGACGACGTCATCGACGGCCTTCTCGATGCCGCGCTTGAGCGCCATGGGGTTTGCGCCGGCCGCGACGTTCTTGAGGCCTTCGCGGACGATCGACTGCGCCAGCACCGTGGCGGTGGTGGTGCCGTCGCCGGCCACGTCGTTGGTGGCGGTCGCCACCTCGCGAACGAGCTGGGCGCCCTGATTCTGGAATACGTCCTCGACGTCGATCTCACGCGCGATCGTGACGCCATCGTTGGTGATGGTCGGCGCGCCGAACTTCTTATCGAGCACTACGTAACGGCCCTTGGGGCCAAGAGTGACCTTGACCGCGTTAGCGACGGCGTCGACGCCCGCCTCAAGGGCCTTGCGCGCGTCCGCGTCGTACTTCAGTTCCTTATGTGCCATTTCTTCTCCTTGAGGGGATTAGCCCTGAACCTTGGCGAGCACGTCCGACTCGCGTAGCACGAGCAGGTCCTCGCCGTCCACCTTGATCTCGGTGCCCCCGTACTTGCTGTAGAGCACCTCGTCGCCTTCGGAGACGTCAAGCGGCGTGCGCTTGCCTGTGTCTTCGTTGACCTTGCCATCACCAACCGCAAGGACCTTGCCCTTCTGGGGCTTCTCCTTGGCGGTGTCAGGGAGGACGATCCCGCTGGCGGTGGTCTCCTCCTCTTCGATTGCCCGTACGATCAAACGATCGCCGAGGGGCTTGAGCTTCATTGATACGACCTCCGGTCGAAGGGTTGATACGTCTTGTCAGTCTCAGCTCTCTGGCGTGCGCCGGCCGCGGCGAATCAGCCCACAGCCTGTGGTCCCACGCCTTGGCACTCACACGGCTAGAGTGCCAGCACGTCGGACTATAGCTGATTTCTGAAGGGATTCAAGCCGCTTTGGCACTCTTAGGGGGTGAGTGCCAAGCGCGCCCCAGTTCCGCGCGGTGCCAAGCGCGCGCCCCGGTTCCGCGCGCTACCGAGCGCGCGCTCAGTTCCGTGCGCTGCCCAGGCCGTGGATGCGGTCGCGCAGCTCTGGTGGGTTCTCGACGATCTGTGAGAAACGGACGACCGTGACGGTGTCCTCCAGCGAGACCTTACGGCCGTAAATCTGCTCGAGGAAGTGGACCATCTCGTCCACGCGGCGAAACTCCGGGTTGTCGTGCTCGATATCGCGGGGCGAGAGGTCGCGGACGCGCTTGACCTCGACCTGGTCGATCACCGCGTTGAAGATCTTCTCCCGCGGCGAGTGCTGGTATCCGATCGTGACCAACACGCATTCGTTGCGTCGGTACTTGTGGGACTTATCACCCAGACGGATCGTCGCCGTCTTGCGCCCGCGGCGCAGCTGATCCGCGAACACCGAGGAATAGAAATTGAGCACGCGCACGGCGCCAGCCTACCGTCTAAATGTCCTCTAGTACATGTACCGGGTCAGAGCCTCCGGATCATGCACCGTCAGCTTGCCCCGACCCTGAGTGATGACCCCCGCGCGCTCGAGCACCGCCAAAAAGCGGCTCGCGGACTCCCGTGAAGACCCTGCCAACTGGGCGAGGTCCGCCTGAGTCGAGGTGATGAGAACGTCGCCGTCGCCGCGGCCCTCCGCCCGGTACGCCGTGACGAACTGGAGCAGCACGCCCGCAACTCGACTCTGGACCGTCTGAAACGATTGGCTGGCCAGCCGCTCGTTGGTCTCTCGCAGCCGTCGCCCCAGCGCGCTCAGGAGCTTGACCGAGATATCCGGATGCCGGCGCAGAAGCCGGCGCATGTCGCCGCCGAGAATCGCGATCGCCTCCGTCGACTCGATCGCCTCGACGGTGGCGGAACGGCGCTCGTCGTCGAACATCGCCAGTTCGCCGAAGATCTCTCCCGGGCCGAAGGTGGCAAGCGTGATGGAGCGGCCGTCACTGTGCTCGCGGACCGCTCGTGCCCGACCCGAGCGGACGATGTAGCACGTGTTGCTCGCGTCCCCCTCTCGAAAGACCACCTCGCCTGACTCGAATCGCCTGGGAACGGCGACCTCGGCTAGACGGTTCAGGTCATCGTCTCCGAGCGCCGAGAACACCGGCACGCGGTGAAGGAGCATGATCGTTTCACCGCTCGTCGCGGACATGAGGAAATGTTATTTGGCGCCGCGGCCCCTTGCGCGCTACGCGGGGTCGAGGGCGTGCTCGCGCCGGCGGCGCCTGACCGCCGGCGGCGTCCGACCGCGGTACTGATGTTCCATCCGAGCGCGACAATCGCCCCGAGCGGCACCAGCACGGCGTTGCGGTGCCGGCAATCGGCTACGTGGCGAGCTTGGCGAACAGGCGGGGATCATTCGTGATGACGCCTGTCACACCCATCGCCTCGAGCTCACGCAGACGCACCAGGTCGTCGACGGTCCACACGTAGAGCTCGCCACCCGCCGTGGCGACCGCGTCGACCAGCGTCTCGCTGACCAGCCGCCAGTGGACCATGAGCGCATCGCAACGGCCTGCCCGGATCGCGGTCGCGGCCCGTCTGGGCAGCCCGTTGCGCGCGATCCGCACCAGCATGCGGGCGGGCAGCATCATCGCGCGCGATCGGAATGGGTCGCGGCGAACCCGCGGCACCGACCAGCCCAGCCTCACGCCTGGGTTGACGGCGCGAACGGTGGCGAGCGTTACACCGAAGTGAGAAGAAATCAGGGTCCGCTCCAGCACTCCATACGCCCGCAGCGCCTCGAGCACGCGCAGCTCGTATCCGGGCAATTTCAGGTCGACGTCGAGTTCGATGCCGGTGAACGGGTCAGACGCAAGATGTGCCAGGCCCTCCTCGAGCGTGAGCGGCGCCCGGCTGTCGGCGTCGTCGTAATCGTGTGCGAGCAGGAGACGATCGCCGCCACGCTCGCGCAGGACGTCGAATTCGATCATGTCCACGCCGGCGGCCAGAGCCGCGTCGAAGCTCTCGTAGGTGTTGCCGGGAGCGATCAGGCCGGCGCCCTTGTGCCCGACCCTTCGCAGGCGCGACTCTCTGGCGCCCGATGGAGCGATCCTCATTTTTGCTGAGTATGCCGCGCCGCGCGGAGTTGCTCACGCACTCAGCGTCAGCCGGCGGGGGCCTTCCTGGAAACCCAGCGCTATCAGCACCGGCGCGAGGGCACTCGACATCGCGGGGGCGCCGTCGACCTGCTCGAGCGCGACGCGCCTGATACGCCTGGCCCGCACTTCCTCCACGATCGCCGCAAGCGCCGGCTCCACCCTGGGATCGCCGGCGGCAACAAGCGTCTGGATCGCCCTTCCTCCCCGCTCCAGGAAGAGCACCGGCTCGCCGCCGGTCAGCACCACGTAGGCGCCCGCAACGCGCATAGGCCGGTGGGCTGTCTCGGGGTCTCGCGCCGGCCACGGCAGTACCCCACCGTAAGGCTGCGCGGGATCGACGGCCGACAGCACAAGCGCAGCGTCCTTGTCAGGCTCGACGCTGCGCAGCCGCTCCACGGCGCCCGGCAGCGCAAACTGGGCACCGCCGAGGCCCTCGACGAAGTATCCCCGGCGGGCCAGGCCCAGCACTTCGAGCTGGGACAGCTCCGAGTAGATGCCCGCGAACCCGCCCGCAACAGCCTCGGCGCGCACCTGCTCCCGGGTGAGGATGCCATACCGCTCGAGCAGAATTTCTGCCAGCGCCCGCCGCCGCGCTCCTGGGTCTGGTGCGTCTCCAAAAAGCGACTCGGTCAGGGACCAGCGGCCCTGCAGGAGCGGTGAGGTGCTGGCTCGCCGCCGGCCCGCGAATCTCCCGGCGGCGGCGCGGCGACGATCGGCGAATGCGGCGGGCGCGGAGCTGGTGTACCGGGTCAGCGAGAGGCGCCGAGCCCGCAGCGGAGCGAATGCGTCGTTGGTCACCTCGCCGGTCCAGGCGAGGTCCCAGAGCACCTCCGAGAGATCTTCCGCTCCCAGCCCGGCATCGCCGAGGAGGTCGCTGAAGAAGCACGCTCCGATCCCGAGCCGATCGCGCACGGCGTCGTAGCGATCTCCCGCGGGCGTCTCACTTTTCATCGCGCCGGCGGGCGGCCCAAGCGCAGCCACATCGTCGCGGAAATACAGGGCGACCCGGCCGGAGTTCCGTCCCAGCGCACCCGCCCCGATCCACACCAGTTCTCCGCTCGCGCAGAGTTCATCCATCCACGCCGGCGAGTACGCCCCGAGCCGGCGCGGCAGCACATCGCGCTCCCAGCTCGCGGCGGGCAGCGCGACTCCCTGCAGCGGCGAGAGCACCTCGCGGAGCCGGTCGGCCCCGGGCCCGCGGGTGGCGCGGGCGTGCCGTCCGACGCCCTGCCAGGCGGGCAGGAAGCGTGCGAGCTGCCGTTGCTCGGACGGTTCGATCTCCTTGCGCAGCGCCGCCAGGGAGGCGCGACGCAGGCGCTTGAGCACATCCGGATCGCACCACTCGCGCTCGCTTCCGCCCGGGCGCAACTCGCCACGGACCAGGTCGCCGGCGCGCTCGAGTTCGCGCAACTGGGGTGAGCAGTCGCGCCCATAACGCAGGCGCACCTCGGCCGCGGTGAACGGCCCATGCGTAGCGGCGTAGCGACGTATGAGTCGCCGCAGGGCATCAGGAACGGGCTCAAGGAACGCGGCGGGTAGGCCATCCGGCAGGGCCACCCCAAGAGCGTCTCTGTAGAGACCGGCGTCTGCGGCATCGATGAACCGCTCCTCCGCGGCAACGCTCACTCGCACCGCGCGGCGCTGTGCCTGAAGCTCCTCCAGCATCTCCCGCGGATCGAGAGCGCCGAGGACGCGGCGGGCGACCTCGTCTTCGCGCAGGTCGCCGAGTCGGCGCAGGATGTCGTGCAGCCCGTCGTGTCCCGTGGCTCGGGTCGTGTCCGTCAGATGCCCAAGCTCGTTCTCGACCTGGGCCAGGGCGCCGGGGTCGATCAGGTCGCGCAGCTCCTCCTGCCCAAGCAGCTCGCGGAGCAGGTTGCGGTCCAACGCAAGCGCTGTCGCACGCCGTTCGGCGTTGGGAGTATCGCCCTCGTACATGTAGGTGGCGACGTAGTCGAACAGCAGGCTTGAAGCAAATGGAGACGCGGACTGGGTCTCCACCTCAACAAGGGCGATCTCCTGGCGGTGCAGGCGGTCGAGCACCTCAATCAATCCCGGGACGTCGAGGACGTCGCGCAGGCATTCGCGATAGGTCTCGAGCACGATCGGAAACTCGCCGTACTTGCGCGCGACCTCCAGCAGCGACTGGGCCTTGAGCCGTTGCTGCCACAGAGGGGTGCGCCTGCCGGGCCTGGCGCGTGGGATCAGGAGCGCGCGGGCCGCGTTTTCACGAAAACGGGCACCGAAGAGGGCGCTCGAGTGCAGCTCGCCCACGACCAGATCCTCGACATCGGCGCTGTCAAGGAGCGCGAGCCCTGGATCCGGGGCCTCCTCCGCGTCTGGAAGATGGATCACGATCCCGTCGTCGGAGTGGATCGCATCGCATTCCAGTGAAAGCTCGTTGCGGATGCGGGCACTGAGCGCCAAGGCCCAGGCGGCATGGACCCGGCCGCCGAAAGGCGATAGCACGCACAGCCTGAAGTCTCCGATCTCGTCGCGAAAGCGCTCCACCACGATCGCGCGGTCGGACGGCACCACTCGCGTGGCGGCCTGCTGGTCTGAAAGGAAGCGCACAAGGTTCTCGGCCGCGCGGCTGTCGAGCGCATAGTCTCGCTCGAGCCCCTCGGCCGGTTGATCGACGGCCCAGCGGGAGAAGGCGCCGATTGCTTCTCCCAGCTCCATCGGGCGCCCCACCCCCTCTCCTTTCCAGAACGGGACCGCCGCCGGGAGCCCTGGCGCCGGGTTCACGACGACACGGTCATGCGTTATCTGTTCGATCCGCCAGGTTGCCGCGCCGAGGAGAAAGGTCTGGCCGGGGCGCGATTCGTAGACCATCTCCTCGTCCAGCTCTCCGACCCGCCGGCCATCGGGGAGCGTGACGGCGTACAGGCCGCGGTCGGGGATCGTGCCGGCGTTGGTCACCGCAAGCTGCCGGGAGCCCGAGCGGGCGCGGATGGTGCCGCGCACGCGGTCCCACACGATCCGCGGGCGAAGCTCCGCGAACTCCGAGGAGGGGTAGCGGCCGTCGAGCATGTCGAGCACGCCTTCGAACTGCGATCTGGGCAGCTCCGCATAACTGTGCGTCCGCTTGATCAGGCGGTAGAGATCCTCGACGACCACCGGGTCCTCGTCGGGGGCGGCAGCCGCGACGGCGACGATCTGCTGCGCGAGGACGTCGAGCGGGTTTCGCGGCACCACGGTGGCCTCGATCTCGCCCTCGCGCATGCGCTTGGCGACCACCGCGCACTCGAGCAGGTCGGCACGAAACTTGGGGAATATCCGGCCGCGGCTGATCTCGGTGATCGTGTGGCCGGCGCGCCCGATGCGCTGCAACCCGCGGCTGACCGACTTGGGCGACTCGACCTGGATCACCAGGTCAACGGCTCCCATGTCGATTCCGAGCTCGAGACTGGAGGTCGCAACCAGGCATGGAAGCTCGCCCGCTTTGAGCAGCTCTTCGACCACACCTCGTTCCTCGCGCGCCAGAGATCCGTGGTGGGCGCGCGCCAGGGGCCGGGGTGGACGGCCCGCGGCCTCGTCTTGCGCCGCCCCGAGTTCGTTGAGCCTCAGCGCCAGCCGCTCGGCCCCCCGGCGAGCATTGACAAAAACGATCGTCGAGCGGTGAGACCGGATCAGTTCAAGCAGCTCGGGGTACATCGCCGGCCAGATCGAGCGCGACGTCGAGTCCGAGCCGCTTGTGATCAGGTCGGCGTCTGGAACCGCCGCTTCGCTGCACTCGTCGGGCTCCGTCATCGACTCGACCGGCACGCGGATCTGGAGGTCGAGCGGCTTGCGCACCTCGGTGTCGACGATCCTGCACTTCCTGCGCGGGCCAACCAGGAAGCGGCCAACCTCGTCAAGTGGGTGCTGCGTAGCCGAGAGGCCGATGCGTTGCAGGTCGCGGCCCGCTGCCGCGGCGAGCCGCTCAAGCGTCAGGGCCAGGTGTGCTCCGCGCTTGTTGGAGGCGACGGCATGGATCTCGTCGACGATGCACCAGCGCGTGCCTTGGAAGAGAGCCTGTGCGCGACTCGTCAGCATCAGATAGAGCGACTCGGGCGTGGTGATGAGGATGTCGGGCGGCCGGCGCAGCATCGCTTGGCGGTCTCGCTGTGGCGTATCGCCCGTCCTGACACCGACGCTTAGTTCCGCTCCGATGCCGCGGATCGGCACACTCAGGTTGCGCTCGATGTCATAGGAGAGCGCTTTGAGCGGGGAGACGTAGACGACGCTCGTGCCGTCGGGTGTTTGCGCGTTGGGAGCAGCGCGCTCGCCGACCAGCCGGTCGATCGCCCAGAGGAAGGCCGCCAGGGTTTTTCCCGACCCGGTGGGCGCTGAGATGAGGACATGTTCGCCGGACGCGATCGCGGGCCATGCCATCGTTTGGGCCGGGGTCGGCTCCGCGAATGCCGTGGTGAACCAATCACGCGTCGCCGCGGTGAAGCCGGACAGCGGGTCTGGATTTGTGGGCGTCACTACTGCGAGGCTAGCTCCCTCGCTCGGCGGCTCAGGTGCGCGCGATCAGCTTCCGTGCGTGCGCGAATACGTCGTCCAGCATGTCCTCGGTGAGCCTTCCGGTGAAGGTGTTCTGCTGGCTGGGGTGGTAGCAGCCAAGCAGCACATAGCTCCCAATGGACGCGCTGGTCCCGTGGCCGAAACGAGGCAGTGGCCGTGGGAGCGCGATCCCTTTCGCGCGCATCGCTCGCAACCCCGCATCCCAGGCGAAGCCGCCAAGGCAAACGATCGCCCGGACCGCGGCGAGCAGGTCGAGCTCGCGTACGAGGTAGGGGAGGCAGTTGTCGCGCTCGGCCGGCACGGGCCGGTTCGCAGGCGGGGCGCAACGCACCGAGGCGGTTACGAAGCAGTCACGAAGGCGCAGGCCATCATCGCGCCAGCGCGATTCCGCCTGGTTGGCGAAGCCTGTCCGCGACAGTGAGGCGAACAGCCAATCGCCAGATCGATCGCCGGTGAAGATGCGGCCCGTGCGGTTGCCGCCGTGCGCCGCGGGGGCGAGCCCGAGGACCAGCAGCCTGGCCGCGGAATCGCCGAAGCCCGGCAACGGCCTGCCCCAGTACGACTCGGACGCGAAGGCCGCCCGCTTGACGCGCGCGGTGTGCTCGCGCCACTCCACAAGGCGTGGGCAGCGCCGGCAGTCGACCACCTCGCGTTCGAGCACCGCGAGTCCTTCGGCGGTGTCGTTCACCGGGGCCGGCCCAGGATCACGCGCCGAGCGCTCTTCCGTAGTGGCTGTAGTAGTACTCCCGGTAGGCGCCGGAGCGCACCGGCTCCCACCACCAGCTGTTCTCCCGGTACCAACGCACGGTCCGCTTCAGGCCTTCCGCCAGGGTCACGCGGGGCTTCCAGCCGAGCGCGCGCAGCGCCTCGCATGACAGCGAGTAGCGGCGGTCGTGCCCTGGCCGGTCTGAGACCAACTCGATCAGCGACTCGTCAGCGCCCATCAGCGCGACGACCCTGCGCACCAGCTCGAGATTCTCACACTCGTCCTCGCCACCGCAGTTGTAAATCGCCCCCGGCGAACCCCGTAGGAGCACCGTGCCGATGCCTTCACAGAAGTCCTCGGCGTACAGCCAGTTGCGCACATTTCTGCCGTCGCCGTAGACGGGCAGCCGGTCCCCTGAAAGGGCGTTGAGAATCGTCAGCGGGATCAGCTTCTCGGGGTGCTGGTAGGGCCCGTAGTTGTTGGAGCCGCGGCAGATGACGCCGGCGAGGCCGTACGTGTGGACGTAGCTTAAGACGAGCAGGTCCGCGCCCGCCTTGGTCGCGCTGTACGGCGACGAGGGCCGCAGCGCAGACTCCTCGCTGAAGGAGCCAGACTCGATCGAGCCATACACCTCGTCGGTGGAGACCTGGAGATAGCGAAGCCCGAGCGCGGACGCGGCCTCGAGCAACACCTGGGTCCCCTGCACGTTGGTGGTCACGAACTCCTCCGGGCCCGAGATCGAGCGGTCCACGTGCGTCTCGGCGGCGAAGTTGATGACCGCGTCGCAACCGTCGGCTGCGTCGGCGACGGCGGCGGGATCCTCGATCGCGCCGTGCACGAACCGAATCGTCTCCGAGACCTCTTGGAGGTTCTCGCGTCTGCCCGCGTAGGTGAGCTTGTCAATCACGGTGACGGCGTCTCCGTGCCGGCGCACCCGCAGCCGCACGAACGTCGAGCCGATGAATCCCGCGCCGCCGCACACCAGCAGCCTCACCGCGCCCGGACCCCCGCGGCGAAGAACTCGATGACCCCTTCCCGCCACTGCGGCAGCGCCGGGACCTCGGGACGCTCGGAGCGAAGCGCGCTGTAGCGAGGCCGCGGGGCGGGGCGCTCCATATCTTCGGTGCGGCCGGGCTTGATCTGGGCGTCGAGGCGGGCCGCGTCGATCACCGCTTGAGCGAACTCGCACCACGAGCACTCGCCGCCACCCGACAAATGGATTGTCCCTCGCAGGCGCGCCGTGGTGGCAAGCTCTATAAGTACTGGCGCCAGGTGGCCTGTGAAGGTGGGGCAGCCGACCTGGTCGTCCACCACGGTCAGTACGTCCCGCTCCGATGCCAGCCGGAGGATGGTGCGCGGGAAGCAGCGACCGCCGTTCCCGAACAGCCACGATGTGCGCACGACGGTATGGGCATCGGGCGCCGCCCTCTGCACGGCCCGCTCACCGGCGAGCTTCGAGCGGCCGTAAGCGCTGCGCGGCGCTGGGCGGTCGGATTCCAGATACGGCGTGCTCTTGGCGCCGTCGAAGACGTAGTCGCTGGACATGTGGACCGTCCACGCATCGGTCGCTGCGGCCGCGCGCGCGACATTTCCCGCGCCGGCTCCGTTCACCGCCGTGGCCCGCTGCTCATCGACCTCCGCCCTGTCCACATCCGTCCAGGCCGCGCAATTGACGACGACCGCTGGAGCCAGTCGCCTCAGCTTCTGCGCCACGGTCTGGCCATCTGTCACATCGAGTTCAGAGCGCGACCACCCGACAACCTCAACGTCGGCGGATTCGGCGGCCCTGCAGACGTCGGTGCCGAGCAAGCCGCCCGCCCCTGTGACGAGGATGCGCATGGCGCTTCGGCCCGCTAAGCGCGCCCGTAAACGGGTATCGCGGCACCGCTGATTGGCGCCGAGGCGGGCGAGAGGAGATGGGCAATGACCGCGGCGATCTCGGTGGGTTTGACCCAGCGATCGTGGTCGGCGTTGGGCATCGCGGCCCGGTTGGCGGGCGTGTCGATGACGCTGGGAAGGATCGCGTTGCACCGAACGCCGTCGTCGAGGTACTCCTTCGAGACCGCCTGGGCATAGGCGATCACGGCCGCTTTTGAGGCGATGTAACCCGCCGCGCCTGCAAACGGCGCAAGCGCTGCGCGGGAGCCCACGCACACGATCGAGGCGGCGCCCTGCTCGAGCAGAGACGGAATGGCGGCCTGGGTCATGAGATAGGTGGGGCGGAGATTGAGCCGGAACTGGCGCTCGAAATCCTCAATCGGCGTCTCGTGCACGCGCCCGCCGGCGGCAAAGCCGCCGACCAGGTTGACCAGGCCCCTGAGTGGAGCGCCGCCCTGACCCGTTGCCGCCGAAACGACCTGCGCCGCGGATTGCTGCTCGAAGAGGTCGGCTTCGACGAGCTCGAGTCCCTCATGCGGTCCGAGCCGCTCGAGTTCCTTGGGCACGATCCAGGGCACCACCACGCGCCATCCGTCCGAGAGCAGGCGCTCTACGACCGCAGAGCCCAGTCCGCCAGTCCCTCCGGTCACGATTGCGGTGGCTTCCATGTCGCTCTCTGCCGTCCGCGCCCAACTCTATCTTCGGCGTCGATGCAGGTTCGCGAATTCACAGACGGGTGCGACGTGGCTCAGGCGCTGCTGGTGCGCGAGGTCGAGATGCGTAAGCGTCGAGATGGCTCGGACTATCTACGGCTGCTGCTTGGAGACAGGACGGGGAGCGTCCCGGCGGTGGTGTGGGAGGACGTCGAACGCGTGCGCGAGTGCTGCCTGTTGGGCCAGGTCGTCTACGTGACCGGACGTTTCGGCGTGCATCAACGCTATGGACCACAACTCGCCATCGCGCAACTGCGCAACGCCGCTGAACACGAGTACCGGCGCGATGCCCTGGTGGACGGACCTGCACGCAGCGCGGATCAGATGGAGACCGATCTGCGAGAGCTTTTGAACACGGTGCAGAACCCTCATCTGCGCCGTCTGCTCAGAAGCGTCTTTGGCGACGGGTCGCAAATGTGGCGGCGCTATCGCGACGCTCCCGCGGCCAAGATCTACCACCAGGCCTACCAGCACGGGCTGCTCGAGCACTCGCTGACCGTGGCGCAGGCGGTCAGTGCGTTATCGCCGATCTTCGCCGGCATCGATCGCGACCTGGCGGTCACCGGAGCGCTCTTGCACGACATCGGCAAGCTCGATGCCTACCTGCTCGACGGCGGCACTGTCGCGATGGCGGATGAGGGCAGGCTTCAGGGCGAGATTCCGCTCGGCTATTACCGCGTCAGGCGGGCGATCGAGAGCATTGACGGCTTCCCCGAAGGACTGGCCCAGGCGGTGCTGCACATCATCCTTAGCCATCACGGCACTTTGGAGTACGGCAGCCCAGTGGTCCCGTGCACTCGCGAGGCCACGCTCGTGCACATGGTCGACAACCTCGGCGGTCGCCTGGGCAGTTTCGACCGCTTGGAGAAGCAGCTTCCGGCCGGCGAGCAGTGGTCGGCGTACGACAAGGCGCTTGGCGGTGGTGCTTACTTCGCCGCGCGCGGCGTTGAGCAGCAGCGCGCGGCCGCTTAGCCGAAGCCCGTTTGCACGCAACCCGTTCGGGTAGCGACAATCCAGCCATGCGCGCCGTCAACCCACCGACGCCGCCGCCTGCGCCAGGCGGCCCCGACATACCCGATCCGCGGCCACCGGGACCCGCGCCGCCGGACCCGGCTCCACCTACGCCCACTCCCGATCCAACTCCGCTCCCGCCCGAGCCCAATCCGGCCCCGATCTGACCTGCACAGCGCTCTTCCGAGGCCCCGGAAGAGCGCGTCGTCGGCGAGTCAAATGTGTGCAAATAGCGCCCCTTTGGGCCGTCCGGACGATGGCCCGGCTTCCGCGTCTCACTACAGTTGCGGCGATGGCCAAAGACACCGAGAAGCTCATCCGGCAGCTCTCGCTGATCTCGTTCTTGATGGCCGAGCGCAGGCCGGTCACGGCCGCCGAGATCAGGACGGACGTCGAGGGGTACAGCGCGATGAACGAGGACGCGTTCGCGCGGCGCTTCTACGCCGACCGCTCGGAGCTCGAGGCGCTGGGAATCGTGCTTGCAGTCGAAAAGCCCGCGGACGGCATGGTCGAGCAGGAGACCTACTCCCTTCCCGCCGAGAACTTTCACCTACCGCCGATCGCATTCACGGACAAGGAGCTCGCCGCCCTGCGTATGGCGCTGCAGTTGCTCGACGGCGAGTTCGCCTACGCTGAACCGCTCCGGCTTGCGTTGCAGCAGATCGCCTGGGGTCATCCGAGTCCGCTGACGGCGCCCGAGCAGCACACCGTGGCGCTCGGGATCACCGGCTCGGCCGGGGGACATGAGGTTTCCCAGCGGTTGACCAAGATCGAGACGGCCATCTTCCGACGCAAGACGATCGTGTTCGACTACTACACCATCGAGCGGGATGCGCTGGGCGCGCGGCGCGTGGATCCCTATCAGCTGCTCTACCAGGGAGGCCAGTTCTATCTGGTGGGCCGGTCTCACGAGCGCGACGGGATCCGGGTCTTCCGCCTTTCTCGTATTCGCGGCAAGGTCGCTTACGCCACCAAGGCCGAGCACGACTTCCAGCGTCCCCAGGGGTTCGACCCGCATGCGTACGCCAACCGCATCCAGTGGCAGTTCGGGGAGCCGGCGGGCACTGCCGAGGTGTGGATCAAGGACCGAATCGCCTGGCAGATCGAGAGGCATTTCGGCGACTACGGGGAGATGCGCGACTCTGAGCAGGGCAAGGTGTTTCTGACGGCCTATGCCGACTCCAGACAGTTGATCGCGTGGGTCCTCGGATTGGGAGAGAACGCGCGGGTCCTGGGCCCGCCTGAACTCGAGTCCGAGCTCCAGGAACGCGTCGAGCTGGTGATACAGCGCCATACGAGAGAGCCCTCCGTGCCCGCCGCCGCTGACGGCGCGGGCAACGGCGTCCCGCTCGAGCCGCCCCCGCCGGAAGCCCTCGAGCCGTCCACTCCGGCGCAAGCGGGCAACGGCCACCAGCCTGAAGGGGCGATTCGGCCCGAGCGGTTTGCTCGTCTCGTGACGCTCGCCACGATGCTGATCGGGTCAGGGAGGGCCGGGCGTAAGCTTGCAGCGAGCGACCTCTGCCACGCCACGGGAGTGTCCGAACAGGAGTTGCGCGAGGACATCGCGGTGCTGAACCTGGTGAACTTCGGCGCGGGTACGTATGTGCTCTACGCGGAGATCGACGAGGAGGGGATGGTCGAGGTCGATCCCGAGCCCTACGGCGACTCTTTCGCGCGTCCGGCCCGCCTATTGCCCGTCGAGGCAAAGGCGCTGGTGGCGGCGATCGACCTCATAGGCGACCACATCCCGGAGGGATCGTTGGCGTCGGTTCGACAGAAGGTGGTTGCGGCCCTGGGCGCAGATCCCGTGCGGGAGGGACTCCAAGTGGCCCCACCGGCCGGTGACGACACAGAGCTCTCGCATCTCCTCTCGCACGCAATCGCCGACAAGGAGCTGCTCTCGATCGACTACTACAAGGAGAACGAGGACGAATTTTCGCGCCGGGAGATCGAGCCCTACGCGCTCATCAACGGGCGCGAGGGCTGGTACGTCATGAGCTATGACATCTCGCGCGAGGCCGTCCGTCACTTTCGCCTTGATCGGATCAAGTCGGCCACGCCGACGGGGCGCCGCTTCGAGCCGCGGCGCGACGTTGACCCGGTTGCAGACGTGGACGGTTGGCCCAGGACCGGCGAGGTGCCGGCTTCCCGCCACGCGCTTGTGTGGATCTCGCCCGAACGGGCCAGGTGGGTGCGCGAGCAGCGTCCCGTTCACCGCGAGCTCGAAGACGGCTCGGTCGTCGTCGAATTCGCTTTCGCCGGGATCGATTGGCTGGTGCGAGAGGTGCTGAAGGAAGCCGGTGACGCGGTGGTGCTCGAGCCCGCGGACGCCCGCGCAGCCGTACGCTCCGCCGCGGAGACGCTCGCCGCCGCGGCCCATCCCTGAGCCGCCGCCATACCCCGGTCGGCCAGGGTAGGTCTACCCGGTTCCCGGTCGCTGCGGCCGGGATACCCTTGGCGGCGAGATGCAGGACTTAAAGGGGCTGATCCTGTCGGGGGGAAGGGGGACGAGGCTCCGACCGATCACCCACACGAGCGCCAAGCAGCTCGTTCCCGTGGCCAACAAGCCCGTGCTCTTCTACGGGATTGAGGCGCTGGCGGCGGCCGGCATCGAGGATGTCGGCGTCATCATCGCGCCCGAAACCGGCGCAGACATTCAGGCCGCTGCGGGCGATGGGTCTCGCTTCGGCGTGCGCCTCACCTACATCGTGCAAGAGCAACCGCTCGGTCTGGCCCATGCAGTCCTCACCGCCAGGCCCTTTTTGGATTCGTCGCCATTTGTGATGTATCTCGGCGACAACCTCCTGCAGGGCGGCATCAATGCCCTGGTCGCAGCGTTCCGTACGCACGAGCCGGCGGCGTTGATTCTGCTCACCGAGGTTGCTGACCCTCAGAACTATGGCGTGGCCGAGCTGCTCGACGGTCAGGTTGTGCGCCTGGTCGAGAAGCCGGTGAAGCCGCAGACGAATCTGGCGCTGGTCGGCGTGTACATGTTCACGCCAGCGGTTTACGGGGCCGCGGAGGCGATCACGCCTTCGGGTCGCGGTGAACTCGAGATCACCGAGGCGATCCAACATCTCATCGATCACGGCATGAGCGTCGAGCCGCACATCGTCACGGGGTGGTGGAAGGACACCGGTCGGCCCGAGGACCTGCTCGCCGCCAACCGGCTCGTACTCGAGACGGTGCAGACGCGTGTGCAGGGCCAGCTTTCGGAATCTCAGATCGACGGCAGGGTGGTGATAGAGCCGGGCGCGCGCCTCAACCGCTGCGTCGTGCGCGGACCCGCGATTATCGGTACGGGCGCCACGCTGGCCGACTGCTACGTAGGTCCCTACACCGCGATTGGCGAGCGATGCATCATCGAGGGCGCGGAAGTCGAGCACTCGATCCTGCTCGCCGGTGCCTCCGTCCGGGGGCTCGCCGGAAGGATGGAATCGTCAGTCCTCGGGCGCAATGTCCGCATCGGCCGCGACCATCGCCAACCGGGCGCGTACCGCTTCCTGGTCGGCGACAACTCCGAGGTCGGAATCCTCTGATCGCCCGCGCTGTTCAGCGCCGTACTAGAGCGCGAAGTCGGCGCCCTGATTGCCCGCGCTTCCGGCGCGCTACTAGGGCTCGAGCTCGGCGCCCAGCTCCCCCATTCGCGCAAGCAGCCGGATCCGCGCCTGGTCGGACACACGCCCGGTCTGCCCGGAATCGTTGCGAGCGATGATCGCGGAGTTGATCGCGATCCGCTCGGGCGCGTCCCAGGCGGCGAATGGCAGCGCAGAGAACTCCCGTGAGCGCACCACGTCCCGAGCTGCAGTGTGCGCATCGACGCCGTCAGCAACTCGTTTGCGCACGGCCGGGACGATGAACTCCCAGTAGTCGCGGAGCGCGCGCGCCCCGTCAAGCCCGGTCGTGGGGCCGTGACCCGGGACGATGACGCGCGGGCTCAGCTCGATGATGCGGTCGAGCCCCGCGATCCAGTTCTCCACCGGACCCACCCACATGATCGGGGTGACGCCCACGAAGACGAGGTCGCCCGCAAATATGACGCGTTCATCGGGCACGTGCACGATCAGGTCGCCGGGGCTGTGCGCCGGGCCCACATCGATCAGCTCGACTTTGCGCCCCCCGACCTCCAGCTCCATTGCTCCGGTGAAGGTTTCGGTCGGAGGCGTCAGCGATATGCCCTCGAAGTCATAGGCGGCCAGCAGGCGCGCGAAGGCGCCCACACCAGCGAGCTCTTGGGCCCGCGGGATCGGGGCGAAATCGATGCGTCCTGCGCGGCGCGCGACCGACTCCGGAAGCAGCGCGACCGCGCGCCCCAGCGGATCGCGAGCCTTAATGGTCTCAAGCCCGGCGCCGACCCGGCTGAACAGACGTAGCCGCTTGGGCTCCTCTCGCATCATGTCGACCGCCGCCGCCTCCGTGGAGATGATGTCGGCTTCTGCCAGGAGCTGGTTGCCCCAGCAGTGATCCCCGTCGGCGTGCGTGTTGACGAGCCGCTTGATCGGCGCAGCCACGGTATGGGGCGCGATCGCCGCGAGCATCCGCCGGGTGAGCCGAAGGTCCCACAACGTGTCGATCAACAACGATTCACCGTCACCGACCACCAGGCCGGCGTTGGACTCTCCGAGCCCTCCGTTGGGCTGAAGCCACGCCCATAGTCCGCCGCCGAGGTCCTCCAATCCCCCTCGATATCGAGCGGGCCGGCCGAGCAGCGAGATGTCATCTCCGGATCCGGCTTGCATGGTTCGGATCGTGGCACGATGTCGCGATGGATGGGTTCCGGGAGAGCGCGAGCCGGCCCTCGCGTGAGGGGCGCCGCCATCCCATTTTTGCTCGCTTCTTCGACCGCCTCAGCCGTGTGACAGAGCACGAGCTTGGCCCTCACCGAGACCGCTTGCTGGCTGGGCTGTCGGGCCGCGTGCTTGAGATTGGCGCCGGAAACGGTGTGAACTTCGGTCACTATCCGCCGGCTGTTGAGACGGTGGTGGCGCTCGAGCCGGAACCGTTCATGCGCGGCAGAGCCCAGCATGCCGCCACAAGCGCACGTGTGGCCGTGCGGCTCGTCGACGGTGTGGCCTCGCACCTGCCCTTTGAGTCCTGCACTTTCGACGCCGTCGTTGCCTCCCTGGTGCTGTGCTCGGTGCCAGAGCTCGCGACGGCGCTGAGCGAGATACGCCGAGTGCTCAAAGATGGTGGCGAGTTGCGCTTTATGGAGCATGTGCGGGCCGACCGAGCCGCCAAGGCCCGGCTCCAGGTCATGCTCGATCGATCACGAATCTGGCCGCTGCTCGGTGGTGGCTGCCACTGCTCACGCCAGACCGGAGATGCGATCGCGGCCGCCGGCTTCCGCGTGACCGAGTTTGAGTCGCTTCCGTTTGGGCCTTCGTGGTGGATCACAAACCCGCATGTGCGCGGTGCAGCACGCGCGCCATAGCGGTCGGCACGCGTGCCATAGCGACGAAACGCGCGCCCACAGCGGCGCAGCACGCACGCCATAGGCTTGCCGCCCGGCGCCCGTGGGCATACGATCTCGCCGGTGGAGAGAACCAGCGCCGAGCCCGGAGGGCGGAGCGTGGGGGACGCCGCTCCGCGCCATCCCCTCGACCCGCTCACCGCCGAGGAGATTCGCCGCGCCGCGCGGATCGTGCGTGAGCAGCGTGGCCTCAGCGAGCGGTGGCGATTCGCCTCGATCGAGTTGCGCGAGCCGTCCAAGTGCGCCCTACGCGAGGCCGGCAACCACAAGGACGCAAGCGATCGTCCGCGCGAAGCCGACATTGTCTGCTTCGACCGCGACCACGATGATGCGGTCAAGGCGGTCGTGTCGCTGAGCGAGGACCGGGTCGAGAGCTGGGAGGTGCGGCCGGGCGAGCACCCGCCCATCTCGAACGACGAATACGACGAGGCTAACGCCGCCCTCAAGCGCGACCCCCGCCTGCTGGCGGCGCTCGCCAGGCGCGGGATCACCGACATGGATCTGGTGATAGTCGACGTGTGGGCGTTCGGCGCAGCGCTCGTGCCCGAGCGCTACCGGGGCCGGCGTGTGGGCTGGGCAGATGTGTGGCACCGGGCCGGGCCAGAGTGCAATCCGTACGCCAATCCGGTCGCGAGGCTGCACCCGATCGTCGACCTCGCAACCATGGAACTGCTCGAGCTCGGAGACGACGGCGACGATCAACCGGCTCCTGAGGTAAATGGCGAGTACGCCCCCCGGCTGATTCCGGGCATAGGCCTGCGCGACGATCTCCGACCACTTCATATCACCCAACCCGAGGGCGCCTCGTTCACGGTTGACGGCCACCTTCTGAGCTGGCAGCGGTGGTCGATGAGACTGGGGTTCAACTACCGCGAGGGGCTCGTGATCCACACCCTCGCCTACGAGGATGGAGGCCGTGTGAGGCCGGTCGCTCACCGGCTGTCGTTCGCCGAGATGGTCATCCCCTACCGCGACCCAACGTCCGAGCATTTTCGCCGTACGGCATTCGACATTGGCGAGTGGGGGCTGGGCTTCATGACCACCTCGCTCGAGCTCGGCTGCGACTGCCTCGGCGAGATCGCCTACCTCGACGCCGTGCTGCACGACTCACGCGGCGAACCGTTCACGATCAAGAACGCGATCTGCATCCACGAGGAGGACGCCGGTGTGCTGTGGAAGCACGTCGACGAGCGGACCGGCATGGAGACGCGCCGCATGCGGCGGCTCGTGGTGTCCTTTCATGTGACCGTCGCCAACTACGAGTACCTCATCTACTGGCGCTTTTACCAGGACGGCAACATCGAGTCCGAGGTGCGGGCGACCGGCATCATGATCACGACCCCGTTCGCCGACGGTCAGCCGCCTTATGGAACGCTCGTCGAGCGTCGCACCTACGCCCCCTACCACCAGCACTTCATCGTCGCGCGGCTCGACCTCGACATCGACGGCGAGGACAACACCGTGTATGCGGTCGAGTCCGAACCACTGCCACTGGGCCCGGACAACCCCGACGGCCTGGCGCTCGTGCAGCGCTCGACGCCCCTGCGCTCAGAACACGAGGGGCGCCAGGACTTCGACTGGGGGGCGCAGCGGAGCTGGCATGTGACCAATGACGGCGTCCGCAATGGGCTCGGGACTCCGGTCGCGTACAAGCTTGTGCCGGGCGGCGCTATCCCGGCGCTACTGGATCCCGGCTCCCCCGTGCTCCGGCGGGCTCGGGTCATCGAGCACACGCTGTGGGTGACGCCCTACAACCAGGACGAGCGCTGGCCGTGTGGGGACTTCCCCAACCTGAGCACCGAGGACACCGGGCTCCCGCGGTGGACGGCGGCGAACCGTCAGATCGAGGACACCGACGTCGTGCTGTGGTACGTGTTCGGTATTAACCACCTCACTCGGCCGGAGGAGTGGCCCGTGATGCCGGTCGACACGGTCTCCTTCTGGCTGAAGCCGATGGGCTTCTTCGACCGCAACCCAGCCCTGGACGTACGCGCCGAACCCGGACATCCGGGCTGACCCCGGCGCATTCATCGGACCTTTAGCTCGGGGGTGCCCCGCCGGGGTAACCTCGCGACACGATGCCCGGCGAAACTCAAGCCTACAATCCGCCGACGCTCGCGGAGGCACGAGCGCGTCTGGAGAAGGCGTGGCGTGGTGAGATCCTCGCCGGCGCGGTCTACGAACTGATCGCGCGCCGCATGAGTGACCGCGACGCGTCGATTCTGCGCAAGATGGCGGAGGCCGAGGGAAGCCACCGGCGGCGCCTCGAGCAGCGGATGACCGAGCTCGACGTTCCCATTCCCGACCCGGGGTCGGTGAAGGTGCCGCTCTGGCTGCGGCTCCAAGCCCGGATCGCCCCGGTGGATCGGCTGCTCGCCGCCCGCGAGGCCGCCGAGGATGACGAGGTGGGCGACCTCTACCGGCGCTCGACCGGGGATCCGGACACCGACAGACTGCTGCGCGAGATCAGGCACGAGGAGCGGGCGCATTCCCTCGCGGTCCAGGAGATTCGCTCGGGCGGCGCGGCAGATCAGCCCGTGGTCGATATTCCCGCCGCGGGCGCTGCACCGATGCCCACCTCGCCGGCCGTCGAGCGGGATCCCCGCGCGCGCCTTGACCGCATCATGAAACGTGAACGCTGGCACCGCAGCGGTGGAGGGTGGATCTCGGGAGCAATCTATGGCGCCAACGACGGTCTCGCCGCCGTGTTCGGCATCGTCGCCGGCGTCTCGGGCGCGACGGGCGGTTCTACCTTCGTGCTCACGGCGGGCATTGCCGGCGCGCTCGCGTCGGCGCTATCGATGGCCACGGGCGCCTTCCTCGCCGAGCGCTCGGAGACGGAGGTCGCTCAGGCAAACGTCGCGCGGGAACGACAGGAGATCGCGGAGCACCCCGACGAGGAGAAGGAGGAACTCTCGCTCTTCTACCAGCTCAAGGGCATCGACCGCGTAACGGCGGATTCCATGGCCGAGCAGCTCTCGCGCCGCCCGGACGCGATGTTGCAGGCGCTCGCGAGCGAGGAGTTCGGGGGCGTCGGCGACAAGGGAGATCCCAAACAGGCGGCCGTGGCCGCCGGCGTCTCAACCGGCATCGGGGCGATCATCCCGGTCATTCCCTTCATTTTCACCACGGGCACCGCGGCCATCGTCGCCGCCGCGATCATCTCGCTGATCGCTCATTTTCTGGTGGGCGCGGCCAAGTCGCTCGTGACGCTGAGGACGTGGTGGGCGGCGGGACTCGAGATGACGTTCGCCGGCGTCCTCGTCGGCGGCGCGACCTACCTGGTGGGGCTGGCGCTGCCGACCTAGATGGCCCGCCTACGTCGATGATCGCCGAGCGGTGGCGCTGCCGGTTACGCCGATGGACCCGTGACCACCGACTCGGGCTGGGTGGGCCCGTGGCCGTCGCTCGCCGCGGCGTGATGGTCGGGGTTCCAGGAGAAGGCGTACTCAGGACGGTCGTTGGCCTGCCAGAGCGCGGTCAGCTGCAGGGGACGGAAGGTGTCCCACATCACCGCCAGCTCATCGGTCCGCTTGGCGCCCAGCGCCTTCTCGACGGCGCCCGGCTGCGGCCCGTGCGGCAACCCCGAGGGGTGAAGCGTCACACACCCGACCTCGACGCCCTTGCGCGCCTGATAGTCGCCGTCGGCGTAGAACATCACCTCCTCGGACTGGATGTTCGAGTGGTGGTACGGGAGCGGTACGGCCTGCGGGTCCCAATCGAGCTGGCGGGGCGCGAACGTGCACAGCACGAACCCTTGGCCCTGGAAGGTCTGGTGTGTCGGCGGGGGTAGATGAAACCGGCCCGCGCGGGGCTCGAAGTCCATGGCATTGAAGGCATACGGCCATACATAGCCGTCCCAGCCCACCACATCGAATGGGTGGCGGTCGAGCTCGAACTCCTGAAGGCCCTCTCGGACGCGCACAACCAGCCGGTACTCGCCGGCCTCGTCGCTGGTCTCGAGCTCCGAAGGCGGCCGGAAGTCGCGCTGCGAGTAGGGAGCGTGCTCGAGGAGCTGGCCGTAGCGGTTGCGGTACCGAGACGGGGTCTCGATCTCGCCGGGGGTATGGAACACCAGCCAAAACTGCTCCGAGCCCCCGTCGAACTCCCAGGTGACGGTGGTGCCGCGCGGGATCAATACGTAGTCACGCTCGCGGAACTCGACTCGCCCGAAGACGGTACGCAGAACACCGCTGCCGCGGTGCACGTAGATGACCTCGTCGCCCTCGCCATTTCGGTAGAAGCCTTCGAGCGGCTCCACCGGCTTGCAGACCGAGACCTCCAGGTCCCCGTTGAACATGAGCACCTGGCGACCCGTGATGGGGTCGCCGCCCGGCTCTACACCGCCCAGGTTGGCCAGCCGGTGGACGTGAGCCTTCGGATCCCATTCCCGGCGCTCCAACCGCCGTAGGGGGCCCACATTAGCGATCCGGCACGGCGAGCCAGTGTGATAGAGGATCGACTCGTTGCCCGAGAACCCTTCGTAGCCCATCACCTCTTCGACCAGCAAGGTTCCGTTGTCGCGGAACTGAGAGTGACGCTTGGGAGGGATCTGGCCCAGTGACGCGTAGCGCATGGCCTAAATCCTACGAGCGTTTTGGAGTTTCGCCCATATAGCCATCAAAACTTCCAAGTCCGGAGCGGTTCGCCCTGGTCGAGCCCGGCTCACAGGTTCCCGCGCTTCTCCTGCTCGCGCTCGATCGCCTCAAAGAGCGCTTTGAAGTTGCCTTCTCCGAACCCGCGGGCGCCGTGGCGCTCGATCAGCTCGAAGAAGATCGTCGGGCGGTCTCCAAGCGGGGCGGTAAAGATCTGGAGCAGATACCCCTCGTCGTCCCGGTCGACCAGAATCCCGAGCCTCTCGAGGTCCTCCAGCCGCTCATTGATCTCACCGACCCGCTCGGGCACCTCCTCGTAATAGGTCTCGGGTGTGTTGAGGAAGCGGATTCCACGCTTGCGCAACTCGGCCACCGTCTTGACGATGTCCTTGGTCGTGAGCGCGATGTGCTGGGCGCCCGCGCCCTCGTAAAACTCCAGGTACTCGTCGATCTGAGACTTCTTCTTGCCCTCAGCGGGCTCGTTGATCGGGAATTTCACGCGGCCGTCGCCGTTGGTCACGACCTTTGACATCAGTGCCGAATACTCGGTGGAGATCGCCTCGTCGGTGAAGTGGAGCATCTCGGTCATCCCGAAGACCTTCTCGTAGTAGGACACCCACTCATCCATGGCGCCGAGCTCCACGTTGCCGACGATGTGGTCGACGCCGTAAAGCAGATCCGTGGGCGGCGCGCCGTCGCGCGCGACGGCCTCGAATCCGGGCAAGAACGGGCCCTCGTAGCCCGAGCGGTCGACGAAGCGGTGGATGGTCTCGCCGTACGCGGCGACATCCGCCACGCGCACCCGGCCGTGCTCATCGCTCAGATCGCGTGGCTGGGCGATCCCCTTCGCGCCGCGAGCGGTCGCCTCTCGGTAGGCGCTATCGACGTCCGGCACCGAAAGCGCGATCACCTTCACGCCGTCGCCGTGCTTGGCATGGTGACGCGCGATCTCGGTGTCGGAGTGCAGCGTGCCGGTAAGCACCAGCAGGATCTCCCCCTGCTTGAGAACGCGCGAGACGTGGTCGCGGATACGCGTCTCCAGACCGCTGAATGCGACCTCGGTGAAGCCGAACGCTCGCTGGAAGTAAAAGCTCGCCTGAGTGGCGTTGCCGACCCACAGCTCGACATGGTCGATGCCGTGCAGCGGCATGAAATCCTTAACCTGCGGTGCAGCAACCGTGTCAGTGGTCGTTGTCATCTAGCCCTCCTGAGCGCTCGGCCGCCAGCTCCTGGGCGGCTATTAACGTGTTGGTGCCCGCGGCGGCAGCGCGGGCATAAATCTCCTCGAGCGTTTTGCCGATGCGCTCGATCGCTCGCTCCACTCGCTGTCCATCGAACCCGTGGAGCTCATCGGAAACGGCGATGAGGCCGCCGGCATTGGCCACGAAGTCTGGTGCCCAGACGATGCCCCGCTCGCGCAGGGCGTCCGCGGCGGACTCGGTGGCAAGCTGGTTGTTGGCCGCGCCTGCGACCACCGACACGCGCAGCTTCGCGATCGTCTGGTGGTCGAGGATGCCTCCGAGCGCGCATGGCGCGAACACGTCGGCCTCGGCGCTCATGGCTTGATGTGGCTCGAGCCAGGCCGCGCCGAGCTGCTGCGCGAAGTCCCGCTTACCGGGGTCGAGATCCGAGACCGACAATTCTGCGCCCGCGTCATGCAGGCGACGGGCAAGCTCTGATCCCACGTGTCCCAGGCCGAGCACGATCACGTGGCGGCCCTCAAGCTCTCCCCGCAGCGAAGCGCGGATCGCGACCTCGATGCCGTGGGCCGTGTACGGGCTGGGGTCGCCGGCGCCTCCCTCAGCGCGCGGGCGGCCCGAGACGTGGTCGGTGAACCGGGACATATAGGAGATGTCCTCCTCGGAGGTTCCGGCGTCCTGCGCGGTGATGTACTGACCGCCGAACGACTCGACCAACTCAGCGAAGTCGCGCAGCGCCAGGCGTCGGTGATAGGCATCCGGAGCACAGTCGGGCATGGCCGCGATCACTCCCTTGCCGCCGCCGAGCTCCAGCCCCGCGATGGCTGCTTTGAAGGTCATGGCGCGGGCCAGCCGCTTGACGTCCAGGATCGCGTCGTCCGCCGAGGTATAGGGCTCGAAACGGCAGCCCCCCAGGGAGCGCCCATTCACCGTCCGGTGGACCGCGATCGCGACAGTGAGCCCGGAGCGTTTCCCTTCCCGCACGCGTATTTCGTGGAAATCGCTCAGGAAGGGACGGTCGG
>DASRHQ010000019.1:0-2535 GCA_035650455.1 Solirubrobacteraceae bacterium
CCGAATCACGCATGACATCATCGACCGGCTCAATCACACGTTTGTCACACCGATTGACCGCGAAGACATCCTCGCCCTGGCCTCCGCGCTCGACGACACGGTCGATTACACCGAGGAGGTGGCCGACTACCTCGGGCTATACCGGATCGAGGCGCCGATGGAGCAGGCGATTCAACTCGCCGGCGTGCTCCATGCCGCGGCAAGCGAGATCGCCGAGGCGATCCCTCAGTTGCGGGGCTTTCGCGACATCTCGCGCCATACGGTCGAGATCAACCGGCTCGAGAATGAGGGTGACCAGATCACACGCGGAGCGATGGCGTCGTTGTTCGATACCGGCATCGACCCGATGGTGGTCATTCGCTGGAAGGACCTCTTCGAGCGCCTCGAGGCGGCGATCGATTCGACCGAGCGCGTCGCGAACATCATGGAAGGGGTCGTCATCAAGAACTCATAGGGCGACCTCAGTACTCGATCTGCCTCAGCACCCGCGCGGGGGCGCCGGCCGCGATCGAGAACGCGGGGATGTCCGAGGTCACGACCGAGTTAGCCCCGATCACCGAACGCCTACCCACGGTGACCCCACCCGTGATCACCACGTTCGCCCCGCACCACACGTTGTCGCCGATCCGTGTCGACCCCTCGGAGGTAAAGCCCTGCCAGGGCACCGGCTTTTCGGGGTCGTCGAAGCGGTGATCGGCGTCGGTGATGAAACAGCCGTTGGCGAACATGCAGTGCTCCCCGATCTCCACGAGGTCAACCGCGGCGACCATCACGCCGATGTTCAGAAAGCAGCCTGAGCCGAGCTCGATCCGGCCCGGGGCTGGCGCGGTCAGCCAGACATTGGGCTCCAGGAGCACATGGGGACCGATTCGTAGCCGGCCCTCGCGCATCGATTCCAGCACGTTGCCATGCAGAGGCCACCGCGCGAAGGCCTGGCGGCGCATGAGCTCCCAATGGATCTGGGCGCGGTTCCAAGGCAGCGAGTTGCGCTCATAGAGGCGCCATTTCTGGAGCCATAGACGCAACCGGCGGAACGTCGCCGCGGAACCGGCCGGCGGAAGATCGGGAGCGCTCACGTGCGAGCCTTCGGCCGGCTCGGCGCCACCTACCGGCGACGGAATCCCGGCCCGTAGAGCTTGTCGCGGACCTTGCGCTCCATCTCGGACGGGTTCTGGGCCTCGCCCGCGTCGGGCGGCCGAAGAATTTGCCGCTCCGCGACCCCGCGGGAAAGAGCCGATCGTTGGTCGCCGCCTCGGACTGGGATGGGACGCTCGCGGCGCTTAGCCCGGTGCTCCCGAGGCGGGTAGCCGCCTGCGTGCCCCGCGGAGCAGCCGTCGCGCGCAGACTTCGGTGGGTCCACTCTCATGACCGCCAAAGTGTCCTCTCCCATGCCCGCAGGCGCGTCCGAGCCCACGAGCAGCGGCACTTGTGCGCCCCCAAGCTCCCGGCCGCTTGACCCCAAGCGCGCGGCGACGCCTGAGAGTCGCGGCGCCGACCGGAGTCCGCCCTGTAAAGACCGCGTCACGACAGGAAAGACCGTGACGACAATCACCGTCGCAGCGATCAGCGCGAGTATGAGAACCAGCGTCTTTACCTCCGGGGCCGGCGGCTAGGAGCCAACGGAGCTTAGCTGCCGGCGCACACGCGGCCGGGCACGGCCAACTCTGGGCAGCACGCTCTTCAAGAAAGCGCCGGTATATGAGCGATCGGCCCCCGCGATCTGCTCCGGCGTGCCGGTGGCGATCACCTCACCGCCTTCATCGCCACCTTCGGGACCTAGGTCGATGATCCGGTCGGCGACCTTGATCACGTCGAGGTTGTGCTCGATCACGATCACTGAATTGCCGGCATCCACAAGCCGCTCGAGCACCTCGAGCAGCCGCTGAATATCGGCGAAGTGAAGCCCGGTGGTGGGCTCGTCGAGGATGTACATGGTTCGCCCCGTGGCGACCTTGCAGAGCTCGGCCGCGAGCTTGACGCGCTGGGCCTCTCCGCCCGAGAGCGTCGTCGCCGGCTGCCCTACCCGCATGTACCCGAGGCCCACATCTACCAGCGCCTGAAGACGACGGCGGATCTTGGGGATATGAGCGAAGAACTCGTGGGCCTCCTCGATCGGCATCTCGAGGATGTCGGAGATGTTCTTGCCCTTGAACCGCACCTCGAGCGTCTCGCGGTTGTAGCGCTTGCCGTGGCACTGCTCGCACGGGACGTACACATCCGGCAGGAAGTGCATCTCAATCTTGATCTGGCCGTCGCCACGGCACACCTCGCACCGACCACCCTTGACGTTGAATGAGAACCGGCCCGGCTTGTAGCCACGTGCGCGTGCCTCAGTTGTCTTGGAGAAGAGCTCACGGATCTGGTCGAACAAACCGATGTAGGTCGCAGGATTGGAGCGCGGCGTTCGGCCGATGGGCGACTGGTCGACGTAGATGACCTTGTCGAGCTGCTCGAGTCCGGTGATCCGCCGGTGGGCTCCGGCGCGCTGTCGAGTTCGATGAAGACGGTTGGAGAGCGCCTTGTAGAGAACCTCCA
>DASRHQ010000020.1:0-2280 GCA_035650455.1 Solirubrobacteraceae bacterium
AGTGCGGGCGAATCGGTCGCCCTGGCGAGTTCGCGCAGCGCGTCTGCGATTTCGGCCGGCCGCTCTAGCGGGCCCATGTGGCCGGTCTCGGGAAGCTCGATCAGGCGATACAAATGAGGTAGCGCGCCCGACATCCGCCGCCCGTGCGAGGGCGGGGTCAGGCGGTCCAGCTCGCCCGTCATGACGAGCGCCGGTACGGTCAACCGGCCCAGCGCCTGGTGCAATTCCATATCCGCGAGCGCGAGACCGACCGCGGCGCGCACATCCGCGGCGCAGCTCACCAGCATCCGCTCCCAGAAAGCGACCAGCGCCGGCGTCGCGCCGGGGCCGAAAGCGATGTAACGGAGTGCGGCGTGCATTGGGGGAGAGGAGAAACGTGGGAGTGGTAAGCGCGCGCCGAAGAACGCTCGGCGCGCGATCGGATCGCGCACGCGGTGGGCGACTCGGGCCACCGGCACCAGCAGCTGTTCCGCTACCAGACTGCCCAGGCCGGTGAAGAGCAGCGCAGCGGCGCGGATCTGAGTGACGTCGTGATACTCGGCCCAGGCGGCGATGCTCATGGCACCGAGCGAGTGACCGGCGACGACCGCGCGGTGTCCCTCCGGAACGGCACCCGCCAGCACCGCGGCGAGGTCCTCTCCGAATCGCGCCAGCGAGTAGTCACCGCCCGCGGCGCGAGCGCTCTGGCCGTGGCCGCGCAAGTCGTAGGCGACGATCCGGAAGTCGCTCGAGAGCTCGCGGATCATCAGCGCCCAGTAGTGAATCCCCTCCGTCCATCCGTGGCTCAGCACGAGCGTAGGCAGCTCCTCCGATCCGAACACTTCGGCGTACAGCGCGGTGCCATCGGCGGAGTGGACCCTTAGCGGCTGACCTCGCGGCGGATTTTCGAGCACGGCGCGCTGCGGGTCAGAAGCGATGCGGCGAAGGTGTCGGCGCTCCAGGATCACCCCGCCCGCGCCCGCAGCGGCCAGCGCGAGGCCTTTCGAAAGCGCGCCCGTCCTGCCCGAGCCGGCTGCCATGACCACAGCCTAAGGGCTCTGCCTCAGTCTCGCGCGACGTAGGATTCTTCTCGTGCGAATCGGCGTGCTCAACGGGGGTGGCGATTGCCCGGGACTGAACGCTGTCATCCGTGCGGTCGTGCGCAAGGCGATCGATGGCAACGGCGACGCCGTGGTTGGCTTCAGAGACGGGTGGCGGGGCGTGCTCGAGGACTCCTCGGAGGAGCTGACGATCGAGTCGACCCGTGGAATCCTTCCTCGCGGGGGAACGATTCTCGGCAGTTCTCGGACCAACCCCTACGGCCGCGAGCGGGGACCGGAAACGGTCTCCGAGACCCTCCGGCGCCACCGCATCGACGGCCTGATCGCGATCGGGGGAGAGGACACGCTCGGGGTGGCGAACCGGCTCCACGGAGAGGGGGTCCCCGTCGTGGGCGTGCCCAAGACGATCGACAACGACCTCGGGGGGACGGATCTCACCTTCGGGTTCGACACAGCGCTTCAGATCGCCACTGACGCGATCGACCGCCTGCACACGACCGCGGAGAGTCACCACCGCATCCTCGTGGTCGAGGTCATGGGACGTGAGGCGGGGTGGATCGCCCTGTACGCCGGCATCGCCGGCGGAGCGGACGTGATCCTGATCCCCGAGCAGCCGTTTGACATCGAGGAGGCCTGCCAGCTGATCCGACGCCGTCACGCCCGCGGACGCTATTTCTCGATCCTGGTCGCGGCGGAAGGAGCCGTACCCAAGGAGGGAACCATGACGCTCCAGACCGGGGAGGTGGACGAGTTCGGCCATCCTCGACTCGGGGGGATCGGCCATGCGCTGGAGCAGGAGATCGAGCGCCGCACCGGTTTTGAGACGCGGGCGACGGTACTCGGCCACGTCCAGCGGGGAGGCTCGCCCACCGCGTTTGACCGCGTCCTGGCGACGCGCCTGGGGCTGGCGGCCGTCGACGCGGTCCACGAGCATCGCTGGGGAACGATGGTGGCGCTGCGGGGAACGGAGATCGTCACCGTTGCGCTCTCGGACGCGGTCACCGGTATCCGTCGGGTTCCGGTGGAGGAGTACCGCCGCTTTGGGGTGCTGTTCGGCTAACGACACGGTGACACCTCGTTTCCGCAAATCCCTATGCTGCCGGTAGTGGAGCCGCTGATCCACACCCACCGCGCTCCGTGACGGCCGCCGGAACCGTCACCTCTCTCGATGATCTGTGCGTGGACACGATCCGCACGCTCTCCATGGACGCGGTGCAGAAGGCCAACTCGGGTCACCCGG
>DASRHQ010000021.1:0-2586 GCA_035650455.1 Solirubrobacteraceae bacterium
GTGATCCGAGCGGGCGGTGGACGGGCGGGCGAGACTTTCCCGCTGGAGGACGACAGGCTCACCGTGGGCCGCAATCCCGACTCCGACATCTTCCTCGACGACGTGACGGTCTCGCGCGATCACGCGATCATCGTGCGGCGAGGCGAGGACTACCACCTTGATGATTGCGGCTCGCTGAATGGAACCTACGTCAATCGCCAGCGGGTGGAGTCCCAGCTCCTGCGGCACGGGGATGAGCTGCAGATCGGCAAGTACAAACTGGCTTTCCTGAACGGGTGATGGCGACCACAGACGAACCCGCCGCGAGTATCGAGCTTCCGCCGCCGCAGCCGGAGAGCGCCAGGCCGCGCCAGAAAGCCGTCACGATCGGCGCCGTGTGCAAGGCGCTGCGCCAGGAGTTTCCGGATATTTCAATCTCGAAGATCCGCTATCTGGAAGACCAGAAGCTTCTCTCACCGCGCCGTACGCAAGGGGGGTACCGGCTCTACACCCCCAACGACATACAGCGGCTTCGCACGATCCTGCGCCTGCAGCGCGACGAGTTTCTACCGCTGCGCGTGATAAGACAGGAGCTCGCCGGGGGTCGCAGCGAGCCCGAGGTCGCCTCGCGCGGCGACGGCCGTTCGCTGCGGCGCTCAACCGTCACCGTCCGCGAGACGGGCGCTCTTTACTCATTGGATGACGTGGTCGATGAGACGGGCGCCGATCCACGGCTCATTCGCGAGCTGGTGGACTTCGGCGTGATCAAGGGAGAGATGAGGGCGGGCAGCCGATACTTCGACGAGACCGAGCGCGAGATCATTCGCGCGGTCTCCGAGCTGGCACGTTACGGGGTGGGTGGACGCAATCTGCGCGTGTTTCGCACCTCGGCTGATCGAGAGGCCCAGCTGCTGCAGAGCATCCTCGCGCCCGCGCTGCGCTCCCGGAATCCCGAGCGACGCAAGGAGGCCGTCGAGGCGCTCGAGAACCTGGCCTCGGTCACCACGCATCTCAAGCATCTGCTGCTGATCCGCGATCTGCGCCGCATCGCCACCTAGATGGGGCGCTCAACCGGCTCCGAGGTCGACCTTCACGCCTTTGTGCGCGACATCCCCGATTTTCCGCGCCCGGGGATCGTCTTCAAGGACATCACGCCGATGCTGCTCGAGCCGGTCGCGCTCAAGGCCGCGGTCGAGTCGCTGGCTGAGATTGCCCGCCCTCTTTCACCGGACATCGTGGTCGCGGCCGAGGCGCGCGGCTTCATCCTCGGCGCCGCGATCGCACTCGAGCTGGGGGTGGGCTTCGTCCCCGCCCGCAAGCCCGGCAAGCTGCCCCACGAGGTAGTCAGCACGCAGTACGAGCTCGAGTACGGGACCGACTCGCTGGAGATGCATGCCGATGCCGTCGCCGGCGGGACGCGCGTTCTTTTACACGACGACCTGCTGGCGACGGGTGGGACGGCGCGGGCCGTGTGCGAGATGGCGGACAGGCTCGGGGCGGAGGTTGTGGGCTGCGTATTCCTCGTCGAGCTGGACTTTCTGGGCGGCCGGCAGCGCCTCGAGCCCTACCCCGCGCACTCGCTCATCCGCTACTGAGGCACGCTGAGCGCGTAAAGATGGTGGCACGACGGACGCAGCTCATCGACGCTCGGGCCCCCGCGATCTGGGATGTGGTTGCCGATCCACACCATTTTCCGCGTTGGTGGCCGGGCGTGGTGAGGATGGAGGGGGTACACGCAGATCGCTTCACTCAGGTCTACGCGACCAAGAAGGGCCGTGCCGTGCGTATGGACTTTCGCATGATCGCCTCGGATCCGCCGCAGGGCCAAGGACCGGCTCGCGTTTCCTTCGAGCAGGAGGTCGTGGGCACGCCGTTTGAGCGGGTGCTCAACCAATCGGTCACCGAAGTCGCCCTGGAGCCCCAAGATGGCTCGACGAGGGTCACGATCGCCCAGCATCAGAAGCTCCGCGGGTACTCGCGGACGGGCGGCTGGCTTCTGCGCCGGGCCACCGGGAGGCGGCTGCAGGAGGCCCTGGAAGGGCTGGAACGCCTGACAGTCTCCGAGGCGCGCTAGTGGCTCCCCCGGAAACGTTCTACTAGACGCCCGAGAGCGTGCCCCGCAGCACCGTCGACCCGGGCTTGTTCGAGGGACCGTGCTGCAGCGCGACCACGATCTGCTTGTAGCTCGAGGCGTTCGCCGGGAGACGCCCTGCCGTTTGCAGACGGCCGCTCGAGGTCACTCCATTGACATATCCGAGCCGATATGCGCTCGAGGGCGAGTTGTACAGCCAGACCGCATAAGCGTCCTTGCCGGTGTTTGGCTTCAGCCCTTGGGCGACGATCACAACGCCTGTGGTGCTGCCGGCCTTGATGACCTCCGCGATGCCCACGGCCTTGCCGTGCGACGGCGAGGTGAGGTTGATCTGAGCCAGCGGTTTGGTGCTCGCGGTCGTCGCCGTCGTCGGGCCCGAGGCTACGGGCTTCTTCGCTACCGGCTGCTTGTGAGCAGTGGTCCCGCCGACACCGAACACGACGAAGATGAGGATGGCGGCGATGATCGCGGCACCGATCGCGCCGAGGAGGATGGCGCCGCCCAGCCTGGACACG
>DASRHQ010000022.1:0-8249 GCA_035650455.1 Solirubrobacteraceae bacterium
AAAGGCGGCGGCGACACAGCACTGGAAAGTCAGCCCCTCAGGGCGACGATCGGGAATCGAGTCAGCCGCCGCCCTTCCGAGTCTCAGCCAACCACCGGACGCCACCACCCACCGAGAATGACATTGAGCTCGGGAATGTCACCCGGGGCAGGTCAGTACGGCGGCCGCTCTTGGTCGGCTTCAAAGTCGACCGGTTTGCCACTCAGGGAGATGCTCTTTCCGGGAATTGGCCTTCCCAGACGGGCGTCTGTCTCGCGCTCTCGCGCGGCCTCGCCTTCCTTGGCAATCGAGGGTGACGAAGGCCTCGATCTAAAGCGGCGTAGGAGCTGGCGGATCACCAAGCTCGCTCGAGGTCGAGTAGAGCAGCCTTGGCTTGCTTCGCTTGCTGGAGGTGGGGGTCCGAGACCGCGACTCCGACGTTGCCGAGGACGTAGGTGTACGTGAAGTAGTCGCCCTGGCCGCAGTTGAACGCGAGCTTGTAGATCATCGGCGGAGTACGCCGGTTGAGCACGAAGACCTCAACTGCCCGATTCTGAGTAAGTAACACCTGGAACTCGCCCCTTCTGAGGGCGCGTGGGATTCCGCCGCTTTCGTTCGGGGCTGCCTTTTTCGTCAACGGCAGCGGTAGCCCATGCGTGCGGAAGGCTCTCTTGATCGCTGTACGCGAGTAGAAGTGTCTCGGAGCAAGACAGCTGTGCGTCATCAGGCGCGGCGCGGCGGCCGCCGACGGGCCGGACGAGCCACATGCGGAGAGACTGGCCGCGGCAGCGCCCATGGCCATCGCAGCTAACACTCCCCGTCCAGCCTGCACGGTCAACAGCATGCCCAAGCGTGGAGAGAATCGCCTGGTCGAGTGCTTCGGGGTAGGAGCATCGCCCAGTAAAGGATGTTCTTGCTCCAGGGGATGGGGGGCCGGGTTCCGAGAGTCGCGGCTGATCGGGGTGCCGGGATGCGCCGCGGTCGCGTGGGGCCCCGCCGGATGGCGGGGCGCGCGCCCGCGCGCGCTGTTCCTGGTTTTCGGGGCGGCGCGGAGCGTCGACCCGTCTTCCCTTGTATTAGCAACGTAACTCGGAGCGGTCTCGGGTGTGTCGTCCGGTGGGGTTTGTAGGTTTCGCGGGCCGTCAGTCCCTGACCCCGCGGGGGGTGTTCTGGCGGTGCATGCGCAGAGTGGTGGGCCGGAGTCGGAAGCGACACGGCGCGGAAGTTCTCTCAAGAGGTTGATCGGCTCGCCTGGCGGGCGGGCCTATTGGTCATTCACGCTCTATCCGCAGGCTGCCGAGGGTGGCGGCTGCTTCGTTCCGACGCTGCGGGCGGAGCGGGTTCCTGGCGGCGCTGGTTCTGATCCGGGTCGTGCGCAGGTGGAGGCGGGCCGCAGGGCGCGGGCGAAGCTGCGTCGGTACGCGGCCGCAAACCGCCTCAACCGGTTCTGGACGCTGACCTATGCCGGAGCTGGCTGTTTCGATCAGGAGGAGCTGCGCTGGGATGTGGCGGGTTTCTTCCGGGCCTTGCGTCGAGAGTTGGGCGAGGCGTTCCCGTATGTCTGGGTGCCGGAGTGGCATCCGGGCGGTCACGGGCTGCACGTTCACTTCGCGGTCGGCCGCTTTGTTCGGCAGACGCTGATCAAGGAGGTCTGGGGCCGCGGAATCGTGCACGGGAAGCTGATCGGGGATCTGCCGGTCGGGTCGGGCGCGCTCGAGGAAGCGCGAGTGGCGGCCGGCTACCTGGCCAAGTACGTCAGCAAGAACATCGCCGACCAGCGGATCCCGCACCTGCACCGCTACGAGGTCGCCCAGGGTTTCCAGCCGGAGCGGCTGCCGCTGCAGGCCGATTCGCAAGAGGCCGTTGTGGGGCTGGCGTCGGAGCAGATGGGGTCGGAGCCGACGCGGCGGTGGTTCTCAAGCGACGTGGAGGGCTGGCGGGCGCCGCCGGCGTACTGGTGTGCCTGGTCTGTCTGACGAGCTGCTAGCCGAGGCGCGGCGCTGGGCCGAGGAAACGGCGATAGCCCAAGGGCTGCCACCGCGAGTCATGCACCTACCGACGCTGCGGAACGTCTGCGAGCTGGCCGGGATCCGTGAGCAGCCAAAGGCGCCGGCTCAGACGCGCCATTCCGGGCGCAAGCGGGAGGGGTCGAAGCGGTTGTAGCCGCGCTTGGCCGGCATGACCTCGACGTACTCCAAGACCGCGCGGACGATCTCGGACTGGCGGGTCAGGGTCATGCTCGGCCACTCGTCGCGGACGCGCTTGGCGTCGCCGATGAAGGGGGCGATGGCGGTCTGCCGGTTGGCCTGGGCGAGCTTCTTGCGGGCCGTGTCCAGGCGTTGCTCGATCGGGGCGCGAGCTGTCTGCCACTCGCCGCGGGTGATCTCTTTCGCTCCCCACATCGCTGCGAGCTCGTCGAGTTGTGCTTGCGCTTCCTCGGCCGCGTTCTGCCATTGCATCCCCTCGGCGTCGTCGGGTGTGCGGGTGATCGCTTCCGGCAGGAGCGGCGATTCCAGACGGTGCAGGACGGCTTCGGAGATGAACTGCTCGACCGGGTCGGCGAGGACGGTGAGCTTGCCGCAGCCGCCGAAGTTCTTCGCGCAGACGTAGCGCCGGACGCCGTCACTTCGCGGGCGCGAGTAGAGCTGCATCCCGCAGTGGCAGCAGCGAAGCACACGCGGCAGCAGGTAGCGCCGGCCGGCCCGGTTCGTCCGCCGGGCGGGGTCGAGCAACTTCGCGCGCAGCTTCGCTCCGTCCTGCTCGCTGATGATCCCCGGCCACTCCGCCTTGGCCACGATGTCGCCGCGATGCGCGCGCTGGCCGCTGATCCGCGGCGCGAGCATCAGCTTGCGGATGCCCATCGGCGTCCACTGCGCACCCTGCGCGGTCGGAATACCGTCCGCATTCAGCTCGCGGGCCAAAGCCTTCAAAGAGTCGCCGGCCAAGACACGCCGAGCCAGCTTGCGCACGACCTCCGCCTCATCCGGGCGGATCGTCACCTTGTCTGCCTCGTACCCATACGGACGCGATCCGCCCCCGGAGACCTTCCCCGCCTGGGCCAGCTCCTCGTGCTTGCGCTGGATGCGCCGGCTCTTGTCGTCGCTCTCCTTGCGGGCCACGGCACCCTGAATCCTGGCGATCAACTGCCCCTCATGCGTCGCCAGGTCGACGTCGCCGCTCACGGTCGCCAACCGCGTGCCCATGCGCTGGCAGAGGTCGATGAAGTCCTCCAATTCCCGCGGGTGCCGGTGGAGGCGGTCCGCGTGGTAGACGACGACCGCGTTGATGTGGCCCAGCTCGATGTCGGCCAGCATCCGCCGGTAGTTCGGGCGCAGCTTGCCGCGATAGGCACTGACATCCGAGTCGATGTAGCGCTCGGTGATCGCCCAGTCCTTGCGCTCTGCCAGCGCCTCACAATCCGCGAGCTGCCGCGATACCGCGAGATTGTCGCCCTCACGATCCGACGAGATCCGCGCATAGACCCCCGCCCGCACGACCATGGGCGGAGCCTAGAACCATCAAGTGACATTTGCAAGCACTGGCATGTGCGAGTACTCGCTCTCGCCCGAACTCGCACGCGCTCGCACGGGGTTCGCACCGGACCCCGGAGCCGGCAGCGTCAAGCCGATTGCCGCGAGTCCCGACGATCTGGAGTTGAGGGGTCACCCGCTCGCTCCCCCGTGCGAGATCGGTGCGAGGTTCAGGTCGCCACAACCGACCAGCCACGACAACCGTCTCGCAACCCCTTTCGCAGAGCCAAGCCAGGAAACGCCGCACCGCCAACTGACGGCCAGCGCCAAGAGCGATTCACACGCGAGGGGTCGCTGGTTCGATCCCAGCCGCGCCCACTTTTTCGGACATTGCGCAAACCGCGGGTGTGACGAGCCGGTAGGTCGGGAGGATCTCGGCTCGGCCGTTGACGCGCAGCTCGTCGATCAGCAGTCGTAGGAGGGCTTTCGCCTTTTGCGGGTCGCCTTCCCCGAGGACGGTTTCGAGCAGGTCGCCGACTTCGGCGACGAGGGCGGGGGTTGGAGCGTGTGTCGCCTCGTCCGGCGCGGCGAGCGCGAGTTCGGCTTGCTGGGCGTGGAGGTCCTCGAGGCGCGCTTGGAGCCGGGTGAGGCGGTCTTGGCAGCGTTCGGGTGAGAGCTTGCCCTGCTCGAAGGCCTCGTAGTAGCGCTCCAACGCTTGCTCCGCGCGAGCGATCTCGGCGCCGATGGAGGCGAGCCGCTGCTCGAACTCCGGTCGGCGCTTCTCGGTCTCGGCGTTGGCGTCAGTGATGGCGTCGGCGACGATGTCTTTGTCGCGGTAGATGGAGACGAGTTGATGGAGGACGGCTTCGTCGACTTTGTCGCGAGGGAGGCGTTCGCCGGTGCAGGCTTTCGGTCCGTACTTCTGACGGCCGGTGCAGGCGTAGTAGTGATAGCGGCCGCCGTTGCCGTTCGCGGACATGCCGATGTACGCCTTGCCGCACTTGCCGCAGCGCAGCAGGCCGGAGAGGAGGAAGTCGCTGGCGTTGCCGCGCCGTTTAGCGTGCTCGCCGCGCTCGGCGAGGATCGCTTGCGCTTTGGCGAAGGTGAACTCGTCGACCAGCGGCTCGTGGATCCCGTCGAAGACCTTGTCGCGCCAGCGGATCTTCCCGACGTAGGTCGGGTTGTTGATGATCCAGTGCACCCCCGGATGTCCCCAGCCAGCGGATGGTGCAGGTGCGCCTTCGTTCCGGAGTTGCTGAGCGATCGCAGGCGTGCCAAGCCGCTGGCACGCGTACAGGTCGAAGACCCGCCGCACGACCGGCGCCTTCACGGGGTCGGGGACGAGCACGCGCTCCTCGCTGGAGAACGTGTAGCCGAAGGGTGGCCGGCCGCCGAACCAGCGGCCTTCCTTGGCGCGGCGTTCGATGCCGGCGCTGATGCGGTCGACGATGGTGGCATGCTCGAACTCGGCGAACACCGCCAGCATCTGCAGCATCATCCGACCCGCCGCCGAGCCGGTGTCGAACGGCTCGCTCGCCGACTTGAGGACGACACCGAGCGCGTCCAGTTCCTCGGTCAGCTGCGCGAGCTGCCTGACTTTCCGGGAAAGGCGGTCGACGCGGTAGACGAGCAGCATGTCGACCGCACCGGAGCGGGTAAGGTCGAGCGCTGCTTGCAGTCCGGGCCGGTCGAGCTTGGTGCCGGTGGCCTGGTCTTGCTTGTGGGCGACGATCCGCCAGCCCTCCTGCGCCTTGCAGAACGCCTGCAGCCGTTCGCGCTGGGAGTGGAGCGAGGTGGGCTGGTTCTCTTCGTCGGTGGAGATGCGGGTGTAGATGCAGACCCGGGTTATCGCCATGACCCCTCCTCGTCGGGCTCTGGGTCGTCCATGAAGCCAGTCATCTCGGACGGACCAAGTCCATCCCGGCGCGGCCGTCTCGGCGCGCTTGGGCGGCGGCGATATCGGCCCGCAGCTCCTCCTCGAGCTCGGCCCGGCGGCGCGCCAGGAAGCCGTCGTCGGCGGCCGGGTGTCGCATGTCGGCCAGGTCGGTATCCGTGGTTGGACGTGCCGCCTGTGCGACATCGGCGCCGCCTGGTTGGGCGGCAGCGGGAGCTTCCTCGCCGACCTCCGCGACCTCGCGAGGCTCGGCCGCGGCCCGGCCGAGCGGCGAGAGCTGCAGCCAGAAGTCGGGCCGCTCGTGCCGCCAACGGCGCCCGAGCGCAGCCGCGGGATCGGCGGCCGGGCCGCGCGGCGTGAGCTGGGTGAGGGCACGGGCCGAGCCGCGGTCGCTGAGCGGCCACCACACGCTGCCGAGCGGCCCTTGCCGGGTGAGGTCTTCCGCCGTCGCCCCGTACAGGCCCCAGCCGCTGAAGAACCGGTACTTGGGATCCTCGCGCAGCTTGGCGACCACGGTCTCCACCGCGGTGAGCCGCGCCGTTGTCGGGACGACCACGAGCAGGCTGATCGGCGGCAGCTCGCTGTAGGCCCACATCTCGCAGACCCGCATGTAGGCGCGCAGCTTGTCGTGCAGCCGCTGCGTGGTCTCGGTCGCCCGGTCCCACTCCAGATAGCACTCGATCGACCCTGCCAGGCAGGAGAGCTCGAAGCCCGCATCGGGCCGCGGCGAGGGCAGGCGCCGGTGGAGATCGAAGCGGCGCGCCGCCTGCGCCGGCCCCGCCCACCACACGACGCCGAGGCGCGGATCGTCAAGGGTAGCCGCGATCAGGCCGGTGACGAACCGGTTCGTCTCCAGCCGGTGCGCAAGCTGCGGATGCGAGCCCCAGTCGTCGCGACGCTGCCAGCCCAGGTTCTTGCGCTCCACCCCGAGCCGGGCAGCCACCAGGATCGCCCCAGCCTCGTCCAGGAGCCAGTGCGCCTGCGGCTTCCCCAGGCCGAACGGGGCCGGCGGGTAGAAGCGATCGACCACGCGCTGGCGATAGAGGAACAGCAGCCGATCCTGCGCCCGACGCCTCGACGAGAAGAACAGCAGCCTCAGCTGATCGGTGGTCAGCACCTGCTGCTCGAACAGCACGCTGGCGACCTCCCGGTCACGCTCGGTCAGATGCCGCGCCAGCTCGAACACCCGCTCCGCGCTCACCCGCACCGGCCGCGCCTTCCGCGCAGACGAAGAAGAAGAATCAGACAGTGACCCTCTTATGTCGGCGTCCCGCCTCGGCCGCATCACGCGCAACGGCGCGCCCTGGCGCGCCTCTCCGGGAACGGGACGACGCTGCCGGAAGCGCCATCGATAACGCCAGCCGAAACGCCGGCGAAAACGCCGGCCCGTCTTCGGGCCGCATCCAGCAACAGATCGGCGAGCAGCGCCACCGCCTCGCGGCGCTGCTCGTCGCTCAGCCGCGCAAAGCGCGGCTCCAACAACCTGATCTCAGTTCGCTTCCCCAGTTCATCTCGGGGCCAGCAGAGGAGCCAAAACAGGTCTGGGAAGGACGCGCGCTCGTCAGAACTCGAACGTGCCTCGCATACAGAGAAGCCCATTCGAGGACCGAAAAGTGACACATCCCCCCATATAAGGAATGCGCCTTCCAGCCCCAAGAGCGAACGGCCCCCGCCGCCGAATTTACAGAACCCGAGCAGACCTTCTAGCGCCACCTGGGGCCGCGCAGTCGCCGTCGCTCAGCTACTAGACGGCAAGATGCGCACTTGGCTGGCGTCGACTTTGAGACCGTGCGTGCACGATGGCTGGCAGCCGGGGGCAAGAACACCGGCGGCATCATCGACTGGTTCGCGCCGCCCATTGTCGAGCGGTGGGATCAAACGGAGATTCGCGCCGGGGAGGTGGCCGACCTCCGCTTTATCGGCGCCGAAGCCGGCGGCCGCTGGGCAGACGTGACCGGCGGCAGCAACCGTGTCGGCGATCTCCAGCTGGCGCCACGGGTCGGCTTCAGGTGGGATCCCGACTGGCTACTAGTTTGCGTTCGGAGTCCCGAGAACGGGGAGCGCGTCCTCATCGACGGCAACGAGCGCGCGAGTCAGCTGCAGGCGGCGGTCGCCGCTGGCGCGATCGCGGCTGACCAGCCTGTCCAGCTCGCGACGGGCGACGTTCACATGCGAGTCGTGCTCGTGAGCAAGGCAATCTCGTCGCTTTGGCGCTGATCGTGCGGTCGTGGGAAGCCGTCGGGCAAGAAGAGGTGGCTGAACCATCTCTCGTGACTGACACCAGAGTCAGTCCGCCGGCGCAGGCACGATGGGGGTCGTGCCCCGTGTGACGGTCATCATGGAACGAGCTGGCGGAGCCGGTGAGGTCATCGCTGAGATTTTGAAAATCCCATCGCGCGTCGGTGAGCCGATCGACGTGTACACGGCTACGGGGCAGCGCGTGTCGGGCACGGTCAGCCGCATCGACCTCGCTCCGTCCCCAGAATGGGACGCCATCGTCGTGGCGCAGGAAGATTCTCCGGCAGGCACCCCAAGTTCCTAGGCACGTTCGCCACCGCCGGAGTCGGGCACGAAGCCCGGGCGCATGCTTTGCGGCCTCGATTTGTCGCCGTCGATCATGAGGCCGAGGCTGTCTCCTCAGCCGTCATCGTCCTCTCGTCTGCGGGCGATCCTGGCGGCGGCTCGTTCTCCCCGCGCGTCTGCGGCAGAGGGAAGTGCCACCGGCCCAGGAGGCGATGTGGCTGGTGCTGGAGCGAGAAGTGCATGTCGAAGAGTCTCGTTGTCCGTGAGATCCCAGATGCCGAGCTTCAGGTCGTACCGTGATACGAGAAGCTTCCTGGCCGCTTCGAGATACCCGGGGTCCCGCCACTCCCCATCGCGAACGAGCCCTGTGACCTCGAAGTCGG